>CAYVYL010000007.1:40802-58342 GCA_964455665.1 uncultured Verrucomicrobiota bacterium
TCTTATTGGCCGCCGAAGAAAAAATGGACAAATGTGTGGAATTCCTGCAGCAGGAGCTGAACGGCCTGCGCACCGGAAAAGCCAGCCCGAGCCTGGTGGAAAACATCACCGTCGATTACTACGGAAGCTCCAGCCGCCTGCGCGACATTTCCAACATCTCCACTCCGGAACCGCGTCTGATCGTCATCAGCCCGTTCGACCCCTCCTCGCTGGGCACCATTGAAAAAGCGATCGCCGCCGCCAACATCGGCATCACCCCGATGAACGACGGGCGCCTCATCCGCGTGCCGATTCCGGAACTGAGTGAGGAGCGCCGCAAAGACCTCGCCAAAGTCGCCGGCCGCAACACTGAAGAGCAGCGTGTCGCCACGCGCAACGTCCGCCGCGAAGCCAACGATCAACTTAAAGCACTCCAGAAAGACGGAAAAATCACGGAAGACGACCGGGACGAAAGTCTCGACGAAATTCAGAAGCTAACCGACACCCACATCAAAAAAATGGATAACCTGCTCTCCACCAAAGAAGCGGACGTGATGGATGTATAAAGGAAACTTGAAACTGGAAATTGGACACGAAGTGAGGCTGGCGCGAAGCGACGGCAGCGAAGCGGCAAACTTGAAGGAGAACAACTCTCCCAAATTTCAAATTTCAAGTTTCACATTTCAAATTTCATGAAGAAGATCCTCATAGGAATAACCGGTGGCATTGCGGCGTATAAAGCCGCAAGCGTCGTCAGTGCGCTGAAACAGGCCGGATACGACGTACAGGTGGCCATGACCCCCGCCGCCTGCCAGTTCGTCACGCCGCTCACCTTTGCGGCGCTGTCGCAAAAAGAGGTGCGCACCGAGCTGTTCCCCGCCCATCCGACCTCGGACAAAGGCCAGCTCTACCCCCACCTCTACCCTGCCACCGAGGCCGATCTCTTCGCCGTCCTGCCCGCCACCGCCGACATCATCGGCAAGTTTGCCTATGGCTTTGGCGACGACATTGTTTCCGCCAGCGCACTTTCACTTTCCGCCGACTGCCCAAAACTCTTCTGCCCGGCCATGAACTCACAGATGTGGGACAACCCCGTCGTGCAGGAAAACGTCCAGACATTGGAAAAACGCGGATGGCAGCGCATCGGTCCCGAAGACGGCCTGATGGCCTGCGGAACTACCGGAACCGGACGCATGTCCGAGCCCGCCGCGATCCTCGAAGTGATCAATCGACACCTAACCTCCTAATCATAATCGTACTCTTACTCTTAATCCTCCGAGCCTGATTAAGAATAAGATTAGGATTAAGAGTAAGACTATGAAGACTGTTTTAATTCTGTCGGGGCCGACCCACGAATACTTCGACCCAGTCCGCTTTATCGGCAACGCCAGCTCCGGCAAAATGGGCAAAGCCCTCGCCGAAGAGGCGCTTTCCCGCGCCCTAGATGTTGAAATGATCTCCGGCCCGGTGCCCGAGGCGAACCTTCCCAACGTAGATGCGGTGTCCCCACCGCATCCCGGCAGCAAAGGAAACGCGGTGGGGACACCGCGTCTACGAATTCAAAAAGTCATCTCAGCCGAAGAGATGCTGGCCACCGCGCAGGCCAAATTTGCCGAAGCGGACATCATTATTTTCGCCGCGGCGGTCGCGGATTTCCAACCCGTGGGGAAATCGGACGAAAAAGTTCCAAAGGATGGCTTGTCCGCCGAAGTTTCAACGGAGGAGGAAGCCTCGACGAAGGCGGAAACTAAATTTTCCTTAGAACTGAAACCAACGCCCGACATTGCCGCCACGCTGTGCGCGAAAAAGCGGGACGATCAAATCGCCATCGGCTTTGCGCTGCAAACGCATGACGGCGAGGCCAAGGCCAAAGAAAAGCTGGTGAAAAAAAACTTGAACGGCATTGTGCTCAACACCCCCGCCACCCTCGGCGCCGAAACCGGCCTGTTCACCTGGATCGACTTCCAGGGTTTGGAAAACTGGGGTTCGCTCGACAAAGCGACCTGCGCCAAACGACTTCTCAGCAAAGTGGTTTAAGCCTACCCATGGAAGACGAAGAACTTGCGGCCCGCGTAGTTGACCATGAGGGCGGCGACTATTTTGGCAATGTAGGACCAGGTGGTACCGAGTCCGAATACACTAATCAACACCCATCCGGCGAAGGTCGCCAGGATCAGGCTGACGGTTGAAACCGCAAAGAAAAGCAGCATTTCATGATGTCGTTTGTGTTTCCCGGATTTAAAGACGAACAGGACGTTAAGAATGTAGGCGGTCATGTTCGAAACTAGAAAACAGAGAACGCTGTCGATGACGAAGTTGCGGCCGCGAATCGCTTCAGTGATCGGCTCGGGCGAAAGATTGAGCAGCTTAACGAGGATGTCGTCCTGCGCCAAAGCCGGGAAAGCAAACCACGCCAAGAGGAAAAAGGCCAGTATATCGACGCCGGTGGCGATTCCGCCGCAGATTCCGTATTTAAGGAACTGGACGAAGGGATTATCTTTTTCGTTCAGGAATGCCGTGATGTGTTTTTTCATGGCCACCGAGTCTGCCCGCAAATCCCGATCAAATCAAACCGGGAAGTTTCCAATGTCTGGAAGAATTTTCACCACGGAATACACAGAACACACGGAACGTTCCACGGATGGGAAGCAACCCGCACCAGCTCCCCCTTCATTTTTCCAATGTTTGGAAAAAGGATTTAACCACAGATGAACACCGATCGGCACAGATATGGAATCAAAATATCCGTTCAAATTTGCGCAAATCCGTAGTTAGAAACTAAACATTCCACTCGGTGAAGAGGGTTTCGGATTCGCCGCCATCGGCGCGGATGAGTAGCCAGCGAACCGCGCCGAAGATTGCGAAGGGGATTACCAGCGCGATCATCATGAAGCGGATGAATCCGAAGTGGTAGAGTGGGTTTTCAATGGCGGCATAGACGTTCCAGAAGATTAGCAGGCAACAGAGCCAGACCCCGGCAAAGTTGGGAAAGGCATCGCCGGAATGCATCATTTTTAAGCCCGGCGCGCGCTTTTTGGTGATCGGGAAAAAGAGATTGGAGCCCATGTAGCCCATCTGGTCTTCAATGACGTGAATGACGTAGGCCCCGAAAACCACCACGCCGGCCTGCCAGGTCCAGATAGAGGCGATGCCGGCGAGAAAAGCGCCGACGGTGAACGAGTGCGACCCGTTGCGGTGCCACGGCAGAAAGTCGATTTCGACTTGTCCGGCCTCGTTGCGCTTAAAGGCAAAGCTGGGGCCGTCAAAAATGTCGATGGTGTAGGTCGGCTCGTAGCTTTGCAGAATGGGCGCGGAGAACTTGGCGACCGCAACGGGGCGCGGCGCGGGAAGGGAGTCGGGTTGCGGCACCTGCCCCGTGCTGACGATCGGCCCGAACTGCACCCTCACCTCGCCCGCTTGCGGGTCGATTTTTACGCGATATTGCCGCCAGTCGTCGGCACCCAGTTTGATGCTGGCGAGTTTGAGTGTGGTGCGTTTTCCATCCATTGCTAGCGAGACGGCTTTGGCAACGGCGTCGGCCACCGGTTGTGGGTCGAGCTGATCCGCCCGTAACTCCACCCGTATGTCGTGCTTATAGAAAAAGCGATAGAACTTGAAGTCGATGGTGTCGGGCAGAATGCCGGCCACCGCGCCGAGGATAAAGAAGGCGGGATTGCCGTTCTGCGCGGCTTCCACCGCCCACGGGCAGAAGGAGGCGACCGTCACTCCGGAAATAAAATGGGCAATTCCTTTCATGGTTTGATATTGGTTATTCGTTATTGGTTATTTGGAGAGAATAATGCGGCATCATTTTTCTGACAGGATAACAGGATTTACAGGATTCCAAACACTGGACCAGACAGGAACAACCATCCTGTTCATTCTGTAATCCCGTCAAAAATATTTTCCCAGTCATAACTAAAGTAATCCAAGGAATGCGGCGATGGGTTCGCCTATGCCGGACATATTACACGCGATGGGAAGTAGCAACACCCCGAGGCAGTTGAGGCGACGCGAACCGAACAGGACCGGAAGCAGTCCGATGCCGGTGCTGACGGTCATAATGAACAGCCCCACCCAGCCGGTGATGGAAAAGACGAGGCCGATGATGATGGCAAGCGCGAAGAGCGAAATGAGGCGGTAATCGACTTTTTTCATCAGCCAAAGCGTTGCTTTGGTGAGCGGCGGCAGGAGCAAAAAAGAGACGCCGCCCGCAATGGCGATGGAGCCGAGCGCAAGGTAGTAGTCGCCCCACGTGCGCGGGGTATAGAGCCCTTTTAGAATCCAGGCGCCGCCGCCGCGGGTGAGGAACAGCCCCGGCACAAAGAAGAGCATGAGAGCGCCAGTGTAGTAGACCACCTTGGAAACACCCTGCGACATCAGGAAAACCCGTTCGTCGCGCTGGGCGGTGGCGTGGCCGGCTAGCAGACCGCCCACCCCACCGGTGACGACGGGGAAGAAGGCAGCGAATCCGCCGCCGATGCCGCCGGCAATGCCGCTGCGCAGCAACAGGTCGCCGTTGATGTTGAGTGTATCGCACACGTACTGCTTCGGCACTTTCGCTCCGCTGAGTGCATTGAGAAGACACCACGGAATGGCGAACAGGCCGACAAAAGCGGGCATGATGTTTTGAAAGGCGTTGTCGATGTTCACCGGGGCGCGGTAAAGAAGTATGAAGCCGAGCAGTCCGGAGAGAATGAAAGTGAGCAGTCCGGCACCGAGCGTGGACCAGGCATCAAAAAACTTACGCCATCCGGCGGGACCCCAGTTGCCGCCTTTGGGCCATTCCGTTATCAGAATGAAGGTAATGATGACCCAGAGGATCCAGTGCATATGTGGACTGAGCACATAGCGGGCGACGGGCAGATATTTCGGTGCGAACGGTCCGATGATGAAAACGATCATGAAGAGCCCGACCAGACTCCCTGCCCCGATGATGAGCGTGCCTTCGTAGCCGCGACCGGTCATGAGATATTTCTGACCGGGAAGCACGGTGAAGATGGCGCTTTCGTCGGGCGCACCCAACAGGACGGAGGGAATCGTGTTGAGCACGGACCAGCCGACAACCAGACCAATCATAAACGGCAGGTAGACTTCCGGGTTCACCGCGATGCCCATGCCCTGAAGCCAGTAAATGAGCATGGCGACCAAGCCCATGACATTATAAATGTGCAGTCCGGGCAGGATGGCTAGGAAGCAGGATAGAACCGTCCCAGCCAACACAGCGAGCGCGGCTGTGGCGATCACTTGACGGTCTCCACGCTGAAGGCGCCGACGTCTTTCGGAATCAGCTCCAGCGTTCCTTTATAAACGTCCAGCGGCGCGGTGACCTTCAGCCGAACTCCGGACTCCAATGCGTCGTGCTCTTCGCCAGACACCTTTTTATCCCAGAACAAAACCACCATTTCGCCGCTGTCGTCCGCGATGGGATAGATCACACCGCCTGGAATGGAGCGCGGCTCGCCCAGCATTCCGACAACCGTGAATACCTCGCCTTTCTGTTCCGCAGTGATGCCGGAAATCGGCGTAACGGCAGTGTCGGAACCTGCCGGCATCGCGGCCTGTTCGGTCACTTCTTTGAGGTCGCCCGCCTCCCACACTTTGAGTTGAACTTTTTCCTTATAGACATCGACGCGCCCGAGGGCACTGATGAGTTTTCCAGGCATTGGAAGTTTTCTTTCCAACCCCTGGAAAACGTTGTCCCAGAAAATGACTTCAAGTTCCTCGCCGTCCTGTTCGAGCGTGAGCACATACGGTGCGCTGGAACCGGGACCCGGGACGGACACCTCTTTGAGGGTTCCGATAACAGATACCTGATCGCCTTTCTGCGCGGCGGTGATGTCCTCCAGACGAACCCGGGATACGACGGATTCCGTGGCGGCGGCAAAGCGTTTGCGCTGAAGAATCAGCTGGTCGGCGGACTGCATACGAAGCTTGACCTCCTGATCAGCGCTGACGCTGAGGCTACCGGCCACGTCCACCCGGTCGCCGCGGCGCGGAAGCCGCCCTTCGTTCTTTAGAGCCTCGGCCTGAGCGCGACCGCTCATCACGGCGATTTCGCCGCTGCCGTCATTCAGGTTGAAAACCATGCCACCGGATTGGAAAACATAGGCGTTGCGGGTGACCTCGCCCTGGATGCGCACGTAGGCGAAGTTCATGGTGGGTGTAATGGAATCGACCCGAACAACCGGAATGTCGCGGTTGACGGAATACATATAGAGCAAAACCAGCCCAGCGAGCGCCAGGATCAACGAAGCCCTCTGCAGAACCCGGACTCGAAGCGGGCGTTTCACCTGAGGTCCGTAGACCGGATAATCATCACCCATACTGTTTCCTTTGCTTAGAACGCCCCGAAGAAGACCGTACTGAACGTGGTGACCGGCGAGGTTTCGCGCATGTCGTCAATCGCGGCGCGGAGTTCTTCGAGCAGCTTCTGCGCCTCAACATAAATCTGATCGTCCTCCACCAGTCTACCGAGGGTTCCGCCGCCCGATTCGATCTTTTCAGTAATGCTGCGGAGATTGGCCGCCGAGCTCTGCAAATCCTCGTAGAGCGTGTCATCTTCAGATATCAGCTTGCCGAGGGTTCCTTTTCCGTCCGCCAGCCGGCCGCTGACCTCGTTTAGGTTATCGACGATTCCTTTCAGACCGTCATAGACCTGATCATCCTGGAGCAATTTGCCGAAGGTTCCTTGCCCATCCCCGATATCCTGCGTGATGGTCTTCAGCTCGCTGACAGCCACGGCCAGATCTTTAAGCATGTCAATCGGCTGCTCGCCGAGAAGCGTGGTATTCGCCGGAAGCGGCGGCGCATCCGACGGGCCCTCATAGATTTTCATCAATTTTCCGCCGAGCATTGAAGAGGCGACCACCTCCACCCTATAGCCCTCGCGGAAGTGAACCGGAGCCTCCAGATCGGTCCGAACCACCACGTGGCTGCTTCCTAGCTGAGTCGATTTGATCACGCCGACCTGTGTGCCGCGCAGAAAAACCTGATCCCCCTCCCGCAATCCGCCGATTTCAGAGAAAATAATCTCAACGGGATATTTTTTATGCAGAAAGTTCTGCCGACTGAGCACGATGGTAAAAACCCCCAGTGCAATGAGGATGACGAACATGAACAGTCCCACAAGGACTTCGATGCTGATATCTTTTTTGTATTTGTCAGCCATGGCCTTCCATTCCTTTCTCCCAAGCACCCCTGCGGGTGATGTATTGCGACTCTAAAAAACGTTTTACAGTTTCATTTTCCGAACGGATAAATTTGTCCGGCGGGGCATTTTCAACAATTTTTCCGCCGTCAATCATCATAATGTGCGTACCGATCGACAACGCACTGTGCAGGTCGTGCGTAACAACCACGCTGGTAACCCCCAGTTCTTTGCGAAGGTTCTCAATCAGTTCGTCGATCAGGCGCGACGTGACCGGGTCGAGCCCAGACGTCGGCTCGTCATAAAGAATGATCTCAGGACTCATCACAATCGCACGGGCGAGGCCAACCCGCTTTTTCATCCCGCCGGATAGGTCTGACGGATATTTTTCGGCAGCCTCTTGCATATTGAGCAGACTCAATTTTTCGAGAACAGTTTTTTTAATCTCTTCCTCGCCCATTTTGGTGTTTTCACGAAGAGGCAACGCCACGTTTTCGAACACAGACAACCACTGCAAAAGCGCCGCACCCTGGAACAGCACGCCGAAGCGGCTGCGCATCCGTTCCAGCTCCGGCCCGCGCGCCTCGCTAATCACATCATCGCCAACCCGCACAACCCCGCGATCGGGAACCAGCAGGTGAACCATATGTTTAAGCGTCACGCTTTTGCCCGCGCCGGAAAGCCCGACCACAACAAAGGTTTCTCCCTTCGGCACCTCAAAAGAGACGTCGTCAAGAATCACCTTGCCGCCGAGCTTCTTGGTAACATTTTCGAATGCAATCATATGTAAAACAACCGAGTAATCATGTAGCCGACAATCAGGATCAGCAGGAACGAGGTAATAACCGTCTGGCGGGTAGCGCGCCCGACGCCGACCGCGCCTTCCGTGGTGGTCAAGCCCTGATAGCAGGCAACGGTGGCGATGATGACGCCAAATACAACCGCCTTCAACAGCCCGACGTACAGATCCTTGTTTTCCGCAAAGCGGGTGGCGTTATCCAGATAGGCCTGGAACGAAACCCCGAGTTGAGTGGTTCCAACAATCCCTCCGCCGAGGATTCCGAGAATATTGGTGTAGACCGTCAAAATCGGCATCATCAGTGCCAGCGCCACCAATCGGGGCATCACCAGAAAGCGGTTGGGATTGATCGACATCACTTCGAGCGCGGCGATCTCCTCCGAAACAGCCATCGTGCCGAGTTGGGCCGCAATAGCCGAACCGACACTGGCGGCAATAATCAGCCCGGTCATAAACGGGCCCATCTCGCGGATAACTGAAACCGCCACGGCCGAACCGATAAACTCCTCCTGCCCGTAACGGCGGAGTTCGAGCCCGGTCTGCAAGGCGAGAATCATACCGGTGAAAAGCGCGACCACGGTAATGACCCCGAGACTCTTGATTCCGGTGATATAAAGCTGCGTCGCCGTTTCACGGCGGGCGCGTGGCCGCCAGATCGTTCGGATGTAAAGTGTCGCGGAGCCGAGCATGATCAGCGCGTGGCCCATGCTGTGACAGGCCATCAAAATAATCCGGCCCAAACGCCGGAATGAGCGAATCGGCAGATTCAGATAATCCAACCGCTCTTTATGCTCTGACCTCACAACCTTCATCATTCCCCCAGATTCATCCACAGGACCCGAATTTTTTTCGCGTCGCCCTCTCTTTTATACGCCAGCAGCCCCTTCAGTAAAGACCATTCAGCGCGATCGACCTCCGGCTCGCGCTCACTGTGCCAAGCAAACCAAAGCACATCTTTTTTAACCACGCCCTCTGCACGGGTTCGTTTATAAAGCGTCCAGAGCGGCGTCCAGTTGCGCTCAACCGGTGCCGAATTTTTAACCGGCCACAGCTCCAGCAACCGGAAGCGGGTCGTATCGCCCTCGCGCTGCCAGCTCATCAACGGCCAAATTTTCCAATATCTGGAAACTTCCGTCTGCTCCTCCTTCGGGACTCCCTTTTCGCGCAGGTATGACCGCTCCAAAGTAAAAAACGGAACCATTATCCGGCGGGTCTTCGACAAATGCGCCTGCTCAGTTCGCTCCGACCAGAAAATTGGCCAGAACAAAAAGGTCTTATGATTCAGTCCGCCTTTGTAGTTGTCATAGCCCCACAGCGGCCAGATATAGAACTTATCATGCCACTCGCTCTCCATCTTCTGGATGAACGGCCACGGACAGGTCAGCCGGTTCTGACGCTCGCCCTTCGTGAAGCGGAAAAACGGCGGAATCACCCACAGCGTCCGCTCCTGATCCATCTTCGCCCGCCCGCAGAAAGGGAACAAAATCCACGAGGAGCCCGAGTCGCCGGGATAAAAATAGTTGGCGGACGTCCAGAACGGCCAGAGCACAAACCGCTTCTCATATTTCCCCTCCAGCACCGATTTTCCAATGATTGGAAAAACGCGGTCGCGCTCAATGCCCTCGCCGCGGGTATGCGAGATAATCGGCCAGAAAACACTCGTGGTCTTCACATCATTGATCTGCGATTTTCCAAAGATTGGAAAAAGCGCGAACGCGATGGTGTCGCGGCCCAAAAACTCGTGAAGGGTTCCGCCCAACGGGAACAGAGCAAAATAATTTTCGCCGTTGACATCCTTCCCCTGAAAATAAAATGGCAACAGCCAGTTGCGGTCGCGCGGCGACTTCGCATCCGAGTCGAACGTGTGCGTCCACCAGAACAGTAGCGCCCGCGATGTCTTTTCGTTTTTAAAATTTTTGCGGGAATAGAGCGGCCAGAAGACATCGCGGATCTCGCCCTCCTCCACCACCGTCTTCGAATAAAACGGACGCACCGCAAAAAACGAACCCTCGTCCGTCTGCACATTGTCGTAAAAGGGGAAAAGGCTTCCGGCCGATGCCGTTTCGCACAGCACAGCCACCAGTAAACTGAAAATAACGCCCACTCGCTTCATCACGGCGCCCACGCTACCAAAAGCACCCCATACAAAGAAACTCTTTTCCAATGCTTGGAAAAAACTGCGCACAATTTTCCAACCCTTGGAACCCCGCTACTGGCGGGGTAAATTTATGACGCCCGCGGCGTTAAAACTGAATCAACGGCGCAGAGCGCGGGTGAATTCGCGCAGTTCCGGCGCGCGGAAGAGAAGGGAGGCAATCAAATAGACCGCGCCGCCCGCCGCGATGCTGACGAGCACCGCAACAATCTGATCCATTTTTCCAATGCTTGGAAAAAGTCCGTAGACAAAGAGAACGGCGGAGACCATTAGTGCTGCCGCGCCGACGGAGCGCATGGCCGTGGCCCCCACTCGCTTCCAGTCCGGCTTTCCAATCCGGCGCTGCAGGATGAGCGCAAGGCAGGTCATGTTGAAGACGGACGAAAGCACGGTGGCAAAGGCGAGCCCGGCGTGTTTGACCGCCTGCGGCAAAATTAGAATAAAGATGATGTTGAGCGTGAGGTTGAGCGCCACAGCGATCATCCCGATTTTGACAGGCGTTTTGGTGTCCTGCATGCCGTAGAAGGCGGGCACAAAAATTTTGGCGAGGCTGAAGACGACGAGGCCGGGGGCGTAGGCCTGCAGAGCGACGGCGGTCATCCAGGTGGAGCTAGCGTCGAAGTTTTTCCACTCAAAAATCATCTGTACAACCGGAAAGGCCAGCACCAGCAGACCGACCGAGGCGGGAATCATAATAAAGAGCAGATGACGAAGGCCGTCGGTGACGCCTTCACTGATTTTGGCGTAGTCGGCGCGCGACGCGTGGCCAGAAAACACCGGCAGCAGCACGGTGCCGAGCGCGGTGGCGATGATGCCGAGCGGGAAGTAGATGAGCCGTTCGCTGAAAAAGAGCGCGGACGGCGCGCCGCCACCGACCCACAGGGCAAGCAGACGGTCGATGATGACGTTGAGCTGCAGCACCGCCATGCCGAGCGCGGCGGGACCCATCAGGCGCAGAATTTTTCCAACCTTTGGATCAGGCCCGAAGGGTCGGGCTTTCGGCGGAGTCTGCGCCCGGGAAATTCTCCAGCCAAGCTTGTGAAGCATGGGCCACTGGACGGCCCACTGCAGAAAACCGGCCAGCAGAACCGCCCAGGCCACGGCGTGAATTTTTTCCTCCGGCGAGTTTCCAATGTTTGGAACCACTAGCAAAACGGTGGCGATCCAGAGAAGGTTCAGGATACAGGGTGCGAAGGCGGAAACCGCGAAGTGGTGGAAGCTGTTGAGGATTCCCATGGAAACGGCGGCGAGGCAGATGAAGATCATGTAGGGCATCATGATCGTCAGCAGGTCAAAGACAGCGGCGGCTTTGGCGCTTTGAACCGGAACAAAGAGGGCGAACAAAATGACAACGAGTGTGATGAGCGTGAGAACCGCCGCCAGGTAGACCAACATGCGGTTGACGAGCGCCCAGGCGGCGGAGTCGCCCTCTTTCTCGCGGGTTTCGACCAGCACCGGCACAAAGGCGGAGGAAAGCGCCCCCTCCCCGAACAGTCGACGGAACAGATTGGGAACGGTGAAGGCGACCACAAAGGCATCCATGGCGAGCGAGGTGCCGAAAAAGCCGGCCATGAGCACGTCGCGCACGAGGCCGAGCAGACGGCTAAGCGAGGTGAAGAAACTAACCGTTCCCGCTGATTTGATTATTCTTTTTGAATCCATTACCCACCCCGGCCTGCGGCCACCCCTCCCATGGAGGGGAACGGTTATATGGTCTGGCTGACCTCTGTCTTCTGTTCTCTGCCCTCTGGAACACCGCCCAGCGCGATCCATTTTTTGCGGGTTGCAAACACCACCGCCCAGACGGCCAGCGCCATGATCGGACCGACCCATCCTTTGGAAATCCATTCGCCGGGGCCGTAGAGCCACACGAGCCGTCCCTGATTTTCGGTGAACAGCCGGAAGAGCATCATAATCCAGACCCATCCGGCGTGCAGGCCGATGGTGATGTAGACCGAACGGGTCCAGTAGCTCAGCGTCGCTAGCACGGTTCCCATGCAGAAAAGCGTGCAGACTTCCGGCCAAAAGGTGTCGCTCGCTTCAGCAAACAAGTTGCTGAAAAGCAGGAAGCCGGAATACCAACGGTCGGTGATCTCCGGTTCGGCCGGTTTAATAAAATGCACCGCCGCGAACAGCGCGCTGCTCAGCAAAACCGCTGTAACGGGCCCAAGGCTTTTGCGCAACGCGGTGAGGATGAAGCCGCGGAAAAGAATTTCCTCGATCACGCCGATCAGCAGCATACCGATGACGATCTTCAGCAGCTGGCTGACGATATCGCCGCCGACCTCGACCGCGCCGTACACGCCGGCGAACAGGCCGATCAGGTAGACCAGCAGCATGCTGGCCACAGCAACCACCAGTCCCGTTCCGAACAAACGCGCCCAGTCCGCCCGCTTCGGAATACCGAAGTCAGCCCGGCCACGCAGGCCACTCATGCGGTAGGCAGGAATTAACAGCCCGAGAACCAGAAGTAGCACGAGGCGGTCGTTGACCCGTCGGAAGGGCGAGGTGAAGATCGAGTTCGCGATGTCGGCCCAGAACAGATGGGTTCCGGCGATTTTGGACTCCTGCACCCACTGCATAACCTCAGCCGCACGGGACTGAATGGCCATATAGACCCACGGAGCGCTCAGCGCGGCGAGCAGTGGTGCGGAAATGAAAATCAGCAGTAATGAAAAAAGCGGTCTGAATCGGCTCATGGGCTTCCTGTTTTTCCAATGTTTGAGTCTCGCAACACTATAACGGCTTTCGTATTTTAGACCACAGAATTTATAAGTTAACCAAACGGAAAACACATGGATATAGAAAAACAGCCCGGCCGTCTTCTCGGGGGAGATGAGGAAATCCTCAACGCCTCCTATGCGGAGTTCAACGCAATTCCTATGGATCTGGATTTGACCGATCAGCCGACCCAGCCGCTCCGCAGAGAAGCAAGAACCATTGCGGAGCCGGTTACGGTCTCCGGGCGGGGAACCTTCGCGGGGAAAACCACCACCACGATCACCTTTGAACCGACCGAGCGCGCGGGATGGTGGCTCGACCGGACCGATCAGCCAGATTCTCTGCCGATCCGTGTAGCGATCGATAACGTCTGGACGACCGGATCAATCATCAGCAACATTGTGCTGCGCGCGGGCAACCCGCACAACTATGTGCGTATGGTGGAGCACATCATCGCCCTGCGCATGGGAGTCGATGTGGACAATCTAATGATCAAGATCGACTCGGGAGATCCGCCGCTGTTCACCCGGGGCAGTCTGGATCTGGTCGAAGCGCTGGACCGCGCGGGCCGCCGGACGCTGAGCAGCAAGGTGAATTATGTGACGGTCAAAGAGCCGGTCACTCTCTGTTGGCCGCACGGCCAGTTCCTGACCCTCGCCCCGAACAGCGGAAGCGTACCGAAACTGATCGTCGATGCCGCGGTAAACTTCTCCAATGCGATCGGACAGCAGCGCATTGTCTTTCCGGTGAATTTCCAAAATGTGCTGATCGGCGCGGAGGCGAGAACCAATACGCCGTACGCAAAAATGCTCTACTGCAAAACCATTGGTAAAATTTTTGCGGATGTCCGGAATCTGGGGTACACGGATGAAAACATTCTAATTGCGAAGAAAAAGGAATATCACAACCAGCCGCGTCTGATCCGCAACGGCAAATCGCTTGAGGCGGCATGGCACCGCGGCGTACTCGACCTGCTGGCGGCCATCGCGCTGATTCCCGACGCGCGGTTTGCCGGCGAGATCACCTCGTATAAGGCGGGGCACCGTCTCGACTGCGACCTCATTACGCAGCTCTATCTCAACGACCTGCTGGTTCCGGTTGGGAACGAATGAATCCGGTTCGCGAAAAAATAGAATATTTCCTGACACGCGGGTTTTTCGCCTTTCTAAAATGCTGTCCCGCGCCGGTGATCTACGGCACCTGCCGCATCGTCGCCGCGCTGTTCTACCTGCTCGGCGGAGGCCGGCGGCGCATCACCAAAATGAACCTGCAGCTCGCGTTTCCGGAAAAAACAAAAAAGGAGCGCACGCAAATCGCTCAGGCGGCCTACGACCACTTTGGACAGATGATCGCCGAGTCCGCGATGGTGCTGGCCGGGAAAATCGACCGTGAAAAACTCATCAGCATGGTGGATGGCCGCGACATCGCAAATCTCCTTGAACTGGAACGTCGTTCCGACAAGGGCTTCCTCGCCATCACCGGCCATCTGGGTAATTTTGAACTGATGTCGCACTACACCGGAACGCAAAGCATCCGCCAGGGAAACGTTGTCGCCCGCCGAGGAACCAACCGCCTGATTGACGACCGGATTGTCACGCCGATGCGGCAGTCTTTCGGAAACCGCGTCATTTATAAAAGCCGCGCGCTGCCGCAGGTTGCCAAAGCATTGAAGCGGGGAGAAAATGTCGGGCTGCTGATCGATATCAAAAGCAACGAAAGGGAAGGCGTTCCCATTAAATTTTTCGGGAAAGAAACCATCGCCATTAAATCCTCGGCCTTCCTGCAGATTAAACTGGATATTCTCGTCGTTCCGATCGCGATGGTGCGCACCGCGCCCCGACAATATAAACTGGTCGCCAGCAACCCCATTGAATGGACCGACAACGGAAAGTCGACCGCAGAACAGATTGCAGAACTCACCCAGATTCACCAGAGTGCGCTTGAAAAACTGATCCGAGAATATCCGGAACAATGGCTCTGGATGCATAACCGGTGGAGAATTAAATGAACGCGCTGATTCTGACAGACGGAAAGCCGGGACATGAAAACCAGTCGGTCGCGCTGTGCCGCCACCTCGGACTGGACTATGAACTCGCAACCGTCTCCTACTCCTGCAAAGCAGCCAAGGCGCTCTCGTACCTCTTTGATCGATTCGGCTGGCGTACCAGCCGCATCTTTCAGATGTCAGAGATCAGGAGTCAGATGTCAGGAGTCAGTGATCCATCTCCCCGCCGACCTCTGTCCTCTGACCTCCGTCCTCTATCTTTTGATCTTATTATTTCGACGGGATCGACCAGCTTCTATCCGAACAAGGTGATTGCCCGCAAACTGGGCATTCCGAATGTGGCCATTTTGAACCCAAAGGGATACCGCCCGGACTTCAGCGCCATCCTCTGCCCGGCCTACGACCACCCGCCGCAACGCGACAACATCACCGAACTGCCGCTGAACCTCTGCGCCGCCGACCCAACGTTTTTCGAAGAGAAAGCCGCGGAATTTAAAACCAAACACACCGCGCAGGCTCCGGCGACCGGCTTCATCATCGGCGGCCCCAACGCCGTCTCAGAAATCGACCCCGCCGCGCTGAAAGAAAAGCTGGAACAAGCCTTCGCGCTAACGGACGGCTGCGAACGCTGGGTGACCACCTCGCGGCGCACCCCGAAAGAGGTCGAACAGATTCTTGAAGCACTGCCGTTCGATTACCGGCTGATTAATTCGCGCGATTCGTACAATCCGGTTCCGGCTTTCATTCAGCTGTGCAACCGGCTGTTCGTCACCTCCGACTCGGCGTCGATGGTCAGCGAAGCGGCCAGCTTCGGCACCGCCAAAGTGGAAATTCTGATGAACAGCCAACTCAAAACCCCGAACAAGTTTGAAGAGCTGATCCAGGGTCTGGAAAAGCAGAATGCCGTTCACGTATTTGACGGCACCCTCGGAAGCGCCGACCAAAAAATCGACCTTCAGCCGATACTCAAAGAGGCGCTCAAGCCGCTTCTGCCAAAATAATCCGCAGATTTCCAGCCATTGGAAAAATTCAGGTCAAAAATTCCAAGGGTTGGAAGTTTTTCTGCGCCCCGACGCTGTCGGTTTCCAACCATTGGAATTTTCGGCGGCGAGATTTGCTAAATGCGTTGTATATTTTTACATCCCGTCTAAAAACGCAGCCACATCGCTCCATTAAAAATCACGAAGAGTCTAAACATCAAAGCATATCGAGCGGACTTTGAGGCCGACTGCTCATATTACGCACAACATGCGTGTAGATCATCGTTGTATCGACGTTCTTATGACCGAGCAACTCCTGCACCTCACGAATGTTGACTCCCTGCATGAGCAAATGGGTGGCAAAACTATGACGCAGGGTGTGGACGGTCACATGCTTTGTCATATCGGACGCAGACGCCGCATCGCGAAGAGCCCGTTGCATCACCTGCTCTTGAACATGATGCCGCCGTGTTTGGCCGCTCTCCGGATCTACCGATAAATTTTTTGCCGGGAAAACATACTGCCATTTCCACTCGGTGGGTGCATTCGGATATTTGCGGGCCAACGCACCGGGGAGCCAAACGGCACCCACCCCTTTTTTAAGATCCTCTTCATGCAAAGCCCGCACCCGACTCAAATGATCTTTCAACTCAGCCGTTAGACTGGCCGCCAAAATCGAACCGCGGTCTTTATCCCCTTTTCCGGAACGAACCATCAGGGCCCCGCTATCAAAATCGAGATCCTGCACGCGAAGCCGTACGGTTTCTGAAACACGCAATCCGGCTCCGTACGTCAAGCGCAACATCAATGCGGCCGGTCCTTTCGCATGTTGTAATAAACGAGCGGTCTCCTCAATCGACAACACCACAGGAAGCTTCGGGCCCCGTTTTGCCCGCACGGCGTTTAGTTCTTTCAAATCAACCTTCAGCGTTTCACGGAAAAGGAAAAGGATAGAATTAAAGGCCTGATTCTGAGTCGATGCCGCCACATTGCGCTGGGTTGCCAAATAGGAAAGATAGGCCCGCACCGTATCCGGAGAATTCCACTCCAGCTTTTGCTCCTCAGCATATCGGAAATAGCGCCCCACCCATCCAACATAGGTTTTATACGTCTTCGGAGAATAATGTCGCAGCTTCAAAAGCTCCTTCATTTTCCGCATCGCCTGTTCATCGTCCGACAAAAGAAGATCCCGCTCGGCAGCACTGGGTTCAGGGCTCCCACTCTTCGTCGGCAAATAGACATTCAAATAGAGCTCCACCGCCTGCATAGCCTGTCGCAGTTGCCAGTCTTGCACTGAATCATCACGAGCCAACTGATCGGAAAAACACTGCAACAAATCGCTTGCGGTCAGATGATCCCGGTCGAACTCAGCCCGCAAAAAGCGGAGAACCCAACGGTTGTAATACGGCCGATGCGCCGAATCCACCAGATTTCGCTCACGGATAAAATCATCAAATGGTTGCAAATCAATAGGTTGCATAACCAGCCTCCCGTAATATTTGGATATACGTCATGATGCATAACACCCGCATAAAGGGCAATTACGTCATTTTAACGCCCATCAAACCCCCTGTTGGATATCAATGACCCGAGATATACATCATCTGGCATTTTTAAACAAACCTTAAAAACACAAACGGAATGACATAAAATAAATGCCAAAAATATAATAAATTGACTAAAAACACAAATCCGTATAGCCTAACCTCAATTTGAGCCATGATATTACGTCATGATGCTCATTAAACGTT
>CAYVYL010000008.1:0-45871 GCA_964455665.1 uncultured Verrucomicrobiota bacterium
AGGGATTCTTTCCGAACTGAAGAAAACACTAAAATAATAGGACTGACACCTTTCTCTAAAATCCGGCACTCAGCTGACGCCGCATGCGCGATATTTGAAATGATGAAGGAAAAGCCGATGAACGAGAAGCGCTGCCCGAAGTGCGGCCACCACTCTTTTAGACGGGTAGAATCCTCCGAAAAAAATAATCCAAGCGATAGCAATTGGCGATGTTCTCGATGCGGAAACGATACTGATGAATTTGGAAATAAACTTTAAATAATATGACAAAATCGAACCAGAGCATTGACGCTATGCTACCATCACGATAGTGCCGGCCTCTCTCCCTTTGGTCGAGTCACCCTATCGCTGGCTCCCGCCGTCGCTAAAGCTTTGGCGGACAGGCCGCCCGCTCAGAGTGACGCGAATCGTTCAGAAAAAAAGCCTGCCCTATTTATTGGGGCGGGCGTTTTTTGTTTCGGACTTTTGGCGGTCGGCGGAGGGAAGGCGCAGATCCATCAGGTCGCCCTGGGTGGAGAGAATGAGAATGCGCAGGTCACCCTCGATATGGATGGGGTACGGCAGAAAGTGCATCTGCAGGAGCACCTGCACTTGATTGGCGGTGAGCGAGAGGTTTTTATAGTCCGGATTCAGGACAAACTTGCAGCCCTCTTTCCAGCCGGAACAGCCGTAGGCGCTTTTGCCTTTGATGACCTCTTTGCCACATCGTGGACAAAACCCGATTTTCTCCGGATCAAACTGTCCGGTGCGGCCGGTTTCGATGACGCCGCGAATGTAGTCACCAATACCGCTCATAAACTGCTGATCGTCCAGCTCCTTGCGTTCGATCTGTTTGAGCTTTTCCTCCCATTCGCCAGTCATTTCGGGGGATTTGAGCAGCGGATCCCGAACGAGTGCGATGAGGATGCGGCCCATATCGGTGGCGCGGATCTGTTTTTTCTCACGCCGGATATAGTTGCGGCGCAGAAGCGTTTCGATGATGGCGGCGCGGGTGGCGGGGGTTCCAATGCCCCGTTCCTTGAGCGCTTCACGCAGGGCGTCGTCGTCGACCCATTTGCCGGCGGCCTCCATAGCGCCGAGCAGTGAGTTTTCTGTAAAGGCTTGGGGCGGCTTGGTTTTGCCTTCGCGCAAGGCCGGCTCGTGCGGGCCGCTTTCGCCTTTCACGAAATCAGGCAATGCCTGCTGTTCGTCGTCGTCACTTTTCTTTTTCTTCTTCGGAAAAAGGATCGTCCAGCCGGGTTCGATGATCTGTGTGCCTTTGGCTTGAAATTCGACTTCGGCGGAGACGCCGTCAACGGTGGTGATCTTTTTGACGCATTCGGGATAGAAGGCGGCGATGAACTGCGTGACGACGGAGCTATACACGATCTGCTCATTTCCGCCGAGATTACCGGGCACAATGCCGGTGGGGATGATGGCGTGATGATCGGTCACTTTTTTGTCGTCAATGATACGTTTGGTGAACGGCAGGCTGGCGAGATCGAGCGGCGCGATCTGCTCGCCGTAGAGTTTTTCCAATCCTTGGAAAATTTTAGGAATGCGCGGTTGCATGTCTTTGTTGAGATAGCGCGAGTCGGTACGGGGGTAGGTAACTAGCTTGGACTCATAGAGTTTCTGGGTCGCGGCCAACGTGTCGGCGGCGGAAAGGCCATGCCGTTTGTTCACTTCGCGCTGAAGCGTGGTGAGGTCGAACAGTTGCGGCGGCTGTTCTTTCTTCTGCTTGCCGGTCACACCGGTTAGTTCAAACGGCTGGTCGGTGATTTTTTCGAGAAGCTCTTGCGCCCTCTCCGGTTTATCAAAACGGTCGCCGGTATATTTGAAGGTGACGTCGCGATATTTCGTGGTCAGCTCCCAGAAGGGTTTGGCGCGAAACTGATCGATCTCGTCGTCGCGCTGAACAATCATGGCGAGCACGGGCGTCTGCACGCGACCGACGCTCCATAGGACGCGGTCGTCCCCACCGCCAAGCTTGCCGTGGCGGACCGTGCAGTACCGGGTGGCGTTGAGACCGACAATCCAGTCCGATTCACTGCGGCAGCGAGCCGCCGCGTAGAGCGCGTCGTATTCGTGACCGTCCTTCAGGTTTTTGAAGGCCTCCTCAATGGCATCGGGCGTGAGGGAATTGAGCCAGAGACGGCGGATCGGCTTCTCCTCGCAGTTGGACAGCGCAAGGATGTAGCGGAAGATCAGCTCTCCTTCCCGCCCGGCATCCGTTGCGCAGACAATCTCTTCAGCCTGCTCGCACAGCGATTTGATGACGGCGAACTGCTCGTCGACCCCGCGATTGGAAATCAGCTTGAGCTTAAATTCATCCGGAACAAAGGGAAGCGTGTCGAGCGACCAACGTTTGAGAGCAGGATCGTATTCCCCCGGCTCCTGCAGCGTCACCAGATGCCCGAACGCCCAGGTGATGGCGCATCCGCGCCCTTCGATATAACCGTTCTTTTTGTCGGTAATCTTGAGCACCTTGGCGATATCGCGGGCGACCGACGGCTTTTCTGTAATGACCACTTTCATAGTTCGGGCTCTGAAAAGATGCATCTTGACGGAGTCCCACGCGAAAGTGAATCCCTTTTCGTTTTGAACCAGGAATCTCCCACAAATCACCCGAATAAGAACTTCCTGTTCAATATTCTCTATTCGTGAACATTCGTGTGATTCGTGGGCAATATGATGCCGCTTAGTTGGTTTGCTGACGCAATTTTTCGAGAAACGCATCCGGCACGCAAAGGTTTCCGAAGCCGGTACCCAGTTTTAGGTCGGGCGTGAGGGTGCCGTGGAAGTCAGAGCCCCCGGTAAGAACCAGATTGAGCTCGGCGCAAATCCGTTCAAACGCCATCACCTGATGTGGATGGTGGGATGGATGCAGCACTTCGAGCCCTCTGAGGCCGTGCGGCTGGAGCTGCCGAATGAGGTGGCGCAGTTTGTTATTGGTCAGTTTCATCTGTCCGGGGTGGGCGATCACCGCGACCCCGCCCGCTTTGCAAATCATCTCCACGCACTGCTCCGGCGAAAGACGGCGACGGTTCACGTAGGCGGCTTTGCCTTTGCCGAGCAGCTGCTGATAGATTTTATTGGGATGTTTGAAGTGACCCGCTTCCATCAGCGCGGCGGCGAAGTGCGGACGGGCGATCAATTCGTCTCCGGCATGCTTCTGGATATCCTCCATGCGGAGGCCGTACCCCAACGTATTCAACTTTTCTAGGATTTTGACATTTCGTTCCGACCGCCCTTCCCGCACCCATTCGAGCGATTCCTGCAGCGCCGGATCGGCCACATCGAACAGGTAGCCGAGGATATGCAGCGTTTTTTCGCCGAATTCCGCGCTCAACTCAATACCCGGCACGGTTTCAACCGGCGAGTTTTCGCCGGCAGCCACGAAGCGGTCGAATCCGGCGGTTGTGTCGTGATCGGTCAATGCGAGCGCGGTGAGCCCGCCGCGCTCCGCGAGCGCGACCAGCTCCTCCGGCGTATTGGTGCCGTCAGAAAACAAAGAGTGACAATGCAGGTCAATCATGGCGGAGAAAATTATTTGTGATTCGTTGTTGGATACTGAAGGGTTGTTATCCTACGTTATGCGTCCGAATTTTTTGAGTACAATCGACCCAATAGGAAGTAAAAATGGATCTCAAACTGATTGCCAACACAATCCGCGGCCTTTCAATGGACGCCATACAGACCGCCAACTCGGGCCACCCCGGCCTGCCGCTCGGTATGGCGGACGTCGCCGCTGTCCTCTGGACGCAATTTCTCAAATATAATCCCGAAAACCCCGACTGGGCCGACCGGGACCGTTTCATCCTGTCGGCCGGTCACGGGTCGATGCTGATCTACAGCCTGTTACACATGGCTGGCTACGATCTGCCGCTCGAAGAACTGAAGCAGTTCCGCCAATGGGGAAGCAAAACCCCCGGGCACCCGGAATACGGCCAAACGCCCGGCGTGGAAACCACCACCGGCCCGCTCGGTCAGGGCTGCGGCAACGCCGTCGGCATGGCGCTGGCCGAAAAAATGCTCGCCGCGCGTTTCAACACAGCGGAACAGAAAATTGTCGACCACACCACTTACGTAATCGCCTCCGAAGGCGAATTCATGGAAGGCATCTCCCACGAGGTCTTTTCGATAGCCGGAAACCACGGTCTGGGCAATCTGATCGTTTTCTATGATGAAAACTTTATCTCCATCGAAGGCGACACCCACATCACCTACACCGACGACGTGGAAAAACGCATGGAAGCCTACGGCTGGCACGTCCAGCGCGTGAACGGCCATGATGTTGACGACATTGCCAACGCCACTCGCCTCGCGCAGAAGGAAGTCAACAAACCGTCCATTATCATTTGCAACACCACCATTGGCTTCGGCTCCCCGAACAAAGCCGGCTCAAACGACTGCCACGGTGCCCCGCTCGGCAAAGAGGAAGTTGTTCTGACCAAAGAAGCGCTCGGCATCTCGCCGGATAAATTCCATGTACCGACCGAAGTCTACGCCGCCTTCAAAGAAATCGCGGCGGAGAACGCAAAGAAAGAGGCGATGTGGAACAATCTGTTCGCTGAATACGCAAAAGCCAACCCGGAAAAGGCCGCTGAATGGGACCAGTGCATGAAAGGCGAACTGCCCGAATGCCTGGACGAAAAAATTGCTGATTTTGAAGCTGGCAGCTCGATTGCCACTCGCTCCGCCTCCGGTAAAGTGCTACAGGATCTGGCGAAAGCCGTCCCCTACCTCGTCGGCGGCTCCTCCGACCTAGGGCCTTCCAACAACACCGTTCTTAAAGGAACCGGTGATGTCGGAGCCAACGCCTTTGAAGGCCGCAATCTTCATTTCGGTGTGCGCGAAATCGGCATGGGCGCCATCATGAACGGCCTTCATCTGCACGGCGGGTTCCGCGTCTTCGGTGCCACCTTCCTGGTGTTTGCGGACTACGTCCGCCCGGCCACCCGTCTGGCCGCGCTAATGGGTCTGCCGGTCATCTATGTCTATACGCACGACAGCTTCTATGTCGGTGAAGACGGTCCGACCCATCAACCGATTGAAACGCTGATGAGCCTGCGCATTACCCCAAACCTCACGGTCATCCGTCCGTCGGACGCCACGGAAACCAAATGCGCATGGATTGCCGCGCTGGAAAACAAATCCGGTCCGACCGCCCTGCTGCTGACCCGTCAGAATGTTCCGATCTTGGATCGCACCCAGCTTGCGCCGCCGTGCAACCTCGAAAAAGGCGCCTACACCATTTGGGAAAACGCCGACAGCGGTCACGACATTCTGATCGCCGCCAGCGGTTCCGAAGTGTGGCTCTCAATCGAAGCCGGTGAAAAACTGGCCGCTGAAGGCAAAAAAGTGCGTGTGGTGAGCTTCCCGAGCTGGGAGCTGTTCGAACAACAGAATGCTGAATACAAAGCCTCCGTTTTCCCGCCGGAATGCACATGCCGCCTCGCGGTCGAAGCGGGCTGGCCGACCGGCTGGGAAAAATATGTCGGCGACGCCGGACGCATTATCGGCATCGACCACTTCGGCGTTTCGGCACCGGGCGGCAGACTGGCCGAAGAGTTCGGCATTCATGCCGACAACGTCTACAACGTTGCCAAAGAAATGCTTGGCTGAGCAGGCCCGAAGAGTCGGGCTTACAACGGATCCTACACCCCAAACTTTTTCCAACGTTTGGAACCGTTGAGGCCGGATTTTCCACTGTTTGGAAAATCCGGCCTTTTTTCTTATTTTCCTAGCGGAATCCTTCTCTTTCAGGGTACCATTAGCGAAGAAACGTACGTCATATAAAATGGATCATCACAGTCTATGAATACAAATCCAAATGATACTCCCCCGGCTAGCAAAGAACTCTCCCCGGAACTGCGCAATATCCTCATAGGCATCGGACGCGGACTCAGCACCATCGCGTTGTACGGAACAGAACACCCCTCGGTTGAACTCATCATCTCCGAAACGTTCACTGCCCTTCAAGGAATTCTGAAAGACCGCAACTTGTCTCTTGGGTCGCACAACGGTTCTCTGGCCGTGGATGAGGAGCTGGTCACCGTGAACGAGTTGCCGATCCGCACGCTCGAAAAACGTCTCGTCGCCATGAAGGTCTCGCATCTGGTTTTGAATACCAGTCTTTCCGAAGAAGAACTTAAACAGCTCATGATCGCCCTGTGTTCGACCTCTGACGAAAATATGAAAGAGACCCTGTCTCAAAGCGGAGTGAAAAACATTAAACTCGAAGAGGTTAAATATGTGACCCTGCACGACGGCGAAAAGAAGACCGGAAAAGGCGACGGCGATGGCGACGGCGACAGCGATATTCCGCCGACACAGGTCAGTCAGATTGTCGCCTTCCTCAAAGGTCAACCCGGAGCAAATGCAAGCAGCGCGGGATTGAAAAAAGCCGTTTCCGATCCGGAAAAACTCGGGCAAATGATTCTGGAAGCCGCAACCGTTCGGCAGAAAACAGGGTCGCTAGAGAACGGTGAAAGTTTGGCGGACAGTGTGGTTCACTGTCTGCGCCGGACGTATGACGGACTGAACAAAGAATCGGAATTTCAGTCCGCACAGGGCAAAGCCACTCTGGCAAAAACAATGCTTCTGGTGGAAAAAGCCATCCTCAATAAAATTCACGGCTTCGAAGGGGCTGAAAACCTCGGGTTGGATCAGCAGATTATGACCGGCATCCATGACATAGAAAAAGAACAGCAGTTTGACATGCTGTCCACCCACTATGCCGAGCAATGTTCGAAGCGGGATAAAACAGAAAAAACCATCATCGACTTTATCAAGCAACTGGGTCCTGAAAGAGCCCGAGAAAAGCTGATGGCCGCCGATATATCGATCCGAGACTGGCAGAGGCTAATGAGCCAAAGTAACGCCTCATCACAAGCCGCGAACCCGAACGACGGCTTAGACGGCGCGGTTGACATCAGTGCCATCACAAGCGTTCTCGATAAACTCAACGGGCTTCTTCAGCTGGCGGAACAAAACCCCACAGGCGCCCAAAATGCAGTCATGGACGCCCGCCAGGGAATCAACGACTATGCTTCTCTAGCTGAATTGCAGATTTATGAAATAGAGATGAAACTTCACGCAAGTAATGGTGAGGATCGCGACAATCTCATCCTGGAGATCTCCAAACTGACGCTCTCTCTGATGCAACCGCTTACCGTCATCAACGGCTCAATCGAAGCGGCCTTGGAAATCACAGATCCGGCTCTCCATAAAGACCTGTTGGAACTCGCATACGAAAGCGGCCAGAGCCTGGATGCCATGACCAAACGGATGATCGAGCTAACGAACTATCCAGAGCTCAACGAAGCGAATGACCATCTCAACGAGTGGAAGAAATAAACCCGCGCTCCAGCAGACGCTCCGCCCACTGATTGCGTGTGTCAGCGCTTTGACATCCCATCACCACGGCAATCACCCGAAGCCCATTGCGCTCCGCTGTCGCCGTGATCGAAAACCCCCCGGCACGGAAATAGCCGGTCTTTAATCCGTCGCACCCTTCCACACTCCGCAGCAGTTTGTTCGAGCTGGTTAATGTCACCGGATGGCCTTCTCGAAAATCTCGGAACGACACCGAGGTATATTTGAGAATCTCCGGATGAGCCGTCAACAACGCGTCGGCCAGTTTGGCCATATCGAGCGCGGAAGAGACATCCGGAAGCTGCCCCGGTCCGGGCGGAAGCCCGTGCACGTTGTGAAAATAAGTTGAGCTCAACCCGATTTTCCGCGCCTTGGCATTCATCCGCGCCGCATGCGCCGCCTTGGAACCAGATGCACGAACCGCCAGCGCCGTGGCGGCGTCATTGGCCGAATGCACCAGCGTTGCATAAAGAAGTTCTTCCAGCGGAAAAACCTCCCCTTCCCGCAACCAGACCTGCCGGCCGCCGATCTGTTCCGTGGCGCGGTCAATGCGCACCGGCTCATCGAGCCGCAGTTTACCGGCGGCCACATCGTCGAGCACCACAAACGCATTCATCAGCTTAACCATACTGGCCGGATAAGCCTCCGCCCCGGCGTGATCCTCCCACAAAACCCGCCCGCTGCCGGCCTCTAGTATCACCGCGCTGTAATATGGATCGTTCGACCGCGTCTCAATGGCCTGCGCACAGAAACAAATTCCAAGCCATAGCATGGCGGCATATTTTATTTTTCCAAACTCTGGAAAAACAGGTGCGCGTCGATGCAATAGACTTTCAATGATTGGAAAAATCATGACAGTGCTTTTTCTATGGTCTGATAAAGCCGGGCGGAAAGGATCTGAACGAAGGGTTCGTGGAGCATTCCGCGATGCGGACCGGGAACTAGGTAGATATCCTGATCTTCGGTGAGTACGGCCCATTCCATCGCCATGTCCGGCAGGAACCAGGAATCAATTTTGTCGGAGCGGAACAGGGTGACTTCCCCCGGATAATAACGCGGGAAATATTTCAACGCCGCCTCGCGGTTTCGGCGGTAGACCTCTTCGCGGTTGGCCAGCACACCTTCGGTGGTCCTAACCCCGTCGAGCATCTTGGTTGCGTTGGCGGCTTCATCGTGGAATAAATTACCCATTTTTTCTTTCATGATATCCGCCCAGTCTCGGAAGCCGATAATGCGGAGGAGCTGGAGCCGCCGCCAGTAGAACGCGATACGCCTTTCGGATGGCGGATAGGCCCAGGCATCGATCAGTGCAAGCAGCTTGACCTCACTGCCCTGCTCGCGGAGTTGGCGCGCCATTTCCATCGCCACATACCCGCCATAGCACCAACCACCGAGCAGGTACGGGCCGTTCGGCAAAAATCCCCGCAACACAGAAACATAGTAGGCCGCCATTTCGGGAATGGTGGAATGCACGCGGTCCGGATCAATCAACCCGAGCGACTGGAAGCCGTAGATCGGCTGTTTGGCCGGCAGGTTGTGCACCAGATTGGAATAACCGAGCAGATCGCCGGGTGCGCTGTGCAGCAAGAAGAACGGTGGGCGATCTGGGGATCCTTTTTTAAGGCAGACGAGCGATTCATAGTTCGCCTCGCCCCGCACATCGATAATCAAAGTCATTTCAGCAATGGTGGGATGCTGAAACAGTTGCGCTACCGTCAGAGATGACCCGGAAGCCAGCACCCGCTCCACCAGCTGGATCGCCAGCAGAGAATGGCCGCCGAGATCAAAGAAGTTATCGTGAATGCCTACTTCCTCCATGCTGAGCACGTCAGACCAGATTTCCGCCAAAACTTTTTCCGCCGGTGTGCGAGGCGGAACATAATTTTCGCGCTCGCGGGCGGCGGTTTTAATCGGCGACGGCAGTGCTTTGCGATCCACTTTTCCGCCGGGTGCGATCGGAAATTCATCCAATTCCATAAAGGCGGAGGGAACCATATATTCAGGAAGATTTTCCGACAGAAATTCTCGCAAATCTTTAAGCGCCGGTGAACAGCCCGGCTCGGGAATATAATAGGCCGCCAGCTCTTTGTGTTCCGAGAGATCCGTCCGCGCAATCACGATCGCCTGTCCGATGTCCAGATGCTTCTCAAGAATGGCGGCAATTTCGTCTGGCTCAATCCGGAAGCCGCGGATTTTGACCTGATTGTCCACCCGGCCGACGAAGGCGAGTCTGCCGTCTGGCTGGCGGAAGACCAAGTCGCCTGTGCGGTACAGACGCCCCTCGCCCCACGGGTTGGGGATAAATTTTTCGTCGGTCAGCTCTGGGCGGTTCAGGTAGCCGCGCGCCACCCCTTCGCCACCGATCAGCAGCTCACCGGGCATTCCGATCGGAACCCGCTTCCCGCGCGGGTCAACCACATACAGCGCGGTGTCGGCAATCGGCCGACCGATCGGCACCTCGCCGCTCACGGCACCGGTCAGTTCGTGCACGGTAGCCACCACGGTGCATTCGGTCGGGCCATAGGTGTTGAACAGACGGATCTGTCCGCCGACTTTCTGCACCCAGACGCGACAAAGCTCCGGCGAAACTTTTTCGCCGCCGATGATGACTGCGCGGAGTGTTTTGGGCAGGTCGTGCAGATTGCGAACCCACTCGTGCCAGTACGCTGTCGGCAAATCGACCACCGTGATTTTTTTATCCTTCACGAAGCGTTCAAACTCGGAAATGGAACTCGCAATCTCCTCCGTGCGGAGCACGACGGTTCCACCGCAAGCCCAGGCCGGGAAGAGTTCTTCGACCGACCCGTCAAAGTTCATGGAGAAAAACTGGAGAACCCGGTCGGTCGCCTGGATCCCGTAGGTTTCAATCGAGGCCCGGCAGTGGTTCACCACATTGTGGTGTTCCACCATCACCCCTTTGGGTTTTCCGGTGGAGCCGGAGGTGTAGAAAATGTAGGCCAGATTAAAGGTGCTGGCCACGGCGAAGGGTACGCCGCTGTGATCAGGAAGTTCATCAATACACACCGTACGGCAGTTGGTGGAGACGATCTGTTTCACCAGCGACGAAACAGTTACAGCCAACGACATGGAGGTGTCGCCGATGATGAATTCGAGTCGATCGGCCGGATAGTCCGGATCGAGTGGCACATAGGCACCGCCGGCTTTTAAAATGCCGAGAATCCCGATGCACATCTCCAGCGAGCGGTTCACAAACAGGCCGACCGGCATATCCGGCTCGACGCCCTGCTCCTGCAGCTGAACCGCCAGCGAATCCGACCGGCGATTCAGCTCCGAGTATGTCAGTTTGCCGACCACACTGTCCACGGCCACGGCATTCGGCGTTTTGCGGGCCTGCTCCTCAACCAACTGATGAATGCCGCGCAGATCATTAAACCCGGGGATCCTGCGCTGGAATTTTTCGAGGCTGCGGATATCCGTGTCGGTTAGAATGGATTGAGCATATAGCGGCTCTCTGACATCAGCAGAGCGCCGGAACGCGCGGAAATGACCCCACACGTCAGAGGTGCAAAGAACCTCTTTCGCGGAGACAACAACAGGATAAATCGGCGCTGCATTCAGCGAGGAAAACCGAATGAACAGATCCCGCGCACAGGTCATCCGCTGTCGGCAGACATCCAGTGCAGCGGAGGCGTTCGACACGCTGTCACACAGCGGCTTTTCAAGGTCGATTTCCAGATTGAGCGGAACGATGGAGCAGAAGAATTCCGGCCGTTCAGTCTCCACATGCAAGCCAACGCTAAAACCCTCCTGCGAACTGAACCGGGCCAAGAAACAGAGGAACAGCGGGATATCTTCGAGGGGGAACCGCCGGAGCGAACGCCCCGGGCCTTTCGGAATTTTCAAGGGCTGAAAATTTTCGAACTGCCGGACCCAAAACTGCTCGTGCGGCGCCAGCTTTTCCATCCACAACTGTAGGCTGCGGCCCAGCTCTAGCGAGCCGGGCTCATTCACAAGCCAGTCGGCTGGCTCCCCGATTGCCGGAAAGTGCAGATCGCTTGGGCCGCCATCCACCGTATACATTTGGCCGGTTGGCAGCAGGATATACAGCTCGCCGCCGAACAACACTTTGGGCAAGCCCAGGTCGTTGGGCTGCGGCCCAAAATCGAGCGCTCGGCGCAGGGCCTCAATCTCTTCAGCCGGGGCCGTCCAGTCAATCAATCCGCCTTTTTTAGGTCGTTTATAAAGCGGATAGTAGGTGCGCTGCACCAAATCTTGCGGCTGGACGTGTTCCCGCCCCTCCACCAGCTCGGAAGCCAGTTCTTTCAGAGCATCCACAGCCGCATCGTAGCAGCGAGCGTTGAGCGTGAAGGATGTATCCTGATCCAAAATATCAACCAACTTCTGCTTCAAGACATCCCCCGCGTCGACCTCGTCAACCATCAGGTGCCAGGTTACGCCATGGGTTTTTTCGCGGTTCATCAGCGCCCATGCGGTGGAATAGACTCCGGCGTAACGCGGGAGCGGCGCATCGTGGTAGTTGATGGCGGCCCGCCGCGGCAGTGCGAGCACATTGGGTTTGATGATATAGCTGTTCACCACACTGAACAGATAGTCGAACGGCTGATCCGACAGAATGGTTTCGAATCCCTCTTTCGGATGATGCCACGGGATTCCCTTTTCCCGCGCCCATCGGCGGTTGGCCGCATCGGGAGAAATCAGTCCCATCACGCGCATGCCGCTTTGGCGAAGCACCTCGATACTTCGCAGGCAGAGCGACCCCTCGCCGATTACAAAACAGGACAGAGGCTCCTGATCCCCGCCAAAGAAATAGTCATCCAGCGGACACGATGCATCCTGAACGATCTGCCGGGCCATCGTTAGAAAATCACCGACCAGTCGGTCGATGCTTTCGGCCGAGAACAGTTCCGTATCATATTCCAACTGCCCCTCGAGTTGCCCTTTCCGCTCAATAAAGTATAGGAGCAGATCCATTTTGGAGGTGTTGTTGCCGACTTCATCATCGATCAGGGTCAGCCCAGCGAATTTTTGGGGAGGGAGCGGCATGTTATGCAGAATCAGCGAATTGCGAAAGATCGGGTGGCGCGTCTTGTCATCAACCGCCTCCATTACAGATACAAACGGAATATCCTGGTTGGCATAGGCATCCAACGCGGTGCGGCGCACCCGGGCGAGCACGTCTCGGAAAACGGTTGCCCCGCTGAAATCGGTACGCAGCGCGAGGGCATTGATAAATGTACCGACAACCTGTTCCAGCTCCGTATGGTTGCGGTTGGCGATGGCCGTTCCCGTGATGATATCGTTTGAACCGGAATCCCTGTGGAGCAAGGTCTGCCAGATGGCCGCCAAGACCATGTAGAGCGATGCGTTTTCGCGACGGCCAAGCGCGGTCAGTTCGCGAGTGAGTTCCGGCAGAATATTAAACGCATAGCGGGCCGCCTGATGCGCGGAGACTCCCGGACGTTCCCGGTCGAGCTTGAAATGGACATCTGATCGCGGCGCGGCCAGCTTTTCTTTCCAGTAATCGAGTTGTACGTCCAGCGCGCCGCTGTCGATCCGCTGTTCCATCCAGACCGCCACATCGCGGTATTGGCGCGGGGGGGAAAGCGGAGACGGCTGTCCTTCAAGGAACGCCTTATAAATTTCGGCAAATTCCATGTTCAGCAGGCTGAGCCCCCACCCGTCGATCGCAATATGATGCGCATTGAGATAGAGGTCAAAACGTTGATCCGCCAGCTTAACCAGTTCCGCATAAAGCAGCGGGCCGGTCGACAGATCAAAGGAATACACCCCGTTGGCTTGCTGAATCTCCAGCACCCGCCGGTCGCGCTCGGCCGAATCGGTCATGGAAAGATCGATCAGCGGGATATCCAGATGCACCTCGTCCAGCGGTCGCTGCACCGGGTTCCCATCCTCCATAGAAAAAACCATCCGCAGGGAATCATGACGTCGAATGACTTCGTTCAGCGCCCGAATCATCACCGGCACATCTAGCGGCCCGGTCAGATGGATCACTTCGGGAATGTTCGCAGACGTTCTGGAGCGGTCCGAATGATGCATCATCCACATGGTTTGCTGAGATGCGGTAATCGGATAGGTATCCCGCTCTGGGGCAGGCGGAATCGGCACATACTCTTCTTTGGCAGCCTCGATCCGTGCGGCCAACTCCCCGACCGTGGGGTTTTCATACAGCTCATGCAGAGTCACTCCGGCACTCAGGCGGGACAGTGTCTGGGTCGCCAGCAGAGAGTGCCCGCCCAAAGAAAAGAAATTATCGTCCAGTCCGACGCAGGGAGCGTGGAGCAACGACTCAAACACTTCTGCCACTTTTTTCTCCGCATCAGAAACCGGCGGCCTGAACTCCGCCGTACGCAGAGCCTCCAAATCTTGTTCCGATGGAACCGGAAGCGCGGCGCGGTCCAGCTTACCGTTCGGCGTTTGCGGCAGACAGGGGAGACGGATGAAAAGAGACGGGATCATATACTCCGGCAGATCTCTGTGCAGTTGTTCGCGCAGTCCCTCCGAACCGGGCGGTTCAACCTCCGTTACGGTATAATAAGCGACCAGTCGCTGAAGCCCGGGAGAATCCTCCCGTATAATGACCACGGCTTCGTGCACGCCTTCAATCAAACAAAGCGTAGAACTGATTTCGCCCAGCTCAACGCGATACCCCAGAAACTTCACTTGCTGATCGTTACGCCCGCGGAACATCAAATTGCCATCCGGTAAACGAACCGCGCGATCCCCGCTACGATACAACACTCCTGTTCCGAACGAATTGTCCAGAAAGTGTGTTGCGGTCAACCGCCGGCAGTTCAGATAGCCCCGCGCCACCTGAATCCCGCCGATATAAATCTCCCCCTCTTGTCCGTCCTCAACCGGCTGCATCTCACCATCCAGCAGAAAAATCTCCACGCCATCCACCGGTGTGCCAATGGGTGCGGTGCGGGTCGAGTCGCCCTCTCCGGTTATATGATAGCGGGTGCAATAGACCGCCGCCTCCGTGGGGCCGTAGCCATTAATAATATGAAGCTCCGGAACCGCGCGCGCGATATTCATCAGTAACCGTTCTGAGATCGGCTCCACCCCGGTCAGCAGACGGCGCAATCGGCTTCGACCCGGATGACGCTGCACCCAGCTCTCCAGATCAGTCACGATCATCGGCGGAATATAGGCCGATGTGATCTGCTCCACATGCAGCCAGTTCAAAAAAGCGGCGGCTTCCGCATGGATTTCGTCCGGGACAATCACCAGCTCGGCGCCGGCGGTAAGTGCCGAGAAAATTTCATACACCGACACATCAAATCCCGGCGAGGTCCACCAACAGCATCGGTCGCCCGGCCTCAGTGGACGGACGCTCTGTCCGTCGGCGAGCATGTTGAGCGCGCCGCGATGGTGGCACAACACGCCCTTTGGTTTTCCGGTGGAGCCGGAGGTATAGATGATATAGGCAAGATCATCCGTACACGGTGGATCCCACTCCTCATCCAAAGCCTCCGGAATACCGGAGTCCAGTTCAATCACACAATCCGTCGAGCCCACCCGGTCACGCAAAGAGGACTGCGTGAGCAGTACCGGCGCGGCGCAGTCCGCCAGCATAAAAGCCAGCCGGTCGCGGGGGAAAGATGGATCGAGCGGCACGAATGCGCCGCCCGCGCGCAAAACCGCCAACATCGCCACAATCAGATCAACGGAACGCTCCATGCAGATGGCGACCGGCACATCCTGGCACACACCGTTGAAACGAAGAACCCGCGCCAGTGCCCGTGACCGCTGATCGAGCTCGACATAGGACAGAGCGGTTTCCTCAAAGGAAACCGCCGGCGCGATCCCCATACGGGACGCCTGTTGAAGAATAGCTGAGATCAGAGTCTGACCGGCCTTAAAATTCATAAGTTTCCACGACTGCATGTGACACGTACGCATGTTATAAAAATCGCCTGCATCTATGAAGAAGAAACTAAAAGCAATTGAGGCCACCATTGAGGTCTGGAATATCGATCTATCGACCGTTTGGAATCAACGGGCGGACTGCCGGAAAATACTAAACAGCGCGGAACAAAAACGAGCCGCGCAGTTTATTAAACCGGCGGACGCGGAACGCTTTATTCTCTGCCGCGGACTGCTGCGCCGCACGCTGGCCGGCTATCTGGAAAAGCCGCCAGCCGGCCTGTGCTTTGATCACAACGAAAACGGCAAACCGTTTTTGGACGGGAGTAAATTGAATTTTAATGTGTCGCACTCCCGCGACCGCCTGCTAATCGCCGTCACCGCCGGACGCGCCGTCGGCGTGGATATCGAGTTCCGCCGCGACGAAATTCAAATGGACTCCATTGCGGATCGTTGGTTTGCACCCGAGGAGCGCGCGTTTTTTCAAGGTTCGGAAAAACCGCAAGAGACCTTCTTCGAGCTCTGGTCAAAAAAAGAGGCTTATGTGAAAGCGCTCGGCGAGGGAATTTTCCGGGAGCTCAATTCCTTTGCGGTTCCGCTCGGAGAGCCGGCGGGTTTTCCAACCATTGGAATTTATGACGCCAGCGGCGTTGCAAACAAGGAGTGGTTTTTCCAAACATTGGAAATTGACCCTGCTTACGCGGCGGCAATCGTTTCTGAAGCACCGCCGGTGCCTGTACAGCTGCGGACAATCTGAGTATGAAAATTTGCATCGGCATTTTAGCATGGAATGAGGAAGGCAGTATCCACACGACCCTTCGCAGTCTGCTCGACCAAAGCCTGATCACCGGGCTGGCGGACAACGGACACGACCTCGAACTGATCTGCGTGCCCAATGGGTGCACGGACAACACGGCGAAAACCGCGCGCCGGGCATTCGCCGCCGCGCCGCAAACGGTTCGCTGGCGCGTGGAAGAACTGAAGACTCCCAGCAAAACCAATGCCTGGAATGTCTTTGTTCACGAGCTGAGCAATCCGGACACGGAGCTCTTTTTTCTGATGGATGCCGACATCCGGATCCAAGAAAAGGATACGCTCAGCAACATGGTTACCGCGTTGACCGCCCACCCCGATCTGCTGACCTGCAGCGACCGGCCAATAAAACATGTCGCACTCAAAAAGCATTACACCCTGCTCGATAAAATCTCCCTGCATGCCTCCAAGCTGACTGCTGATGCAGACGGACAGCTCTGTGGACAGCTTTATTGCGCCCGCGCCGGTTTTCTGCGCCGCTTCCGTATTCCGGACACCATTATTGTGGATGACGGGTTTATCAAAAAAATGGCCGTTACCAACCTGCTGACGGAGCCGGACGACAGCGCCCGCCGCATGACCACAGCGGAAAATGCCTCCCACCTGTTTGAGTCCTACACCCGTTTTGCAGATGTATTTTCCACCCAGCGACGGCAGGCCGCCGGCTACATCATCCACCGCTGGACCTGGGAGTTTCTTCTCGATCAGCAGCAGGAAAATGAAGATGCCGGGAAAACCATCGACCGGTTGCACACCGCAGATCCGGACTGGTCTAAAAAACTGATTGCATCCCGCCTGAAAGAGCGCAAATGCCGGGACATCCTGCGCGTGATTCTCCGCACCCGTGTACAGCGTTTTAAAAACACCACCGGCGCAAAAAAGGTTCTCCAGTTTCCGCTGTTGCTTCTGCATTTAACCATGGACGCCGTGGTGTTTTCGGCGGCGGTTCGTCAGTTGCGCCGTAACGGCCGCATCTGGCGCGACACCCGCACAACCCATAACGAGGTGGCTCGATGAAACTGGCCTTCGCGCATCATCTCGACCTGAACCGTTCGGCTGAAAACCGGAAGCCCGGCGCAGTCGGGATTCACACCGCGACGGAAAATATTGCACTCCATCTGAAGACGACCTGTGACGGGTTTGAAATGCTCGCCCCACTCCGCAACCTCTGCAATCCGCTGGCGGCGGCGCGGATTATTCTCTACCCGCAGCTCACCAAAAAAAAATATTATGGATGGGCCGAGCCATCATTGAGCCGCGGCTACGGACGACAGCTGTCGCGTAAACTGGCGCGGAGTACTGCCGATGTGGTGCTGTGCACAGAAGTGAAACACGCCGCCTTTTTAAAAACCGACCGGCCAGTTGCCATCTGGACTGATTCGTTGTACGGCGGACTGGTGGATTACTACCAAACCTTCAGCGGTCTGTCGGAAAAAACGCTGCGCGACCTGCGCGCAATGGACCGCGCCGCGGTTGCAAACTGCGACCGGTTGATCTTCGCCTCCGACTGGGCCGCGCAAAAAGCCATTGAACTCTACGGCGCCGATCCTGCAAAAGTGAAGGTGGCCCCCTACGGCGCGAACCTGACCGGAGGGCTCACCCGCGAGGAAGCGGTCGCGCGGGTGGAGAGCAAGCCGTTTGACGGCGTCTGCCGCCTTCTGTTTACGGGCGTGGAGTGGAAACGCAAAGGCGGCGACACCGCCATCCGGATTGCAGAGAAGCTGATTGCCCGGGGCATCCCGACCGAAATCGCTTTTCTCGGCACCGAGCCGTCCAACCATTTGGAACAGGTTCCCGACTTCGTTAAAAGCGCGGGCTTTTTATCCCTGAACAAGCCGGATGAGTTGGCGACGATGAAACAGCTCTACCGCGATGCGCATTTCCTACTGCAACCCTGCCGCGCCGAGTGCTTCGGACACATTTTCCCGGAAGCCAACAGCTTTGCGCTGCCGGCCGTTGCATCCAACAGCGGCGGGATTCCGACGGCGGTGCACGAAGGCATTAACGGATACTGTGTTGATGCGGAAGATGCGGAGGCATATGTCGACCGGATCGCGCGCCTTTTCCAACATCCGGATGAATACCGGGCGCTGTCGCTCAAGGCATTCGATGACTACCATGCCCGGCTAAGCTGGAAACAGGTCGCAGACAGAGTGGCTCAAATTCTTGAGAAAATATGAGCCGCTTCCGGTTTGCTCGCTTGTATGCGCAGGCTCTAATACAACGGCAGAATGATTTTACACAGCCCTGATCAGGACGCCCGGGACTGTTGAATCTTCCGGAACGTACTCACCGCATACACGACAAAACCAATGGTGATGAACAGCTCCTTGTATTCGGTCACTTCCCAAATCCGTTCATAACGGGTTTTGCTGATTAGAAACACCCACTGAGTCGTCGCCAAAACCGCGCCGGTGAAAAGAATCAGAATCCGATCGCTCAGGCGGCGGCAAAACCGCATAAAAAATCCCAGCACAACAATCGTTCCCACGAAACAGATTTGAATCGATAAAATATTCCACATTTCAAAGTTATAGCCACAGCTCATCGCGCCGAGAGCTGCCATGAACGGCTCCGGGGCAAATGTGTTGAAGTAAGGATTCCGCTCGACCCAGTCAGAAAAAACAACCCGAAGGAACGGAAGCCCGACAAAAAACACAAACGTGCCGAAGTAGTACAGGATTTCAAATCCAACGGTAAAAAAGTTATGGAAGTTGAATTCCTCCTGAATATTTCCCTCGAACAAAAGGCCCGGTGTTTTGAATTCGGCCTGACGCTGAAACCAGGACGCCTCCTCCATTCCGATAAAGAAAAAGGCAAACGCAAACGCCGCGCAGGTTGCCGCCGCCCATGGGAACCGCTGACCCACCGGTCGACGGCACCGGAACGCCGCAACAGTAAACAATAGTGAGCTGATGATCAGGAATGCAAAAGAGCCCCACTCAACGAGTGAGTCTTCATGTGAAAGAACGTTGAAGCGCCGAGGAGCAATAACAAGCAGAAGCGCAAAAAAAATCGAAAGCAACCCGATGGCATAGCCCGTCAGATGAACCGGACGGGATTCCTTTCCCTCCCCCAGAAAAGTCCTTATCGAAGTGATCCCAGCAAACAACAGCGCCAGACTAAAAGAACACAAAACCAGGACAGCAAACCGCGCCCAGCCGATGATTGAAAAATCCGGATAGCCTTCCGCAATGGGTGATTTATCGAAGCAGTACCAGTCAAATTCAACAAACCGGAAGAGCGCCACAACCGCGAGCAGCACGGCCAGCGCAAGCAGGAACGGATAACGACGAGCTGAAGGAGCATCCATTTTAATCCGATCTGTCATATGTTTACTTAACGCAAAGCAAAAAGCCCCGCAAGGACCGGGATCAGATTGCGGACCAGCGTCCAGTGACTAATCGCGGCGGCACGCGCGCTGCTGCCGAAACATCCGCAGACCGTGTTCAGCCCACGCAGGAGATTTGCACCGGCACATCCCGTGTAGATCAGGCAAACCGCAGTCAAAATCCAGAGTCCGGCGCGGCGATATTTCGCCATAAACACCACCGCAAATGCGGCGACCAGTTCAAGACTCATCAACAGCAGGGCCGTGATATTCACCAGCGGATACGGAACTAGGTGCTCGTGGAATACCGCAGTGGAAAAGGTGTGCGGATGCATCAGTTTGTTGAAAGCGACAATCAGAAAAAACATGCCGAGCATCAGAGCAATGTAATACTCCGTAGGATACTCCATATTGATCGCTTTCTTAAAATCGATAACGGGTTTCTTTTTTCTCATCACTCCGCCCCTTCTTCAAAAGCCAGCAGTTCAGATCCCCACAATTCCATACCGCCAATAAACACAGCGACATCATCCCGACCGGTTTCGCGTACTGCAATCGCCAGCAGCAGACCGTCGTCGCACTCCGGCCCGGAGCAATAGAACACCTGTCCTGGCCCAGCGCGAAGCAGTTCAATAGGAATTACGCCGTCCATCGCAACGACTTCGAACGGAACCGAAACGGCGCCGGGAATATGACCGCGCGCATATTCGTTCGCCGGACGGGCGTCGACCAGCAAACGGGAATTATCGCGCAGGAACTCGATCATTTCAGGAAGCTGCACTAGCGCGATGCCCTCGCGAACGACGTTTACTTCAACTCGACTCCCCCAATCCTCGACCCATGCGATCCGTTTGGGGTGAATCCAATTGACTCCCGCCGCCAGAAGTACAGCGGCGAGAATCAGCCAGAGTATCTTTTTTGCGGTGTCGGCCGCTGAGTTATTCTTATTCATAGATTGGGCTGAGGATAACAAAGGTTGGCAGACCCTGCACGTCGAAGTAATCAAGAATTTCGGATGCCGGCGGCTGGTCATGAACGGTCGCGTCGACCGTCACAAAGCGGTACTGACTCAGGCGCTCCTGAACCGCCTCTACCGGCCAGGTATCCTTTTCCATCTGCTTACAGTTCGTGCACCAGTCCGCTCCGAAATAAAGCATCACCGGCTGCTGGGCGTCACGAGCCGCCGCAAGTTCGGATCCAAAATTCCGGGCCTTGTGTTTGCCCTCGCCGCCGGAATTGAGCAGATGGAACCCCAGCTTGCCGTAGTGGACCGCCAATAAAACAATCAGAACGCCGAAGCCGCGCTTGACCCACTCCATCCACTGCCCTGGTTTCGGCAGAAAAGAAAATCCGGCCCCTGCAAACGGCCAGGGCAGCGCCATGCCGACCCCCAACAAAAACGGAAGCAGCAGGCCGACCGCCGCGCCCTGCGAATAGAGATTTCCAGCCAGCAGCAGCACCGCCAACACCACCGGTGCCACGCAGGCGCCGGCCAGTAGCGCCGCAATCCCGCCCATAAAAAAGGCAGTCGCAAATTTACTTTTAAACTGCGCGCCCTTGCCGGACTGGAACCGCGAAAAATCAATGTGGAGAATCCCGAACATGGACAGCGCCAACAGAATAAAGATCACCGCGATTCCAATATTGAACCACGGGCTGGAGTTCAGCTGACCAAACCCCGTGCCGCCCAGCACCGCCACCAGACCGAGCCCGCCGTAAACCGCGGCGATCCCCAGCCCGTACGTTCCGCCCAGCGCGAACCCTTTGCCGCGCGACTCAGATTGTGCGCCCGCTCCAATAATCGCAATGTTCACCGGAATCATCGGCAACACACACGGGGTCAGATTCAGAGCCAGACCGCCCAGCAAAATCAAAAGAATCGTTAAGCCGATCCCGGATTCTTCAAGAAATGCAGCGGGATTATTTGCAAAACGGGCCAGTGCGCCCTGCGCAGCCGGCGTCACACCTTCCACCTGATCCAAAAAGGCAATCATCTGCTCTGAGCTTTTATATCCGACCCCCCGGCCGACTTCAGCAAATCCATCCGCCTCGCTCTGCCACGCCGCGAACAGAGGTGAAGCAAAAACAGTGATTAAAAGAAAAAACAGGATGTATTTTTTCATAGGTTCCCTCCACAATCTCTTATATGGACACAGTCTACACAACTTCGTTCGATATTTTGAACAAAATCCGTGACGCAGGCTTTACCGCCTACTTCGCTGGCGGAGCTGTGCGCGACAAGCTGCTCGGCCGCACACCCAAAGATTACGACATCGCCACCAACGCGCTGCCGGAACAGATCGAAAATCTTTTTCCGAAAACGGTTGCCGTCGGCAAAGCCTTTGGCGTGATCATGGTCGTACAGGATGGACTTGAGATTGAAGTCGCCACCTTCCGCGAGGATGCGGGTTATCAGGACGGCCGCCGCCCCGACAGCGTCCACTTTTGCGGAGCCGAAGAAGATGCCGTACGGCGCGACTTCACTGTCAACGGAATGTTCTGGGATCCGGTTACCGATGAAGTGATCGACTATGTCAGCGGCAAAGAAGATTTGGAAAAGAAAGTCATCCGCGCCATCGGCGATCCCGAACGACGCTTCGCCGAAGACCACCTGCGGATGCTGCGCGCCGTGCGCTTTGCCCACACCCTCGGTTTTTTCATCGACCCTGCCACGCACCAAGCCATTAAAGCGCACGCCCCGGACCTGGCCAAAATCAGCGTCGAACGCATCGAAAATGAGTTTTCGCGCATCCTCACCGAAAGCATCCGCCCCGGCGATGCCCTGACCGAGCTGGTCGAGCTCGGTCTGATGGAACACATCATCCCTGAAATTCTCCCCATGATTGGACAGGAGCAACCACCGGAATTCCACCCCGAAGGCGATGTGTTTGAACATACCGTGCTCATGCTCAACCTGATGGAAAAACAGCCCTCAAAAGCGCTAGCTTACTCCGTTCTGCTGCACGATGTCGGCAAACCCGACACCGCCTTTATGGGCGAAGACCGTCTGCGCTTTCACGGGCATGAAACCAAAAGTGCAGAGATGGCCGAACCGATTCTGCGCCGGCTGCGCCTGCCCAATAAAGAGATCAAACAGATCCTCGAAGCCGTCGCCGGACATATGCGCTTCAAAGATGTGCAGAAGATGAACAAATCGACCCTGCGCAAGCTGATGGGAAAAGAAACTTTCGATCTCGAAATGGACCTGCACCGCATCGACTGCGAAGGCAGCCACGGCCTGCTCGACAACTACACCTTTCTGCTCGAAAAAGCCGAAGAGATGAAAAACGAACCGGTTCTGCCGGAACGCTGGGTGTCTGGAAAAGACCTGCGCGAACTCGGCATTGAGCCCGGCCCGCAGATTGGCGAGCTGCTGCGGAAGGCCTACGACGCCCAGCTAGAAGGCCGCTTCAAAACCCGTGAGGAGCTCCTCGCCTGGCTCACTCAGCAACTTTAATTTCCAATGATTGAAAATATCATTGCGATTTTTTTCCAATCATTGGAAAGTTTTGCCTTTAAAGTTCCACCTATTGGAAAACAGGAAACGCTAAATGAATTCACTGATACTCGCCGCCGGATCCGCCGTCCTGTACATCATCGCCTACAACACCTACGGGCGGTTCCTATCAAAAAAATTATTTCAGATTAATCGCGAAACGCCCTGCCCAAGCGAGACACATCATGACGGCATCGACTTTGTCAAAACCGACAAACTGGTTTTGTTCGGCCATCACTTCACTTCCATTGCTGGCACCGGACCAATCGTTGGCCCAGCGATCGCCATCATCTGGGGATGGGTTCCCGCATTGGTCTGGATTCTAGTTGGTTCCATCCTGATGGGAGCCGTGCACGACTTCGGATCCATAATCATTTCCCTGCGAAACGAGGGTCGTTCGATCGGCGACATCGCCGGCGACGTCATCAACCCGCGCGTTCGTTTTCTTTTCCTGCTGATTATCTTTTTTGCCCTTTGGCTAGTGGTCGCCATCTTCGGTGTCGTCATTGCCGCGGTGTTTAATATATTCCCAGCATCCGTTATCCCGGTCTGGACACAAATTCCAATCGCCATAATTCTCGGCTGGTTCATTTATAAGAAAAATGCCAACCCGATTCTCTTCGGAGCCATCGCGGTTGTCCTGATGTACGGAAGCATATTGCTCGGAGAATATATTCCGATCACCGTTAAAGAAATCTGCGGAATTCCACCGATGGGCATATGGATAATCAGCCTGCTGATCTATGCCTACGTTGCTTCCACCCTGCCCGTACAGATTCTGCTCCAACCGCGCGACTACATCAATGCATGGCAACTTGCCGTCGCCATGATCCTGCTCTTCGTCGGCATCGCCATTTCTCATCCAGTCATGGTTGCCCCAGCGCTCGACCTCGCCCCAGCCGGCGCGCCGCCGCTCATGCCAATCCTCTTCATCACCATCGCCTGCGGCGCCATCTCCGGCTTCCACTCACTGGTTTCCTCCGGCACCACATCCAAACAGTGCGACAACGAAAGTAGCGCCATGACCATCGGCTACGGCGGTATGCTGCTCGAAGGACTGCTCGCAATCTTCGTACTCGTCGCCTGCGGTGCGGGCATCGGCCTTGGGCTGATGAATGGCGAAGAAAATCTACTCGGAACCGCCGCCTTCACTTATCAATATTCCAGCTGGACCGCCGCCCAAGGGCTTGGCTCCAAAATCGGAGCCTTCGTCAACGGTGCCACCAACATGATCGCTTCGACCCACATTCCGAGAGGGTTTATCCTGACCATCATGGGCGTATTTGTTGCCTCCTTCGCAGCCACCACGCTGGATACCGCCACGCGAATCCAACGTTACATCGTTAGCGAACTGGCCTTGACCTGCAAAGCCCCGTTTCTGGCGCGCCGCCACCCCGCCACCTTCATCGCCGTCGGCACAGCGCTCATTCTTGCCTTCAGTAGCGGAACCAGCGGCAACGGAGCCTTGCAGCTCTGGCCGCTCTTCGGCGCAATCAACCAGTTGCTTGCCGGCCTCGCCTTTCTGGTGATCACCGTCTGGCTCGCAAAAAATGGCAAACCGATCATCTACACCCTCATTCCCATGATCTTCATGGTCGCGATCACCGGCTGGGCAATGGCATACAACCTGAACGCCTTTTTCGCGGACAAAGACTGGCTACTCTTTGGTATTGGATCCGTGGTAATTCTGCTCGAAATATGGATGGTGGTTGAGGGAGCTTTGGTTCTTGTCCGGCTAAAGAAAAACAAGTAACACGATACACGAACCCCGAACTCTGAACTTTTAACTCTGAACTGCTATGAAAAATCTGTTTTACAACCTGCTCAAAGAAATCGGCGAAGACCCCGAACGCGAAGGACTCAAAGGAACGCCCAAACGCGCGGAGGAGTCCTACAAGTTTTTGACCCGCGGCTATCATCAGAACATCGACGAAGTGCTCAACAACGCCTACTTCGAAGCCGAAGACAACCACATGGTGATTGTCAAAGACATCGAGCTCTACAGCCTGTGCGAACACCACATGCTCCCCTTCATCGGCAAATGCCACATTGGCTACATTCCGACCGATAAAGTCATCGGCGTCAGCAAGCTGGCGCGTGTGGTGGACATGTTCGCGCGCCGCCTGCAGATTCAAGAACGGCTCACCAACCAGATTGCCAATGTGCTGATGGAAAAAGTCGGTGCGCAGGGTGTCGGAGTGGTGATTGAAGCCCAGCACCTGTGCATGATGATGCGAGGCGTTCAAAAGCAAAATAGCAAAATGATCACCTCCGACATGCAGGGCATCTTCCGCACCCAAATGGCCACGAGAACAGAATTCCTGCAACTCATTGGCACCACCTCATAAAAAGAGGAATATTGGAGTATTGGATTGTTGGAGTACTGAAAGAACCCGCTCTGCATGCTTCCCGTCTCTGCATGAACGTTTTCCAACCATTGGAACCGGCGCGGCCGGATTTCAGTTTTTTCCCCAAGGTTTGAAAACTGTAGGTGCGGGCGGTGACCGCGCCCGACGGACGCGGCTACAAATTTTCCAATCATTGGAACCGGCGCGGCCGGATTTCAGTTTCTTTTTCCAAGCATTGCCATTCCACTTCGCTGAACCATTCGCTGCGCTCATTATTTACCTTTGATAAATTATGTTTCCGCTTTGCTCCAACGCATTGCCGCCGCAACAACGTCTCATGGATCCCGACTTCTTCGGGGAGCCTCTCTCGACTGCGTCTCGGGTGGAAAAATCGGGATATGCGTCATGACGCACATCATCAATATCACCTGATAATACGTCATACCCGAATGGCCCTAAGTTAAGCATTTTTTAACCGCAGATGACGCAGATAAACGCTGATCCGGCAGGAGCATCTTTTTAGAACTCAACAGCCATAAAATCGATTAGAACCCTTTATTTTATAAAGATCCGCACTGTATTTCATCCGTATACATCAGCGCAATCTGCGGTCAAAGATGATCCATATTTGATTTTGCATGCATTAGAATCCCTTTAACTTAGTGCCAGTCACGTCAGGCCCCGCCTTAATCCTGTTGCTTTAAAGGTATTTTTGATTGTTGTACAACTTCGCTCACATTACACTCACCGGACATTCCTGTAAAAAGCGTCATGACGCTAATTAAATAAAATGGGGCAGTGAAATGAAGATTAAAATTATAATGATAGCTGTATTGTTGGGCTTCCTCAGTCTGACGGCCAATGCGGGCGTGGGTTTTTCCCAGTTCGCTGACCCTTCAGGAGCCATTAATGTGTATGCCCTGCAGAGTCCTGTGCAAGACTTATATACAGGTGGTCCCAGTTGGGAGCAGTGGATGGCGTATGACCTAGAAGATGTGATCGTTGAAACCACAAATTTTCAGACACTTGTAATGAAGCCCAACATCTCTGCCTATGCCACTGAGCCCGGAACTTATGCGTCGGGTGGTGATGGGACTAAGACGTTTGCCCATCTCAATCTTTATGAGCACACCGTCAGCTCCCTTGACAGTACAGCTACTATGGACTTTGACGTGACCTTTAACGGTCTGGACCAGACGCGTTATAAGCTGTATGCGGTTTTTAGGATGATTGATTCGTCGAGCTATGAGCCGTACTTTAATTTTGAAAGTTACATCGAGATTACTTCAAACGGAACATACAATTTGGAAAGTAAAGCGTTGGGTGCCTATGCATCTCAATGGCTTCACGCTGGTTTTGTTCTTTGGGGAAGAAACGCCGCGCCGGGGAACAGCCACGGTTCTGTAACCATTAATCTAACAAATCTTAACGTTAACGTTGGGTTTAGCCCCCCCCCCCCCTCGCCTAATCCAATGACTTTCGCAAGCGCTGAAGCGATCAGCGACATGGCAGTCGAGTTGGTGGCGACTACCGCGATAGGTGACGGTTTTGATGTTGAATATCAATTCTACAACTATTTCAAAGGCTATTACAGCGGATGGCAGAGAAGTCAAGTCTGGATTGACCAAGGTGTTGCTACCGTTGCCACAGGGGATGTGACAATAGCGAACGCCGATTTCGAGGCGACTCCGGATGCCGGAGCAGGTTACACCTTTGACTCGAACTCCGGCGATGGAGTCACTAGCAGTGCGAACACAGCGGATGACAGCGGCAACGGTGTTGCCTATGCATATGTGAATGGAACAGAAACCAGCGCTACTGGCGGATACGCCGTGGTTGTCCAGTCAATTGACCTTACTCCTGAACTGATCGGTGGAGGAGATGATATTACCTTGTCTGCGGACATCAAAGCGCTGGCCGGCAAGAACGGCGGCGGCGCTTTTCTGAAACTGGAAGCGTGGGCTGATGGTGTTACTCTTAATGAAGATTACTCAGAGACTATAACCGTAACCGAAAGCTGGGATACGTATTCGATTGATTATACCACTCCGAGCGGTGCGGATGAGATTCGGGTGGTTTTGGGTGTAGTCGTTGCCAGCACAACTGCATCTGACAGCCACTATTACTTTGACGATCTGGCAATCAGCGGAACGTACAACATCTACGCTGGATTGAGCGCAGGAGTTCAGTGTCTCTATCTAGTTTGGGCGCGGGATACCAGCCCGGATCAGAACACAACGAGCCCTGGATCAGTAGTCGTCTACACGGCTGCTACGGATACTGCGGCGCCTACGCCGTCTCCGATGTCATTCGTTAGTACGGATGTAAGCGTAACGATGATTAAGCTAGTGGCGACTACAGCAACGGATGACAAATCCAGAATTGAGTATTACTTCGACTGTACTGCAGGACCCGGTAACGACAGTGGATGGCAGACAAGCCCAGTCTATTATGACCTAGACGTGACGCCCGGAACGAATTACAGCTACACCGTTATCGCCAGAGATATATCTCGCGCTCAAAACAGCACGACGGTTTCCGCAGCGACAAATATCACAACGCTGGCACCAATGACGTCGAACCAGATGTTCTACAGAGTGGTTTCCACCCAGTCGACACACATCGTTTCTTTTGAATCGAATGGTATGCTTGTGTGGAGCAATTCAGTTCCGGATGCACGATGTAGAATTGAGTCACTCCCATCTTTGGTGGGATCACCGCCCTCCAGTTCTCTCTCCGCGGAAATCATATGTGAAGAGATGTTAATGAGCGTTAAAATGCCGATGCAGCCCGTAGAAACGCCCATTGTTTTATCTATCTATTCTGATGGGTGGGGAACCCTTTTAGAAACGCGGGCTCTCTCAGAGGCGCAAATCGTTACAATTCAATTTCAGGAAGAGTTCCCGGACTGGATTTCTGCTCAATACTACGTCTATGCTCATCAAGATGATCACTACACGAAGGTCTATAGTGTTTACAGCAACCAAGCGTTTTATGTTGAGCTGGAACCAGTTGACACAGCACCTTTTTCAATGACGGGTGTGATTTTTTCAAAACAGTTATATTTCAAAGACTGTTATTTTAATAACGAAGTGATCGGCGTGACAGGACCTTCTGGGTCCTTGCCCGACATTATAACCGACCCGTTCGGGCGTTATTCCATAACCAATAATACGATCGGAACATATACCCTCGACTTCTCCTACCAAGACGTACCGTTTTCATTCAATATCACCAATTCGTCAGCGGTCGATTATAAAGATCTTTCTTTCAATGAACCCACCCAGTGGGATGCACCAAATATCTACCTGTATCCTGAAACAGAGACGAACGTAACCGTGACGCTCGGCTACCCCAACGGCGGCCAGCTGATCGCTTCGGACCCTCCGTACAATAGTGGATGGAACGTCTCTGTGGACACAGACGGGATTATCGACGAACACTACGGATATCTGTTCTACGAAGCGAAGGTTCCGCAAGCGCTGGAATCTAAAGAAGGCTGGCTTCTGGATGGAAGCAATCTGGAGGGAGAATTCCGGGAACTCATGGCAGAGCTAGGGTGTCAAGGCCGGGAAATTGATGACTTTATGGAATACTGGATGCCCCTTATGAAAGGGTCGTCCTGGTATGCGGTCTATCCACAGAACCCGGAAATGGTGACGACCCTTAATATTACACCTGCACCACAAAACGTATTGAGATGTCTTTTTGTGGTAAGGGCTCTTACCCAGCCCATCTCAATTCCACAACCGACAATCGTTCCATTTGTGCGCAGCGGTTTCACCGTTGTCGAATGGGGTGTATCTGGATGGGAACATTAACCTGCAGAACAAGGAAGTGCAACTGACCTAGTCATCACGCGTTTTTGATGCAAAGTTTATTTTCCAAGAAGCTCACTTCTAACGTTATCTGCGCATCCCTGACTTGTCCTCCGAAGCTTTAGCGAAGGGGGATGCAATCAGGTCAACCATTCAGGCTGACGAGATGGTCGTGCTCACCCTTTTTGGTTTTGAATTTGTTTGGGTATTTTTTGAGCAGTGCACTGAATGTTTTGCAATCGTAGTTGGCTTCGTCGAAGGTCGGATCGAGGCGTTTCACCACAGGGCGAATGGCGGCTTTAACCACCCATTCGTCCCCTGATTTAGCCACAATCTGTTTCATCGCCCGGGCAATCAGTTCGACGGCATCCTTCACGACGACGTCATCGCTTTCCGTCTCTTCAACCACTGCCAGCTCTTCAACCATCAGCGATTCATAATATTTAAACTCGGAACAGCTGTTGGCCCAGTGCCGATTGGTGCTGCCTTTGCACCCCACCCCGATCAGATCCTTGCCGGCGGTTTTTATTTTCTGCGCCAGCGGGATAAAGTCGCTGTCACCACCGATGACGACCACGGAGGAAATGTAAGGGAAGCGCAGAACGTCGTCCAACGCATCGAGCGAAAGCTTGATGTCGGCCCCGTTTTTGGCGGAGGCACCGGGCGGAAAGATCTGAATCATTTCCACGGCGGTCTTCAGCAGGGGCTGCCGATATCTGGAATACCACTGCCAGTTACAATAGGCCTTGTTAATCGCAATATTGCCATACGTGGCGGCGAAGTCATACACCGCCTGGACATCCACCAGCATATCTTGCGGCGCGCGGTTCTGCTTACCATAGGCTCCACTCCCGTTCTTGGCATCGAACAGACTGGCGTGAATATTTTCAAAATCCCAATACAGGGCTACAGCGTCTTTCGGCATATCCGTCCTCCATTTATCGTGGCTTCTACCCTATTTTTCCAACCATTGGAAGTCCTAGCATGGCGGCTCATCATTTTTCCAATGTTTGGAAATTGCCGAAAATGACGAAAGCTGAAAGGATGTGTGGCATCATGCTGAGCCGTTTAACCATCCAAAATCTGGCATTGGTCGATTCGCTATCGATTGAATTTCGCGGCGGACTGAATGTGATTACCGGCGAGACGGGCGCGGGAAAATCTCTGCTGATCGGCGCGCTGCGCCTGCTACTCGGCGAACGGGCCGATAAAAGCATGATCCGCACCGGCGAAACTTCCTGCGGCATCGACGCCTGCTTTGAGCTGGCCGACCCGAAGGCTGTCAACGCGGTACTCAATAAGATGGGCATGGAACCCTGCGAGGACGGCCTGCTGATTATCCGCCGCACCCTCAGCGAAACCAGTTCCAAAAATTGGGTTAATAATGCGCCGGTCACGCTGAACGTGCTAAAGGCGCTAGGCGATGTGCTGGTCGATATGCACGGCCCCTACGACCATCAGTCGCTATTAAAAAACGAAGCGCAGATGGATATCCTCGATGCCTTCGGCGGGCTCCAACTCGATCGGGCGGAGTACCGCAAAAAATACCGAGTTTTCCAAACATTGGAAAAACAGCTGCAAGAGCTCTCCACTGTCGATAATTCCGGCCTCGAAGAGCAGATCGATCTGCTCGACTGGCGCATCAAAGAGGTGGAAGACGCCAACATATCCAAAGAAGACGAAAAAGAAGTCCTGCAAGAGCATGAGCAGATTGCCAACGCCCAGAATATCCTTGAGCTGGCGCAAACCGCTGTCGGCGGACTGACCGAAGGCGAAACTCCCGCCAACGATGGACTTTCCGCCGCCCGGCGCGCCTGTTCGCAACTGGAAAAATATATCCCAGAAGCCGCCGACTGGGGCGAGGAGCTTGAAAGCGCGATGCGCACCGCGCAGGAAATTTCCGCCGTCATTCAAAACGCGGTCGATGATATTTCCGCCGGGCCGGAGCGCATGCAGCTTCTCGACGAGCGCGTTGCGCTCTACCGCAGCCTCAAGCGTAAGCATGCCCCGTCCGTACCGGAAATCCTCGAAAAACTCGACGAATGGAAAACGAAACTCAACGATCTACAGAGCCGCGATGACCGCCGCGCGGAAATCGAAGCGGAGCGCGCCGGCGCGCTGTTCGAAACAGAAAAGACCGGTCTAGCGCTGAGTTCTAAACGTCAGAAAGCTGCTGGCAAGCTGGCCGACGCCATCACCGCCGAACTGCGCGACCTCGGCTTTAAACACGGCTTGTTTGAAGTGCAGCTGATGGAATGTGACCCGACGGCATCCGGCATGGATGAAATTGAATTCGGCTTCGCCCCCAATGCGGGTGAATCAATGAGGCCGCTGCGGATGATTGCCTCAAGCGGCGAAATCTCGCGCGTCATGCTGGCGGTTAAAGCGGTCCTAGCGCGCCACGACCGCATTCCCCTGCTCGTCTTTGATGAAATCGATGCCAACGTTGGCGGCGAAATCGCCAATGCGGTCGGCGAAAAGCTGGCGCAGGTCGGCAAAAGCCATCAGCTGATCGCCATCACCCACCTGCCGCAGGTGGCGGTGTGCGGAAGCACCCATTTTGCAGTATCCAAAAGCGTTCACGATGAACGTACCTTTACGGAAATCACCCTGCTAGACGAACCCGCGCGCACGGAGGAAATTGCGCGCATGCTCGGCGGCAAAGATTTAACCAACGTCACCCTGCAGCATGCAGGAGAACTGTTGCAAAACAGGAAGTAGGACTAAGTAGATAATTTGGAATTGTCAAATTATCGGACTGACCCAAATGGCACTAAGTTAAGCATTTTTTAACCGCGGATTACGCGGATGAACGCTGATCCGACAGGAGCACCTTTTTAGAATTCAACATCAATAAAACCGATTATAACCCTTCATTTTATATAGGTTCACACTATATTTCATCCGTATACATCAGCGTAATCTGCGGTCAAATATTATTTTTGCATGCATTAGAAACGCCTTAACTTAGTGCCATTCCGGACTAACCCTGTCGGCGTGTTTTCCGTGTGTGGCATTCCGCCCGCGGCACACCTGAAGTATATTAGTCTCCATCCGTGTCTATTCGTGTGATTCGTGGTTTAAATTCCCCGTTGTTGACTGCGGCGCGTTCGGAGAACACGCCCTACCTTTTCCATTCGCAGCCATTTGCGTTCATTCGCGGTTGTTTTTTTGGTGTCAATCGGGCGGCAAGACAGTTAAAAATAAACGAATGAGAACAGAACAAGACTCCCTTGGACAACTCGACGTGCCGGACAATGCCCTTTACGGCATTCACACCGCGCGCTCCATCGCCAATTTTAACGCCGCTGGCGAACCGCTGCCGATCGAACTGATCTACGGCATGGTGACCCTCAAACAGGCCTGCGCGGCAGCCAACGCCGAACTCGGACTGCTAACGCCCGAAAAAGCGGTCGCCATTGCCGCTGCCTGCGGCGATGTGCTCAGCGGAAAAGTCGACGACCAGTTCCCGATCGATATTTTTCAGGCCGGAAGCGGAACCTCAAGCAACATGAATGTGAACGAAGTTCTCGCTAATCTGGCCGGTAAAGAGCTCGGCGGCGAACTCGGCGACCGTACCGTTCACCCGAACGACGACGTCAACAAAGGGCAGTCGACCAATAACATCTTCCCGTCCGCTATCCGGGTGGCCTCCGTTCAGCTGTGCGGCGGACTGTTGCACGCGCTCGAAGAACTTTTCCAAGGTTTGGAAAAAAAGGCGGAAGAATTTTCGACTATTCGGAAAAGCGGACGCACTCACCTGCAGGATGCAGTGCCGGTGACGCTCGGTCAGGAATTCGCCGCCTGGTCGCAGGCGCTGTGCAAAGCAGAAAAACGGATCGCCTTCGCCTGCATGAACCTGCTTGAACTGGGCGTCGGCGGCAACGCCGTCGGAACCGGGGTGAATACCCCCGACGACTTCCGTGAAAAAATTATCAGTGCGCTCAATCAAGCAACAGGCCAGGAATACCGAGTTGCGGATAACGGCATAGAGATAACCCAGTTTCTAACCGACATGGCAGCGTTTTCCGGCGCGCTGAAAATGCTAACGCTCGATCTGAATAAAATCGTCAACGACCTACGTCTGCTCAGCTCCGGCCCCAACACCGGCTTGGGCGAAATCAACCTGCCGACGGTTGAACCGGGCTCATCCATCATGCCAGGCAAGATTAACCCAAGTATCTGCGAAGCCGCCAACATGGCCTGCATGCAGGTGATCGGCAACGACGCGGCCGTTTCCGCCGCCTGCGCCGCCGGGCAGCTGGAACTCAACACGCACATGCCGGTCACCGGCGCCAACATCATTAAATCGCTCAAAATTCTCACCAAAACTTGCGCCGCTCTAAATGAAAAATGCGTGGTGGGCATCACCGCCAACAAGAACGTCTGCCGCAACAACTTTGAGCGCAGCGCCGGACTGCCGACCATCCTGAATCCAGTACTGGGCTACGATCAGGTCGCCGTGCTAGTCAAAGAATCCCTGCGCAGCGGCAAGACGCTTGCCGAACTGGTTCGCGAAAAAGAGCTACTGCCCGAAAACGAATTTAACGCCTTGCTCGCCAACTCCACCGGACCCGCTATATGAGCATCCTGATTCAAAACGTTCAGCACGAGGAGCAGGTTGTCGACCTGTTCATCAACGGCAATGTAATTGAAGCCATCGGCGAGTGCGGCGACAAATCTGCTGACACCATTCTTGACGGAAGCAACCAGGCGATTCTGCCGACGTTCCACAACGCGCATCACCATGCGGCGATGGCATATATGCGCAGCTATGCCGACGATCTGGAACTCTTTGAGTGGCTCAACGAGCACATCTGGCCGCTCGAGGCGAATATCACAGAAGAGGATGTCTACAACGGCGCCCGGCTAGCCTGCTTGGAGATGATCAAATCTGGCACCACTTTCTTCAATGACATGTACTGGTATTTCCACGGCACCGCGCGCGCAGTCGAGGAGCTGGGCATGCGCGCGGCGCTTGGCGCGGTGTTCATCGACATGGGCGACGGCGACCGCCGCGCCGCCAACCGCGAAATGGCTCAAACACTTCTCGACGAGAGCAAGCAGTACAGTGACCGCATTCAGTTTCAGCTCGGACCGCACGCACTTTACACCGTCTCAAAAGAAGCGCTTCTGTGGTGCGCTGAATTTGCAAACGAACATGGTCTGATGATTCACACGCATCTCAGTGAAACCGAAAAAGAAGTGGCCGACTGTATGGAACTCCACGGCATGCGCCCGCCGGCCTATCTGGATTCACTGGGACTGCTGGCTCCGAACCTGACTGCGGCGCATTGCGTCTGGCTCGAACAAAACGAAATGGAACTGCTAGCCGAGCGCGGCGTCGCCGCCCTGCACTGCCCGACGTCCAACATGAAGCTCGCCTCCGGAAAATTCCGTTTCACGGATGCGCAGAAAGCGGGCCTGCGAATCGCCATTGGCACCGATGGCGCGGCATCGAACAACAATTTGGACATGAGCGAGGAAATCAAGATGGCCGCCCTGCTCGAAAAACATTTCACCGGCGACCCCACCGCCCTCCCGGCTGAAACCGCATGGCACGCCGGCACGCGCGCCGGCGCGGAACTATTCGGCATCAACAGCGGAATCATCGAAGAAGGCGCGCTGGCCGACTGTATGCTGGTCGACCTCAACAACGAACGACTGGTTCCCGGCCACAACCTGATTTCCGATATGGTCTACAGTGCCGACAGCCGTTGTATTGACACGGTAATTTGCGATGGGAAAATTCTGATGCAAAACCATCAGGTACCGGGCGAAGAGGAAATCATCGCCAAAGGCCGTGAGTATAAAGAAAAATTCAAACGCTAACCGACTCGGTACGTGCCTATGCAATAGGCTTGCCGATGAGTGAGAACGGGCCGGTCCAGTCGATTTTAATGTGTACCAACTGACCGAGGCAGTCGGAATCCGATTCAAAGAAAACCAGTTTGTTGTGCGGGGTGCGGCCGCGCCAACGGTTTTTCTTTTCCTGAAATTCCTCAACGAGCACCTCGACGGTCTGACCGAGAAGCTCCGCTGATTTCGCGGCGTTGATTTTCGTTGTCAGCTCATCGAGACGGATGCGGCGGCTCTCTTTTTCGTCCGGCGGCACGTCGTCTTTCATTTTGGCGGACAGTGTGCGCGGACGCGGGGAATATTTAGCAATATGATACATATCGAGCCGCAGCTCTTCGGCGAGCTTCATGGTTTCCATGAAGTCCTCTTCGGTTTCGGTCGGATAGCCGACAATCACATCGGTGTTAATGGCGGCATCTGGAATCCATTTCCGAATATTGGAAATAATGTCGCGGTATTCAGCCGATGTGTAGCCGCGGCGCATCGATTCGAGAATGCGGTCGCTCCCCGCCTGATACGGAATTTCAATGTAGGGGCAGACCTTATCGATTTCCGCCACCGCGCGAATGAGTTCTTCGTCCATGTAGGCCGGATGGCTCGTTAAAAATCGGACGCGTAGAATGCCATCGATGTTGGCGACCTCCCTGAGAAGCCAGGCCAGATTGATGCCCTCTTCGAGATCAAACCCGTAGCGGTCGACGATCTGCCCGAGCAGATTGACCTCCTTGATGCCCTGTGCGGCTAACGCGCGCACTTCGCCGAGCACCTCCTCTGGCAGGCGGCTACGGTCCGGCCCGCGGCGATGCGGAATAACGCAGTAGGAGCAAACGTGGGAACAGCCGAGCGTGATCGGCACAAACGCCGTGACGGCTTTCCCACGGCTCACTGCCGGCAGGCGGTAATCCGCCAGCTCCACCTGCGCTTTGTTCAGATGTTTATAGGCATCGTGCTGAAGAATGACGTCAATCACGGTATTGGTCTGCGACGGCGAGGCAAATACATCCACGAACGGAAAGCGCTCGGCCAGATCTTCGGCTTCGCGCTTGCCGACCATGCAGCCCATCAGCGCGATGATCATGCCGGGACGTTTGTTTTTCACCCCGCCCAGCGCGGTCAGCTTGCGGACCGCTTTATCCTCCGGCTGCTGCCGCACCACACAGGTGTTGAGCACCGTAATATCGGCGTCAATCGCCCTAGGTGTTTCCACAAAGCCCAGCGCCTCGAACTGCGAGGCGAGATGACGGCTGTCCGCCTCGTTCATCTGACAGCCAATCGTCCAAATATGATAAGTTCCGGTCATGAGTCAAAAATCCTTCTTCCACATGCAAACGGGGATATTGAAGGCAAAATCATGACAGGCAACCTCATTTTTAATGAATTGTGAACGCCTGCCGCTTTCTTAACCTCCGCAGCCTCCGGCGAAAGCTGGTTCCAATGCTTGGAAAAACAGTTGTGCCGCCATGCTATGGCTTTCCAGCCATTGGAGAAACGTCGAAATCAGAAAATATTGCGAACCCCCTCAACCAAATATCATGAGGTTTTTCTCGTTTGCAAACACCACAATCCTCATTAAACTCCATTCTGAAAAACGGCTATCGCTTATTAAACGTTGATGATGAATAAACCCTACATTCTGAGATAAACAAACATGGTCCATATAGGAAAACGTCCAAGGCTAAAAGCAAAACCCAAGAGGCTAAAAACGAAGCCCCGACTATCCTTCTTTCTGTGGGTTGGGACATTAAACCTAAAATGGATTGGGGCAGGATTAATAGTCGTCGTGATATCCAGTGTGGTGTTGTTTTACACGCTCCCCCCCGAACTAGTTGCGGAATCTGTGGCAGATTCAAGCCCAGTCTTTAACTCCAAATCTCGCCTTAGAATAAAAAACATAGGTTTTATTCCGGCTGTATCTATAAAAGCAGAATACGCCGGAGTTAAAGCTGATATTAAAAATGGATTTCCCACCAAAGAGATGTGGGTGAGTAAAAAAGAAAACTTATCAAACCGACTGTCGCATGATGAGTCTGTCGAAATTCCAATCATTGGCAAGTTGCACCTTTCACTATCCGGGCTCTATGAGAGAGTTGAATTTTATATGGGTATCAGTTATACCACTAAATTCTTGTTTCTAGAAAAGACCTTCACAAAATGGTGGTATGTAGAACTACAGCACCAGCCAGACGGTTACTCTTGGTTAATACAAAACATGCGGCCAGCTAAAGGATCGACTTTATGGTGGAAACGCCTGCAATTTTTAAAAGGTTTGAAAAAGCTATAGCATCCTCACTTTGCTAAAGCTTCGGAGGACAAGTCAAACTCGCACAGTTTTCTTTTCCTCCATTTTCAACATCCCGGAAATCACGTAATTCCTGTCAAAAAAATGGCGGTTGGCTGACGGTAGCTGCCATTCTCTAATGGTTGGAATTTATGACGCCCACGGTGTTACTTTGACATGTAATCCATCTTTCTGTTTATCTGACCCCGCTCTAGAAGGTGAGTGAATTACTGTTATTACCTTTTTACACAACGCTTTCGATCGGAACGCTCAGCCTGCCCCGAAAGGCAGCATCAAAAATTTTGCATAAATCCAGGCAATCAGCTCTCCGGTGACGTGCCGGATTCCGGCGCTGTACAGATACCAGTGTTCGAGGTTGTAGTGCGCTGGAGCGACGGAAACCACGCCGAGCGGATAGTCGCGGCCGAAAACACGTTGGTAAAGAAGGTGTGAGCGACGGGCGTGCGCACCGACCGTGTAGAGTTGTGCGGATTGACCGAAGAGGCCCTCCTCTTCCAGTTTCCGGCGAACCGCCTTCGCAGAGATAAAGGTTCGGTCACGGTCGGTATCCGGCGCCGGCGCGATTAAAATGCGTTCTTTTGGGATCCCCATTTCGATCAGGCGCGCCGTTCCGAGCTCCGCATAATTTTCGTAGTGGAGGATTTTCTGCGCAAACGTGATCGGACCGCCGCTGGTCACCACGAGCTGACCTGGACGGATTGAATTAGCAACCACGATAAGCTCGGCATCCGCCATCCAGCCTTCGACGATTACCAGCTGCGCCTGCGGTAGCGGGCGGCTTTCAGCCAAAAAGGGATAAACCTTGAAAAACAGGCTGGCCGCGAGAATTCCGAGCAAAAGGAGCAGCAGAATCAAGCTCGGAACGGTAGGCAACCATACAGCCTTTTTACGAAAGAATTTCATCACGGAAGGTATAACGTGTAAACGGCTCCGGAACAATTCCTATCTTTTTGCAAAATTCTTTGGCCGCAGGGGGTTGACACAGCCTGTCCCCTCCTATATTTTCCCCGCCTTGCACCCAGAACAGAAAGATTTTAAATGAAGACATTTGTAGCGAAAAAAGAAGATGTAACCCATGAGTGGTTTATGGTGGATGCCGCCGACAAATCGACCGGACGCCTGGCCGTGTTTATTGCCAACATTCTGCGCGGACGGAACAAGCCGACCTACACCCCGCATGTCGACACCGGCGCTTTTGTTGTTGTGGTCAACGCTGAAAAAATCAAGCTGACCGGGAAAAAAGAAGAAGGCAAAATCTATCAGGACTACAGCGGATACCCAAGCGGTCTGAAAGAACGCAACGCCGCGACCATCCGCGCAAAACATCCGGAACGGATCATCACGCAGGCGGTTGAAGGCATGCTCCCGAAAAACCGTCTGAGCCGTCAGGCCATGACCCGCCTGAAAGTCTACGTCGGCCCCGATCACCCGCACGCCGCACAGCAGGTGCAGACACTTGAATTTAACGGATAAGTTAAGGAATAAGAAATTATGGCAACCGCAAAAAAAATTGATGAATTTGCAGCAACCGGCCGCCGCAAGACCTCTGTGGCTCGTGTCCGCATGGTAAAAGGTGCTGGTTCAATCACCGTGAACGGTCTGGATGTTGAAGAATACTTCGACACCAAAGATATGATCGACACCGTCAGCCGTCCGCTAGTGCTCACCGAGCGCGCCGGTCAGTACGATCTTAAAATCTCTGTAAAAGGCGGCGGCAAAGTCGGCCAGTCCGGAGCCATTGCCCACGGTCTGTCCCGTGCGCTGGTAATTGCGGAGGAAGATTTGAAAGCCACGCTGAAAAAAGCGGGACTGCTCACACGAGATGCCCGTATGAAAGAGCGCAAAAAACCGGGTCAGCCGGGTGCTCGCAAGCGTTTCCAGTTCTCGAAACGTTAATCAATCGGCTCTCGCCGAAACTGGTCCCGGCTCTCTTGCGAGGTCGGGACTTTTTTTGTTCCGAAACAGCGGCAAGCGGTGTAGGGTTTCGCCCGACTTGAGGAAATTTGTAATGAAAAAACTGATTCTGCCTAAAGGCTTTTCGGTGGCGGGAATCTCCGCCGGCATTAAGCCGAAAAAGAAAAAAGACATGGCGCTGATCGTCTCCGATGTTCCGACGGTCACGGCCGGGGTATTCACCACCAACCAGATCAAGGCCGCACCGGTCCAGTGGGATAATCAGGTCGTTGAAAACCCCAGCGCAAAAGCGATTGTAATGAACAGTGGTGTCGCCAATGCTTGCACCGGCAAACAGGGTCTGGCCGACACGCAGACCATGGCCGCGCTGACCGCGGGATCGCTCGGCGTCGATGCCAACGAAGTGTTTGTCTGTTCAACCGGCACAATCGGCAAACCCCTGCCGATGGATAAAATCACAGCCGGCATTGATAAACTGATCGATTCGCTTTCGCCGGACAACGGCATGGACGCCGCGGAAGCCATGATGACCACCGATCTGGTTTCCAAAACCATGACGGTCGAAATTGAAATCGGCGGCAAGCCGGTTCAAATGACCGGTCTGGCCAAGGGCTCCGGAATGATTGAACCGAACATGGCCACAATGCTCGCCTTTATTCTAACCGATGCGGCGATTGAAAAACATGCCCTGCAATGCGCTCTGCGGGCCGCCACCGATACCAGCTTCAACCGGATCACCGTGGATGGCGACCAGAGCACCAACGACAGCGTGATCGCCCTGGCCAACGGCATGGCGGGCAACGAACGGCTCACACAGGAATCCGCGGAATGGGATCTGTTTTTCCAAACTCTGCAAAAAATGCTGTTTGAACTGGCGATGATGATCGTTAAAGACGGTGAAGGTGCCACCCGAGTGGTCACCGTACGGGTGATCGGCGCGGGATCCGACGGCGAGGCCGACGAAGCCGCGCGGTCGGTCGCCAATTCAATGCTCAACAAAACCGCCTGGGCGGGCAAGCGACCCAATTGGGGGCGGATTATGGACGCCATCGGCTATTCACACGCGCAGGTGCAGGAAAACCGAGTCGACATCACCTACGATGCAGTTCCCGTGGTACGCGGTGGCATGGCCTATTCGGAATATTCTGAAGAAGACGCCATTGCGGCGGTTTCAAAGGAGGCGTTCACCATTCACATCAATTTAAATCTCGGGGGCGGAGAAGCGGTGGTCTACACCTGCAACTGCACTGAAGATTATGTTCGGATCAACGAGGTGTAAAGTATGCAGCAAATGATTGAAAAAGCGGCCGTTCTGGTCGAAGCCCTGCCCTATATTCAAAAATTCAGGAGCGATACTGTGGTCGTCAAATTCGGCGGCAGCATCATGGAAAGCGAAATCGGCTACCGCAACATTCTCAAAGACGTCGCATTTATGGAATGCGTCGGTCTGCGGCCCGTATTGGTGCACGGCGGCGGCAAAGCCGTTTCCAAAAAAATGCGCGAAGCCCACATTCAAACTAAATTTGTTCACGGACTGCGGGTCACAGACGAACAGTCCATCGGTGTGGTCGAAAGCGTCCTCAACGGCGAAGTGAACCCGCATCTGGTCGAAATCCTCGCCAACTACGGCGGCAAAGCGCGGGGCATTCACGGCGAAGACATCCTCACTGTGAAAAAGCACACCGGCATCGATCCGGAAACCGGCCAAGAGTTCGACTGGGGCTTTGTCGGCAAAGTGATTAAAGTCGACATTGAACCGATCGTGGCATTCCTCGACGCGGACATCATTCCGGTCATCACCCCGCTCGGACGGGGTGATGACGGACAGCTTTACAACGTCAACGCCGATGAGGTTGCCAATGCAGTCGCCCAGGCACTACAGGCGCGCAAACTGGTTTTCCTGAGCGACGTGCCCGGCTTATTAAAAAACCCGGAGGACAAATCGTCATTGATCACCAGCCTAGAAACCGGCGAGGTGGAGGATTTGATCAGCCGCGGCATTATCGCCGGTGGCATGCTGCCGAAAATTCAGGGAGCGGTTGATGCGCTCAAAGCGGGCGTCCATAAAGTTCATTTGATCGACTCCGCTCTGCCGCACTCCCTGCTGCTCGAACTCTTTACCGACAAAGGCGTCGGAACCGAAATTGTAAATTGAACAGGAATTCCAATGAATACTGCTGAAATTGCATCCATGCAAAAACAATACCTAATCCCGACCTACGCGCCGAACCTTGCGCTGGTCAAAGGGGCCGGCACCAAAGTCTGGGATGCTGAGGGGAATGAATATCTCGATTTCCTCGCGGGCATCGCTGTACTGAACGTCGGCCACTGCCATCCAAACGTAGTAAAAGCCATTCAGGAACAGGCGGCGACCTTGATACACGTCTCGAACCTCTACTACAACGAAAAGCAACCGCAGCTCGCCAAGGCGCTCACCGAAAAGGCCGGCGGCGGAAAATGCTTTTTCTGCAACTCCGGCGCGGAAGCCAACGAAGGGCTGATTAAGCTCGCGCGGCTTTACGGCTCGGAACAGGGCAAGTTTGAAGTCATCACGATGAAAAACTCGTTCCACGGCCGGACGCTGGCGACATTAACCGCCACTGGACAGGAGAAAGTACAGAAAGGGTTCGCCCCTCTGCCCGAAGGTTTTGTTCACGCAGAGTTTAATGACCTCGACTCGGTTAAAGCCGCCATCACAGACAAAACCGCCGCAATCCTCATCGAGGCCATACAAGGCGAAGGCGGCATTATTCCCGCCGACCCAGAGTTCATCACTGGCCTGCGGGAATTGTGCGATGAAAAAGAAATCCTACTGATGTTCGACGAAGTACAATCCGGTATGGGCCGGACCGGAAAATGGTTCGGCTTCCAGAACTATGACGTACAGCCGGATGCCTTCTCGCTGGCCAAAGCCCTCGGCAACGGTTTCCCAATCGGCGCAATGATTACCGCACCGAAAGTCGCAAATGTCTTTCAGCCCGGCTACCACGCCACGACATTTGGCGGCACGCCGCTGGCCTGCGCCGCCGCACTCGCCGCACTCGAAACCATCGAACAAGAAAACCTGCTCGAAAACGCCGCCGCGATGGGCAGCCTGCTTCTGAACAACCTGCAGAAAATTGCCGATCAGTACGACTGGATTGAATGCGCGCGGGGCACCGGCCTCATGGTTGGGCTCGTGCTGAACGACAACGCCCTGCCATTACAAAAGAAACTACAGGAAAAAGGTCTTCTCTGTCTGGCAACGGCCGTACGGGTGCTACGGATGCTTCCGCCACTCACGGTGACCGCTGCGGAAGTTGGACAGGCCATCGCACTCGTTACAGAAGCCTGCGCAGAACTGGATACCCAATGATTAAAGAAACCTTTCAAGTGAAACCCCACGAGGCCGGCAACACCCTGCTTCAGGTTCTGTCCGACCATTTGCGCTGCTCCAAAAAACAGGCAAAAACCATGTTGGACGGCAAACAGGTTCTGGTGAATGGCAAACGCATTTGGATGGCAAAGCATACAGTCGCCACCCGGGATCAGATTGAAGTCATCCGCTCCGAGGCGAACACGAATAAGAGAATCGAGATACTCAAGAAAGCCGGTGATATTCTTGTGATCAATAAGCCGGCCGGACTGGTCACCAACGACAACGCAAGAAGCCTGGAAGTGCGCCTGCAGCACGAGCTCAGCAATCCAGACCTCTGCGCCGTGCACCGTCTTGACCGCGAAACCTCTGGCTGTGTCCTTTTTGCCAAAAATGCCGAAACCAAGGCCGCCATGATTCCGCTCTTTAAGGAGCAACAGGTAGTGAAAATCTACCGCGCCATCGTTAACGGCCGGGTTTCCGACCAGTTGCAGACCATTACACGCGACATTGATGGCGAATCTGCCACCACGCTGGTCCATGTGCTTGATCGAACCAAACAGGCCAGCTATCTCGAACTGCGCATCAAAACCGGCCGCACCCATCAGATTCGCAAACACCTTGCCGCAGTGCGCCATCCGGTGCTGGGCGACAAAGGCTACGCCGGCTCCAAAGGACTGAGTGAACTTCTGCGCACCCTGCCGCGCCAGATGCTCCACGCCTACAAGCTGGTGCTTCCCTTCCCCGGAGAAGCCGGGAAAACCCTGCGCGTCACCGCGCCCGTTCCGGCCGACTTCAAGGAAACACTCAAAGCGCTCAAGCTAAAATAGGCTTCCAAGGTCTGGAACCTCCGTCGCTAAAGCTATGGAGGTCAGAAAACAAAAAGCCCCGCCGGTTTCGACGGGGCTTTTTGCTAACCGCTCTGATGATGATTGAGACGGCTACGATCTGTGGCGCTGTATAACCGGACCCCCGCGTTCCAGAGGTTCACCGGATAGAAGTTTCTGCAGTTGTTCTTCGACCCGCCGGGACATTTCCTCTTCGCGATGCTTCAGACGCTCACGCATTGTCTCAACGTCGACTTCCGCCTTTTCGAGACGTTTGTGGAGGGAGCGAGCCTTCATTATTTTTTCAGCGCGGTCGGTCAGCTTGACGCGAAGCTGTTCGGTCAGTTCCGCTTTTTTAACCGGGTCTATTTCCGATCGGGCGGCTTCCACCAGGCTGCGAATCGCTTCATCTTGCGCTTTCATTTCCATCTGCTTTTCATAACTTGTTTTCTGACGATGCCGATCATTTTCCCTGTCGGGACGACCGCTCGGCGGAGGCTGCGGAGCCTCGTTGGTTGTAATCTGCTCTTTATCATCGCCGCCAAATCCCAGTTTCCACCAGGGCGCTTTATCCTTCGCAACCGCAAATCCGACCGCAAAGACAACCATTAGTACATATACCATCCACTTCTTCATTACTCTCTCCTTGGGTTTACATCTCCGTGATGTCAAGCAGATCACCTGATATGGCCAGTATCAAGCTCTCCAGTTCCACCAGATCCTCTTCGAACTGGACGTTCCACACGTCCACTTCCCCTACCACAACTGCGGCAACGGAAACCACAGAGGGTTCCGGTGTGAAATTAAATGTCGTCACAACAAGCGTCAGACAGACCGCCAGCGCCAGAATTGGCTGCCATACGCGAGCGGGAAGCAGGATCGACCGGCGCTCCGTTTTCAGACGGGCGCGAATCCGCGTGACGGCCCACGGAGATGGCTCGGCCTCAGACGGCACAATCGCCCCGCAAAACGCTTTCAGCTCATCCCGTTTCGCCTGCGCCTCCGGACAGGCATTTAAAATCTTCTGTTTGCGCGTCGAAAGTTCGCCGGTCTGTTCAAGCAGAATCCATTTTCCGAGTTTTTTGGCATTCATCATCCTGCCTCCTGCAATTCGCGGTACTCATCCCCCAGCTCGTTCCGAAGCTTAGAGAGCGCATACTGCATGCGCGCCAGTGCCGTATTGATTGAGCATTTCTGCACCTTGGCAATTTCCTTAAAACTGAGTCCTCCCTGCATGCGCAGCCAGAACACCTCGCGCTGCTCCGGCGGAAGCTCCGCGGCCGCCGCGTCAATCCGTGTGCCCAGCGCATGCCCACCGCTTTCGTCGTCCGGTCCGAGGCGATGAGATGGCAGCAACTCACCCATAGCGGTTCCACCTTCCGATGCAGGAGTATCAAACGAAACCACCGGTTTGCGGCGGCGGATACGATCAATCATCAGGTTGTGCGCAATGCGGAACAACCAGCTGAGCAGATTTAACTGACGGGTTCTGTTCATGTTTTTAATGGCCCTCACCCAGACCTCCTGAAACACCTCGTTGGCATCCTCTCGGCCCTCGGAAAATTTATAAATAAAACCGAACAGCGGTTTTTTGTACTTTTCAACCAGCACCCCGAGCGCCTCGGAGTCGCCGTTTCGATAAGCTGCCAGCAATTTCGCATCGTCTGCTTCCATAGAGTGGTTTTTTTTCTCTGTTTTCATGGCATACAACGCTTCGCACTGCGCTTTATTGCAACGATCGCTTATTTTTTTGACAAGACCTGCGACTGAATAGACTCCCACCCCTGAACCATCAGAGCCCAGACGACGGTATAGGCGGCGACAGACTCGGCAAAAAGCGATTCCGCCGCACCTCGAAACGTCGGCTCACCGATGGCGATCATCCACAGCGAAACCACAAACAGGTTGGCGAGATAGATCACCACATAGGAAAAAATCCGCCCGTGTTCCTGCACATCGGGCTGATGCTGCGAAAGCATATAGAGGGTAAAGGTGACGTGAAAACCCCATGTCAGGCCGACCAGCACCAGCCAGAGCGGTTCATAGGCGCTGACATCCCAAAAGAAGCCGAGACCGTACCAAAGCGCGATCACCAGCCCCGTGTAGAACGGAAAAAAGTACGGGGCCAACGCGATGATGAAATTGCTCTTCGACAACTCCACGTGACCTCCATCACGCCCGACCTTCATCCGGCCGACCTTGGCACCCATCAGCAGCCCGGCAATGGCATGGCTGAGCTCATGCCCCAGCACATAGGTGCGGAACGCCTGTGGAAGTAGAAAAAAGCCCAGCACAGCAATTAGAAAACCAGCCGGCAGCGCCCAACCGGCGGATGCACCCGGCGTGGTGGTGGTCAGCAGGGCAAACACCGTGCGCGAAGCCGCCCAGCCCAGCGGCAGTAAACCCAATCCAATCAGCAGTTTGAGGAACTTCTTCACGTGGCTGATGATAGAAATAAAAAAACCGCAAAAGCGAATGCTTTGCGGTTTTTTTTGTCTTCTCTGGCTAGCCAGTCGAAACCTCGGCGAAGACTGGTGGAGGTACGGGGAATCGAACCCCGGACCTCTTGCATGCCATGCAAGC
>CAYVYL010000009.1:0-42542 GCA_964455665.1 uncultured Verrucomicrobiota bacterium
GGCTCTTAAAGGACTTTCGGTTGAAGAATCCGAACGCATCGAAAAACTGCTGGTTGCGCTGAAGCTGCCGGTCGCCGCGCCGGGACTGGCGTGGAGCGATCTGCGTGCGGCGATGGCGGTTGACAAAAAGACGGTCGGCGGGCTACCGAAGTTTGTGCTGACCGACCGGATCGGGCATGTCGATTTCGGATGCGAAGTTCCTGAAGAGTTGATGGAGGAGGTCTGGAATGGCATCGGTCAATGAGTGGATCGTCCGGGAATATTTTGAAACGCTCGGATTTTTTGTAATTCAACCCAACAAGCATCAGGTGGTTGCGCGCCACAAACACGATGTGGAGGAAATCGATCTGCTCATCACCCGTCCCGGCCAGGCGGGCGTTTTTAAACCACCGAAAGAAGTGGTCTGGAATGTCGACAATCTGGCTAAGGTGCAGCGCGCGGTGGTCAGCGTGCGCGGATGGCATACGGATCGCTTCAGTCCCGCAACGCTCAAAAAGAACCCGGAAATTTTTCGTTTTACCGAACTGCCGGTCATCAAAGAGGCGCGCAAAATTCTCGGCCCGGGCTCCGTCACCAAAATTCTGTGCGTGTCAGACCTGACCGCCTCTGCGGACCTGCAAGACGAAACGCTGATGATGATGCGCGAGAACGGAGTCGATGGCGTGCTTTCGTTTCGCACGATGCTGCTCGAGCTGGTGGAGCATCTCGATACGGCCAAAAATTACGAAAAATCGGATCTACTCCAGATTTTGCGAATCCTTAAAACCTACGGCCTTCTCAAAGAGGCTCAGCTGGACCTCTTTGCCAGCAGCATGAAGAAGCGGCAAAATCATTAATGGGTAAAATCATTTTCAGAAAGAGAAATCGTGCCGATTGAATGCTCAGTGCCCTTACGTTTAGTTGCTCAAGATGAATTTTACGTATTGGACAAAGAGGTGATGAAGCATGCGTTTGCTATCCATAATGAAATGGGGCGCCTTTTTGACGAGAATATTTATCAAGCCGAATTGGCTCGGCGTTGTTGTCAAGTCGGTCTATCTGTTCAGCGGGAAGTAATGGTTTCTGTAATTCACGAAACATTCCGCAAGGACTTTCATTTGGATCTTCTTTTTTCGAGCGGTTCCGTTTGCGAGCTGAAGTGTGTGTCCGGCCTGGTCAGCCAGCACGATGGGCAGCTGATAAACTACTTGCTTCTGACAGGGACTCAGCACGGAAAGCTGATAAATTTCAGGCCGTTTTCTGTTGAGAGTCGGTTTGTGTCCACCGGGTTGACTCATGAAAAACGGCATGTATTTCAAATGGATTATTCCTCATGGGATCCGGTTTGTGAGCGCAGTGAATTCGTAGAGTCGCTCGTTTCGGCGTTGCTAAAGGATTGGGGTTCATTTCTCTCAATTGATTTGTATCGAGATGCAGTGGTCCATTTTCTTGGTGGCGAAGATCATGTTGTGAGAGATGTAAATGTTCTTTGTGGCCAACAGGTTGTCGGAAGTAAAATGGCCTGTTTGCTTGATAACCGAACGGCACTCCATTTATCCGCCTTGTCTCAGCGACTTGTGGAATATGAGACGCACTTGCGTAGACAACTCGCTCATATGGAGATTGATGTGATGCAGTGGATAAATTTTGACCAAAACCGTATTCGGTTAAAAACCATTCGAGTTGGCACTGAATGATTTTACCCATTAATGATTTTGCCAAAAAGGAACGTGGATAATGACTGATCGCGAAGCGTATATAGCCTTGAACATGATGGAGGGGCTCGGGCCGATTAAGGTCCGGGCCCTCATTGACTTCCTAGAGTCGCCGCAGGCGGTGTTCGAGGTGGACGGCCATGAGCTGCAGCGCGTGCGCGGTATCGGTGAAAAACTGCGGACTTCAATTCTGGAGCAGCGCACGGAGGTGGATCCAGAGGAAGAAATCGGGCAGGCCGCAGAACAGGGCATTCGGATTCTTACACCGCTCGATGTGGAATATCCTGATGCGCTCAAAGCGATTCACGATCCGCCGCTTGCGCTGTATGTACGCGGCTCGTTTTTGCCTGCCGACAATCACGCACTGGGCATCGTCGGCTCGCGCAAGGCAACCCATTACGGGCTGAATGTCGCGGACCGGCTGGCGTATCAGTTGGCGCAAACCGGCTTCACCGTTGTCAGCGGCCTGGCGCGCGGGATCGACACCGCGGCCCACCAGGGGGCGCTGAAGGCAAAGGGTCGCACCGTCGCTGTGCTTGGCTCGGCGATTGATCAGCTCTATCCGCCGGAAAACGCCGAGCTGGCCGACGCCATTGCGCAGCGCGGCGCGCTCATCAGCGAATATCCGCTCGGGCGTCAGGCCGACCGCCAGACTTTTCCGTACCGTAACCGAATTATCAGCGGGCTTTCGATGGGCGTTCTCGTGGTCGAGGCAGGCTTCAAAAGCGGGTCGCTGCATACCGCTGATTCCGCGCTGGAGCAGGGCCGAAGCGTCTTCGCCGTTCCGGGCCGGATTGACCATCCGGCGGCCAAGGGAACCAACTGTTTGATAAAAAACGGGGCGAAATTGGTGGACAACGTCGGCGATATATTAGAAGAGTTCGAGCTTTTAATTCCTCCGGGGGCAATGGAAGAGTCTGAAAAACGGTCTTCGGCGCGGCCTGAAATCCCGCTTTCGGATGAGGAAAAAAAATTGGTTGAAGCCCTTTGGCCGGGGGCGCAGGATATCGATAGTCTGGCTCGTGAAGCCGGGATGACGAGCGCTGAAATTAGCGGACGCTTACTCGGGCTGGAAATGAAGCGCGTAATAAAAATGCTGCCGGGTCGCATTGTCGAACTGGCCGATGATTTAAGAGGATAAAACCGCCGCGAGCGGTTGAATTTTAAGGAAATGATATGAAATTGGTGATTGTAGAGTCCCCCGCAAAAGCGAAGACGATTAATAAATATCTGGGCGACGATTATATCGTTAAAGCCTCCATGGGCCATGTGCGCGATCTGCCGCCGAAGAAGCTCGGGGTGGATGTAGACAACAACTTCGCTCCCGACTACGTGAACACCACCGGCCGCGCTAAGGTAATCACCGAACTCAAGGCCGCCGCCAAAAAATGTGATCACGTTTTCCTCGCCCCCGACCCCGACCGCGAAGGGGAGGCCATCGCCTGGCATCTGCAGGAGCTTCTCAAAGGAATCATTCCGGAAGAGAATTTTAGCCGCGTCACCTACAACGAAATTACAAAATCCGCCATTACAGAGGCGTTTGCCAATCCGGGTGAGATGGACATGAATCGCGTCAACTCGCAGCAGGCGCGCCGCGTGCTTGACCGACTGGTCGGCTTTAAAGTCAGCCCGCTGCTGTGGAAGCAGGTCAAAGGCGGCGTCAGTGCAGGTCGCGTGCAATCGGTTGCTCTTCGTCTTGTCTGTGAGCGCGAAAAAGAGATTCAGGATTTCAACCCGGAAGAATACTGGGTACTCGGTGCCAACGTTCGTAAGCAGGTGGAGCCGCTCGATCCCTTTACCGTCAAACTGGCAAAAATCAACGGCGAAAAAGCCGAGGTCAAGGGCGGCGAGCAGGCCGAAAAAATCAATGCGGAGCTCGACGCGAGCAAGCTGCACGTCGCACGGGTTATTGAAAAAACCGTGCAACGCAAAGCGCGCGCACCATTCATCACGTCCACCATTCAGCAGTCGGCCTCTAGCGCCTGCGGATTTTCTCCATCGCGCACGATGCGCATCGCCCAGGGCCTTTACGAAAACGGGCTGATCACCTACATGCGTACGGACTCGTTCAATATCGCCAAAAGCGCGCAGGAAGAATGCCACGCCTTCGTCACCGCCGAATACGGCTCAGAATACCTGCCCGAAACCCCCAACTTCTACAAAAGCAAAAGCAGTGCGCAGGAAGCGCATGAAGCCATTCGTCCGACCGAAGTTGCAAAACCCCCGCAGTCAGTCAGCGGTTTAGAAAAAGACGAAGCCAAGCTCTACAAATTGATCTGGGAACGCTTTGTCGCCAGCCAGATGGTTCCGGCAAAAATCGCCCGCCGCACCGCCGAGGTGGAAACCGACGGCGAGAACACCTACATGTTCCGCGCCACCGCCTCCGAAGTGGTCTTCCCCGGTTACATGCGCGCCAGCGGCATCGAAGCTGCCGCCGATAAAAAGAAAGAGGGCGAAGAAGAGGACGAAGCCAAGCTGCCGGCGCTGAGCGAAGGCGAAAAACTCGACTGCCTCGAATGGACCGGTGAACAGAAATTTACCAAGCCGCCGGCGCGCTACTCTGAGCCGTCGCTCATTAAAGCGCTCGAAGAAAACGGTGTCGGCCGCCCGTCCACCTACGCGCAGACTCTCTCCACTATCGAAAAGCGCGAATATGTGAACAAAGAAAAACGCCAGCTGGTTCCGACTGAAGCCGGCTTGCGCGTAAATGCCTTCCTCGTTAAGTCTCTCGACCCGCTCTTCAACGTCAAGTTTACCGCCGAAATGGAGGAGAAGCTCGACAAGGTGGAAGAGGGCTCTGTTGAGTGGACCGACATGATGGCCACCTTCTACGCCCAGTTCCTCGAATGGCTCGAAGGCGCCAAAGATATGGCCGAGCCGGAAGAAACCGAAAGCGTGCTTAAAGCACTCGAACAAGTCAGTGAGTGGGCCGAGCCTGTCAAACGCGGCCGCCGCACTTATGACGACAAAGAAATCGTCGCCTCGGTTGGCGAAAAATTTAAAGAAGACGGCAAAATCACTGCTCGTCAGCAGCAAATGATCTTCCAGATGGCCTGCAAATACATCGAACAGATATCGCAGGAAACCGTCACCGAGCTCAAACTTGAGAAACCGGAAGCCCCGCGTACCGAAACCGGCAAAAAAATCGCTTTACTCGAAGTTCTCGATTTCGACGAGCCTCGCAAAGTCGGCAAACGCACCTACGATGACGGCAAATTTATCGAATCGCTCAAGCAGCAAGTGCAGGGCGGCAAGCGCCTCTCCGACCGGCAGGTCGGCGCGCTCGATACACTGCTGGTCAAATATTCCAAGCAGATCCCAGACTTTGATCAGGTCAAAGAAGACCTCGGCCTCAAAGTGAAGGACAACTCCGAAGCCGCCGGCGAAATTTCCAAACTGATCGAATTGTGCAAAACAGTCGAAACGTGGAACCCGCCCGTTAAACGCGGCAAGCGCGAATTCAATGATGCCGACTTCTACGAATCGCTTTCCACTCAGTTTGACGGCAAAGGCACGCTCTCTGAGCGTCAGGTCGCCGCGCTCAAGAAAATGATCGGCCGCTACGCCGCTCAGATCCCGACCTACGAAGCCATTCGCGAAGACCTCGGCCTGCCCGAACCCAAAACAAAGAAATAATCAATGTGCAATGCTCAACATACAGTGTCCAACAAAATGACATTGAGTATTGAGAGTTGTGAGTTGAGCATTCGAAAGATTTTCAGATGAAAATCGACCGGGATCCATGTGTTGAACATTTTGTGAAGTATCTGGAGGGGGAGCGCAACGCCTCCGCACACACGATTGCCAACTACCTGATGGATATTAAGCAGTTCGTCGGGCTGACGTGGGGCGACGAGGCGAAGCCGCCGTACCGCTGGAAAGAGGTCGACCGCCTCGCCGCCCGTAAATTTCTCGTTTTTTTCCAGAAGCTGGAGATGGCGCCTGCGACCACTGGCCGCAAGCTCTCCGCTCTGCGTTCGTTCTATAAATTTTTGGTGCGCGAGGAATATGTGCCGCTCAATCCGTTTGTTGGCCTGCCGCTCCCGAAAAAGGGGAGCTATCTTCCCGCCGTGCTGTCGATGAGCGAGGTCGAGCGGCTGCTGGCCGCGCCGCATGCCATGGCGCAGGGAGTGCAAAAGAAAAAGCTGTTCGATGAGTATGTTCCGGTGCGCGACACCGCGATTTTAGAAGTGCTCTACAGCACCGGCATGCGTGTTGGCGAGCTGGTCGGCATGGAGGAGCGCCAGATCGATATTCTCTCCGGCATTGTCAATGTGCTCGGGAAGGGAAAAAAAGAAAGGCTCTGCCCACTGGGCCGTCCGGCCGAGATCGCGTTGCAGAATGCGCTTTCGATGCGTTCCGAGGTTTGGAACGAGCTGGGGCAGAAGGGGGATTCGCGCCGCGTGATTTTCCTCAATAAAAACGGAGGACCGCTCACCGCGCGCTCGATTGAGCGGATGGTCAAAAAATATGTGGCGTACTGCGGCCTCAAACCGACCATCTCTCCGCATGCGCTGCGTCACAGCTTTGCCACCCACCTGCTCGACAACGGCGCGGATTTGCGCAGCGTGCAGGAGCTGCTTGGCCACGCCAGCCTTTCCACTACCCAGATCTACACGCACGTTTCCATCGAAAAACTCAAGCGGGTTTACGAAGAAGCCCACCCGAGGGCATAGCCCGAAAGATGAAGGATAAAAGATGAAATTTGTCCGCCTCTGGCGGATCCACCGGAGGCGGAAAACTAAAATTCATATTGAAACTCGAAACCTGAACGGGGACACTCCAACCCCTGAACCCTGAACCCTGAACCCTGAACCCTGAACCCTGAATGATCTGGATTTTATACAACCTGCTTTTCCCGATTGCCTTCCTGTTGTTGCTGCCGAAGTTTCTGTCGCGCATGGCGCGGCGCGGCGGCTATAAGAAACACTTCGAACAGCGGTTCGGTGTTTACGGCCACGGAACGGCGGCGCGGCTGGCTGACGGCGCGCACATCTGGATTCATGCGGTGAGTGTCGGCGAAATCAATATCGCGCTGGGCTTCATCGATGCGTATCGCGAAAAGAACCCCGACGCTCTGTTTGTGCTCAGCACCAACACCTCGACGGCACATGCCATTGGCAAAGAAAAACTCGCCGCCTGCGATGTGCTGATCTATTTCCCGCTCGACATGCCGTTTATCATGAAAAAGGCATTCAACGCTATTCATCCGCTCAAGCTGATTTTGGTCGAGTGCGAAATCTGGCCGAACCTCATTCGCGAGGCGAACCGTCGCGGCATTCCGGTGGCGCTGATCAACGGTCGCATTTCCGATTCTTCCTTTCGTGGCTACAGCAAGCTCCGCGCATTTATCCGCTGTTTGCTTCCGATGATCGACCCGATCTGTGTGCAGGGGCGGCAGGATGCCGAACGGATGTTAGCCATGGGCGCGCGGCCCGAAACCGTCAAGACGCTCGGCACCGCCAAGTATGATCTGCCATTGCCTGCCGTCGATGCGGATGCGCCCGCCCGCGCGGTGCTTCAACAGGCCGGGGTTCCCAGTGATGCGCTCATCCTGCTCGGCGGCTCCACCTGGCCCGGTGAAGAAGAGGCGCTGTGTACAATCTACAAAACCCTGCGCGAAAAGCATCCGGAACTGTTTCTGGTGCTGGTGCCGCGCCACGCCGAGCGGCGCGATGAAGTGGTAAGCGCGATCGAAGGGCAGGGGCTGACCTGTTCGCTTCGCTCCCAGGGTGCATCGTCCGCCGATGTGCTGGTGATCGACACCACCGGCGAGCTGATGAGCTTCTACGCCGCCGCCGATGTCGTCTTTGTTGGCAAGAGCCTGTGCGAGCACGGCGGGCAGAACCCGATCGAACCGGCGCTGTTCGGCAAACCGATTGTCGTCGGTCCCAATATGGAAAATTTTCCGTCTGTGATGGACGACTTTCTCTCCGCCAATGCTCTGCGGCAGGTCGATAGCTTCCCTCCTACGCCCGAAGGGCTTCGGCAGGCAAGCCAGGCATTGGAAAAAACGCTCAGCGACCTGCTGGACGATCCGTCTGCACGCGAACAGCTCGGCGCTTCCGCCGCTCAGCTCGTCGAAACCCGCCGCGGGGCGATCGACAGAATGGTTCAGGAAGTTGGCTGAATCCGGTTGACCGAAACGGAGGTGGATGCGACCCTTTTTGCTCAACTTTATCCGGAACCAAGGAGTGTATGGGATATGAGTGATTGGATTGGTCATGAATGCGGCATTGCCGCCATCCGGCTGTTAAAGCCGTTTGAATATTACGTCGAAAAATACGGATCGCCGTATTTTGCAATCAACCGCCTCTATTTGCTGATGGAAAAGCAGCATAACCGGGGGCAGGACGGCGCGGGCGCGGTCGTCATTAAAACTGATGTCGAGCCGGGCAGACCCTTTATCTTCCGTTCGCTTTCGGCGGACAAAGATCCGATCTCACGGGTGCATCAGCATATGCTCGGCTCGCTCGCCGAGGCGTTTGACGAGCATCCCGAAAAGGCGAATGATCCTGTTTGGATTAAACGGCATGCCAAGTTTGCCGGCGAGTTGCTGCTGGGCCATCTGCGCTACGGCACGCGCGGGCAGGGCGGCGTTTCCTACTGCCACCCCTTCCTGCGCCAGAGCAACTGGCTCAGCCGCAATCTGGTGCTGGCCGGTAACTTCAACCTGACCAACAACGACCAGCTGTTCGATACGCTCGTTGAACTCGGCCAGCAGCCGCGCAGCGAGAAAGACACCGTGATGGTGCTCGAAAAGATCGGCCACTTCCTCGACGAGGAAAACGACCGCCTCTTCCGCCGCTTCCGCAAGGAGGGGCTTTCCCGCGCCGAAATTTCTAAAAAAATTGCCGAAAATCTCGATCTGCTCACTGTGCTGAAGCGGTCGGTCAAAAACTTTGATGGCGGCTACACCATGGCTGGCATGATCGGCAACGGTGACATGTTCGTGATGCGCGACGCCTGCGGCATCCGTCCCGGCTTCTTCTATCAGGATGACGAGTTTGTGGTCGTCGCCTCCGAGCGGCCGGCCATCCAGACGGCGTTCAATGTGCCGATCGATTCCGTGCAGGAGATCAAACCCGGCCATGCCCTGATTGTCCGACGCAATGGCGAGGTGCTTCACGAGCAGATTTCGGAAGTTGGCAAGGTCACCCCGTGTTCGTTTGAGCGCATCTATTTCTCACGCGGAACCGACCGCGATATCTATAAGGAACGCAAGCAACTCGGCCGTCAATTGACTGAGCCGGTGCTGAAAGCCATTGATTACGATCTCGACCATACGGTCTTTTCCTATATTCCCAATACAGCCGATGCCGCGTTTTACGGGCTTATGGAAGGGACTAAGACGTATGTGGCCGAGCGGGCGAAGCACCATATTCTTTCCGAGCGCAATCTTTCGCCGGAGCGGATCGTTGAACTGGTAAACTACCAGCCGCGCATGGAAAAAATCATGACCAAGGATGCCAAGATGCGCACCTTCATCACCGCCGATGTCGACCGCACGGAACTGGTTTCGATGATTTACGACACTACCTATGGCTTGGTGAAGCCCGATGACACCCTTGTGGTGCTCGACGACTCCATCGTGCGTGGAACCACCCTGCGCGAGAGCATCCTGCGCATCCTGGACCGGCTACATCCAAAACGGATCGTGATTGTCTCCTCCGCGCCGGAAATCCGCTACCCCGACTGCTACGGCATCGACATGTCCAAGTTGAAGGACTTTGTCGCCTTCCAGGCTGCGGTCGCGCTGGTGAAAGACACCGGGCGCGAGGCGCTGCTGACCGAAATCTATGAGAAGTGCAAAGCCTCCATGGAGCGGCCGCGTGAGCAGGCCATCAACGAGGTGAAGCCGATCTTTAAACTCTTCAAGCCGCATGAGGTAGAAAAAAAGATCGCCGAAATGTTGCGACCGACCGACCTCAACGCCGAGCTCGAAGTCATCTACCAGAGTATCGAAGGCTTGCACGCCGCCTGTCCGAACCACAAGGGCGACTGGTACTTCACCGGCAACTATCCCACCCCCGGCGGCAACCGCGTCGTCAATCGCTCCTTCATTAACTTCATGGAAGACAGCGACGCCCGCGCATACTAAGAATAGGGTGGTGGAGTTTTTGAGTGCTGGAAACATATAGATTTTACAACCTTTGTAAAAATCTGCGCGTGCCTATGCAATAGACTTCCAAGGTTTGGAAAAATCCGGTAGAAAAAGTTCCAATTACTTTGTGGTGAGTTTGTCGAACCATTGGAAATGCCTATGAAAACCAGACCAAAGCTAACAGATTTTGACCTCTTCCTGTATGGACAGGGAACCCACTACCGTGCTTACGAGAAGTTTGGCGCGCATCCGCTGGAGGAAAACGGCGAGCAGGGAGTCTACTTTTCGGTCTGGGCGCCCAATGCCGAGAGCATTAGCGTGATCGGTTCATTTAATAAATGGGAGGCGTGGGTTCACGAAATGCATCGCATCGACGGCTCCGGCGTGTGGGAACGTTTTGTTCCCGGCGCCAAGCTCGGCGACCAGTATAAATTTGAGATCAAAGGGGAGAACGGCTTCTGGGCGCAGAAGTCCGACCCGTACGCCTTTGAGACCGAGTTGCGCCCGAATACGGCATCCGTGGTTTGCAGTTTCGGCAACTATGAGTGGAACGATGCCGACTGGATTGAACAGCGCAAATCCACCAACTGGCACAAAAGCCCCGTCAGCGTCTATGAACTGCATCCCGGTTCGTGGAAACGCATCCCGGAAGAGGGCAACCGTTGGTTGACCTATCGCGAGATGGCCGCCGAACTGATTCCGTATGTGAAAGAGCTCGGCCATACCCACATCGAGCTGCTACCGATCACCGAGCATCCGTTTGACGGTTCGTGGGGGTATCAGGCCACCGGATATTACGCGCCCACCTCGCGCTTCGGATCGCCCGACGACTTCCGCTACTTTGTCGACCGCTGCCACCAGGCCGGGCTCGGCGTTTTGCTCGACTGGGTTCCCGCCCATTTCCCCAAAGACGCCCACGGCCTCGGCTACTTCGATGGATCGCATCTTTACGAACACGCCGACCCGCGTCAGGGCGAGCACATGGACTGGGGAACCCTCATTCCCAATTTTGGTCGCAACGAAGTCAGCGGTTTTCTGCTGTCGAGCGCCGTCTTTTGGGCCGAGGAATATCACCTCGACGGCCTGCGCGTCGACGCCGTCGCCTCCATGCTCTACCTCGACTACTCACGCGAAGAAGGCCAGTGGATTCCCAACCAGTACGGCGGACGCGAAAATCTCGAAGCCATTGAGTTTCTCAAGCACTTCAACAGTCTCCTTCACGACCAGTATCCCGGCTTCCTCACCTTCGCCGAAGAGTCCACCGCTTTCCCGCAAGTCTCCCATCCGCTCGATCAGGGCGGCCTCGGCTTCGACTTTAAGTGGAACATGGGCTGGATGAACGACACCCTCGACTATTTCAGCAAAGACCCCGTTCATCGTAAATATCATCAGGGCGATCTCACCTTCTCCATGGTCTACGCTTTCAGCGAAAATTTTATTCTGCCGTTCTCGCACGATGAAGTCGTCCACGGCAAAGCCTCCATGCTCGACAAAATGCCTGGTGATACGTGGCAGAAATTCGCCAACATCCGATTGCTCTACAGCTACATGTTCACCCACCCCGGCAAAAAGTTGCTCTTCATGGGCTGCGAAATCGGTCAGTGGAAAGAGTGGGACGCCGAGAACAGCCTCGACTGGAACCTGCTCGACTACGAGCCGCACAAAAAACTTCAGACGCTCATCAAAAAGCTCAATGGGCTCTACACCACCGAGCCCGCGCTCTACGGCATCGAAGCCTCCTGGGAGGGGTTTGACTGGATCGACTTTGAAGATGCCGAAAGTTCCGTTATCGCCTATCTGCGCAAAGGAGAGAGTGACGACGAAGTCGTCGCCATCGTACTGAATCTGACTCCGGCGCCGCGCCCTGGCTACCGCATTGGCCTGTCCGCTGCCGGCAACTGGGAAGTCATCTTCAACAGCGATGCCGATACCTACGGCGGTTCAGCCGCCGGCCCGCAGGAGGGAGTCGTTCACGACGCCCATCACCTTCCGTGGCATGGAAAAGACTACTCCCTCCAGCTCGATCTTCCGCCGCTTGGCGCGTTGATCCTGAAATTGAAGAGTTAAACGCAAAGTCGCCAAGTCCGCACCGCAACTCCGGCGCGGGCTTTTTCCAATCCTTGGAAAACGCCGCCGCCGCCGTATTATTCTACCTTGCGGAAGTGGCGAATGAGCCCGATCTGGCTGTTGACGTTGAAGTGGCGGTAGATGTCGTGGATATAGCCTTTGACGGTGTGGGGACTGAGATGGAGCAACCCAGCGATTTCCTTGCAGAGGCATCCGTCGAGAAGCAGGGTGAGCACGGAGCGTAGGCGGGGGGTCAACTGTTCGACGGCGGTGCCGTGTTCTTCCGGAAGGCTGTTGTCATGAAGCCAATGAACCTCGCTGGTGACAAGTTGGACCATCTGGCGCTGCTGTTCGGAGAAGGGCGGGTGCCCCGTAAGGCGGAAAAAGCCGATGCCGCTGAATTCCAGTTTTTTGAACGGGGTGATGGCATACATGCACTGGTCAACTCCGTGTTCGAGAAAGTAGGTTTTTGTATTGGTGTTGCTGTACCAAGTTTCGTCATCTACCAGCTGTTGCCGGGTGCAGACAAAAGGGTCGCCTTTCGCAACGAGGGCGGCAAGCGGCCGGTCGCAGGGCGAGGGGGTTTTTGTGTCCGATGGCGAGTCGAGCAGGGCGGCGAGTTGATGATCGGTGAGCCCGCCGAAGAGCATATTGGTTTGCATCGGGCTTTGGCTGATGGGGTCGATGCGGCCGGTGGTCCAGATCCATCCGTCTGCCTTGACGAGTCTGGCCAGTCCGTTGATTAGCGCTCGCCGCTTTTGGTCAAGTGATTCTGAAAGGATGGCGATTTCACCTAAAAGCCGGGTGATCGCACGGAGATCGCGCGCCTGAACCGATCCCCCTGTCTGTTTTGGGTTTTGGGTTGTTTGGGGCATTGTAAGGTAATTATACCTATAAAAACTCAAGGAATCAATACCCCCCTGTAGTGGGGTATCGCGATTCAATCATTTGTGATTAGAATGATCCTGTTTCATCTGATCGGTAGATCAAGGAATCGGTGCAAGCAAAGGGGATCCAAAATGAAAAAGTTGATTGTTGAGTTTGTTGTATTGGCTGTTTTGTCGGGAGTTTCGCAGGCCACGGTTCTAACGTTCGATACAGGTGGAGGGATGCCACAAGCCTATGGAGACTTCGTCACCAACACAACCATGGGGGCCTATTCCTATGGAGAGTCCGGTGAAGGGTTCACTCCAAATGTTGCCGTGGAATATATCGGTGATGGCGGTGACGGCTTGGATTTCTGGACCACGGGATATGGCGATTTGGTCAATATCGTGGAAAACGAAGATAACGGCGAGCGGTGGACGATTATTCGTTTTGCGGCCACACTTGGCTGTGAAACCGTGCTGCACAGCTTGGATATGGGGAACTATATATATTCTCCGATAGTGATCGATAGCATTACCGTAACCAATGAAAGCGGCGCAGTGCTGTTTCAGACTAATAATTTTACGCTGGGGGCGAATGCCGCCGACCACACCCACATTAATTTTGGTTCGATCACCGGGCAGGTATTGACTCTTGTACTGGATCTTCAAACGGCGGCGATAACCATCGACAACGATAAGGTCGGTCTGGACAATATTACGTTTAGCCAAATCGGAACGGCTATCGTTCCGAACACGGAGGCTTTTGACGGGGCGGTTCCCGCTATCCTTGGTGTCGATGGAACAGAATCTGATCCCGACATTTACATCATCGGGCTAACCAATGCCTACACGCGCAACTACGGCGTCACTCCACTCATAGTTGGCTGGAATGGACTTACGGGCGGTTCATATGGCAGTGACGGCCGCAGCTACGTGCAGCTCTACATTCAAAATGGCTCAACGGTTATCAGCGGCGACGGCAGTTCTGTCGGAGAATATTATAACAAGTCCGATCGCCTCGTCCGCCTGACAGATGCTTCCACATGGACGGTAGGAGGAACGCTAAACTGTCCATCTGCAGGAAATAACGACAAGTTGGAAGTGTTCAGCGGAAGCCTCGTCAGTTGTTCCACCTTAAGCATTGGCGGGAACTCCACTGGCGATGGCGAAGTGGTGGTGAGCAATGCCAATTCGCGTATTGTGGTTTCCGGGAATATCGCTGGCGGCGCCATTGATGCCTATTCGGAAATGACCCTCGTGGATCACGCCCTTTTGCAAGTAGGTGGAAGCTCGATTGATATTGATTACGTTAACCTTAACGGTGGTTTCATTGCATGGGCGGGGGATCACACCTCGGAGAACTCCCTTTTTGTGTCGCGCGGATGGGACGGTGCAGCCTGGCAGGTAGGACTCAATGTTACCGAAACCTATTATGCCACGGATGCCGAAACCAAGCTGGCGACCTCCGACCCCGATTCCGGATTCGCGGGCTATGATGGTCTCGGCGGATACACCCTCTACACCGCCTCCGTTCCCAGCGAGGAAATTGTTGAGGTCTGGAGCGCCAGAGGCGATTTCTCACTGATCTCCAACCCCAATGGCGAGTGGAGCTATGGCGCAGTGGATGCAGTATCCTTCTCTAATTTTTCACTAGGGACGCTCGCTACAAACGCAAGTACGTGGGTCACGAGAACGAATGATACGGGCTGGATCTGGGTCAATAGCGAGAGCTACAATCAAAGCGGAGTTGAACCCGGATGGTTGAGTTTGCATCCCGGATACCTGGATGTTCCAGATCATCCTTTGCCAACCGCTGTTCGCTGGACCGCACCCGCTTTCTCTGGGATCGGCACCATTCATCTTGTCGGCAGGTTTCTTGCGGGCGATAGCGGCATAATAAGCACTACAGTTCGTCACAACACCCTGTCACTTTGGGACGGTATTGCCGGGGAATTCGATATGCTCGTCACGGTTGAGCCTGGGGATACGATTGACTTTGTAGTCTGGGGTAATTTTGACTATGGAAACACTCCGCTTGATGCTGCCATTGAACTGACCTACACCGAACAGTCCACCAACACACTCACGGTGGTTTCCGCGCATGGATCTCCGGTTCCAGCCATTGGGCCCAACACCGTTATCGACGGCTCTATCGTCGCCTGCTCTGTTGACTCCGTAACAAGCGGAACCACCAACTATTCCCCAGTCGGCTGGACGTTAACAGGGCAGGAACCTGCTAGCGGAACCACCAACTGGTTCGAGCTCACCTTCACCACCAACGCCACCCTGACTTGGAACTGGCAGACCAACTATTGGTTGGATGTCACCGTTTCGGGAAGCGGATCGGTCGATGGGGTTGACGGCTTCTATGCCGCTGATTCAGAACAGACTCTGACCGCTAATCCGGCTGCGGATTGGCTCTTCATGGGTTGGCAGGGTGATGCCTCCGGCACCAACAGCGCAACCGTCGCGATGGATGCGCCGAAGGCCATACTGGCCGTGTTCTCGGATGATGCCGACGACGACGGCCTCACCAACGCCGAAGAGGTCGGACTCGGTTCCAATCCTTGGAAAAAAGATACGGATGACGATGGATTCGATGATGCCTTTGAAGTGGCGCAAGGATTGAATGTGACCAACAACAGTTCTGCGGTGGTTGACTACATCGCAAACAAAGGCACTACCTTCGGACTCTACCCATCGAACGCTGTGCTCGATGTGGCCGTAGGCCAGATGCTCCTTGAAACGGTCGGGAATCAGGCCGTTCTTCAGTTGCAACTCGAAGAATCCGATGACCTTGTCACATGGACCAACGCTGGCCCGCCGGAAGTCTGGAACTGGCCGGTCGACGGCGATAAGAAATTCTTCCGCGTTCGCTCATACTAAACCGACCCAATAAATTTCCACATTTTGGAGAAATAGTTGGGTGGAGGCTCCCGCCGTCGTCAAGGCTATGGCGGACAGGTAGCCTTCTTCCAAAACTTGGAAATTTCATTCGCGTGGATTCGTGTTATGAACCGTTCTTTCGTCACTATTTTCTGTGAAAAATTATGCATTGCTTCGCTCGCGCGCGGTTAAAATCTTTCACCTCGTATTCTTTGTTGCCCGGTTGGCGGGGAAGGGGTACATTCTGAGCTTATTTTCAATTGGTTTAAACGAAAGGACTCAGATCATGGCGCGTGCATATAATTTCAGTGCGGGACCGGCGGTTTTGCCGGAAGAGGTTCTCAAACAGGTTCAGGATGAACTGCTCGATTTTAACGGAACCGGCATGTCCATTATGGAGATGAGTCATCGCGGCAAGGATTACTCCGCCGTGCACGCCGAGGCCAAAGACAACCTTAAAAAACTATTGAACCTTCCAGAGGGCTATAGCGTTCTCTTTATGACCGGTGGCGCGAGCACCCAATTCTCGTTGATTCCGATGAATTTTCTCGGCGAAGGACAGACGGCGGACTACATCACCGCTGGGGCTTGGAGCAGTAAAGCGATTAAGGCCGCGAAAAAAATCGGCGCGCAGGTGAATGAACTCGCCAACACGGCCAAAGACATCCCGACCTGTGTTCCGGCCAATGCCGATCTGAAATTCACCGACGGCGCCGCCTACGTGCATATCTGCTCCAACGAAACGATTTCCGGTGCACAGGTAAAGGAATTCCCAAAAACAGACGCCCCGCTCATCGCGGACATGTCCTCTGACATCCTCTCGCGTCCGCTCGACGTGTCGCAGTTCGACATGATCTATGCCGGCGCACAGAAAAACCTCGCCTGCGCGGGTGTGACGCTAGTAATCATTAAAGATGAGCTGGCAGCAAAAAGCCCCGACACATTGCCGGAGCTGTTCCAGTACAAGCACGTCATGGAAAACGATTCGCTCTCCAACACCGCGCCGACCTTTCCGATTTACATCATTGCGCTGGTCACCCGCTGGCTGCTGGCCAACGGCGGACTTGAAGGAGCGCAGAAACGCAATGAAGAGAAATCGGGCAAGCTTTACGCAGTGATTGATGCCTCGGACTTTTACAAAGGCACCGCCGTTCCGGAATATCGTTCCTCGATGAACGTCACCTTTCGCTTGCCGACTGAAGAACTCGAGGCGCAGTTCGTCAAGGAAACCGTGGCAATGGGAATGGCCGGTCTGAAAGGGCACCGTTCCGTTGGTGGTATTCGCGCCTCCATCTACAATGCTTTCCCGGTGACCGGCATCGATCCGCTCATCAAGTTCATGAAAGAATTCGAAGCCGCCAACGCCTAAAATTCGATCGGTATGGTTTGCAGAACGCCTCGCCGTGCGGGGCGTTTTGTTTTTGTGTTTTTCTGTTTCCCAATGAAACGGGAATCGGTACCGTCCTCATTCATTTGCGCCCATAGTTCAATGGATAGAATAGTGGCCTCCGAAGCCATTGATACAGGTTCGACTCCTGTTGGGCGCACCAGCCTTCGCTCAAAGCGAAGCGAAGAGCGAAGGCGGACGGCAAGTATCGCTTTGAGTCTACGGCTTGGCCGGCCGGTTTTATTGAACGAGTCGGATGTCCTGAGCGACTGCAAGGAGTCGAAGGGCTATCACGCCAGAGCCTTGGCGGAGGCAGATTTGCCTTTCTTTCAAGCTTTGGAAAAACCGGCGAAAAAAGTTTCAACCATTAGAAACTCGGGGTAACGTCCAGCTCTTTAGTTTATACCTGTAGGAAAAAATGGAACTGTTCGGACTGGATATTCTGGAGATTGTGATTCGGCTCGGGCTCGGGCTGGTGATTGGGTTTTGTATCGGCCTCACCGGGGTCGGCGGCGGCGTGCTGATGCTTCCGGCATTGACCCTGCTACTCAAAATGAACTCGATCATGGCGGTTGGAACGGCCAGTCTGTATTCCTTTTTGACAAAGTTTTCGGCGACCTTCCACCATGTAAAACTGAAAACGATTGATTGGACCCTCTCGCTTCTGTTTCTCGCCGGAGCGTTGCCGGCGAATGCCGTCGTTTCGTTCTGGGTGACTCGTCGCGGTTCCAGTGCGGAGTTTCAGCACGGACTGCGGATCTTTATTACCGGAACGGTGTTTTTCTGTATTGGCACGATGGTGCTGAATCTGGCCAGTCATATCCGGAATCAGCGGAACCGGACCCAAGGCCACAAGCTGGCCGATCGCATTAAGGCGCGGCCTGTGCTGTGTCGGACGCTGGGTGTGCTGACCGGTGCGGGCATTGGCGCGCTGATCGGGGCGACCTCAATCGGCGGCGGCGTGCTGATTATTCCGTTGCTGATGGTTTTGTTTGGATTGGAAGCGCGCCGTGCGGTCGGCAGCTCCATTTTTATCGCAGTGACGCTGACGCTGCTGACCTCTCTGATCTACAGCAAAGCGGGGGATACCGATATGGTCACGGCGGTGGTGATGGCCGCCGGTTCACTGATCGGCGTGCCGTCCGGTAGCAGGCTCTCCGTCCGAATGCCCGATAAGTGGCTGCAGGTTTTTATGATTATTCCGATATCCGTTGCCGCCATTATGATGCTGTTTGGCGATGGCGGGCATTAATCCCTCGCGTGCAGAAAAAGAGACTCAAGGACTGGAAAGTTTCTCTGGAATCTATATGGTGATTCGGTCATGGATAAATATTACGTAACTACCCCAATTTATTATGTGAACGACAAGCCGCATATCGGCCATGCGTACACGACGATTCTTGCCGACGTGTTGGCGAACTATCATCGTCTACTCGGCACCCCGACCTATTTCCTGACCGGAACCGACGAGCACGGGCAGAAGGTGCAGCAGGCGGCGGATCAAAACGGCATCAGTGCTCAGGAGCAGTGCGACCAGACCGTCGTCCGCTTTCAGGAGCTTTGGAAGCGACTCGAAATCACCCACGACGATTTCATCCGCACCACCGAGGAGCGTCACAAAAAGATTGTGCAGGAGGTTCTGCAGGAGCTTTTCGACAAGGACGAAATCTACCGCGCCGAATACGAAGGCTGGTATTGTGTCGGCTGTGAACGTTTTTTCACCGAAAAAGACCTCATCGACGGCAACTGCCCCGAGTGCGGGCGTAAAGTCGACGCCATCGTCGAGTCCAACTATTTTTTCCGCATGAGCAACTATCAGCAGTGGCTCATCGACTACATTGAAAGTCATCCGGAGTTTATCCAGCCCGACTTCCGCGCCAACGAAACGCTCGGTTTCCTCAAAAATAACGAGCTACAGGATCTCTGCATTTCACGGCCGAAAAGCCGCCTAGCCTGGGGCATTGAGCTCCCGTTCGATTCCGATTTCGTCACCTACGTCTGGTTCGACGCGTTGCTCAACTACATCACCGCTATCGGCTATAAAACCGATGACGAAATGTTCAAAAAATGGTGGCCGGTCAACCATCACCTGATCGGTAAAGATATTCTCACCACCCACACCGTCTACTGGCCGACCATGCTCAAAGCCATGGGCGTCGAAATGCCGAAAACCATCTTCGCGCATGGTTGGTGGCTGACCGGTCGGACCAAAATGAGCAAATCGCTTGGCAATGTCGTCAACCCAATGGAAATGATCGACCGCTACGGCGTCGACGCCTTCCGCTACTTCCTCGTTGCTGAAATGACCCTCGGCCAGGACGCCTCTTTTACCGAGGAGGCCTTCATCAAGCGCTATAATTCCGACCTCGCTAACGACTTGGGGAATGTCGCCAGCCGCATCCTGAACATGATGAGTCGGTATTGTGATAATAAAATGCCGAACCGGAATGAAGGGGAGCGTCTTCGTCAGGTAAACCCCGAAACAAATGAAGCCTATTTAGACACGCATGCAGAGGATGAGCTGTGGGAAATGGTTAATTTGGCGGCGCAGACCATGGGGCCAATGATTGATAAAATGCAACTTGATGGCGCAATCGCGCTGGTCATGGGCGCGGTCCGCAAGATCAACGTCTATCTACAAGTGCGTGCTCCTTGGGCCCTAGCGAAGCAGGGCGGGTTGCAGGGGGAAATTAATAACTGTCTTTATACTGCGGCTGAATGCCTGCGTGTTTGCGCGGGACTCCTTTATCCGGTCATGCCGAAAAAGATGATCGCGTTGCGTTCCGCACTCGGTATGGCAGACCCCGTTCCGAACCTTGGAAAACTTTCCGAATTCGATGTGTTGGCCTATGGCTCTGAGATCTCTCAGCCCAGCGCACTGTTCCCGCGCGTTGAAGTGAAGAAAAAAGAGGAAAAAACCGTGACTGAAAAAACAGAAAAACCTAAACCGGTTGAAGGGGTCATCACGTACGACGATGTGATGAATGTGAAACTGCGCACGGCGAAAATTCTCGAAGCTGAAAAGGTGGAGGGCGCGGATAAACTGCTCAAGCTGCAGGTGGAAGTCGGCGAGGAAAAACGTCAGCTTATTGCCGGCATTGCTCAGTACTACAGCGCTGAAGAGGTGATCGGCAAAACCATCGTGATCGTGGCCAATCTCAAACCCGCAAAAATCCGCGGCGTAGAATCGCAGGGCATGCTTCTGTGCGCGTCTGTCGGCAAAGAACTGAAGCTGATTACGGTCGACGGCGAACTGCCGTCCAGCGGTGCAATTGTGAAATAATAACCGTTCGCCGAGCTAGGCATTCATCCCAATTTGATCCTGATTAGTCCCTCCCGCCGCACCGGAGAAAGCGCAGAACTCTGGCACTCGTTAGAGTTGGCGGAGTGTTTCATTGCGGATCAGGTCGCCCATCTCTGAGGTCGAGGCCAAGGTATAGCCTTCGTGGCAGAGGTCGGCGGTACGCAGAGGCTGTTTCAGCGCCTCTTCGAAGCCGTTGCGAATCGCGGCGGCGGCTTTTGTTTCACCGAGGAAATTGAGCATCATAGCTGTTGAGAGGATCGTCGCAATCGGGTTGGCTTTGCCCTGCCCAGCGATGTCGGGGGCCGAGCCATGTATCGGTTCAAACAGACCGGTTCCGCAGCCGAGGCTGGCGGAGGGCAGCAGACCGAGCGAGCCGCCGAGCGTGGCAGAGGTGTCGGAGAGGATGTCGCCGAAAATATTGCCGGTCAGGATGACATCGAACTGACGCGGGTTGATCACCATCTGCATGGTCGCGTTGTCGATGTACATGTGCTCCAGCTCAACGTCGGAGTATTCCTTTTCGTGCAGTGCCTTGACCGTGTCGCGCCACAGGCGAGAGACTTCCAGCACGTTGGCTTTGTCAACCGACGTCACCTTGTTGCGGCGTTTGCGCGCCCATTCAAAGGCAACGTGCGCGACGCGCTCAATTTCCGGAACCGTGTAACGCATGGTGTTGAAGCCTTCTTTGCCGTCGTTGCCGCGCGGCTGGCCGAAATAGATGCCGCCGGTCAGTTCGCGCACCGTCAGCAGATCGACACCCGTCACCGATTCGGGGCGTAACGGGGAGGATTCCGCCAGCGACGGCGGAACCGCCACTGGGCGCAGGTTGGCGAACACCGCCAGTTCTTTACGGATTTTCATCAGACCGGATTCCGGACGCATTGCACCGGTGTGGTGATCCCATTTCGGGCCGCCCATCGCGCCGAGCAGGACGGCGTCGGACGCTTTGCAGGCGTCGATGGTTGCCTGCGGCATCGGGTCGTTGGCGGCATCAATGGCCGCGCCGCCCGCGAGGGCTTCGGTGTATTCAAAAGAAAAATCGGACGGCTCCGCAATCGCATCGAGGAGTTTGACGCTTTCGGCGATCACTTCCGGACCGATTCCGTCGCCGGGCAAAAGAGTAATTTTATAGGTTTTGGACATACGATCCTGCTTTCTTGCTTTAGAATGTAGAAAGAAGCCGAAATTTCTACCAATTCGAGTCGGGGTTTGGAAGGGCAATATGGAAAAAGAACAGGGATGGATTTTTTTTGATATCGACGGCACGCTACTCTACGCGCGCGGTGCCGGGCGCAAGGCGTTCCGGCAGGCGTTTGAGGAGGCGCTCGGTTGGGATCAGGGCGTTGAACATATTAATTTTTACGGCGCGACCGATCTCGATGTCTTTCGCCGGATCGCCACCGACCGCGGCGAAACCTCCACGCCCGAAATGGAGGCCGCATTCTTTGAGCGGCTTGGCGCCCGTCTCGGTGAACATTTGGAACACACCCCGCCCGAGCTTTTTCCAAACATTGGGAAAATTGTCCCGCTTCTTTCCGCAACTGCGTTGCAGCACAGCGCCTCGCGTCCCTGCGATCAACCGTCTGCTGACGAGTTGAAAAATAGTAAGCATTCCGAATCATCCGGGTGGAAGCTTGGCATCGTCACTGGAAATATCGAGGCGACCGCCAAGCTGAAGCTGCTTCACGGCGGGCTGTTAGAGTATTTTGATCCGAGCGGATTCGGTTGCGGGTGCGACCATCCTGACCGCGTGGAGATTGCGCGGCTCGCGCTGGAACGCGCCGGGAATCCGCAGCGCGCAGTGCTGATTGGCGACACGCCGCGCGACGTAGAGGCCGCCAAAGCCAACGGCATGGTCTCCATCGCCGTCGCCACCGGCATCTTTGATTCCCAGGCATTGGGAAAAGCGGGCGCAGATTATGTGTTTGAAGATCTAACGGATAGCGACCGGTTGATGTCTATCTTGAACGAGCTATGAAAACAGTAATTACATTATTAGCCAGCCTGTTGATTGTAGGCTGTTCCATTGAAGCGGAGGACAAGGCGATGAACGAGTTTCGTGTTCAAAAAACCGATGTCGAATGGAAGGCGGAGCTGACGCCGGAGCAGTACCGCATTCTGTGCGAGGCGGGCACGGAGCGCCCATTCAGCGGAATCTACACGGATCACGAGGGGGCGGGCGTCTACCGTTGCGTCGGTTGCGGCGCGGTGCTCTTTACCTCTGACGATAAATATCACTCCGGCTGTGGCTGGCCCGCGTTTGATCAGGCGGTATCCGACGGAAGCATCGTTGAGCGCAAAGACACCAGTCAAGGAATGATCCGCATCGAAGTGCTTTGCGCGAAATGCGGCGGGCACCTCGGCCATGTTTTCCCCGACGGTCCGCGCGACACCACCGGCCTGCGCTATTGCATCAACTCCGCCGCGCTGGAGTTTGATAAAGAAGAAAAATGACGGGCCCACCGGCCCCGCTTTTTTGTCATCAAATCAGGATGCGGAATCCAGCTTGATCGCCAGCAGCTTTGCAATGTTGCGGGCAGTAAAGGCCAGATCTTCCGGTGCGTTGTGGAGGCAGTCTTCGAGCGAGGTGTGGCCGGCGGAAATACTGAAGGCATAGTCGAAGGTGTCGAGAAACGGATTGAGTTCGCCCGCCAGCGCGCCGGAAAGCAGCAGCGTTTTTACGCCCTGTTCGCGCGCCATCTTCGCCAACACCGAGCAGAGCTTTCCGGAAGCGGTCTGCGCGTCTGTGCGACCCTCGCCGGTGATCAACAGATCGGCACCGGAGAGCAGGGCGGGCAGTCCGGCGGTTTCGGCGATCAGCGTTGCTCCTGAGACGATCTTTGCATTGCAGAAGGCGCGCAGGCCGTAGCCGAGTCCGCCGGCCGCGCCGTCGCCCGGTGCGCCGGGCGTTCCGCAGGTTTTCCAAAGATTGGAAAGTCCGGCGTCGAGCTGTTTCACCCTATCCGGTGTCGCACCTTTCTGCGGGCCGAACACGGCCGCCGCGCCATTCGGGCCGGTGAGCGGGTTGGTGACATCGCACGCCACACGAATGTCGGTCTGTTTTAATTCCGGTAGAACCTGAGCGCTGTCGATGGCTGAGATGTCTGCCAGAATTTTTCCGCCGCGCGCGGTAATTTCATTGCCGTTTGTATCCAGAAAACGGTACCCGAGAGCCTGAGCCATGCCGGTGCCGCCATCCACCGTTGCGCTGCCACCGATGCCGACCACAATTTTTGTGTGGCCGGTTTTTTGTAGATGCTTGAGCAGCTCGCCGGTTCCATAGGTGGTGGCGTGCATGGGGTTGAGCTGATCGGCCGGAATCAGTTCAATGCCGGAAGCAGAGGCCATTTCCATGACGGCGGTGCCATCGGGGAGCAGGCCGTAGCGGGCTTCGACCGGATCGCCGAACGGGCCGGTGACTTCCAAGGATTGGAACGTTCCGCCGGTGGATTCCACGAGGGCTTCGACGGTGCCTTCGCCGCCATCGGCCATGGGTACGGAATGGATTTCCGCACCGGGTATTTCGCGCAGGAAGGCATCCTTTACGATTTCACACACCGTCGAGGCGCGCATGTTTCCCTTGAACGAATCCGGAGCGATCACGATCTTCATGGTTATTCCCTCTTTGTGAGCCGTTCCATTTGACCGTCATTTCCAAGGGTTGGAAAAATATATATATTATTTTCCAAACCTTGGAAACGTCAGACGATTTCGACGAGCTCGAGCTCGAAGGTGAGGTCTTTGCCGGCCAGCGGGTGGTTGGCATCGATGGTGACGGCATCTTCTTTGATCTCTTTAACGAGGACTGGTAGCGGACCCTGCGGGCCGGACATCTGCAGCGGCATGCCGACCTGAATGTCCATGCCTTCCGGAAAGCGGTCTTTGGGAATGTCGCCGACCATCTCTTCACTCACTTCACCGTAGGCCTCTTTGCAGGGCAGGGTGACGGTTTTTTTGCCGCCGACTTCCATGTCGCGCACCGCGGCGTCAAAGCCGGGAATGACCTTGCCGGAGCCAGTTTCAAATTCGAGCGGGTCGCGACCCTCGGAGGAATCGAACTTTTCGCCGTCGCTCAGCGTGCCGGTGTAGTGAATGCGTACTTTTTTTCCGTCTTCAATCATGCTCTTTCCTTTTGTTTTAAATCGAACAGAAATCTTACAGGTTGCGAGCGGACAGGCAAAAGGATTCTGGGTAAAATGTTTCACAGGCATGTTAAAATTCTTTAAGCTTTGCGGAGCGAAAGGGATATACATTATGGATATCAAACTGAAGTTTTTTGGCGCGGCGCAGAATGTAACAGGATCGTGCTACTTGGTTGAGGTGGGCGGTCTACGGGTGTTGGTGGACTGCGGGCTCTATCAGGAACGCGATCTTAAGCAACGCAACTGGGATCCGTTCCCTGTTTCGGCGGAAAGCATCGATACCGTTTTGCTCACCCACGCCCATCTCGACCATTGCGGTCGCCTGCCGAAACTGGTGAAAGAAGGCTTCCGCGGGAAGATCCTCTGTACGCCTGCCACATCGGAGATCGCGCAGATCATCATGAAAGACTCCGCCTACCTGCAGGAAGAGGATGTAAAACACAAAAAGGCTCGCCACGAAAAACAGGGCAAAACCAGTCCGTTCCCTTACGAACCGCTCTATACACAGGGGGATGTCGAGCAGACGATTCCGCTAATGAAGTCGGTCGCTTACGACACACCCGTTCCGGTCGCCAGCGGAATGACAGCCGAGTTCCGTGAAGCGGGACACATCTTTGGATCCACCAGCATCAGGTTGACGGTTGAGCAGGGCGGCGAAACCCGCTCCATCCTCTTCTCCGGTGATGTCGGCCGCTGGGATATTCCGATCATCAACGATCCGCATCCGTTTGAAGAAGCCGACTACGTTTTGATCGAATCGACCTACGGCAACCGCACGCATGGCGAAACCAAAGATATTCCCGACGAGCTGGCGCGTATCATCAACGAAACGAATGAAGCCGGCGGCAATGTGGTGATTCCTAGCTTTGCTGTCGAGCGCACGCAGGAGCTTCTCTATCACCTCAACGGGCTGCTGCGCGCAGACCGCATTCCGCATCTGGTGGCCTTTGTCGACAGCCCCATGGCCATTCGGGTCACCGATGTGTTTAAAAAACATCCCGAACTGTTTGACGAAGAGGCGCTCGAGCTCCTGCACAAAGGACAGCACCCGTGCGACCTGCCGGGACTCACCATGTCCAACACCACCGATCAATCCAAAGCCATCAACCACATCAAAGGAACCGCCATCATCATTGCCGGCTCCGGCATGTGCACCGGCGGGCGCATTAAACACCACCTCAAAAACAACATTAGCCGCCCGGAGAGCACCATTCTGTTTGTGGGCTATCAGGCCGTCGGAACCCTCGGGCGCATCATCCTCGACGGGGTTGACCCGATTCGCCTTTTCGGCGAAGAGCACGAAGTCAAAGCGCGCCTCGAAAAAATATCCGGCTTCTCGGCGCACGCCGACCAGAACGAACTGCTGCGCTGGATTTCCGCGCTCGAAAAATCGCCGCGTCATGTATTTGTCACACACGGTGAGCCGGATGCCGCGAATGCGTTCAAGGACTTGCTGGCCGAAAAAACCGGTTGGTCCTGCACAGCCCCCGAATATCAGCAGGAAATTACTTTGGAGTAAACGGTTCTGGAATCTGGAAGGGATTCAATAAAACGCAGTACAGCCTTCGTGGAGAAAAGCAAATAAAGGATCCGATTGATGAAGCCAACACTAGTGATTATGGCCGCGGGAATGGGGAGCCGCTACGGCGGGCTCAAACAGATTGACCCGATCGGGCCGTCCGGAGAAATTGTTCTCGACTACTCCGTCTATGACGCCATTCGTGCCGGTTTCGGCAAAGTTGTTTTTATTATTCGCCCGGAGATCGAGGCGGATTTTAAAGAAGCGATCGGTACCCAGCTCGAAGGAAAGATCGACGTGCACTATGTTTTCCAAACCTTGGAAAAAATTCCGTCAAATTTTCCAATCCCCGAAGAGCGCACCAAGCCGTGGGGAACCGGACAGGCGGTGTTGATGGCAAAAGAGGCCGTTAACGAGCCGTTCGCGGTGATCAACGCCGACGACTTTTACGGCCGCGAATCGTTCGAGGTGCTTGCGAAGCAACTTATTGCGATGGATGTGAACAGCACGGATTGCTGCATGGTCGGCTTTTACATCAAAAACACGCTCTCGCCCTTCGGCGGCGTGGCCCGCGGCTACTGCGACGTGAACGGCGACAGGTTGGCCGCCGTCACGGAATACTTCAACATTGAGCGCGGCGAAGACGGCGTGATCCGCCATGACGGCGGGGAAATGGCGGACGATGACATGGTGTCCATGAATACCTGGGGCTTTACTCCGCGCCTGTTTGATTTTCTCGAACGCGGATTCGAACAATTCCTCGAGCGGGCAGGGCGCGAGCTTAAAAGCGAGTATCTGCTGCCCGAGCTGATCGACGGCATGATTCAAAACGGTGAAACCAACGTCACCGTGCTGCCCTCCGGCGAAAAGTGGATGGGCGTCACTTATCCGGAAGATAAGCCGCAGGTGATGACCGGGATCCGCGCGCTGGTCGACTCCGGAGTTTATCCCGCCAACCTGTGGGCCTGATCGCTTTTGTTTGGGGAAGGTGCGGGTGGCTTGCCACCCGCAGCCCTGAAAAAAGTGAAGGGCGAAGGGTGGTGGCGAGACCCGGAATCGAACCGGGGACACGGGGATTTTCAGTCCCCTGCTCTACCAACTGAGCTATCTCGCCGTGGTCAAAAGAAGCGCGCATTGTACGGAAATGAAGTGCGATGTCAATGCGTAGAATGGATCGAGTTTAGGGGAAAACGAACTTTTCTGGCAACACAGATAACAAAAAAATGGGGGCGGTGCTTTTATTGCACTGCCCCCGGAAAATCAGGACCCGATCCGGGTCAACAGGCAAAGGTTTTACCGAATGCCAATAGACCACGACAGCGGGTTCTGAAAGCCTTTGTTAGATCCGTTACTCTCAACGAGAGTCGCGCTCAGGCTTTTCCTGCGTGTATGCTTATTGTCGTTTTTCTTTTTCATTTCTCCCCCTCCATTTAGTTAGAGGTTCTTCTTCTGGCCGGTTTGCCGGCCGCTTTTTCTTTCTGTTCATTTAACTTTCCAACCTTTTGAATAGTTAACCTTGTTTTGCTTTTACTCTTATCTAAGGGGATGTCAACAAGAGGTTATGTTAAATTTTCGTTAGAAAACAATCTGTTAAAACCGCATATATTAGCAAACGCCGACATATATCGCATTATGAGTGATTAATATGATCATGTTTACGGTTATTCGCAGATCGGCGGGTTTGGCCGGTTGGCGCGGCGGACTACCAGTCCAGTGTCAGCGAGACCCCGGCAAACCGTTCCGGCGGACGCTGGCCCGGGAAGGTCTGGAAATCATCGTCCCACGCGTTGTTGATTAGCAGGGAGAGGGTGGCGTAGTTCGCCTTCGGCGGGGTGAAGCGCACAACAAAGGAGCTGTCGACTCCAAAGTCGTTGCCGGCGCGCACATGATTATCGGTCTGAAGCCGGAGGGTTTGTACCGTGCCGATTTCGAGCGCGGTGAGCGGCTTCCAAAGTAGGGAGAGCTGCGCGAGGTGTTCCGGGTAGTCGAGCGCGTAGCGCGAAGCGTACTGACCGAAGTCGGAGGCTTCCTGATCTTTATAGATCCAGGTATAGGAAAAGTTCATTTCAATATTTTGCGCCGGATACCACCCAAGCTGCGCCTCGACACCGTAGACATCGAGAGTCCCGATGTCGGTCGCAACCCAGCGGATTGGTGTGACCCCTGTCATCCAATCAACGGTATTGTTGGAGCGGCGGTGGAAGGCGGAGATTTTCCAGTCCATGGATTCCGAGGGAATCCCCTTCAGTCCGATTTCGGTTTGCTCGGTGGTTTGCGGTTTGAGGCCGGCATTGCCGAGGCTGGCTGGCGAGTTGTAGTTCAACTCGGTGTAGGAGGGCAGGCGAATCGACTCGGAGTAGGAGGCGAAGGCGCTCAGGGTGTCGGAAAGCAGATAGTCCGCGCCGAGTTGCGGCAGGAATTTTGCTGACTCTTCGGTGAAAAACTCGCCGCGCGCACCGACGATGATTTTTAGGCGGTCACCCTTCCACTGTGGAAGCAGCGAAATGCCGCCGCGGGTGCGATGGAAATAACCGAGGCCGGAGCTGGCGATCCGTTCCTCGTCGATGTCCGCCCGCCAGCCGAGCGCCCATCCGTTGACTTCCAGCGTGCGTCCGTCGAAAAAGGCCGAGCTGACGCGCGAGCGGTGGTGGTTCTCATAGGGGTAGGAGGGAATATAATAATCGTCGTAGAATTCTCGCCAAGAAATGCCGCCCCGTAGATAATCTCCATTCAGGTCGCCTTTGCGGGCGGCGAGATAGACCAAATTCTCTTCGGTATTTTCATTTGCAGCCCGGGTTTCATCGACACCGTAGTATCCGCGCGCGCCGAAGTCTTTTTCCTGATGGGCGATGATCAGGTCGATCTGCGTGTCGTTTTCATGGAACTGCAGGTGACCGCCGATGTATTCGCGGTCAACATCGTTATCGGGATAATCCACGCCGCTGGCGGATTCGCGCCCGGCGAAGATGCCGAGGCCGAGGGTGTCGGAAAGCATTTGCTGCACGAGCAGGCTTTGCCAGTCGCGGTGGTCGGATCCAAATCCGGCTTCAAACTGTTTTCTTCCAGACATGGGGAGCAGATCGAAGCCGACGGTGCCGACTAGATGTCCGCCCTGATTGGCGAGGCCAGTTCGCACATCGGGGCGCGAGAGCATGGTCGCGGGCAGGGGCAGTTCAGCATTAAAGTGTTCGGTCTGCGGATTGCGCAGGGTGAGTCCACCGAGGGAGAGGCCCGCGCCGCTGAAGGTGGAGCCGCGCACGGAAAGGTCGTTTTGTGAGCCACCCTGCGAGTTGAGAATTACGCCCGGCTCTGCGCGGAGCACTTCATGGATTGCGGCGCTCTCCGCGGTCTGTGCGGACGCGGTGATCGTGATGACCGGAATCTCATTGGTTTGAGTCGCCATCGAGGTACATGCGGCCAGCAGAGTTGTCACAAAAATGTTTTTCATATTGCCCTTTCAGCACGTAAAGTTCGTACTTTCAGCTTGAGCCGGTAAAACGTACCGGAAACCATAAGGGAATCAATCATTTTAGGAACAGAGAAAGGATCACCATGAACAGCGATATCATCAAAAAAGGAATGGAACGCGCCCCCCACCGCAGTCTGATGCACGCCACCGGACTGACCGATGAGGACATCCAAAAACCGTTCATCGCGGTCTGCAACTCCTTTAATGAAGTGATCCCCGGTCACGTTCATCTCAATCAAGTTGGCCGGATCATCTGCGACGCCGTCCGTGAAGCGGGCGGTACCCCGCGCGAATTTAATGTCATCGGCGTTTGCGACGGCATCGCTATGGGTCACGCCGGAATGAAATATTCCCTGCCCAGCCGCGAGCTCATCGCTGACAGTGTCGAAACGATGGTCGGTGCCCACGCCTTCGACGCGATGATCTGTATTCCCAACTGCGACAAGATCGTTCCCGGCATGCTCATGGGTGCGGTTCGCACCAACATTCCCACCATTTTCGCCAGCGGCGGACCGATGGCCGCCGGCCGCAAAGCCGATGGAACCGTCATCGACCTCATCAGCGTCTTCGAAGGCGTCGCGCAGGTCAAAGCTGGCAAGATGACTGAAGACGAGCTGCTGGAATTGGAATGCAAAGCCTGTCCCGGCGCGGGATCGTGCTCCGGCATGTTCACCGCCAACTCCATGAATTGCCTCTGCGAAGCCATCGGTATGGCGCTGCCTGGCAACGGAACCCTTTTGGCCATCGAAGAGGCTCGCAATGCGTTGTGGAAGGCCGCCGCCAAACGCGCGGTTGAAATGGCGCTGGCCAACGGGCCGAAACCGCGCGAGGTCATCACGCAGGACTCCGTCGATAACGCCTTCGTGCTCGATATGGCCATGGGCGGTTCCACCAACACCGTTTTGCATACACTGGCCATCGCCAACGAGGCGGGGATCGACTACGACCTCGAGCGCATTAACCAGCTCTCTAAAACCACACCTAACATCTGCAAAGTCTCCCCGTCATCGAGCTATCACATCGAAGACGTCCGCGACGCGGGCGGCATCAGCGCCATCCTCGCCGAGATCAGCAAAATCGAAGGTGCGCTCAAACTGGACTGCCCGACCGTCAGTGGCAAAACCCTCGGTGAAAACATCGCCGGCGCAGAAACCAAAGACGAAGCCTGCATCCATAAAGTTGAAAACGCCTACAGTAAAGAGGGTGGGCTTTCCATCCTCACCGGCAATCTCGCGGGCGAAGGTGCGGTCGTAAAAACCGCCGGCGTTGACCCCGCAATGCTTGTCCACAAAGGGCCAGCCGTCATCTTCGAATCGCAGGAAGATGCCTGCGAAGGAATTCTCGCCGGCAAAGTCAAAGCAGGCGATGTCGTCGTCATTCGCTACGAAGGGCCCAAAGGCGGCCCTGGCATGCAGGAAATGCTTGCACCCACCTCCTACATCATGGGCCAAGACCTCGGCGACAAAGTGGCACTCATCACCGATGGCCGCTTTAGCGGCGGAACGCACGGCGCCTGCATCGGCCACATTTCACCGGAAGCGGCTGAAGGCGGACCGATCGGCCTGCTCAAAGAGGGTGACCTCATCGAAATCGATATTCCCAACCGCAGCCTGAACGCGGACGTGTCGGATGCCGAGTTTGCCGAACGCAAAAAATCGTGGAGCAAACCCGCGCCGAAGATCACCTCCGGCTGGCTCGCCCGCTACGCCTCGCTCGCCACCAACGCATCCAACGGCGCGGTGCTTAAACACCACTGCGACGTCTGCGAGATTTAACCGGAAGTGACCAAAAAGAAAAAGCTCATCCTGAGCATCAGCAGTGTCCTGCTGGTGCTCATTTTGTATGGATGGTTTTTTGGCGTGCAGACGGTGTGCTTGATCGGACTTCGATTTGTGGACCGGACAGTTGTGGATGCGGTTCCGCAACCGTTAGATCTGAACTCGGTTTCTCCCCCAGTGACTTTGCTGAAAGCGTCCAACTGTAGTTTTTATGTTCCGTGGACGAATTGTGTTGGAACGGATCTGTCAGCAGGTGCGATCTCATGGACCTGTGAGGGATCAGGCATCTATATAACCTATGTTAATGACAGGGAATTTCTGGAATCTTTGGCCGACAATGAAGATGGCATAAAGCTCGATGAGTTGCGTTCAGTAATGGGCTTTGCCTTTAGATCTAATGTGTTATTCACTACCTCTGCGGATGTATCACTTTTTGACCCCAGAGATGATGCTAAGATGAAGAGCTATATGCTTTTGTGTAAAATGCTGGCGAGTAGTGGCCCGTTATCTGGTGTTTATTCTTTGGAGTGTCAGGGCCTAAAAGGCTTTCAAGAGGGTGCTTTGTCGGAGAATTCTATGGTTTCTCTGTCAGTTTTTGCTCAGGAGGATTGGGAGCATACGTTGATTGTTGCTGTTCCTTCGGAGTCTGAAATTGCGCCTTCTCAGCAAGACATCAATACGATCATCACGACGTTTTCGGTCGAGCCCTGAGTTCGGTTTTCCAAGCATTGGAAAAACCGGCTCCGAAAGTTCCAAGCCTTGGAAAAATTCTTAGTCGCTTTGCGTGCCACGGAGGGATTGCTGGTGCGCCATCCAGTCGTTGTACAGGGTGTCCATGGTGTCGAGATTTTCGTCGTGGTCCACATCCAGCGCCGCGCCGCCAAGGTGGGTGTAGGTCAGCTGGGTTCGCGCGCCGAGAATGTTGCCGACACCACGCTGAAAGGTTTCGAGCGGCGCGTGCATGCGGATGCTTTTGGAGAGGTTTGGGCGCCCATGCCGGTCGTAGTAGAGCGAGAGCTGCAGCAGAGCGAAAACCCGCAGGGCGGTCATAAACCGCCAGCTGACCAACAGGAGCGCAAACATCATTCGCAGCACATTGAACAGGTGTGTCTGATAGCGCCATTCGTACATTTTTTCGATGTAGTCGAGATGTTCAAAGCGTAGCGGCTTGGCTAGATGCAGGTTGTTTTGACGCCAGAGGTCTTCGCGCAGATGGAAATAGATCATCTGAATGCCGGGCTGATCGGTTTTCGGGTGATAATAGGAGAGCACCTTTTCAGAGGTGATCCCGATCGAGTAGTCATAGTCGTGCATGTTGCTTTGGCTGATGAATTCATCCACCTCCCACGGGGTGAGCAGGGGGATGTCGCAGGGCACCACTAGCGCGGGGGTGTTTGCATATTCTGTTCCGCGCAAGTCAGCAAAGGCGGTTGTTTCAGGGAGGCCCAGCGTGGAAACATAACCGACCTTAAAATTATCGATCATGTTGTCGCGCTGTTCCACAATCTGGATTTTTCCTTCGCCGGACAGTTGGTCCGCATATCGACTGAGGGTTTCGGAAAGGCGGTCGGCCGGGCCCATTACGACGATGTTCCGCACAAAGCGGGACTGCTTGAGCGCACGCAGAATATGGATGAGCAGCGGCTCGTCTTTGAGAAGTAGAAACGCTTTGTTGTCGTCTCGAACTTGAACGCTTGCACGTCGGTCGCCCGCCAGCAGGATCGCATTAATCCTCTTTAGTTCGTCCATAGCGTTCTCGGTTGCGCTCCAGAAGGCGCCTAAATCTGACCATTCAGAATGTGCCGGAAACTTTTATTGGCGTTCCCGTTCCTCCTCCTCCTGGGTGACGGCCTGTATCCTCAGAATAAAGTAATACATCATGTAATCATCCACTCGGTAATCGTCCGGCGGAAGCGGCATAATGTGGCCATCTGGGCCTTGGGTGGATTCGCTGTTCGGCGGCAGGGCGACAACACGTCCATCGGGGCCTTCTTGATGTGTCCATCCTTCCGGAACCGCCACTAGCCGTTCATCTTTTCCGCTGATCAGTTCTCCGTTGGAAGGAGTCGCCACGGCTCGGCTATCTTTCCCGATTTCGTATTTCCATCCTTTGGGTACAGCGATCATCCGGTTATCCGGTCCAACAAATGTGGTTCCTTCGGGTGGTACAGCAATACCTCGCTGATCCGGACTTTCCTCAAAGCTCCACCCTTCCGGAATCGCGATCATCCGCCCGTCGCTTCCATATTTTCCTTCGCCGTTCGGGGGAATCGCTATCAGTCGTTCATCGGGGCCTTTTTCAGCTTTCCAGCCATCCGGAACGCAGATCATTCGCATGTCCGGTCCTCTTTCCAACTTGCAGGTGGGACCATAGTTGACCATGCGTCCGTCTGGACCGCTCTTTGTTTCCCATACGGCAGATGCGTTTATAGACATCAGTAACAATGCAATGAGGGATACGATTATCTTATTCACTATTATGTCCTCCTGTTTTTCTACCTCCGATTATACACGATATCCTGATGATCTGATAGCATTTCAGGGTAACAATTAGTGTCAGGCTGTAAGAGAGATTTTACAGACTCCACGGTAGGCGACCGGGGCAACTGTGTTCTGTTTCCGGCTGGCGGTAGCTTTAATTTAATAACTTCGTTGCTACCTAAAACGGACGGGTAAAATAGACGAATCCGTGCGGGATTTGATCCGGCGGGATGAACAGGTTCTGGTCGGGGATTCCGCTGGCTTGTGAATAGTTCGGATCCAATGCCGTTGCTTCCTCGCGGAGCGCGTTGGCGTTCTCCATGTCTCCCATATGGGATTTGATACGGCCCATGCCGAACTTGGTATAGGCGAGCATCGAATGGACCGGCGTCGGTTTTGAGTTGATATAGGCTATGAATGCCTCATCCATTTTGGGAGCCAGTTCCGTCAGTTTTTCTTTGTCCTGCATCGCCTGATACAGATAGTAGCGCGCGATGTCCAGATGCAGGATATTTTTCCCAACATCCAGCTGGATGGCCTGCTTGAGATAGTTGATTCCCTGCTCAGCCTTGTCTTCATAGAAACAAGCTTTGCCGAGCCGCTCGAGCACATCGGCATTGTTCGGATTGTTTTCCAGAACTTTTTGCCAGAATGCAACGAGGTCGGCGCCTTCCGGCATCATCATCTCGCGCGCCTGAGCGCCGAGCACGGCATCGGCTTTTTCCAATTCCTGGGTGTATTGTTCCGCCTGGTCGGGATCGCCGCCCTTTTCGGGCGGGAGGCTTTTCAGGTATTCAACCAGAGAGAGCTTTGCTTCGTGATAGTCCGGTTTTAATTCAAGCACATGTTCATAAGCCGACAGGTATTTCATCACTTTTTCTTTGACGTTCGCGCCGTCCTGATGAAGTGCAATGTAGGCATCTGTGCCGCAAGATTTCGCCTTATAGATCGCATAGATCAGATTGTTCGGATCAAGCTCGGCGGCCTTTTTCGCGGCCTCCAGGCTTTCCGCCATTGATTCCATTATTGTTCGCGGGTTTCCTAGGCCGATATGTGCCTTGGTTCGGGCGAGCTCGTACCAGGCCGCTGCGTTATCGGGCTCGGTGGCTACGGCCTGTTCCAGCATCACCAGAGCTGCGTCGGCGTTTCCGCCCAGCCGGAGTTCATAGGCTTCCTGTACGGTGCTTGCAGTGCAGGCGAATCCTGTCAGTGCTGCGATCGCGGCAACGATGACGATAGACTTTATCCTCAACATTTTCATTATCCATCCTCCCATTGTAATAACTCACTCTGGCTCCATTTTCCCCTTATGCCGGCTACATCGCTTCAGCGCTAGATATAGTCCTTTCCCGCAGGCAGGCAAGGTAAAAGGCGGGCAAGCAGATGAGGATTCCCGTAATAAATGCAGCAGGGAGTTAAAGGCTCCACGGCAGGTGGCCGGGCGATTTTTCATCCAGATTTCCGGAAGCGAGCAGGGCATCGAGCTGATCGAGCAGGCGCTGCTTGTCTTTCGGGAAGCGTCCTTCGAGCGGAATGATATTTGACGAGTGATCCGCCCGGAAAACGGTCTGTTCCAATTCGAGGTGTGAAATCATTTCGCGCGTCTCCGTGACGGCCTCAAATTCGGTGACCATCTTAAAGCCGTTTTTATAAAGCGGCGTGTTGGGCGTGGTGACCAGCCGCAGGGCGGAAAGTAGGCGCGGTTGCATTTCATTTAAAACCCGGGCCGTGGCCTGCGCATGCTTAAAGGAACCTTGTTCCCCCGCCAGTCCGATCAGGATCATCACCGACATCCGCAGGCCAGCCGCCTGCGCGCGCTGTCCCGCTTCGATCATATTTTCGGCGCTCTCCTGTTTATTCACCTCTTTAAGCGTCTGGTTGTCGCCGCTTTCGAGTCCCATGTAGAGGGTGTTGAGTTTCAGCTCTTTGAGGCGGTGCAGCTCGTCATCGGTTTTCGCCAGAATGGACGCGCCGTTGGCGTAGACCCCGACGCGTGCGAGGCGCGGAAATTTTTCATTTAGCGAGATCAGCATTTTTTCCAATGTTTGGAAATCGAGGTGCATCACATCGCCGTCGGCCAGGAAAATGCGGCGGGCATTGGGCCAGCTTTTCCAAGCTTTGGAAATCTCGCGCTCTGTTTTTTCCAACCCTTGGAACTTGTAGGGAACGCCTTTGTACATTCCGCAAAAAGTGCAGCCGTTCCACGGACAGCCGTCCGCCACGCGGATGATCAGGCTGTCCGCCTCGCCCGGCGGTCTGAACAGGGTGTGAGAGTTTTCAAACATCTAGAGTTTCTAACAGAAGGCAACAAAGGGAACAAAGGGAGAACCTCCGTTTTCTCCGTACCCTTCTGTGAAAAATGCTTATTTTTTCATCCCGAACAGGTTGAGGATTTTTGTGGCTGGGCAAAAGCCGGTGAAGGCCGACTGAATCAGGTTCACGCCGACGAAGGTGGTCAGCAGCAGCCACCACTTGTTGACGAGCGCAGTCAGCACAACTGAGAGCAGCACCATTGTGCCGGCCATAACGCGGACTCCGTTTTCTACTTTCATCATGTTTTCCTTTATTTGCCCACGAATCTGCTCGAATGATTTTTGTCTATATTCGTGTGATTCGTGGGCGGTTCTTTATTCTTTTTCAAAAACTATAGCGGGCGGCGAGGGCGAGGTTGTTGTTGTCGGCGAACTGGCCGAAGAAGGTGTTGTTGTCTCTGCCAAAGAAAAAGTTTCCGCGCGCTTCTATTTTCCAATGGTCGGAAAGTTTATAGGCGGCGGACGGGCGCAGATAGCCGTCCTGATCGCTTGGCGACCAATAGGTGAACAGGCCGAGTGTCAGATTTTGGTTCATCAGCATTTGCGTTAGGCGCAAGGTCAGCACGTGGCGGTTATGTTCGGTGTCCGGTGTGTGCTCCAGATAGTACTGCGCGGACCCCGTCAGATTTTGAACGATCTCGTGTTCGTAACCGGCCAGCAGGCGAATCTGACTATCAGGAATGTTCCGGTTGGTTCCGTCGCGATCTTCACGCGAATCGTAATAGCCCGCTTCGAGGTTGGCGATGCCGCCGGCTAGCGCGCCGCGCGCGCTGGCGCCGTAGACTGTCAGCTTGGGAAAGGTGTTTTGCCCGCTGAGCGGGTCGAACCCTTGCGGCGTTTTCCAGAAGCCGTTATAGAAATAGAGGGCAGTTTCCACACCTTTAAAGGTATGATAGGCGCGAATGGCGATTTCATCGTCACTGAACCAACTGTCCGGCTTATCGGTTTGCAGATCGGCGCCGGTCAGCCCAGTTCCGCCCCAGTAGGAGAAGCGCTCGCCATCGATAAAGCGGTCGGAATCGAAGCGCGGTATGTAGGCCACATCGATAGTTGCGAAGGAGGGGAAGAAGCTCATGAACAGCGCGTCGGACGGCGCTTTGAGGTACTCCTCGTCGCGCCCGGAAAAGAACGATTTCCAATCCTTGGAAAACAGATCGTTGATGAACAGCAAATCGCCGGTTCCCCAGGTTAGAATCTGGCGGCCGATCTTTACATCCGCCCAATCGACCGGCGTGAACAGCACATTGAACTCGCGCAAATCAATCGGGCCTTCGCCGGTTTCGAGATCGATGCGATCATGATGGTTGGCCACGCCGTCAAAGACGAAGTCGGACCGCGCCGTCAGCGTGAACAGATCCTGATACCAGATGCGACTAAGTTGCAGGCGCAGTTCGTCTAGGGTTTCGCTGTCTGAATTGGGGTCATTTTGAGTTCTCAGCCCGTACCGCATATCAGCGAATCCGTGGAGTTCCTGCGCGAAACTGAAAAATTGCTTATCCGCCGTAGCTTCAGCGAAGGAGGAAAATGTGAAACTTGAAATCAGGATCGCTGTTAAAATCAGTTTTTTCATTTGGTTGCTCCGGGGCTTGGCTGGGTCATTTTTTTTAGCCACAAAAAACACAAAAAATCACAAGAAGGGAAGGGCTATGTTTTTGTGCCTTTTTGTGTTTTTTGTGGCCATTCCTTTTCCCAGGTTCCCGCCGGGCGATGAGCTGCCCGGCGGAGGGTGGGTTATTTTTTGGCGACGGCTGCGAGCACGGCCTCTTTATCCATTTTCTTCTGACAGAAGAACCAGTCTTGGCAGACCATATCTTCTTTGCCGTCCATCCGGTCTTTGGCGGTTCCGCAGGAGCCGGCCGGGCCGATAATGAGGTCATCGCCGGGGCGCCAGTCAGCGGGTGTTGCCACGTCGAAGGCATCGGCAGTTTTTAGAGCCTGCAGTATCCGGTAGAGCTCGTCGAAGTTGCGGCCGAGGCTCAGCGGGTAGTAGAGCATCGTTCGAATGATGCCTTTCGGGTCGATATAAAACACCGCGCGAACGGCTTTGGTGGAATCTTCGTTCGGCTGAATCATGCCGTATTTTTTCGCGACTTCCATGGTGATGTCTTCGATCAGCGGGAAGTTGACTTCGACGTCCTTCATGCCTTTGTATTCAATCTTCTCCTTGATCGTGCGCAACCAGGCGATGTGGCTGTAGAGTCCGTCGATGGAGAGTCCGACTAGCTTGCAACCGGCGCCTGCAAACTGATCTTCCATGGATGCAAAGGTGATGAACTCCGACGTGCAGACCGGTGTGAAGTCAGCCGGGTGGCTGAAGAGAATGACCCACTCCCCCTCATATTGTTTCGGGAAGTCGATCTCTCCCTGTGTGGTGACGGCTTTGAAGGCCGGGGCTTTGTCGCCGATTCTCGGCATGGGTGTAATGGTTTCTTCCATGGTTCTCTCCCTTTCTTTGGTTGTTACGGTTATCTGGACTTCTTTTCCCACGAATCACACGAATTTTCGCGAATGGGATCTCTTTATTTATTCGTGGTCATTCGTGTGATTCGTGGGCGGTTCTTTCCATTTTCAAGTTTCAAATTTCCAGTTTCAAGTTTCCCGCGCGTTAGCGGGTCGCTTCGCGCGGTGGGCGTCTGAGGAAGCGCTCCGAAAAGATCATGTCCTTGAGGCCGGTGTCGTATTCGATATTGCTGAAGCTGTTGACGGTGTGGCCGCCGCGGGCGAGGTCGGTCACTTTGGATTCCATCACGGTCGGGAAGCCCTGAACGGTTTCGATTTGGGTGGCTTCGACGCGTCGGAAGAGCTTTCCATTTTTATCGAGGTATTCAGCTTTGATCGGCAGGAAGGTTTGTTTGTCGATCTGAACGGTGTATTCGCTGAAGTCGACCGCGCCGGGATCGTTCGGTGTGTTTTTGACGATGTACTGCGTGTCGGTTTCTTCGATCAGTTCATGGGTGTCCTCCCACAGGGCACGGCCGGAGACATCCTCATAAACGAAGTCGGAGCCGACGAAGCTGGTGCGTTTGTCGCCGGGGGCGATTGGTTTAACCAGGTTGAGCGCGGGCAGGAAGAGCCAGCGGCTGTCATCTTTACCCTGTGCAACCTCTTTCCAGACCATGAAGACCTGACGACGCACGTCGGCCGGTTCCTTGAAGTAGACGTAGAATTTTTGGGTTTCCTCACCGAAATTTTTACGCAGGATACGGAACTCGCGGACGCGCTCGCCGCCGCCCGCATCGGTGATGGTCATCTTCACATCGGCCTGTCCGTCGTTGCCTGCGTAATAGGCGGCCTGATTCGCCTTCTCGACGATCTCATCCACCGTCAGCGCGAATGCATTGACGGATGCCAATGCGATTATTGCGATGATCCATTTTTTCATATTCCGATTCTCCGTTTTTTTGTGCCCGCTAAATACGCTAAATTTACGCGAAACAGATTCTCAATTTGTCTTTATCTAACTAGTCCCCTTTCGCGGTTCTTTCGCGTGTTTCGCGGGCAGACTCTCTCAATATTAATTTTTAAACAGTCGTTTTTTCAGGGCGGTGATGAGGGCGGCGAGGATGAACAAGGTTGCAAGCCACGAGACGGTCATGATGGTGGCGAGGAAGAAGCCGACGGTGCGGTAGGGCGCGAGCGGTGCGAAGAGCAGCGGCATAAAGCCGACTGCGATGGTGATGGCGTTGCGACTGATGGCCATCGCCGGCTCCTTGAACATTTCTTTGATGGCGTCGGCCCAGCTGCCGAGTTTTTTCTGCAGCTCGCGGGCGCGCTCGAGGAAGTGAATGGCGAAGTCCACGCTTAAACCCAGCGTCAGTGACGAGAGTACCGCGACGGGCATGTCGTAGTCTTTGCCGACCCAGCCGATCAGGCCGTAGATGAAGGTAATGGTAATGCTGAGCGGGATCATGGCGAGCAGGCCGTAGAGCGGCGAGCGGAACAGGAGCATCATCATAATCAGCACAACGATAAAACTGCTACCGAGCGCGGAGAGCATGCCGACGACCATTTTATCCTGCCAGATGACGTTGAGGTAGGTGAGTCCCGCCCATTCGACGTTCATTTCAACCGGTGGCGGATTGGCGGCAATCCAGTCGGCGGTTTCTTTGGCGACGGAAGCCATATCGGTGTTGTCGCCACTGGTGAGCTGCACCCAAATATTGGCCTCACGGTAGTCGCGCGTGACCAGATGGAAGAGGCTGTCCTTTTTTTTCATTCCTTCGAGTTGAAGGAAGACCTGTCCGCAGGCTGCCGCGCTGTCCGGGACGCTGAAGTTCGTTTTATTTTTCGTGTCGATGGCCGGACGCAGGTCGTCGGGTACGCTGGTCGGGTCGGTGAGCTGCAATTCATAGGAGGCTTTTTTGAGCGCATCGACCGCGGAGCTGGTTTTTCCAACCTTTGGAAAAATCGCCAGATGATCCTGAAGCTGTTCAACCCAACGCAGCATGTCCGGTTGTTTCATCGGCGGCGCGGTGACTTCGGCTCGCTGTTCGTAGAGGAAGTCGACGAAGGAAAGCGCGGTGAATTCGTCGGTGATTGCCAGCGCTGTCTCGCGCAGTTCTTCGCCCTTTAATTTTTTCAGACCTTGGAAAACAGCCAGCCCGTTGGTGCTACCGACTTCCAATGCTTGGAAGGAGGCTGAGCCTCTACCCATTTTGTTTTCCAATTGCTTGGAAAAAGACAGAGGAGCTTTCGAGCGCGGTGGAGTCCATGTAGTTAATTCCGTCGGCCAGAGCGGTCCATGGGCCGTTGATCTGCTCATCCATTTTTTCCGCTTCACCGATCAGATAAACGAAGCATTTTTCTGGGCTACAGGTGGCGACATTGCGGTACTTTTCGCGCTGCCTGTCGAGCAGGGCGGTGAAGGCTGCGGTCTGCTCCGGAAGTTTCTCTGCGAATCGCGTCTGAGCGGCGGCGGACATTTTTGCGAGCGCTTCAACGCAGGTGCAGTTTTTAGCGGTTTCCGGTGTGAGGGTGAGGTAGGCGGTGTAGGTTCCGCCGAAGTGGCTGTTGAGCACGTCGTCGGCAATCCGGATGCGGTGGTTTGGGGTGAACCATTTGACTGGGTTGTCGTTGACGCGGATGCGCTGAATGCCGACAACCGAAACGACGACGGTCAGTACACTCAGCGTCAGGATGAGCTTCCAACGCTTATAGGAAAAGGCTCCTAGTTTTTCGAGGAATCCGTCGAGCCCGCTACGGTTTTGATGCGCCTCTTTGCCTTCGAGGCGGTCGAGCATCTCTTTCGGAACGAAGAGCATGATGTAGGCGGGCACCAGCGTCATGGTAAGCAGCCAGGCGAGGCCGACCCCGAAGGCGACGTGCGCACCGAAAATGCGCACCGGCGGAATCGGCGTGAAGATGAGTGAGGCGAACCCGGCCATGGTGGTGAGGCTGGTGTAGAGCATCGGCGTAAACAGGTGACCGACCACGTGGCGAATGGTCTCTTTCTTATCGTGAAAGCGGTGATAGGTGTCGAAGAATTCGCTCAGGATGTGGACGGAGTCGGCGACGGCGATTGGCATCAGGAAGATGGCGATCATCGAGCTCATGATATGGACGCTGAAGCCGAGGCCGATCAGCAGCCCCATGGTGCACAGCACGCTGGCAATGGCGACGAGCATCGGCGCAATGATCAGCGAGATGCGGCGGAAAAAGAGTAGCAACAGCAGAAAGATGACGAGTCCGGCCAGCGGGGCGGAGCTGGCCATCTGGACGAGCATTTCAACGCCGAAGGTATCTTGCGCGACCGGTTGGCCGGTGATGTAAACCTGATCTTCTGCGGGCCAGTCTTTTGTCAGTTGCTCAACGAGGTTGGCGACGTTGTAGCTGTAGGTTTTTTTAATGATTGGAATGTAGAGCGCGATTGCTTTTTCATCTTCGGCAACCAATGTGCCTTTGTAGAGCGGGTTGTTCATGGCGTCGGCGCGGATGGCCAGCGCTTCGGCGCGCGTGGCGGGCGGCCGCTCCATGAGGTATTCAATTTTGAGTGCGCCGTGTGCAGCCTGCTTAATGTTGTCGACCACCGACGGGCTGATCAGTTCGGCTTTAACGATGGCGCTGTCGCCGTTGTCGTCAAAGAGCCGGTTGGGATCGTTGCCAAAAATTTTGGCGAGCATCCGCTTGTGGGCGCTTCCCGGCTGCAGATTGGGGACGAAGGGGGAAGGAACTGCCTGCCCGCCGTAGCCTTGGCGAAGGAGGGTAATCTCGGGCAGGCCGTCGGCGTTTTGACGCAAGCTGAGCAGTTGTTTCGTTAGCACATCAATGCGCCCGAGGGTTTCCACATTGAACACGCCGTCCGTGTGGTTGGTGTTGACGACGCCGACAATCACCATGTCGTAGAGTGCATATTTCGCTTTATTCTGATTATGGAACACGCGCGTCGGCTCGTCGGGCGAGAGCATATTTTCCGGATCGTTGTCGAACTGCACCTTCGGGAACTGCATCGCGCCGAAAAGGATGGCGCCGAGAACTAGCAGAGTGACGATCCACGGGAAGCGGAGGCTGAAGTGGGTCAGTTTGAGTTTCAT
>CAYVYL010000010.1:0-42384 GCA_964455665.1 uncultured Verrucomicrobiota bacterium
ACTTGAACCCCCGACCAAGAGATTATGAGTCTCCTGCTCTGACCAACTGAGCTACGGGCCCTTATTCTCCTTTGTCAGTCACCGATTGACTCCGGCGTAACAAGAAGAGGGCAAAAGATAGTCCGCATTGCGGCGCGGTTCAAGGCTATATCGACTCGCCGTCGGCTTCCTTTGATTTTTTCAGCTGATCGACAACCCATAGCGATTGCTGGGCGAGGCCGAGCAGGATGCGCGCGTCGTTGTCGGTGAGTTTGCCGCGGCTGAAAATACGCCGCAGGCCGAGCATCATGTGTTCGAGTTTTTGCGGCTGGCAGAATTCGGTTTCGATCATCATTTCTTCCCAGCGTGCGTAAACCCGTTCGCGCATTTCGACGCTGGTTTCTGGCGAGCGCTCGCGCGGCGGCTGATAGGACGGATCGCTGGAGAGTAGGAAGATTTCGTAGCAACAGACCATGACGGCATGCGAGAGGTTGAGCGAGCGGTAGATTTCGCTGGAGGGGATGTTGATGATGTGGGTGCAGAGGGAAAGCTCTTCTTTGGTTAGGCCGGTATCTTCGCGCCCGAAGACGAGCGCGACTTTGTGGTGCGCGGCGGAGTCGAGCACGATCGGGGCGATTTCGCGGGGCAGGCCGGCGTGGTCGCGGTGGAGGCCGGTGCGCGCACTGGTGCCGGCGACCACGGTGCAGTCGCCGATGGCTTCTTCCAATGTTTGGAAGATTTTGCGGGCATCGAGCAGGGTGTCGGCGTGGCAGGATAGTTTGCGCGCCTCGCCCCAGTCGTGCCGCTCATGCGGGGCGATCAGCGCGAGGTCGGTGATTCCCATGTTCATCATGACCCGGCAGATGGAGCCGATGTTGCCGGAGCTCTGCGGGTCGACGAGTACAATTCGGATGTTTTCGAGTGGGTTCATGAAGAGGGGCTTTCCGATTCGGGATGTGAGATTCGGGCTGCGAGCAGGAGGCAGTATCTCGCATCACGCATCACGTATCTCGTATCTTGTATCTCGTATCTTGTATCACGCATCTTGTATCACGCATCTCGCATCTTGTATCTCGTATCACGCATCTCGCATCTCGCATCACGCATCTCGCATCACGCATCTCGCATCTCGTATCTTGCATCTTGTATCACGCATCACGCATCTTGTATCTCGTATCACGCATCACGCATCTTCTATTCTTTTCCCGCATTCCATGATTCCCATTTTCCAATATTCCACGGCCGACGGACGATTTCTGATTTGAGCAAACTGGGAGCGAAGGGTACAGTAGAAACAGCATGGAGGGAATTGAATGACGTCTAAATTTCTGTTTTGCAGTCTAGCGATGTTTCTGCTGGCTGGCTGCGCCATGATTGAGCAGCGCAGCGCAACGGTGGTTGACGGCGTGATTGAAAATCCCGCGCTCGGCTTTTTCGGCTTTTCTTTCGATATTCCCGAGGGCTTTGAGTTGTATAACCCGGCGATGCAAACCTTTGAGGAGGACAATGAGATTCAGCAATTGGCGACCCGCATTTATAACTTGAATAAATCCTATCATCCGACCGGCACAGAAACATTTTATGAAAGCTTTCTGATGCTTTCCGAAAACACCGGGTTCCTGCTGATCACCGTGCAGAATGATTTTTCCACTCCGCTTTGGGCAAATGATGAGACGTCGATCAATCAGCAGCTGATCCCGCTGTACAACATCAGGGATTCGCGCCGCGTCCGGGTGGGGGATGGCCGGGTGGAGGCGATGCGGACTCGCGGCCGCGCCTACGAAAAAAAGGGCTGGTACTATGCCAAATCCAAATCTAACCGGATGCCGTTCAGCTACGAGGCCTGCAAAATTAGCGGGGTGGATCGTGACAACTACATCCTGATCGGCTTCAGTCTTCCGGAACACGAACACATTCTTTCCCTTCAGATGCCGGAGTTCATGCGCGGGTTTCGGTTCTGAGGCGACAGAACGGAGTTGAACTCACCTCGCAACTCCTGAATACTCCCGCGAATGTTTGAACAATCTACAACCGCGTCGCGACCGCTCTGCGTTGACCTCGACGGAACCCTCGTTAAAACCGATACGTTTGCGCAGGCGCTGCTACTGCTCATCCGGACGCGGCCCGAAACGCTCTTTAGCATTCCCGACTGGGCCCGGCGCGGCCGGGCGGCTTTCAAGCACCAGGTTGCGCAGGAGATTCAGCTAGACCCCGCCGCCCTGCCGTACCAGCCGCAGCTGCTCGATTTTCTGAAAAGCGAAAAACAAAAAGGACGCAATCTGATTCTCGCCACCGCATCGGATGAATCTGTGGCCCGGCGTGTGGCCGATTATCTCGGACTGTTTTCAGACGTGATCGCCAGCGAAGGAACCGTGAACCTGAAAGCGGAACACAAACGCGACGCGCTGGTTGCGCGGTTTGGGCAGGGCGGATTCGACTATGCCGGCAACGCCTCCGACGATCTGGCGGTATGGGAAGCTGCCGGAAAAATCCTTGTCGTGAATCCGTCCGCGCCGGTGCGCCGCGCGCTGCGCGGCAAATCCGTACAGATGTTTGACGACCGACCGCCCAAATGGAAAGCATGGATCAAAGCCCTGCGGGTGCATCAGTGGATGAAAAACGTGTTGATTTTCCTGCCGATGCTTCTCGCGCAGGAGCTCACCACGCCGGTGCTCTATGTGAAGGCCATCATCGCCTTTTTCGCCTTCAGCCTTTTGGCCTCGTCCATCTATGTGGTGAACGATCTGATGGACCTGCACGCCGACCAGCACCATCCGCGCAAGCATCGCCGCCCGTTTGCCGCCGGCAACCTCAACCTGATGGCCGCCGCCTGCGCGGTTCCGCTGCTGATCTTCTGCTCGCTGTTCCTCGCGCAGTTTCTGACGATCGCCTTCTGCGGAGTTTTGCTTTTCTACCTGCTCATCACCACGCTCTATTCCTGGCGGCTCAAGCAGCTTGTTCTGCTCGACGTGCTCACTCTGGCCGGCCTCTACACCATTCGCATTTTGGCCGGAACCGCCGCCTACGGGGTGGCCACCTCCGGCTGGCTCATCGCCTTTTCCATCGCCATCTTCTTCAGCTTGGCGCTAGTCAAACGCTACGCCGAGCTGCGCGAAGCCCTAGAGGCGCATCCTGAAAAAATTGGTGCGCGCGGTCGCGGCTATCATGCCCGCCACCTGCCGTGGCTAGCCCGCCTCGGACTACTCGCTGGCGCCTTTTCTGCCGCTGTGCTCGGCCTGTACATCACCAGCGAAAAAGTGGTGCAGTTCTACAACACACCCGCCGCACTTTGGGCTCTTTGCCCGCTCGTGCTCTACTGGATTGCCCGCATCTGGCGGCTCGCCATGCGCGGAGACCTCTCCGACGATCCGCTCGAATTTGCCGCCCGCGACCGGCAGACCTGGGTGATCGGCGCACTAGGAATCATCCTGCTTATCGCCGGCGCGCTCTAAGCCATAGCCTGGCGGCCTGCTAGCTGACGGTGTAGTCGCCGGGCTTTGTGAATTCGCAGGTTTGTGCGCCGCGGTTTTCGATGCGGTAGCCGCGCAGCTTCAGGTATTCAGGGGTGTCGCCGCTCGCCATCTCTTCGGCGGTCAGCTGGATCTGTTCGAAGCCGGCGTTGTCCACGGTTAGATTTTTAACCGTCACCTTGGCGCCGTCGCAGGCGTGGATGACTAGCGCGGAGCCGGCGGTGATGTCGACGTTTTCGAGGGTGATGTTTTTGCCGTCGAGAACCAGGGTTCCTTCGCCGGCAATGGAACCGTCGGAAATTTTTGCGCGTACTTCGTCGAGCGTTAGCGCGAAGGAGGGGCGCAGGACAACGCGTGGGCCGGGCGTCGTCGGGATGTCTAAAATCATTTCCTCCGGCGCGGCGGTCACCTGCATACCGGCGGCCGCGAGTTTTATGCGGCCCGCGAGGTAGAAGTCGGATTCCGCGCTCACGGCGGACTCGGGCGGTCCGCCTGCGGCGGCGTTGGCGGCGGCATCGGTGATGTTGTTTTTGTTGGCCGAAAAACACCAGCGGCGGTCGAAGACCGATACGCCGACTTTTTCAGCCGGGCCGAAAAGCTTCGGCAGATCCTGCATCATGGTTTCGAGGCGGGTCGGATTTTTGAAGGCGGTTTTGGTGTCGTCGGCATATTTTGGGTTCACGAATTCGGCGATGATGCCGTGGGTGCGCTCGAGGATTTGTACGTAGGAGGCCAGCTTGATGACCAGCGCGTTGGTGTTGCCGGGGAAGATGGAAAAGCCCTGTTCGTCCGGCACGTCGCCCTCGGGGCTGATGGTGGCGCGCAGCAGCGGGTCGAGCTGGTTATATTCCACATTGAGGGTCAGCTCTTTATCGTTGCCGATTAGTTTGGCGAGTCCGCCGCACGCTTCGCCGGGAATGCGGTTGACGGCGAGGGAGTTGAAGGCGAAGTCGTTTTCCACGGAGACGCCGAGCGCGGCCGGGATCGCATTGAAGACCTGTCCGTTGGTGTCTTGAATTAGCGCAATGTGTTCATATCCTTCGTCCGCCAGCTGGGCTGCAAGTCCGCTGGTGTGCATGAGCATGTGGATGTCGCCGTGTCCGTGCGGCTTGAGAACCAGCTGATATTTTTCTTTCAGCGCAAGGTGTCCGTCGAACTCGGCGATGGCGGGAACGAGCTCCTGTTTGAGGATGTGCACTTGTTCTTTTTTGAGTCCGAAGAAGTGGTTGTCTTCGAGCACGGCGCGGGTTTTGGCGTTCGTGTCTTCGGAGACCATAAGGATAAACGGCACGGGGCGGGGCGTCGCCATGCGCGTTTCCATCGCCAGCAGGACGGCGGCGTAGTAGGCGAGGTAGGTGGTGGATTCGGTCACTTCCACCGGAATGTCGAGCTTGATGCCGTTGTAGCCGAGCCGTTCGCCGAGGCCGCCGGCCACCAGCACGAGGACGGTTTTGGCAAACTGTCTTTTTCCGATCTGCTCATAGCGGTCGTAGGTGGCATCGAATTGGGTGAGATCCACCTTGTCCGGCTGATGCGGCACAAAGCCGTCGAACGGGTTGTCGCCTTTTTTTGCTTCAGCGAGCAGGGTGCGGGCGTTGACGATGTAGCCGGTCAGTCCGCCGGGATAGGCGTTGTCGATGCGGGTGAGGGTCGCGAGAAACACGGCCTTGGCTTCGTCGTTTGTTCCGGGTGCATCCCAATCAGCAAACAGATGTCCCTGTCCAGCGTCGAGCAGCGTCTGAATCAGTTCCTGTTCGGCTGGGGTTTCTGTTAATTCATTCATGTTCACGGCTGGTTTCCCCTAAAAATTGACGGTCTCAATATGGAGGAAGAAAAAGAAAAATCAATTCAGGAAGAGAGGATTTGACGGTTCGATGCATCTTCCTCTTGAGATTTATACCGGAAACTCCAATACTCCGCAGTTCTTTCACTACCTGCCCGGGTGGCGAAATCGGTAGACGCAAGGGACTTAAAATCCCTTTTCAGCAATGAAGTGCGGGTTCGATTCCCGCCCCGGGCACCAGCCTTCGCCAAGGCTACGGCTGGCAGGCCAAGCTCTTCGCCAAGGCTACGGCTTGCAGGCCAGGCTCTTCGCGATCTTGTATCCCGCATCAATTTATCTTCTCTTGACCTGTATCAAGGCAGCCGCAATTCATATGCTATATTCTGAACGCATCATTGAGGAGGGGTTATGAAGCGGAAAATTATAAAAATTGATGAAGAGCTTTGCAACGGATGCGGAGAGTGCGTGACCGGCTGCGCCGAGGGCGCGTTGCAGATTGTAGACGGTAAAGCCAAAATGGTGAAAGAGCAGTTCTGCGATGGGTTTGGCGACTGCATTGGAACCTGTCCGACCGGCGCGCTGGAGATCATTGAGCGCGAGGCCGACGAATTTGACATCGAAGCCACCCGCGAGCATGTCAGCAACCTGGGCGGCGACGAAGCGGTCAAACGCATGGATGAGGCGAATGCGATTCACGATGCGAAAGAAATGCAGCCGCCGATCGGTGGCTGCCCGGGTCTGCAGATTCGTTTTGGCGCGGAGAAAAAACCGGCGGCACCTGCTGCAACCCCGGCGAACTTCGCTCAGGTGATTCCGTCTGAGCTGAACCAGTGGCCGACCCAGCTGCATCTGGTGCCGACGGAAGCTCCGTTTTTTAAAAACCGCGAGCTGGTGGTGCTTTCCACCTGCGCGCCGTCTGCGTCGCCGGATGTGAACTGGCGTTTTGTGCGCGGCCGGGCCATTGTCATCGCCTGTCCGAAGCTCGACCGGACGGAGGGCTATGTTGAAAAGCTGGCGGAGATTCTCAAAAGCAACGGGATTCCGAAAGTGATCATCGTGCGTATGACGGTTCCTTGTTGCGGCGGGCTGACGTCGATTGTGCAGCAGGCCGCAACGCTGAGCGAGCGCACCGATCTGATTGTTGAAGAGGCGACGATCGCGCTGGATGGCGAGTTGAAAGAGGTAAGGATAATGGAGTAATGGAGGGTGGAGTTTTGGTTCTGAGCAGTTGTTGTTCAATACTCCGTTACTCCAACACTCCAATTTTAATCGGGAGGTCATCATGAACGAACTAAAAGGCAAAGCCCTGAATCTGAAAACGCTGGTGGAAACGTCGGAGGGCGCGGTGGTTAGCCGTACGCTACTCAAAAAAGAGACCGGCAACATCACGCTGTTCTCGTTTGATACCGGGCAGGGACTCAGCGAGCACACCTCGCCGTTCGACGCGGTGGCGGAAGTGGTCGAAGGCGAGGGAACCTTCATCATTGCCGGTGAACCGAAAACGGTGAAGGCGGGCGAAATGATCATTATGCCGGCCAACATCCCGCACGATGTGCAGGCCGCCGAAGCGCCATTTAAAATGCTCCTTATCATGATCCGTTCTACGCAATGATTTTGGTGCATCTGCGGCGTTACGAAAGGTTCGCGGTAGATTTCTACAGCGTCACCTTTTGGTGCCTTGCATCTGCACCAAACTTATCGCGTGAATAATAAAGTCGGCAAAGTTGACTTTCAGGGTCGGGTATCTACTCTTTGCATAGACCGAAAGGGAATCAAAATGAAAACTGCCGTATTCAGTACCAAACCGTATGACCGTGAGTTTCTCGAACAAGTTTGCGCATCGGCCGGGCCGGAGCTGACCTTTTTCGAATCGCGGCTCAAACCGCAGACCGTCAAGCTGGTCGAAGGGTTCGAGAGCATCTGTGTGTTTGTGAACGACCAGCTGGACGCCTCGGTGCTGATCAGCCTCAAGAAGGCAGGCGTGAAACATATCGCGCTGCGCTGCGCCGGATTCAACAACGTGGACATCGCCAGTGCCGATGAGCTGGGGATGACAGTTACCCGCGTGCCGGCCTACTCCCCGTATGCGGTCGCCGAACATGCGGTGGCTCTTATGCTCTCACTCAATCGCAAGATTTACTGGGCGCACGCCCGCGTGCGCGACGGAAACTATTCGCTCGACGGTCTGCTTGGCTTCGACCTGCACGGGAAAACCGTGGGCATTGTCGGTACCGGAAAAATCGGCCAGTGCCTCGCCGAGGCGCTGCACGGGTTTGGCGTTAAATTGCTTGGCTTCGACCGTTATGAAAACGAACGCTGCAAAGAAATCGGAATGGACTATGTCTCCTTCGACGAACTGCTTACGCAGTCCGACATCATCAGCCTGCACTGCCCGCTGATGCCGGAGACCCACCACCTGATTGACAACGAGGCGGTCGCCCGCATGAAACGCGGCGTGATGCTCATCAACACCAGCCGCGGCGGACTCATCGACACCAAAGCGGTCATTGACGGGCTCAAATCCGGCAAGATCGGCTACATGGGTCTCGATGTATACGAAGAGGAAGAGGGTCTCTTTTTCGAAGACAAAACCTTCGAGATGCGCCTCGACGACGTCTTTGCCCGCCTGACCACTTTTCCCAACGTTCTCATTACCGGCCATCAGGCCTACTTTACTCGCGAGGCGCTCACCCGCATCGCCGAAACCACCGCCGCCAACCTGGTTGCGTTTGAGACCGGAGAAGAGCTGGTTAACCGCGTCATTGGCTCATGAACATCCACTCGCTTCCTCGTGATTTCTTTGTGACTTTGCGCCGTTGTGGTTGTAGCCTATGCCTATGTTTTCTTTCCGTAAAAAATACCATCTGGTGATTGTTTGTACGGCCAACCGCACGCGCAGCGCCTATTTTGCCGGCTATTTAAAAAACTATCTCCGGGAATACCGCCCCGAGGCGCTCAAAAGCCTGAAGATTACCTCGGCGGGAACCAAAGCGATTTCCGGCGGACGGGTGAATGATGTGGTTGCGCTGATCGCCCGCAACAATGGCTTCAGCCTGCGCGCTCACACCGCCGATCCGCTAACCGCCAAAATGGTAAAAACAGCCGATCTAATCCTCACGATGGAGCAGGCGCACAAAGACCACATCCTCAAAAAATATCCCGAGGCGGAGGGCAAGGCGTTCCGCCTGATGGAATATGGCTGGCAGGGCGATGAAAAAGTGGACAATCTGGATGTACCCGACCCGACTGGGAAAAAGGCAGATGACTTTCGCGAGTTCATCGAAACGGCTCACGCCGAGGCTGATCGCCTTCTCCACGAGCTGGTTCATAACCAGATTATTTAGGTGATCGTTTCCGAATCTTTTCACAACCTCCCTTCGGGAAGATCGTCCTACACACAAACTTGTAGGACAGGCTTTTCCGGTATTGCGGAGAGCCTGTGGTATTTCACCTATTCATACGGTCGAGGGTGCGGTATTGGATGGCCTCGGCGATGTGCGCGGTGCCGATTTGTTCTTCGTCGGCCAGATCGGCGATGGTGCGCGCGACCTTTAAAATCCGGTCGTAGGCGCGGGCGCTGAAGTTCATTTCCGCCACCGCGGTTTTCAGCAGTTGCTTGGCATCGTCGTTCGGATGACAGTATTTACGCGCCTGCTTCGGCTCCATGTCCGCGTTGCAATGAACCTTTTTGCTTTTTGCGTAGCGCGTTTGCTGAATCTTCCGTGCGGCGATAATCCGTTCGCGAATCGTGGCGGACGATTCGCCGTTTTCCAGCCCGGCCAATTTTTGATAATCGACGGCGGGCACTTCGATGTGGATGTCGATGCGGTCGAGCAGCGGGCCGGAAATCTTATTCTGATAGTTTTGAATCTGGCGCGGCGATGACGTGGAACGCGGGTCGTCGGGGAAGTAGCCGTCGGGCGTTGGATTCATGGCGGCGACGAGCATAAAGCGGCAGGGGAAGGTGACGCTGGCGGCGGCGCGGGCAATGGTCACTTCGCCGTCTTCGAGCGGTTGACGCAGTACTTCGAGCACGTTGCGGTTGAACTCGGGCAGTTCGTCGAGAAAGAGCACGCCGTTGTGCGCGAGACTCACCGAGCCGGGCATGGGGTGCGTGCCGCCGCCGAGCAGGCCGGCATCCGACACCGTGTGATGCGGCGCATGAAACGGGCGCGTGGCAATCAGCGATTCGTGCGAAGACAGTTTCCCCGCGATGCTGTGGATTTTGGTGGTTTCCAGTGCCTCCTCCAGCGTCATGGGTGGCAGCAGTGATGGAATCCGCTTAGACAGCATCGTCTTGCCGGTCCCCGGCGAGCCGATCATCAGAATATTGTGACCGCCAGCCACGGCCACTTCGATGGCGCGTTTGGCGTATTCCTGTCCCTTCACATCCTCAAAGTCGGCCAGATCCTTATTGTGCTGGCGGAAGGTTTCTTCCAGATCCACTTCATGCGGTTGGAGCGATAGATCCAGATTCAGGAAATCGGCGGCCTCGCGCAGATTTTTGACTGCGAACACTTTAATGCCGTCGACCACGGCGGCCTCTTCGGCGTTTTCGGTCGGGACGATCATGGCTTTGCGGCCCGCCGCGCGTGCCGCCAGTGCGATCGGTAGAACCCCACGCACTTTGCGCACCTCGCCGGAGAGCGCTAGCTCGCCGATGATGCAGGCGCGGCTCAGCAGGTCGGGCTGAATATCGCTTTCCGCCGCCAGCATACCGAGCGCGATCGGTAGGTCGAAGCTGGGTCCCTCTTTTTTGATGTTGGCCGGGGCGAGGTTGATGGTGATGCGTCCCTTGGGCGGCATGAAGCCGGAGTTGAGCAGGGCGGTGTTGACGCGGTGCTCGCTCTCTTTGACCGCCGCATCGGGCAGGCCGACAATTAATGTCTTCGGCTCACCGTGGCCGCTGTTGACCTCGATCTCCACCGTATAGGCATCCACTCCGTACACCGCACCCGAAAACACTTTGGCAAGCATAAGCAAAACTCCTTGAGCGGAGATTAAAAGAAACCGCGATCCTTTTGCAAGAGATGCGGCTGGATTTTATTGGTGAAGCAGGGGCGGCTTCAATGTTGAACAGATGGAAAACATATAATATAAATAAGAGGTCTCTAATAAGTTCCACGAATCGTTAAAAGGCCAGAAGGAACAGATTCATGCAGCGCATTCTGATTGTAGATGACGACATGTTTTTTCGGAAGCTTCTCACGAAGCTTCTGGGTGAACAGGGGTATGATATCCGTACGGCCGAGAGCGGCGAAGAGGCGCTCCAGATTCTTCAAACGCAGACCTTCGATCTGATGATCTCGGACATCAACATGGCGCCTATGAATGGGATTGAGCTACTGGAGAAAACCCTGGAATCCTATGCCGATCAGTGCGTCATTATGGTGACCGTCCGAGATGAAATAGAAGTAGCCGTTGATACAATGAAAAAGGGGGCCTTTGATTTTCTCGCTAAGCCCATACAGCTCAAGGAGCTGTTCTCGACCGTGCAGCATGCCTTGAGCTCTTATCGCATTTTTGCGGAGGACAAGAGCCCTGGAACGGAGCCGGAACTACTGGCGGGGCTGGTGTCGGAAAGCGCTAGCATGCGCAACGTATGCGACAGGATCCAGAGGGTTGCGCCCACGAATGTCATCGTGCTGCTTTGTGGTGAAAGAGGAATCGATAAGGAGCTGGTGGCCCGCGCACTTCATTCCTGCAGTCTGCGCAAAGAGGCCCCTTTTATAGCCGCTGACTGTTCCGTGCTGACCGAAGCAATCGATCTGAAGCTGTTCAAGCAGGCGCGGAGAGGCACTCTGTTCCTCAATAACATTGAAGCCGTACCGCTCGACCAACAGGAAAAGCTTTTCGATATCATACAGAATAATCAAACAGGCACCGGCGGAGGTGCTAAAAAAATCGGTTCGATTCTGGTTGATGTGCGCATCCTGATTGCTTCCAGCGTTGAACTGAACACGCTGGTCAAGCAGGGCGCTTTTTCTGAAAACCTCTATCGTCAGCTCAATGCTCTACGTCTGGATATTCCACCGTTACGCAACCGGCGGGAAGATATCCCGTTTATCATTGATCAAATCCTGCGCCGAAACCTTGGCCAGAATGCCGAGTTGCCGGCTCTTGATCCCAAGGCGATGGAACTTCTCTACAACCACATCTGGCCGGGGAATGCGTGCGAACTCGAGGCGGCGGTTGTTCATGCGCTTGCGTTGGCGAAGGACGGGGTGATTACAAAAGAAATGCTTCCGGAAGAAACCGTGGCTTTCTTTGATGAAGGGGTACGCTCGAACATCATCACAACCCATCGCACGCAGATGAAAGGTCTGGCCTTTAAAACGCTGTTACGTCGAAAGCAGGAGGAGATGCTGGGGCGGCGGGATGAGCCATCTCCAAAAGCCGAGCCCGTAAAAGAGTTGAGTCAGCGCCGCGTGGTGGTGAAAGAAGAGAAAAAGAAATGGAAGTGGTTTTAAAAAACAGCTGAAGCCACCCTGTTCATGGCTGTTTAATCTTCTGGTCGCTTGGAAGCCGCCGCGCCGCAGTCGCTAAAAGAAACCACGGTCTTTTTGCAAGAGGTGCGGAGGGATTTCGTTGAGGAAGCGGGAGGGTTCGAGGAAGATGATTCCGCCGTCGCGCTGGCGCCTCACTTCGGGGCTGCAGAGGAAGAGTTGATCCTTCGCCCGGGTGACGGCGACGTAGAAAAGCCGCCGCTCTTCGGAGTCGCCGGTGTCCTCCAGCGCCTTGGTGCTCGGGAACATGCTCTCGCAGAGGAAGAGCACGAAGACCACTTTAAACTCCAGCCCTTTGGCCTGATGAATGGTGCTGAGGCGGATGGAATCGGAGGTGTCGACATCGGTCCGCGTGTCGCCCTCGGCATCCAGATTACTCAGCAGGGCGATTTCGCTCAGGAACGATTCGGTGGATTCAAACTTGGTGGTGAAGTCGATCAGCCCGTCGAGGTCCTCGGCGCGGTATTTTGAGTTGTCAAAATTTTCGACCATGAATTCGTTATAGAACGCCTTGTTGAAGCGGTAGACGATCTCGCCGGGGTCGGCATCGAGGTTTTCTTCGCGATAGGCGAGGAAGACTGGTTCGATCTGTTTCCAGGTTTCGCGCGCGGCGGCGGGCAGGGCGGCCTCGACCTGCATGCAGACCTCTTTGCGCTGAAGATTGACCCGTCCGCCGAGACTGCGGAAAATTTTGAGCGAGGTCTTTTTCCCCACCTTTGGAAACAATTCGAGCAGGCGGGTGAAGGCCATTTCGTCGCCGGGGTTGACGAGGATGCGCAGCACGGTGCAGACGTCCTTAATGTGCGCCTGTTCAAAAAAGCGGACGCCGGAGGTGACGATATATGGCATCGATGCGCGGGCGAGCTCCATCTGCAGTTCCATGGCGTGGAAGTGCGAGCGGTAGAGCACGCATAGTTTGGACAGCACAACGCCTTCGCGCTTCAACTCCCGCGCTTTTTCAATGATGTAGCGCGCCTGTGCTCCGCCGTCGCGCAGGCTGGCGAGAACCGGGTAGGGGCCTTCTTCGCGGACGGCGTGCAGGGTTTTTTGGAATTGTTCGGGGTTACCGGCAATGACGGCATTGGCGACTTCAAGAATTTCGGGGGTGGAGCGGTAGTTGATCTGTAGCTTAAACGTGCGCGTGCCGGGGTAGTGGTGTTCGAAGTCGAGAAAGTTGCGGAAGTCGGCACCGCGCCACGAGTAGATGCTTTGGAAGTCGTCGCCGACCACCATGATGTTTTGATGCACCTTGGCGAGCAGTTCGACCATTCGTGCCTGAATGGCGTTGGTGTCCTGATACTCGTCGACGAGGAGGGTTTGAAACTCGTCCTGATAGAACGAGAGGATCCGTTCGTTTTGGTCGAGCAGTTTGAGGGCGTAGATCAGCAGATCGTCGAAATCCATCGCGTTCTGCTCTTTCTTCCGCTTCTGGTACATATCGTGTACCCGGATGACATCTTCGAAGTCGACTTCGGTGTGCTCAAAGCGATCGACCAGCCCGTCGGCTAGATCGCCCATCTGCCCGCTGATGACACCAAAGATGCTCTGAAGCACCTGTGGCTTCGGGAAGTGTTTTTTATCCAGCTTCAGATCATCCGCGCAGGAGCGCAGCAGTTTTTTGGAATCGTCGCTATCGAGGATGGTGAAATCGCAGCCAAAGCCGACGCTCGGGGCGTGCGAGCGGAGAATCCGGTTGGCGAAGCTATGGAAGGTTCCGCTGTAGCCGCTTTTAAAAGGGCGGTTGACCAGCTGCTCGGCGCGGTCGAGCATTTCGCCGGCGGCTTTGTTGGTGAAAGTGAGCAGCAGAATGTTGTGCGGGTCAACCCCCCGTGTTTTGACCAGCCAGGCGAGGCGGTAGACCAGCGTGCGGGTTTTGCCGGTTCCGGCTGCCGCAATGACGAGTGCCGGCCCGTCCGGGGCGGTCACAGCGGCGTACTGCTCTTCATTGAGTTCGTCTTTGAAATCCATAGACCGCCGATTAAACCACGGGGCAAGAATGGGGGAAACACTAAACCGTTGAACGAAATTAATCATACCTCTACAGGTTTGGGATAATAATAGTTGCAATTATTTTAAAATGAAGTATTTATAAAAATATATCTTCGATATTTATTTGGTAGTGGAGAGATCAATGAGGCAGGAAAGAACGCTTTGGAAAACGTGTCGGGTGATTGCTTCTGAAACTCGGTTACAGTTGTTGTGGCATCTTTTCACGGAAAAGGAGTTGTCGGTGACGGAGGTCTGTCGATTGACAGGGGGGTCCTCATCGAACACGAGTTTTCAGCTTAAGTTGCTGTGCGAGTGCGGGTTGGTTGTATTCAGGCGTGAGAAGATGGAGGTGTTGTATCGCTCAGAAGCGAATAGCGCGGTGAAGTACGCTCCGGAGGTTTTAGAGGCATTGCGTAGTTGTCATGAGCGGGGGGTGTTTTTTAAAACGCTAATTCGTCATGCGACAGCTTTTACGCACGAGCGCCGGATTGAAATAGTCCGAGCTTTGCGCGGGCGATCTTTATCTGCGCGGGCGCTTCGGGATTCAACGGGCATGTCGCCTTCGGCATTCTGCCGCCATCTGGATAAGCTGATGCGCCGAGGTTATGTAAAGAATGAAAACCATGTGTACCGCATTGGGGGTGCAGGAAATGCGCTGGGTCGGACGCTGTTGTCTCTGGCGGTTCGTTGAGCGCGCAGGTTCCAATGTTTGGAAAAGAAGGCTGCGCTCAAAAGTTTTTAAGCACCTGTTTTTCCAAGGCCTGGAAGCTTTCGTCGGTGATTTTTCCAAACATTGGAAAATCCGCGGCGAGACCGAGTGTTGCGGGCGCGGTGCCGTCGTCTAGGATGGCGTCGGCGATGTCGCGGGCGGAAATGTTGAGGGGATCGCGTAGTAGGGTGTAGCAGCCGGGGTGCTCGGCCGATTCCGCAACGAGCCCCGCCTTCGCTAGCGTATTGATGACATCGTTGATCAGCCGGATCGGGATGCGGTTGGCAATGCCGTGGGCGACGGTGTCGAATGGCGGTTCGGGGGACTCAAATTTTTCGGTAATGTTCTTCATGAGGGCGATGGCCAGGCAGAGTCGTGCGCTGGCGCTGGGGGTGACGGCGAGCCGTTCGCGGGCATAGGTGCCGGCATTTTGAACGGAGAAAGCGACTTCGGCGCCCATCAGCAGAATCATCCAGCTGGTTTGCACCCAGAAGAGGAAGATGGGGATGGCGGCCAGTGCACCATAGATTTTGTTGTATTTGCTGACCCCGACTCCCAGTTTGATGATGGCAAACTGGAACGCCATTGTGAGCAGTGCGGCGACGAGTGCGCCGGTGAAGGCGGCGGAGAACTTCACCTTGGTGTTGGGCAGGAAGATATATACTACGCTGAAGGACAAGGCCATCACCAGTACCGGAATCAGCTGCAGAGCAATTTGCAGAAGAGGGCCCATCCATTCGAGGCGACTGGCAAATCCCATAATGACGGGTTGTCCGGCATTGGAGACAATGATGAGAATCGGAGCCACGACCATGATGACGATATAGTTGCGGATCTTTTCGATCAGGGTGCGTGGAATTTTGACCCCCCAGACCAGATTGAAGGTTTCTTCGATACTACTGAGCATTTTGATGGCGACCCACAGAAAGAGAAGCCCCCCGATTCCTCCCATCGCTCCGGCACTGGCGGATTCAACCGTGCTGATGATGTTGGTGATGGCATGTTGCATTGCCTCGGGCATTTCAGCGGTTTTTTCGATGAGCATCTCGCTCGCTTTATCCACGCCGAACCCTTTGGCAATAGAAAAGAGAATGACGAGGAAGGGGACGAGCGCCATGACGGAGATAAAAGTGAGGGCGGAGGCGTGCAGCGGGCACTTGTCCTCTTTGAAGCCTTTGACGACGAGCATGCAGACTCGCAGGAATTTCAGGCCGGCGGCGCGTGCCTTGGTCAGGGAGGAGGGTTCAAGATTCCACAGGTCGTGGGAGAAAAAGGTTTTAATTTTGTCGACCGTTCCGCCTTCATTTTTTGTCATTTCTGCACTCCTTGTTCGCTGAGGGCACAATAGAGAGCTTTTTGAAGGAAATAAAACCTAAAAAGGGGGTTTCACCCGGTGGGGGTCTGTGGCTTAATCGGCGATTAGTTATTGGTTATCCGTTTTCAGTTATCCGGCGGAAGGCCTTCTGATTTTGTGTGTATTGCACGTTTAACCAATAACCGTTAATTGATAATTGCCGCGATCAGCGGCTCTTTTTACGAAAGGAAAAACGTATGAGCGACCAACCCGAAAAAATCAGCGATGTTAAAATGGATGCGGCCAATCTTTATCGCGAAGAGGCCTACACCGATCTAAAAATCGGTGGGATCCGTAAGCTGGTTCCGATCAAACTCGACGGATCCGAAGATGAATCCCGTCCGGCGGTCTTCAGTGGCCACACGCAGGTGATGAGCCCGCATGGCCCAGTTCCGATTCAGGGTGTAATCGAGGCCAGTACTTTTGAAGAAGCCGTGAACGGATTCCCGCAGGCGATGGAAGATGCGATGACCCGCATGGTTGAGGAAGCGCAGGCCATGCAACGCGAGCAGGCCAGCAAGATTGTTACACCTGACGACCTCAAAAAAGATAACGGCGGCATTATCGTCTAAAGCGGCTTCGCCGCAGTCAACGGTCTAAAGGTCCAAAGTCGAAGGTCAGGGGTCAGGGTAGTTCTGATTCCTGACTTTCGACTTTTTGACTTTCTGACGTTTCGGCGTTCTTCGTCTCTTCTTGAAGATGTTCGGCGAGTAGGTCATCCATTTTTAGATCGGTCAGGTGCGTCAGCGTTTTGATCAGCGCAAGCAGCACCAGAATCATCACCGCCATACACGGCAGCATCACCACAACATAGCTCCAGCCGGTCATTTTACCGATTTCGGCAGTGTAGGCCTCGAGATCGATGTGGGGATCGGTTTTTACGATGAATCTTGCCAAGCCGTAGTTCAGTGCGGAGGAGAGAAAGAACGACGAGGCCAAACCCCAAGTCAGTCCGACCAACCGTTTTTCAAACTTCGCTTCGGTTCCCTTTTCGCGCAGTTTTTCGTGAAGCAGATCCACGTTGAAAATCTTCTCGCTCATCATAATTTTTTTAATCAGCGGAATGGGAGTCCAGAGAGAGATGATGATGACCAGTCCGATGATCAGCGGAATAGCCGCTTCTTTAACGGCCAGCCATATTGGCGCAAGTTGGAGAATGCCGATCACGCCGGTCAGCAGAACACTCACGATACCGATGATTGAAATAAAATCCGCGCGGCGCTCTTTGATCAGTGTGTGCAGTCCGTAACCGATTGGTAGAATGAGCGCCGTAATTAGCCCCCACAGCGGGCCGAGATACTTTTCCTTGCTCAGGCAGGTGAGAATAATGACGGGAATCACCACGTTCAGCATGATGCTGACCAGCGGGTTTTCTTCTTTGCGCGGCTGTTTGCTCATAGTGCTCCTTAATAAAAACGGAAAGCATACGCATTTTTCCAGACATTGCCACTCTCTTCGTTCGTTGCCGTCGCCAAGGTTATGGCGGACAGATAGTCGGCTTCCAATGGTTGGAAATTTCCGGTATAAAAACTTCTAGGCATTGGAAAAAGGAGTCGGGAATGAAATATCTATTGATGATGATGGCGGTGTTGTGCTACGGGTGCTCCGACCAGACGAAATCGGGCGAGCAGACCGGAAAAGAGATTACCGCCCGGCTTCGCTCGCCGATTGAGAAAACCAGCGCGATCACCGACAAGATCAAGGCCACCCGCGAGGTCGAGGTGCCGAAATAACGGGCGGACCCCTGTTCTTCAGACAGTGGAAAACTTGGAAAAGGTGGGCCGCTGATCTATGATTAGCCTCATGTCAGTCAATCAAGCAGTCCTTTTTACGAAGCCGGTTCATCATTTGCGGGCAGACCTTTCTCCGGAAGAACTCAATCAACGGACGCGGCGTTTTTTTGAAGAAAAAGGATTTCGGTTTGTCGTCAGTAAAAAGGTGACCGGTGCCGATTTGAAAGCGCATGAAATCATCAAGCAACATTATCTGATGTACAGCGCGGCGGCCTGTGCTGAAAAAGTTCAAGTGGAGTCCGTTGCAAAAGAACGGTTTGAGGCCTTCTTTGGCAGAACGTGGCAAGAGGAGGTCGCTGCTGGGCGCATCGTGCCGATGCCCCAGCTTCTGGCGCGATCCGATTTGGATGCACATCAACTCTTCAACTATTGGAGAGCTCTGTGCGCCAACGATCAAACGGTCAAGTTGCAGGACGGATTGATTATGGGATTTATCGAAGAGTTGAATCGGTACGCCATCAATGCCTTTTATCCTTCGATGGAGGCGATTTTCTATCATCCCGAAACCGTGCTCTATTATCATGTGGTCGAATTCGATGCCTCGCAGATTTCATGGCGTACGTTTCGCCAGAATGTGTTGGGAAAGACGAATGCTAGCGCGGCCGACCCTGAAAGTTTACGTGGCAAACTCTATAGCGAGATTCCGGTAGAATTTCCGGATCGCGATAACTATGTACACGGCAGCGCCGGCCCGCTAGAGGGGTTTGTTGAGCGCACCATTCATGAAGCAGATTTTGAAATGACCACCAACCCAGTCGGGGCCTATCTCGCTAAACGGGGCGGCACACTTCAAACCTTTTCCCGCTGGAGGACGAATCAATCCATCACAACCCTTGGAAACCTCTTTGACGAAACCGAAGAGAAGAACACGGACGAAATTTCCAAAACATTGGAAAACATTAATTTATAGGATGGACCCCTTTGTCCTGTCGTTTTCAGCTCCGATTTGCGGGGTGAGTTCTCTCTGGTGTTGCCGAGGGGAATCGCAACGGCTATGCTCCTCTTTTCAGGCTGAACGCCTTTGAAACAACAATTTCCCAAAGAAAAAGGATAGGCCATGTCGCAGAATTTCAGTGTGCACAATTTAGTTTTATATAAAACCGCTCCGGCCATTATCGACCACGTCGCCGATAAAATATCCATTCAGCTCGCCGATGGGAAAACGGTAAACGTCCGGCCTAAAGACATTCAGCTGCTCCATCCGGGGCCACTGAAGTCCCTCCATGAATTAGACCAAGCTCCTCAAGGGAATCTGGACGAAGCGTGGGAGTTGCTGCAGGGAGAAACGGTTGAACTGACCGAGTTGGCAGAATTCATCTACGGAGAGAATACGCCGTGTTCCGTCTGGCATGCCTGGCTGATCCTTCAGCAACAAACCCACTTCATCGGGCCGATGGATCAAATCGCCGCCCGGACGAAGGGCGAAGTGGATGCGATTTTGATGAAGCAGCGCGAGAAAGAGCAGGAGGCGGAGCGCTGGCAGGAATACCTGCAACGGGTCCGAGACCATTCGGTTCAACCGGAAGACTTCAGCCATCTGAGCGACGTTCAGCGTCTGGCATATCGCAAAGCGGTAACCAACCGCACCTTAAAGGCGCTCGGCATTGAGGTGCTCCCAGAAAAGGCGCACCGGATGTTGCTCGAGCTGGGCGTGTGGGATGACACCGTGAACCCGTACCCGGCCCGGTTCGACTGTGCGACCACTCAGCCAGAACTAGAGGTGCCTGAGCTGCCGGATGAAGAGCGTGAGGATCTGACGGCGTTGGAAACCTTTGCGATTGACGATGACAATTGCAGCGATCCGGACGATGCAATCAGTCTTGATGGGGAAACCATCTGGATCCATGTTGCCGATGCGGCCGCACTGATCACAGCGGACTCGCCGCTCGATCAGGAAGCCAGAGCCCGCGGCGCAAATCTCTATTTGCCGGAAATTGTCATCCATATGCTGCCACAGGCAGTCACATCCATCCTCGGGCTGGGATTACAAGAAACGTCTCCGGCACTCTCTTTTCAAATCGGTGTGGACGACGACGGCGCCGCAACCTGTTTAAAAGTCACCCCGAGTTGGGTCAAGGTTCAACGACTTAGTTATTCAGTCGCGGATCAGCAGATGGACTCATCCCCGTTTAAGGAACTAAGCGTCATCACAGCCTCGTTCCGGAAGCGCCGGATCGCGCAGGGTGCGGCACAAATCGACCTGCCGGAGGTCAAACTGAAGACCACCGTCGACGGGGAGCTCTATAACCTGTCCGCCCAGCATGAACTGAACATCAAAACCCCGTCGGGCTACACCGTCGAGATCAGCGATCTTCCCCGTTTAAAAAGTCGGGACATGGTCACCGATGCCATGCTAATGGCCGGCGAAGCCATCGCCGATTTTTTGATTCAAAATGAAATTCCGGCGCCCTTCGCATGCCAGCCGCCGCCGGACGAGCCGTCCACCCCCGAGACGATGGCGGAGATGTTTGCCTATCGCAAAAAGTTCAAACGGTCCGGGCTGCACCTAGAACCGGACCTGCATGCCGGGCTTGGGCTCGAACGCTATACCCGGGTCACCAGCCCGTTGCGTCGTTATTCAGACCTGCTGGTTCATCAGCAATTGCGCGCATTTATCCGTGGAGACGCCCTAATCAGCGAAGCGGATATGCTGGCACGAACGGCAGAAGCCGAACTCGGCGGCGGTAACACTGCGATGGCGGAACGCCTCAGCAACCGGCATTGGACGCTCTTGTACATGCAGCAGCACTCGGAGAACATCTATCGCGGGGTCGTCGTCGACAAACGCGACGACCGGGGCGTCGTGATGATTCCGGAGCTTGGCATCGACGTAAAAATCCGCCGGATGGCTGACCATCAACTGGATGATGAAGTTAACGTGCAGCTCATGCAGATCAATCTCCCCGAACTGGAGTTCTCCTGCCGTATTGTCTGAAGCTCTATTGCATAGAGGCGCCTGCGTTTTCCAACCATCATGTTACGCCGTAGTTGTACGGAGGCGGATGGAAGATTTTCCACGCAACGTCGCAGAGCACGCAGAGGGGGTTCCAACTATTGTAAATATCCGCCCCGAAGTCTCGAGGTAATAACGTTAATCCGTGTCCATCCGCGGTTAAATATCCCCGGCTGTGGAAAAGAAAAAGGCGGGGTCTCGAACCCCGCCCTACAGTACTTCCGTGTATTAGGATTTAATCAGAAAATCTTTTACGAATCCAAAGACCTACAAAACCAACCCAGCCGAACAGGCCTAGTGTAAGCGGTTCCGGGATCGGGACATTACTAGTTACAAGCAGATCCTGATTGGGCAGGCCCCCTGCAACCAAACCAGTCACCCGGAATACTTCTGAACTATAATCATCTCCGTTATCATATGAGGCTTGAACCTGCTCAAGCATATAGTCACCTAGAATCATATCGTCAGAAACAAGCCCATCGCTGTAATAAAAATCTCCGGTGTTGTCTGTGAGACTGTTGTCATCCTCAAAATTTATTTCCCATATCGCTAGCTGAAACGAGATATAATAGTCTTCTTTTGTATATGCAGTTCCTTCTACTGTTGCCCCATTCTCCCAGTCGGAAAGCAGAGAACCTAGGTGAAATAAATCAAATAGAATTCCAATTTGGCGGTCAACCGCCACTTGATCATTGATTTCATAGATACCGGTATAATCATATTCCCAAGTCCAGTCTGTGTAGATTTCCCCGCAGAAAGTGATAATATCCTCATCAAGGTGTGTTCGAACCGCATCTACAGTTACATAATTGATGGAGATGCCGCCGATATACGTATCCAAGTCCGCTCCATGATCTACCATGGTTCCATTTCCATACGCATCGTACCATGTTTCAAACGATGCTCCATCGTCTTTCAACTGATTGAAATCCACTGACTGCGAGTATCCTACCGTCGCAAAGAGGACCGCCGCTATAATGACAAATAATTTTTTCATAAAACAACCCTTCACACCGCTCATAAATCTCAAAGCTCCAACACGGTAACATATAGAACAGAAAAAGCGTAGAAAAATAGGATGATCAGTGATGAATGTCAAGTGGAAGGTTTGGCTCTGTATTGGGTGCTGAAGAGGCAGAAAGTGTCGGTATTCAGGGGAAAATCAGTTCGCGGACGGCGCGATTCGAACTTCGTGACCGCCGAAACCCTTGGTGAAGGCGGATGGAAAACTTCAACTACAGATGAGCGCGAAAGTTCCAGACATTGGAAAATATGGGTAGGTCAGGCCTCTCCGAGGCCGCCGTGCTCCGCACCGGGCTCCAGATCTCGGAAGATTTTTGACCGCGAAATACGCGAATGAGCGCGAAAGTTTCAGACATTGGAAAATATGGGTAGGGCAAGCCTCTCCGAGGCCGCCGCGCTCCGCACCGGGTTCCAAACATCGGAAGATTTTTAACCGCAGATTACGCAGATGGGCGCAGATTCCCCCAGACATTGTAAAATGACGAATTAGGCGGACTGATAACCATATAGAGGTTCTTTGAAATAGGCTTCGGTCAAATGCAAAGTACTCTTTCGAGTAACAACAAACGAAAGGAGTACCCAAAATGCAGATGACCAAAGCAAATGAATTATACGCAGGTGCAGACCTGCACGGAAACAATGTTTTCCTCTCTAACCGATCAACAAAAAGAAAATCAGCGGGCCGTTGAGAAACGGCTATGGAAGGGTTTTTTGTGTTTGACCGGAACCTCTAATGGGTGACCGGAACCTCTAATGGGTGACCCCTTTGTGTGAGTGCAATCTTGATGGAGGTAAGTGAAGAATGGGAATCTGCCGAAAAGGCATACTTGAAACTGAAGACTGACTGATGCGCCTAAACGAAATTACAGAAAGAATGTTGCTCTATCCCGCGAAAGATCGTAAAAGGTTAAAAGATAGGATTGACTTCAGTGCTGTCAGAGCGGTTCTTTATGAAGAAAATGCGGTGCTGATTCGCTAATTGTGTGGCTTTGGCTAAAATATGGGCAATAATATACGTATTTAAAGGCGTAAGGGTTTTGGGTCGATTGATCAAGCAAAGATGAGAGACAGGATGATGAAGAAAAGCAGTATTAAACTCATTTGCGGGCTGGCGCTGCTGGGCGCGGTCTTTCAGGTCTCGGCTGATCCGGTTGTTTACACCATGACGAGTCACCTGTCCGGCTCTCTGGACGGAACGGACTTTGCCGACGCCTTCGTCACATTAACCACAACCGCCGACACCACGAATATTATGGATGGGACAAACGTAGATTACGGTTATTTGCTTCCCGACACCCTGACCATTCAAATTGACGGTCTGAATCTGGCTACATTTAACGGAGAGATCGTTCCGGGACTGACTCAACCTTGCGGCGTCTGGTCTGTCGATTGTTTTCCTTACGTATCACTTGGTATGGTAGGTTTTGTACATCCATGCAGCGATGAAGGGTTCGAATATATTTTGGCGGTTGCGGTGCCGCTGGCTCCGATCTATGACCTTTCAGCGCCCTGCACCTTAACGGGGACGGGGGCACTACTTGAGGAAGAGAACGGGCAGGTCTTGTTTTCTTACGATATCAATCATGGTCCGGTTGCATCTTTTAGCACCGATCAGGGAGACTTGGTGATTACCGGTACGTCCGGAGTTACAACCTTCACCGCCGTCGCCGTTCCCGAACCGGCCAGCGCCATGATGCTGATGTTCGGCGCGGGCATCGGCATAGCGGCTCACCGCGCTCGCCGTCGGGCGAATCGTTAACCTCAAAAGTTTAGTCTGAAACCGAAAGGCCGCCCGCAAGGCGGCCTTCGCTTTTTCTGGATTAGTGGTTAATAAAAAGCCCCGCTTCCGCCTACGCCAAGGCTATGGCGGACAAGCGAGCGGGGCCTTTGGGTCTTAGCGGCTTTGCGAGAGGCTCTTAACTCACTGCAATATTCACGAGCCGTCCCGGGACGACGATGACTTTGCGGATGGTTTTGCCTTCGGTCCATTTGAGGACGGCTTCGTCCTTCATGGCGAGTGCTTCGATGTCGTCTTTGGATGCGCTGGTCGGAACCTGTAGCTGTCCGCGGACTTTGCCGTTCACTTGCAGGGCCATCTGAACTTCATCGCGGTGCAGCGCGGCTTCGATCACTTCCGGCCAGTCGGCGGCGAGGACGCCGCCTTCGTAGCCGAGTTCGACCCATAGCTCTTCGGCGATGTGCGGCGCGAAGGGCGAAATCAACAGAACCACTTTTTCCATGGCGTCGCGGAAGACCGCTTTCACTTGATCGGAGGAGTCATCAGACACTTTCACCGCATCGACCGCATTCATCAGCTCCATGATGGAGGAGATGGCGGTGTGGAAGTGGAATGCCCCGTCGAGGTCGTGCGTAATTTTCTGAACGGACTCATGCACTTTGCGGAACAGGTCGCGCTCCGGCTTTTCCATGTGTTCCATATTCGGCTGTGCGCCCTTACTGGAAACCAGCAGATGCTGGTGCTGCCAGACGCGGGTCCAGATGCGTTTAAGGAATCGGTAGGAGCCCTCGACCGCGGTGTCGTTCCACTCAGCCTCTTTTTCGGGCGGGCCGATGAAGAGGGTATAGAGGCGGACGGTGTCGGCGCCGTAGTTTTCGATCAGCTCGTTGGGGCTGACGACGTTGCCTTTGGATTTGCTCATTTTGTGGAGATTTCCATCCGGCCCTTTTTTGCAGATCATTCCCTGCGTGAAAAGCTTGGCGAACGGCTCGTTGAAGTCGATCAGGCCGAGGTCGCTGACGACCTTGGTGAAGAAGCGGGCGTAGAGCAGATGCAAAATCGCGTGCTCGATGCCGCCGATGTATTGGTCGACCGGCATCCAGTTATTGGCGGTTTCGCTGTCGATGGCTTGTGTGCTGTCCTGTGCGCTGAGGTAGCGCAGAAAGTACCAGCTGGAGTCGACGAAGGTGTCCATGGTGTCGGACTCACGACGGGCGGGTTCGCCGCATTTTGGGCAAGGGCAGTTCATGAACTCGTCGCTGGCGGCCAGCGGCGATTCGCCGGTCGGGGTGAACTCGACGTCCTCCGGAAGTTTTACCGGCAGGTCTTCGTCTTCGACGGGGACCATGCCGCAGCGGTCGCAGTAGACGATCGGGATCGGCGCCCCCCAATAGCGCTGGCGGGAAATCAGCCAGTCGCGCAGGCGGAAGTTGATGGTGCCTTTTCCGAAGTCGCCTTCTTCGGCAAACTTGACCATCGCGGGGATGGCATCGCGGTTGGGCATGCCGTCGAAGTCACCGGAGTTGCAGCAGGGGCCGTCTCCGGTATAGGCATCGGTCATCTCGTCGAGCACCAGAGATTTTTCCGGGTTCTGAATGGAGAGTTTGATCGGCAGGTCGTACTTTTTCGCAAAAGCCCAGTCGCGGGTATCGTGCGCGGGCACAGCCATCACGGCGCCGGTGCCGTACATTAGAACGTAGTCGCCGACCCAGAGCGGAACCGTTTCGCCGGTGTAGGGGTTGACGACCATTCGACCGGTGAAGATTCCTTTTTTCTCAATCGAGTCGGACTCGCGGTCTATATTGGTGAGCTTCGCGCTGTCGGTGATAAACTGGAGCACGTCGGCTTCTTGCGGGAGGCCGGCGACCAGTTCGCGCAGTTGCGGATATTCCGGAGCCAGCGACATGTAGGTGCAACCGTAGATAGTGTCGACGCGGGTGGTGAAGCAGGGGACGATGTTTTTGCTGTCTTCCACGTTGTCTTCGCGGGCGACGAGCGGGAAATCGATTTCGGTTCCTTCGGAGCGGCCGATCCAGTTGCGCTGCATGGTTTTTACGCGCTCGGGCCAGCCGTCGAGGGTGTCGAGATCGTCGAGCAGGCGCTGGGCGTAGTCGGTGATTTTAAAGAACCACTGTTCGAGCGCTTTCTGAATCACGGTGGATTCGCAACGGTCGCAGAGGCCGTCGACCACTTGCTCGTTGGCGAGCACGGTCGCGCAGCTCGGGCACCAGTTGACGTTGCTTTTCTTTTTATAGGCCAGTCCGCGGTTGAACATCTGGATGAAAAGCCACTGCGTCCACTTGTAATATTCCGGCTCGCAGGAGGCGACTTCCTTGTCCCAGTCGTAGCAGCAGCCCCAGGCGGCGAGCTGTTCTTTCATCACGGCAATGTTGGCCAGTGTGCTTTCGCGCGGCGGGGTGCCGGTTTTGATCGCGGCGTTTTCGGCGGGCAGGCCGAACGCATCCCAGCCCATCGGTGAAAGCACGTTGTGGCCGCGCATTTTTTTGTAGCGCACGACGGCGTCGCCGATGATGTAGTTTCGGCCATGGCCGACGTGCAGTTTGCCGGACGGATAGGGGAACATCATCAGGCAGTAGTATTTATTCGCCGTATCCGACAGATCGGTTTTGAACAGGCCGGACTCGGCCCAGCTCTTCTGCCACTTCGGTTCAATTTCTGAAAAGGGATATTTTTCGTTCATAATTCATTCCTCGTAAACCGCAACAGACTACGGATTTTGCCGGAAGTTCCAAGAAAACTCAGCCACGAAGACACCAAGGCTATAAGTTTCCAACCTTCGGAAAAATCAGGTTGCCACAACGTCGTTGCTTCCAAAGATTGGAAAAATCAGATATGCCGGTGGTGGCTGGCGATTTGGTGCGTGGTTGTTTCCGGCACGCCGGCATCGGCCGCGAAGTCTGGCCAGCGGGCGAGGGCGGCGGCGGTTTGTTCGAGCACTTGATCGACGCCGCTTTTTTTGAGGATGCTGAAACGCTTGGCGACGGCATCAAAATCGGCCCGCTCAAAGTGGTCGTGCTTGCCGTTGACGCTCATCTGGTGGCGGCGCGTCCATGCACCGTCGGGGTTGTAGCAGTAGATGATGTCGTAGGCGGGGGCGAGCCGCCATTCGCCTCGCTTGTCCATCAAGAAGGCGATATTTTTGGTATGATCGTCCTGGTTGCGTGCCATGACGTTGAAGATCATGCGCCTGAAAAGCTGTTCAAGCGCATCCTCGCCGAGGCCAAGTCGCTGCGCGACATCCATCGCCTGTTCGTAGCCGTAGGCACCCGCCTGATTGAAATCCATGTGGGCGATGCCGCAGAGCGACTGCATGAAAATCTTTTTCCCTTCCGCGGTGCGGTCGAAGCGGCGGGTCATAAAGTGGCTGCGTCCGTTTTCTTCGAACAGACGGCAATCGCTCATTTCGAGCCCGGCGGCTAACGCCATGCGGTGGTAGGCGTATTCAATTCCCCCGAAGCCCTGCGGGTCGTTGAGTTCTTTATCGCGGTTACCGGCAACGCCGTCGAATTTGATCAGCCAGTAGCCGAAGCCGGGCGGGGCTTTGACCTGTCCGGAGCGGACCTCTCCGGATTTTTCGTTCCAGGCGATGACGGCTTTGGCGCGGGCGCCGCCCGCCGAGGTTCCGACGCGCAAGATGTCGCGCATGGCTTCCAGATCCTCTTCGTTTCTTCCGCGGATCTGCGTTGAGAGCATTTCCTTTTCTGCCAGCGCGGTGTTGGCAAGATCCACCAGCTCCGCCACGTCAACCGGCACCGAGCCGCTTTGGCGGTCGCGCAGGGCGGGGCGGAATTCGAGAGCGCCCATGCCGCGGCGGCCGAGATAGCAGAGGCGGTCAATCGGGGTGAAGTCGGCGGCCGTGCGGCCGGTGCGAACCAGCCATTCGTCGATCAGCAGGTTTCCGAAGCGGTCGGGTAGGCAGTCGGCTAGCATGCCGGGCAGTCCGTGGAACGACTCACGCGCCAGCTCGGGAAAGGAGTAGACCTGATTGCTCAACGGCATGGCCAGGGGGGCCAGTTCGATGCCGCTGTCGAGGAAGTCCGGCGCATACTCAAACCGCGCCAGTTGATGGCCGGCATCCCATGCGGCGGATCCGATGGTGTTTCCCCAGAGGGTGATATTGGCTGTAATGGATTCATTCATTCTTCATTCCAGACCCATGGGGTGCTGCGGGGTTTTGGATAGGTGAATTTGCTGCCGGCCCGTTGGCGTTTTTTGCCTTTGAGCTTAGAGAGCTGCACCGGGCTGATTTCCGGTTTCGGCAGGAACAGGTCGATTTGAGCCAGACAGCCCAGCTCGCGAAGAATGGAGAGCAGGGTGTCGATGGTGAAGGGCTCGCCGCGCTCGGCACCGACCAGTGTGCGGCGGGAGATGCCAGCTCGTTCGGCCAGAACCGCTTGTGTGATGTTCCGGTTGAGGCGTTCGGCTTGCAGGCGCTTGCCGAGTTCCTGCCGGATGGCTTCGTTGCTGACTGTTTCCAGAGTTTTCATACGGGAATTGTCGCCTTTTTAAACCGGAAGGCAAGGGTAAAGTTAAATTTAATGCTCACAAAATAATAAAGACAATGAGCTCAAATGTGCTCACAAACGCCAATAATTGACTTATTGAGCAATAAAACGCTCCGTATAGCATAAGTTAAATTTGACGTATTAAATTGACGGTTACGGTGTTGCCGTCGTGCTTCCACTTTACGTCGAGGTTGAAGAGGGTGGTGCCGAAGATCCGGTCGGGGTCGTCGGCCTGATAGGCCGGGCGCGGATTGTAGGCGAGTACATCGCGGATGAGGTTTTGTTTTTCAGTTTCCAAGGTTCGGAAAATGACGTTGGCTTCGGGAGAAAATTCAACGGTGTTGGGCGCTTCCGGCGCTTCGTTGGCGAACGCGCCGTGCGCGGAGGGGATGGCGTCGGCGTAGGGAATGTAGGGCTTGATGTCGAGTACGGGTGTGCCGTCGAGAAAGTCGCCGCCCGCCAGCTCGAGCGTGGTTCCGTTGACGCTCTTGAGTTCGACGACGGAGAGTCCGATCGGATTGGGGCGGAAGGGCGAGCGCGTAGCAAAAACGCCCTTTCGAATGTTGCCGCCGAGGCGCGGCGGCCGGACTGTTGGCTGAAATTTTTCGCAGATGCTTTCGTGGAACGCAAAGACGATCCAGAGATGGGAAAATTCTTCAATACCACGCAGCGCATCTTCGACGTTATAAGGCGGTAAAAGCTCCAGCGTGGCGCCCGCGCTTTTGACCAGCCCCGACTGACGCGGAATGCCGAACTTTTCCTTGAAGCAGGAGTGAATGATTCCAATGGGTTCAATTTTCATGCATTTATTCCTTCGGCAAGCATAAATTTCCGAAAGAGGCCCCGGCGCTGATCGTTCGCTTCTTCAAAGGCAGTGATGATCCGGGCGCTTTCTACTGGCCGCCGCCGAGCATCTGGGCCGCCATTTCCATTTGTGTTTTCTGCATGTCGGTGGTCATGGCGACGGCTTTCTTAAAGGCTGTGAATTGCTCCGCCGTGAGAATGCCCTGCGCTTCGGAAAAAATATTTTCGGTTAGTCGGTCCATATCGTTGCCGAAACTGTCAAGGTTCTGCCGCGAAAAACGCTCTGGGCTCATATCCATGTTGGTCTCGTCCTGAAAATCAGAGTTGAAGTCGAAGTTCTCTTTTTCGGCATGCATCATCTCAAGCAGTCCGCGGTAGGTTTCATCAGAAAACGCATCATCGGTGCCGTCGAGCACAGCCTCTGCTTGTGAGAGCACCATGCGTTCGCCTTGTGTTTTTTCGTAAAATTCGAATTCTTTGTAATCATCTTCATCGTTCAGGAAGGTTTTCATTTCGGTTTTGACCAGCTCGCCGGCATCCTTGATCTGTTCTTCCAGCCCTTTCCGTTCTTCCTCGGAGAGATTGCCGCCCATCAATTTCATGCTGGCATCAACATTTGTCATTTGGCGGAACATCAGTAGTTCCATGAAATAGTCTTTTTCTTCCCCAGTCAGGTTGAGGTCGTTGACCAAATCTTCATACATAGCGTCGATGACCCCGCGCTGGCTGGCTTCCATCATTTTATTCATGGCTGGATTATCCAGCATTTTGGCGAGATTCTTCATCATGCGCCGGGCGCCGGATTCTTCTTTCTCAACCGCAGGTTCTGGAAGAGATTCAGGAGCCGATTCCTGCATGGCGGTGACGGCTGGGGTTTCTTGTGCGGCTTCGACAACCTCGATCAGTTCAGCGGGCTCGGCCGAGACGGGCTGTGTTTCAGCAACGCAGATGGGCGGGAGAGTCGCGATCTGCTGCTCGAGCTGTGCAATCTGCTGGTTGGCTGAATAGAGAGCGATGGCAAGACCTATAGCGCCGACGGCTAGAATGATGGATGGAAGCTGCTTTTTCATGAGGGGCTCCTTTATCAAGTGGGTGTTAATATAGAGGTTTTATCGAATTTCTTGGATGTGAGCAAATTACAATCGTGTTCCCAGTTTGTAACGCGCAACGAGGTTAAGAAGAGCTGCCGAAAAGGATCAGCACGATAGCCCCCATCAGGACGGCGACACCGGCCAGCCGACGCAGCAACACGCCGATTGCGGCGGTATGTTCAATGCTTCCGATCTGATGGCCTAGAACCCAGACGATGATGATGCTGAAGACGGCGCGTGTGCTATAGACGACGTTGACTTCGGGGGCGTGGCCGTAGCGGCCCAGAGCCAGCCCCATACACAGGGCGGGAACGGCGCATAAGACGCAACCAATCAGTACATGGCTTTTGGCCGGACGGGTCATTTGTCTCCACGGGGTATCGAACAGAGGAATCAGTGCGAACGCAGCAAGAGACGAGGTCGAAAAGGTGATAGCGGCAAACCGCAGAACGCCCCAGTTTTTTGCCCAGTGCTGGAAGCAGGTGTCGCACAGTGCAAAGCTGAAGACGGCCAGCAGGACGATGACGGCCGTTCGCCGAAACGAGTGTGAGGTCGTTGAATTGGGCGTGCGTAAGATGACTAGAGCGATGGCGGTCAGCCCGCAGGCAATCCAGGTGGTGGCCGGAACGGTGACGCCGAGCAGAATGGACACCAGTAGAGCGTTGAGCACCGGTTTGATGCCGGAGACCGGCGCCACGATGCTCAGGTCGCCGGTGCGTAGCGCCAGCATGAAAAGGATGGAGCCGGAGCTGAAGCAAATTGCGGCGGTCAGCGGTTGGAACCAAAGGTGCAGCGGAAGCGGATCATCGTATAAAAAGAAAAATGGGCAGAGCAGCAGGGCGGAGGCCCAAATGGTGAAAGCCGTCACTCGGTAGAGTCCGCACCCGCCGGTCATCGCCTGTTTGCTGAACAGTCCTCCGAAGCTATAGGCAACGGCGGAAACGAGAGCCAAAGAAAAGTAGAGTGGAATCATTAAAGAGCCTTCAGCGGTGCGGCATCCGCTTTAGAGATCAGTACCTCAACCGCTTTTTCGGTTTCAGCCAGCAGCAGGTGGCGCAGGATTTTTAAATAGCCTCGCTCGCTTTCGGTATGGCCGCATAGAATAACCGACGTTCCGTTTTCAACTGCGCCGAGCATATCGTGGTGTTTCATTTCGCCGGTGAGGTAGCAGTCGGCTTGGATGTCGCGCAGCGCCTCGATTCCCGCGCCGGCGCACAGCGCGACGGTTTTAATCGGTTTGTCATTCGCTTTGGCTATTTTTAACTGTTTCAGGCTCAGCCTGTCCTTGATCCGTTTTCCAAGGGTTGGAAGTTTGACCGGAGTGGCGAGCTCGACGATGCGCGCGCCGCCGGTTTTGGCGCAGTACAGGTCGCCGTCGCCGAGGGCATCAGCCAGCCAGTCGTTCACGCCGCCGGGCGCGGCGTCGAGCGCGGTGTGCGGCGAATAGACGGCGATCTCTTTTTGAATCAGCCGCATGGCGGTGCGTGCCTGCGGGTTCGATTTTTCCAATGCTTGGAAACCGCCGAAGAAGAGGGGGTGGTAGGCAACAATGGCATCAACCCTTTTTTGCACCGCCTCGCGGGCGACCGCTTCGGTGAGGTCAACCGTCAGTAGTACGTTATTGATCTGGCGGCTTTTGAGCGGCTCGATCAATAGACCGGGGTTGTCCCATTCTTCCGCCAGCTCGAGCGGGGCGATTTCTTCCAGACACTGGATAAAGGTTTTAAGCTTCATGGCTTGGATTGTAAGCAGAGCTCGCTAATATCGCAAGCAGTGCTTGACGGAGGCCTGAGTAAAGGTTAGTTGATAGGTCATGTTTTAAAACAAACGAAGGAGACAACGATGAAGAAATGGAAATGTGCAGCCTGTGGTTACATTCATGACGGGGACGAAGCACCGGAAAAATGCCCAAAGTGCGGAGCGCCGAAGAATCAGTTTGTAGAGCTCGACGAAGCAGCAGCCTCTTTGGTGGAACGCTCGCGTCACACCAACGCGCTGCATGCGCACGCGATTGATTTGGCTCGCCAGCTCGAAGCCGCTTGCAATGCTGGCATTAAAGATGAGCTCGATCCGGGTTGTGTGGATGTGTTCACCAAATCCCGTGCGATGGCTTGGCAGATTATGAAGCTGTCCATGACCGAACAGCAGGGTCACATGGGCAAAGGCAAGTGGGGATAATCTCGACGGGCTGAAACCTAAAACCTGAAAGACGCCCCAAAAATTCGGGGCGTCTTTTTTTGAGCCATCAATCATCTACTCCGCATATGCGGCTCTATCGATTTTTCCAAATCTTGGGAAAAGCTGTGCCGCTACGCAGTCGTCTGGAAGAGGACGACGCTGTCGGAGTGGAATTCGAGGCGCAGGCCGTAGGTTTTTTCCAAGGTTTGGAAACTTTTTTTGGAGAAGAAGCAGATGTGGGTGTCGTCGTCCTTGTAGTGCCAGCGCTCGAAGGGCACGGGGGCTTCGTCGTGCAACTGGGTCATGATGCCGATCCAGCCGCCGGGCTTGACCAGTTCGATAAACCGTTCGAACTCCTGTCCGGGGCGAACCATGTGCTCCATGGTTTCGGAGCAGGTGAGAAAGTCGTACTGTTCGCCGAAGACGGAGGGATCGTCGGCGTAGTAGAGGTCGTAAATGGCGCAGTCGTAGCCCGCTTCCTCGAACATGAGCGAGAGGGTGGGGCCGGGGCCGCAGCCAAAATCGAGCCCGCGCGCGCCGGGGTTCAATTTTTCTTCCAAGGGTTGGAAAAGCCGGTTCAGAAAGTTCCGATATCTGGGATCGTCCGGGTCGTTCTGGTGAAAGTCGTAGCGCGCCTTTTCTTCGGTCGGTGAGAGCCGGTCTTTTTCCGGAACAAAGACGAGGTCGCAGCGCGGGCAACGCAGATAGTCGCGGGTGCGGTCGGAGCAAAAGCACTCCGGCAGGTGAGCGCACAGCGGGCAGTTTGATTGGTTTTCCTGTTTCTTCATGAAGCAGAGGAGTTTAGCATATTTTCTCATGAATAAAGCTGATTTTCAATTGAAGGGGTTGGTGGTTCCGGTCGCAACCCCGTTCGGCGACGATGATTCTATCGACTTTGGCGCCTATCTGTCGCATCTCGACTGGCTGGCGGAGTGCGGAGTGCGCAATCTGCTGGTGAACGGCACAACCGCTGAGTTTTTTTCGCTGACACCGGAGGAGCAGCTGAAGCTACTGCACGTCAGCCGCGAGGCGTGGAAGGGAATCCTGATTTTTCATTTGAGTGACACGGCCCTGGTCCAAACCTTGGAAGCCGCGCACAAAGCGCAGGAGGCTGGCGCGGATTTCATCGCGTCCCTGCCGCCGTTTTATTTTGCGAACGCGCCCGTCGACGGGCTGGTCAAGTGGTTCAGCCGGTTGTCGCTTGAAAGCGATTTGCCGCTGATTCTCTATAATTTTCCCAAACACACCGGCAATGCGCTGACACTTGAACTTTTGGAGCAGATTCCGCATTGGGGCATGAAGGACTCATCGACCGATTTGTCGCTGATCCCGGCGACGTCGAACTATTTTGTCGGCGGCGACCGCAAAATATCAGAGGCGTATGCCGCAGGCGCGAAGGGCTTTGTGAGCGCCTCGGCCAATATCGATCCGTTGCCGTACCTGCGGATTGAAAAGGCACAGACTCCGGAAAACCAGACGGCGGTGGATGCGGTCAACGCCAGGGCGAGCGGCCCGTTTGCGATTGCGAACATCAAAAAGGCGCTGTCCGAAATTCTACCGGGCTATCCGTCTGCTGTCCGCCCGCCACTTTCATCTGCACGGTGAGTTTGGCTTGTTTCCCGGACCGGAACCGCTACATTCCATCGCCTTATGGCACTGCTCAGTTTACAGAATCTTCAGATTGCGTTCGGCGGACCGAAGCTCCTCGATGGGGTGACCCTCCAGATTGAGCCGGGCGAGCGGATTTGTCTGATCGGCCGTAATGGCGAGGGAAAATCGACCCTGCTGAAGTTGGTGGACGGTTCGTTGGAGCCGGATGACGGCATGATCATCCGCCAGAGCGGCGTGAGCGTCGCCCGTCTGCAGCAGACGGTTCCGCAGGATATTGAGGGCACGGTGCTCGATCTGGTTTCCAAAGATTGGAACAACGAGCATGCGCTGGATCATCCAGTTGAAAAAGTGATCTCGTTGATGAACCTCGATCCGGAACAGCCGTTTTCCGATTTGTCTGGCGGGATGCGCCGTCGCGCGTTGTTGGCTAAAGCGTTGGTCAATGAACCCGATGTGCTGATTCTCGACGAGCCGACCAATCATCTCGATATCGACTCCATCCAATGGCTGGAAAGCTTTCTGCTGCGCTGGCGCGGCACCGTACTGTTTGTTACGCATGACCGAGTCTTTCTGCAAAAACTGGCGACCCGCATTGTGGAGCTCGACCGCGGGCAGTTGACCAGTTGGGAGTGCGATTATCCCACCTATCTCAAACGCCGGCAGGCGCTTCTCGCCGCCGAAGAGGGGCAGTGGGCGGAATTTGACCGCAAGCTGGCGCAGGAAGAGGTTTGGATTCGCAAAGGCATCAAGGCGCGCCGCACCCGCAACGAAGGCCGCGTGCGTGAGCTCGAAAATATGCGCGGCGAGCGCTCACAGCGCCGCGAGCGGCCCGGTGCTGTGAAATTGCAGTTGCATGAAGCCGGCACCACTGGACGCAAAGTGATCACCACCAAAGAAATCTCCTGCGCCTATGACGGCGAAGAGATCATTCATCAGTTTTCGACCGAAATTCTGCGCGGCGACCGCATCGGCATCATCGGCCCCAACGGCTGCGGGAAATCGACCCTGCTCAACGCGCTGCTCGGCCGCCTTGAACCGGTCAGTGGCGAAGTGATTCGCGGCACGCGCCTTGAAATTGCCTACTTTGATCAGCATCGCCAAAAGCTCGATGAGTCCCAAAGCGTGAAGTGGAATCTGTGCGGCGACAATGAATATGTGCAGACGCCCACCGGACGCCAGCATGTGATGGGCTACCTGCGCAACTTTCTCTTTTCGCCGGCGGATGCCGATCAGCCGGTCGGCTCGCTGTCCGGCGGGGAACGCAACCGCCTGATGCTCGCCAAGCTCTTCGCGCAGCCTTCCAATGTGCTGGTGCTCGACGAGCCGACCAACGACCTCGATGTCGAAACGCTCGATCTGCTCGAAGAAATGCTTTCGGAATATCAGGGAACCGTTTTGTTGGTCAGCCATGACCGCGCGTTTCTCAATAACGTCGTCACCTCCACCATCGTTTTCAATCAGGGACAGATCGGTGAATATGCCGGCGGCTACGACGACTGGGTGGAGCAGAGTTCGCGGCAGAAAGGGGCCGCCGCAGTTGCCTCCGCGCGAGGTTCCGGCACGTCAGAGAAGGCGCGGACGCGCAAGCTGACCAACAAAGAGCGCGAGGAGCTAAAAAAACTGCCGAAGCTCATTGAGACGCTCGAAGCGGAGTTGGAAGAGTTGCACAACACGCTGAATGATCCCGAATTTTACCGCCGCGATCCGGTGGAAATCAAACCCGTTACCGAACGCGCCGAAGCCGTTCCTCATGATCTTGAAACCGCCTACGACCGTTGGGCCGAACTGGATACTCTTTGATGGCGTCGGCTGGCTGGCCGGATGGAGATCTTATCCCTCAAATGACGAGAGGATGTTCTTGAGGGCGGCCTCGGAATCCTGCACCGGGATGGCGGGTGCCGCGACGACCGGCTCCAGCTTTTGGATGGCCTTCAGCAGCGTTTGTACGGAAGTCTCGGAGATGTGTTCCGGATGGTCGTACAGGTCTTCAAAAAGGGGTTTCAGGGCTCTTCCGAGAATCGCGATGCGCGATTCAGATTCGCCGAGGAGAGCTTTTTCTAGTGCGGGCTTTGTTTTGCGGTAGAGGCCGGCCAGCGCTACACGCTGTACATCGGGGTGCGCACTGGCGGACAGGGGCCGTGCGGGGCTGCCTGGTTCGAGTGATGCCGCGGCGACCTGCAGAGAGGTTTGTCCAGCTGTATCTAGGACGTCTTGAACCTGCGCTTCCAGCGAGTCTCCGGTTTCGGTTCCGGCTTGGGTTTCGGTGAGTTCCGTGATCTCCGCGAGCTGTGCGTTCAATGTGTTCCCGATTTCGGTGAGCAGGCGGCTGGGCGGACACTGGGATTTGGTAAAAAACTTTTCGACGCCCAAAGGAGAGACGTCGTCTAGCAGACTTTGAACATTGCCGTTGGAGAAAATAATCACCGGCACGGTTTTTAATTCAGCCCGTTCGCGGATTTTTCTCAAAACCTGCACCCCGTTCATTCCGGGCATGTTCAGATCGAGGATAATCACATTGGGACGCAGCGTTTCCAGTGTGGACAGTGCGTCCTCGCCGGAGTTGGCGGTTTCCACCTCATAGCCCTCGTCCAATAGCTTGGTTTTGTAGAGCGTGGTAACGAACAGATCGTCATCAACTAGCAGAACCTTTTTCTTCATAATGTAAACACGCAGTTAAAGTGGGCTTCAAGGCCGGCTTTTGCCGCATTCATTTCCTCGTCGATTTTTTTCAGGCGGTCCTGCAGATCATCCGGTAGGCCGTTTTGTTTTGCGTCCAGCTCAATAGTGCGCAGCATGTTCGCTAGCGCGAGGAGTCCGCAGGAGCTGCTTGATCCGGCGCACTTGTGCGAGATGGATACGACCGACTCCGTATTGCCTGTGTCTGCGGCCTCTTTAAGGCCGACCATCTCCTGCCCTGTCAGTTCAAAGAAAAGCTGAACCAAGTCAACGGCAATGTCCCGGTCGTCGCAAGAAGCCTCCATGAGAAGCTCGATGTTAATTGTTTCTAATTCACTCATACCGGAAGTGTAATAAACATACGGGGGCACAAGCAATATGAAATAGGATAGAAAACTGCGGACTTGTTTGCCTTTATGAGGGCCTGTAGCATGCCGATTCAGAACGGAAACAGGAGGTATGTCATGGGAACCCATGGAGTTGAAATTGTCGGCATGGATATCCAAGAATTGCTAATTTCACAGGCGTCTTGTTTTGCAGGCTGAACAATTGAATGTATGAATTCGTTTCCTTATGCAGTTTGGCTTATGCCGTGCGCGCAACTGCGCGAGAAACTCAAATCGGTAATTGGTGAGCTGTCTATCCGTTTCGGCACCCCGTCTTTTGTGCCGCATGTGACACTTTGTTCCGGAATCTGGAAGCGGGATGAAAGAGAGTTGTTTGAGACGGTCGAGCCGTTAGCGGCAAAACTGCCGGTTGAGTTGTTCGTCGACGGCATGGACTGGGCCAACAGCTGGTCGACCTTTTTCTTTTTGAAACTGTGGCGCGCGCAAAACCTGTTCAAAGAAGCATCTGGCATGATTGAAGGCGCGCAGGCTCCGGCAATCGGTCCGCATTTAAGTTTGATGTACCGTTTTAAACCACTGGGGATTGAGCGCGAAGCCCTGAGCAAAGAGCTGGCAGACTGCCTGCCGTCTATGATCCGTTTTGATCAACTGGCACTGGTTCGCCCCGCCGTTGGTTGTTGGGACGACATCGCCAGTTGGGAGATCGTGCGCTGTTTCCGGTGAGTCTTTCGGTAAAAAAGCATGGTAAACGCTTCCGCGCTTGCACAATTTTTCCGGCGGTGTACGCTCTTTTATTATGGCTGCTAAAAAAGAAAAAAAGACAGGTGCCGTCAGTTTAGAGACGGTACTCGCACAGATTAAGCAACAATATGGCGACGGAGCGATTGTCCGGCTGGGTGAAAAGGAAATACCTAAGACGATTGCCCACATTTCTACGGGCGCATTGACGCTTGACCTCGCCCTCGGTATTGGCGGCGTACCCAAAGGGCGCGTTATTGAAATTTACGGCCCCGAATCTTCCGGCAAAACGACGTTGGTTTCCCATATTATGGCCAATGTTCAGAGAGAGGGCGGCGTGGCGGCCTTCATCGACACCGAGCACGCGCTCGACCCAGCTTATGCCAAAAAAATTGGCGTGGACATCGATAATCTGCTGGTTTCTCAGCCCGACTCTGGTGAAGAAGCCCTTAACATTTGTGAAACGTTGATTCAGAGCGGCTCGGTGGACATCGTTGTGCTCGACTCCGTCGCTGCGCTTGCGCCGCAGGCTGAGCTCGACGGGGTAATGGGACAGTCTCATGTTGGTCTGCAGGCCCGTCTGATGAGTCAGGCGCTTCGCAAACTGACGTCGGCGATTAACCGCACGAATTGCTGCTGCATTTTTACCAACCAAATTCGCGAAAAGATCGGCGTGATGTTTGGCAGCCCCGAAACCACCCCCGGGGGTCGCGCGCTGAAGTTCTACTCCTCTGTCCGTCTGGACATTCGTCGCATCGGGCAGCTTAAAAACACCGACGGCTCGGTGTTCGGCAACCGTACCAAAGTAAAAGTGGTGAAGAACAAAGTGGCGCCGCCGTTCACCCTGGCGGAATTCGATATTCTCTACGCCGAAGGCATTTCCTGGACCGGCTCCATCATTGATGCTGGGGTTGACGTCGGGCTGATCGACAAAAAGGGTTCTTGGCTCTCCTTTGAGGGCCAGCAGCTTGGGCAGGGCCGCGAAGGCGCGCGCAAAGCGCTCCTGGAGGACCCCAAGCTGGCGGATACGCTGATCGAAAAAATCACGGAAGCCGCGCACGCTAAAAGGGCGTAGGAGATTTTCCAATGTCTGGAACTCCCCTCAAAAAACGTTCCAATGTTTGGAAAAAAATTTGCGCGGAAACGCCGGTTTTTCCAACCATTGAAAAAAAAATCTGCGCCCCCATGCTATGGGTCCCACTGGTCGGAGTTTTGCTTTTGACCGGTTGCGGGAAGGTGGATTCCTCAGCATTTGACGGCGCGAAAGCGCTTGCGGAGACGGAGGCGCTGGTGGCGATCCGTCCGCGAGATGCGGGAACGGCCGGTGCACGGCGCGCGGCGGTTTATCTCGAGGCCAAGCTCAATGCACTGGGCTTAAAAACCACTATCGACACGTTTTCGGAGCAAACCCCGTCCGGCGAGCTGGTTTTCAATAATGTGCGGGGGCGTCTGCCCGGTAAAACCAAACGTCTGATTGTGATCGGATCTCATTTTGACACCAAAGCCGAAATTTCGCCGGACTTTCAGGGTGCGAATGATTCCGGATCCAGCAGCGGTGTACTGCTCGAGCTGGCACGGATTCTCTCGGAGCAGGCACCTCACGAAACGGAGTTCCTGTTTGCCCTTTTTGACGGGGAAGAGTGTCGCGCTGAATACGGACCGACCGACGGACTGCACGGAAGCCGTCGGCTGGCGCAGCAGATTGTTGAGGGGGGCGGCGCGTCGCTTGTCGAGGCGGTGATTATTCTCGATATGATCGGCGACAAAAATTTAAATGTCACGGTGCCGCGTAACAGTTCGCGGGAGCTAGTAAAAGAGCTGTTTTCCGCCGCACACGAAGTTGGCAAACGCCCGGTGTTCAGTCTGGGGAAGGGCTCGATCCTCGACGATCACGTTCCCTTCTTGCTGGCGGGCATACCGGCGATTGATGTAATCGACTTCGCTTTCGGCTCTGCGCCCGGCCTCAACGACTATTGGCACACGCCGGAAGACACGATGGATAAATTGTCCGCCGAAAGCCTGCAAACGATCGGGGACACGGTGTTGCAGATGATCGAAAACCTTCAGTAGTCTACTGGGGATCGAGAACGCCCTCGGAGACGAGTTGTGCATCCATTTCTGGGGTTAATTCCATCGGCAGTGGCGGAAGTCCCTTACGAATCGCGTCCATCTGAACTTCTTCCAAATGTTTACGGAGCGCTTCGCCGGTGAACTTCGGCACTTTTGGCGCTTCCTTCTTTTTCTGTGCCGCCACCTTATTTAGCAGGGCTCTGCGCCGTTCCGCGTAGGAGTTTTGGCGGGTACTTTGCTGTTTTTTGGAGAGCAACGTGGGCTTATCGTCCGTTTTGAGCTTGAACAGAGCCACTTCATTTCCTTTGCGGAGCATGGCTTCCGATGCGTTGATGTCCGCCTCAACTAGCTCGATGCTGTCCTCAATTTCCCCGACCTTCAGGATGTAGCTTTTATTGCGGGAAGCGTCGATGATTCCGGCACGCAAGTCGCCGCCGGGACCCTCGTACAGCATCGAGAGGCGGAGATTTTTCGCAAAGGATTCGTTCAACGAAATTTGCACGGTTTCCGTCTCTGGCGGCTCTTCGCCAAAGGGGCGCTTATCGATGATAATTTGATAGCGCGCAAATCCGTCCTCGTCGGCTGAAAGGGACAGCGCGGAGCAGATCAGAATAAAAATGACAAAACCTCTTCTCATGAACCCTAATTATCCGTCCTTGTGTGGGTTTCGTCAAGGAGGTAGCCTCTTCGCTATGAAAATCAAACAATTCCTGTTTTTGCTTCTGCTGGCCGGGTCGGCCGTTGCGCAGATGCCGCACCGGGTAGCCGTTCTGGTGAATGCAAACTCACAGGATTCCAAAAAGGCCGCAAACGTGTTTTCCGCGTTGCACGGTGTGCCTGGATGTAACCTGATTTATCTGGATCTTCCCGAATCGATGTATACCGGTCGTTTTGAGTGCACGCCGGAAGAATTCAGAACGCTCATCTATGACCCCGCCGTCACAACGCTTGAGAAACGGGGATTAACGGAGCAGATCACGGCCTGGGTCTATTCGGTCGATTTCCCCATACGGGTTGTGACCTCTCCGAATGACCGTCAGCAGATGTCCATTATGGGGCTGACCTTCCTGCGCGGCGAAGTGCCTGACCTGGAGCAGATGGAAAAAGGGCAGGTCTCTTCGCCGCTTTTTGCGGGGCCCGGACCGCAGACTGGGTCAAAGTTTCCCTCGCGCTCCTTTGATGTGTCCAACGAGATTCTTAAGAAAAAAATGCCACTTCCTTCCATGATGCTCGGCTACATCGGTGAAAAAGGGAACAGTATGGAGACGGTGCTTCGCTGCATCGCCGATGGCGTCCGCGCCAGACAGCGCGGAAAAAATCCACGCATCCTTTTGGTGAAAACGGACGACGAAAAACGCTCCGGCCCGCGCGAGTGGCAATTCGCCGATGTGCAGACGGAATTGGCGAAGCGCGGCGGTTCCGTCGTGATTACCACCAATCAAATGCCTTCCCAAACCAACTTGATGGGTGTGATGGTGGGGGCGGAAAACGTCAAGCCCTCTGATTTCGGAACCTTCGCGCCGGGAGCCATGGCGGAACATTTTACTAGCTGGTCGGCCGAATTCCAGAAGCGGCAGAGTAAGTGCACCGAATGGCTCGAAGCGGGCGCAACAGTGACGGCCGGGATGGTCACCGAACCGTACAATGCGTGGGTCAAATTCCCGCACGCCCGCTTCTATGCCCACTACGCCGCTGGCTGCACCGCTATGGAAAGCTTCTATCAATCCGTTGCCTGCCCCGTGCAGATTCTGCTGCTTGGCGATCCGCTGTCGCAAATCGCGACGCTTCCTGTTCAGATTAAACCCATTGGCTTGAGCAAACAAATCTCCAGCGATCTCGACTCCGCATTCGTCGCCGAGGCCAAGTTTCCGATTTCGATTCCGGCGATTTACAGTGCGTTGCTCGACGGAAGGCGGCTCAAGGACGGCGAAGTCAATTCGCTCATCGAACTGCCGTTTGATGACATGGGCGACGGATATCACGAGGTGCGTCTGATTGCGCAGGCCAACCTGCCGGTAATGCCCGGCGGCTTTAAAGACATTCCGGTTTTTATCAATAAAAAAGGACGGTCGATTGAGCTCGCCGGTATGACGGATCGGGATCTGGGGCAAATTGTGATTCAGGCCGAAGCCAAAGGTGAAGAAAAGCCGAAAGAGGTTTATCTGCTTTGGAACGGGCGTGAACTGGCGCGTGCTGCCGCCGGATCGGAACTGGTGTTCGATGAGCGCACGATCGGGGAGGGTCCGCACCATATTCAGGCCGTCGCGGTTTACGCAGACGGCATGGAAGTCCGCAGTGAACCGAAAACTTTTGCCGTTGCATTTAACCCGGCCGCTGAATAAAACCTCTCGCCTTATGAAATGGATTTCGAATAGCCCTTCCAATACTTGGAAAATTGCGGCCGAATTTTTCCAAACCTTGGAACTTCCGGCCGTGATTGCTTTGCACGGCAACCTCGGCGCGGGCAAAACCTGCTTCACGCAGGGGCTCGCGCAGGCCGCCGGCGTCAAAGAACCGGTCTGTAGCCCGACCTACACCCTTATCAGCGAATATCTGGGAACCGTTCCGTTTCATCATATCGACCTCTACCGCCTCGGCGGCCCTGAAGAGGCGTACGACCTCGGCCTCGACGAATATCTTGAAACCGATGGCATCACCATCATTGAATGGGCTGAGCGCGCCGCTGAGCTCATTCCGCCCGATGCCATTCACATTCGCCTTATGCGAGGCGAGGATGAGCAGGTACGCACCATCGAAATAATAAAAAAATGATTACTCTAGGTATAGAATGTTCATCGCGGCAGGGCTCTTTGGCGCTAATCAAAGAGGGCGAACTGCTGGCGGAAAAAAGCTGGATCGCAGAACGTGTTCGCCACAACACCATTTTCCAAACCCTGGGAAACCTGATCGAAAAAGTAAATATATCATATAGTGATATATCGTTCTACGCGGTCGGGCGTGGGCCGGGGTCGTTCTCCGGTATGCGGATGAGCTTCGCGGTCGCGCAGGCACTCGCGCTGCCGTCAAAAGCCGAAGTGCGAGCCGT
>CAYVYL010000011.1:0-35452 GCA_964455665.1 uncultured Verrucomicrobiota bacterium
CGAGTGAAAATCCTTCACGTTTGCCCGACGCCGCGAGTCTTTCCGATCCACAACCGTATCCTTAATCTCGGCATCCTTGAGCGCCTGTTTAAACCGCCACGACAGCCCGTGGATGTTGGTGCGGTACATCTCTTCGGCCTCGGGGAAAACATACTCACTGACACGGGGCAGGTGCTCCAGTTCATCACGGAGCCGGGGGAAGAGCGGGATTTCCGCCATCTCGCCGGTCTTCGATGTTTTCACGGAGATGAACCCGCCTTGCAAATCAACCGACTCCCATTTCAGTTTGCAGCAGTCCCCGCGTCGCATGGCCGTGCACATCGCCGTCAAAACCAACGGACGGCTGATCGCATCGCAGTGTTTCAAAATCGCCGTTAGTTCATCCTGCGAGAACGGCTGACGGTGCATCGTCTTTTTAATTTTTGTCTGACAGCCGGCAAAGGGGTTTCGCACCACTCCCGATTCGTGGCCGATCCGCTCAAAGAAGCCCTTCAACAGGTGCAGCTTGTCATTGTAAGTGGCGGGTGCGTATCTCTTCACTTCGAGACTATGCAGCCAACCGCGAGCCATTTGCGGGGTGACCTGAGAAATGTACTGTGCGGCAGAATGGTTCGTCTGAATATAGCTGCTGAAAGCCTTCAGCGTGGAGCCCTGGGTTTTCTCCCATGAGGCCGTGCGTTCCCGCCGGGTCGGAATCAACAGCCATTGCGCGCCGATTTCGGACACCGGCACCTCCGTGAGATGTTCCCCGCCCTTAAGCTCATAGAGCTTTTCCAGATGATGCTCAGCGGACTTACGACTGTTCGACTCCGCAAGGAGTTCTTCTAGCTTGATATGGGCCTTCATCCGAGAATGCTCAAACGCATCGTCGCCGCGCCTTTTCAAGGACTTGGGAACGCGGCCTTTAATTTCGATCCCCAGATTCACGAAGCTCGATTTCCCATTCACCGCGAACCGGCCGTACCACCATTTTGAGCGAAGCGCCCCGTTGTTTTTCTTTTGAATTTCCAGTCCCATGCTCTACCTCCGTTTGATGTTTCGATATGCAACGCCCTCATACAAAGAGGGCGAATCAACCGGCCAAACCCGTAGTATCCCCCGTAGTCTGGCCCTGTGAGGTAGATAAAAAAAACAGCACCTTGAGCAAAGTGCTGTTATGACTGGGTTGAAATGGTGGAGCGGAGGAGGATCGAACTCCCGACCTCCACGTTGCGAACGTGGCGCTCTACCAATTGAGCTACCGCCCCGACGGAAACGCAAAATATAGTCAGCCCCGTTTTTTACAGCAAGTTTTAGATTGATCTTTTATCCGTCTGCCTTCATCTTCCGCCCCGCTTCAAATTTTGAGGCCCCGGTGTTTAGTTGCAGGATGGAGATCGGTTACTTGGGTTCCTGCAATACAACATTGGGTTAATAGTATGAAATTCTCCGATTTGGGGCTCCGCCCCGAACTTCTTGAAGGCATTGCCAAGCTTGGCTTTGAAACTCCCACACCTGTGCAGGCGGAAGTGATTCCGTTCCTGCTCGAAAACGACCGTGATGTGGTCGCCCTCGCGCAGACCGGCACCGGCAAAACCGCCGCGTTCGGCCTGCCGATTCTTGAGCAGCTTAAGCTCAATCAGCGTGCGCCGCAGGCGCTGATTCTTTGCCCGACTCGCGAGCTGTGTATGCAGATTGCCCGCGATCTGCAAAGCTATGCCACTCGTATGCCGGAAGTCAACGTGCTGGCAGTTTATGGCGGCTCCGACATCCGCCAGCAACTCGATGCACTCCAGCGTGGCGTGCAGGTTGTTGTTGCTACCCCCGGTCGTATGCTCGACATCCTGCGCCGCAAGCGCGTTGATTTCACAAAGATTGAGCACATCGTGCTCGACGAGGCGGATGAAATGCTCAACATGGGCTTCGAAGAAGACATTAAAGCGATTCTGTCGGACGTGCCGGATGCGGCGCAGACCCTTCTTTTTTCCGCTACCATGCCCAAAGAGGTTGCCCGGATCTCCCGCAACTATATGGAAAATCCGCACGAGATCACCTGTGGGTCCAAGAATGTCGGCGCAGAGAACGTCAGCCACGAAGTGGTTGTAGTACACGCTAAGGACCGTTACCGCGCTCTGCGTCGCCTCGTCGATTTTTATCCCCGCATGTATGGAATTGTTTTTTGTCGCACGCGGATGGAAACCCAGCAGGTGGCCGACCACCTGCGGCGCGATGGATATAATGCTGAACCGCTCCACGGCGATCTTTCCCAGCAGCAGCGCGACAGTGTGATGAAAAAGTTCCGCGAACGTCATCTTCAGATTCTGGTGGCGACCGACGTGGCCGCCCGCGGACTCGACGTCAACGATCTGACGCATGTGATCAACTTTCAGCTGCCCGATGAACTCGCAGCCTATACGCATCGCAGTGGACGCACCGGTCGCGCCGGAAAAAAAGGAACCTCCATTGTCATCATCCACATGCGCGAACACCATAAGATCAATCGTCTCGAAAAAACGCTCGGGCGAAAATTCACACCGCGCCCGATCCCGACCGGTGCCGATATCGCCGAAAGCCGTTTGGGAAGCCTCGCGGAACGCGTGCGTGACTACGAAGAAGGCCCCGGCTTGATCGATAATCACATCGACAAAATGTGCGAAATTCTCAAGGACCTGTCGAAAGAAGAGATCATCAAACGGTTCGCCTCCATCGATCTGCATCGTATGCTCCTCTACTACCGGGATTCTCCCGATCTGAACGCCGACTCCGCTCCGCGTAGAAATGATGCTCCGCGCCCGCGTCGTGAGGACGGCCCGCGCCGTGAGGATCGCCGTGAGGACGGCCCTCGCGAATCCGCCCGCGAAAAACGCGAAGCCCATGTGCCGCGTCAAATGACATCCGGCATGGTCGAGCTCTGCATGAACGTTGGCAAAATCAACGGCCTCACGCCGAAGAAGCTGATGGCGATGGTCAATGTCGCCGACCGCGACAGCAGCATTGACATCGGTCGCATCAATATTGTCAAAATGCAGGCCTACTTCGAGGTGCCGCGCACCGAGTCGCAGGCCGTCATCGATAGCTTTTCCAAAAGCTATGTCGACTGCGAAGGCCGTCAGGTCAGCGTCGCCATGGCTGGCAACTCCCGGCCCGAAGCGGCCCGCGGCACCAAACGCAAAGGCCCGTCCTCTGACGATAAACCCTTCGCTAAATTTGAAGACAATCCCCGCAAAGGTGGCCGCGGACAGGGTGGCCCCAAAAAGCGCAGGTAGAAAAATATGGACTGCGCCCCGAAGCTTGATTCGGGTTTTTAATGTTTGGAAAAACTACGCCGAAAAGTTCAACAATTGAAAATTGTTCTTCCAAGATATGGAAAAATGTAGACGCGGTGTCCTCACCGCGTTCCATTAGTTAAAAAAGAAAACGCGGTGGGGACACCGCGTCTACGTTGAAGAATCCGTGTCGATCCTGTTATTCCGTCAAAAATATTCAGGGGCGGATTTGGCCGGTGCCTTCGATGACGTATTTGTAGGTCGTCAGTTCTTCGAGGCCCATGGGTCCGCGGGCGTGCAATTTGTCGGTGCTGATGCCGATCTCGGCGCCCATTCCAAATTCCGCGCCGTCGGTGAAGCGCGTTGAGGCGTTCACGTAGACGGAGGAGGAGTCGACCTGCGCGAGGAAGGTTTTTTCGTTTTCCGAATCGGCGGTGACAATGGCGTCGGAGTGTTTTGAACCGTAGGTGTTAATGTGTTCGATGGCCGCATCGACGCTGTCCACCACGCGGATGGAAAGAATCAATTCCAGATACTCGGTGGTCCAGTCCTCTTCCGTCGCGACTTTCACATCGCTGTCAAATTTCTGAACGGCTTCGTCGCCGCGCAGTTCCACGTTGAGCTCTTTGAGGCGGGCAATCATTTTGGGCAGGAAGGCTTCGGCGATCTCTTTGTGGACGAGCAGGGTTTCCATGGCGTTGCAGACGCCAGGGCGCTGCACTTTGGCGTTTTCGCAGATTGCCATGGCCATCTCAATGTCGGCGGAAGCGTCGACATAGGTGTGGCAAACGCCTTTATAATGTTTGATGACGGGTATCCAGGCCATTTCGGAAACGGCTTTGATGAGCCCTTCGCCGCCACGCGGCATAATCAGGTCGATCTTGCCGGTCATTTGGGCCAGTTCGCGCACGGCGTCGCGGTCGGCGGGTTGCACTAGTTGGATGGCATCTTCGGGCATTCCTTTTTTCAGGCCGCCTTCGCGCAGGGCGCTGGCGATGGCTTGATTGGAGCGCACGGCTTCTTTGCCGCCGCGCAGGATAACCGCGTTGGAGGTTTTAAAGCAGAGCGATGCGGCATCGGCAGTTACATTGGGCCGCGATTCAAAAATGATGGCGATGACGCCGATCGGAACACGTATTTTTTTAATCTGCAGTCCGTTGGGGCGGTTCCAACAGCTCAGTTCTGTGCCGACGGGGTCTTCGAGCGCGGCGACATCGGACAGGCCTTTGACCATTCCTTCGATGCGGGCGTCGGTGAGTTCAAGTCGGTCGAGCATGGCGGCCGAGAGCCCCGCCTCTTTTCCGGCGACGAGGTCTTTGGCGTTGGCCGCCTGAATGGCCTCTTTCTGCGCAACCAACTCGTCGGCCATCGCTTCGAGAATCTTGTTTTTACGTTTGGTGGACAGCTGGGCCAGTTCGCGCGATGCAACAACTGCTTTCTCGCCCATTAAAATCATTTCTTCGTGCAGGTTCATATTCTGTCCCTTTTCATTTTTAAGCCCACGAATTTACACGAATATTCTCGAATGGGGAGGTTTCTTATTCGTGTTAATTTGTGTGATTCGGGGAAAATTTTCATCTAGATACGATTAAAGTACCGGTGTCGTCGCCGTTTAGAATGTTCTGAATAATGCCGTCGATTTTCCCGTCCGCAATGACGACGGGAATATCGGCTTCGGCGGCTTTGGCAGCGGCCATCAGTTTGGATTTCATCCCGCCGGTGGAAAGGGGGCCGTTGGCGCCTTTGTCGAGTGCGAGGATGTCTTCGGACACTTTTTCAATAAAGGCAACGCGCTCACCGTTTTCGTTGTGCAGGCCGTCGGTGGTGGTCAGCAGAACCAATGCGTCGGCCCCGATGAGGGTCGAGACGAGTGACGCGAGCAGGTCGTTGTCGCCGAAGGTAATCTCTTCGGTGGCGACGGTGTCGTTTTCGTTGATGACGGGCACGATGCGGTGATCGATCAGATTCAGAAGCGTATTTTTTGAGTTGGTGCGGCGTTCATCGATTTTGAGCAGGTCGTCGGTGAGCAGAATCTGCCCGACCAGAATATCCTTCTGTTCGAAAAGGTGGCTGTAGAGGCTCATCAGGCGGGTCTGTCCGACGGCGGCGACCATCTGCAGGTCGGGCAGGGTGTCGGGGCGGGTGTCGAGCCCGAGCGCTTCAATTCCGGCGGCGATCGCTCCGGAGGAGACGAGAATCATCTCGTGCCCGGCTTCGTGCGCGGCGGCGATGCCGGAAACGAGCGAATGAATTCGCTCGTGGTCGGGCTTGCCGGTTTCGTCGACCAGCACCCGGCTCCCGACTTTGACGACGATCCGGTTGGCCTCTTTCAGTCTGTTGCGTGTTTCTTTCATAATAGAAAGCGCATTATTGCCATGCTGTCCGCGAAAAAACATAAAAAAATTCGGTTAGTCGTCGGGCAGACAACAAGGTAGGATGCGCCGCCATGAGAATAACCAGCGGTATTTTAAAGGGGCGGACGTTCAACGTTCCGAAAGAGGGCGTGCGTCCGACGACCGAGCGGACGCGCGAAGCGGTCTTTTCGTCGATTGCTGTGTACGTGCCGGAAGCGCGGGTGCTCGATCTGTTTGCCGGTTCGGGAGGACTGGGGCTTGAGGCCTGGAGCCGTGGCGCTGCGCACGTGACCGCCGTCGAAAAAGTTTCCAACCATTGGAAAAATCTAGAGAAAAATTTCCAAACCTTGGAACCAACTGCGGGCTTGGGGGCGTGGGAGGCGGTTCGGGCGGATGTTTATGAATATTTGAAGCATTGTCCTCGGCCATCGGCCGCGGCTACAGAAGAAAGCATTGTAGGCGCGGGCGGTGACCGCGCGGGTTCTGTTGGGTTTGATTTGATTTTCGCCGATCCGCCGTACGAGGAGGTCGATGTGTCGCGCCTGCTGGAAGCTGTCGGCGACACCTTGGCTCCGGAGGGGCTTTTGGTGTTTGAAATGCATAAGCGGGACTCTTACACTCTTCCCCCTGAATGGAGTTGTCTTAAAGAAAAGAAGTACGGCTCAACCAAAGTAATTTTTCTGGAGCGGACTCATGAATAAAAAAGCGATTTATGCAGGCACATTTGATCCGATGACGCTAGGGCACCTCGATGTGCTGGAGCGCGCGGCGCGGATTTTTCCGGAGCTGATTGTGGCGGTTGCCGCGGTGACGGGTAAAGACACCCAGTTTACGCAGGCGGAGCGCGTGGAACTGGTGCGGGAATCGATGATTGATTTGCCGGGTGTGACTGTGGAGCCCTTTAAAGGATTGCTGGTCGATTACGCCCATGAACAGGGCGTTGGCGTGATTATTCGAGGCCTGCGCGCCTTTTCCGATTTTGAATATGAGTTTCAGATGGCGCTGACCAACCGCCGCCTCGCGCCCGATCTCGAAACACTTTTTCTGATGCCGAAGCAGGATTACAGCTTCCTCAGCTCAACCAATGTTCGGCAGGTAGCCGCGCTCGGCGGGGATGTGTCTACATTCGTGCCGGAGGTGGTTGCCGAGGCGCTGAAAAAATCAAACGGGCAGGACAAATGATCATTCAACTCGACAAAATTCCGGAGCAGGGAATGACGTTCGAGGGGAGCGAGCCCCCCGAGGTTCTGGCGCTGGAGAAGTCGGCGGAATTCCATCCGGCGGGCCCGCTGAGCTATGATCTGTATGCCCAGCTGGTGGACGGCATGCTAATCGTGCGAGGGAGCCTCTCGGCTGAGATGAAAGGCTGCTGCGCAAGATGTACTCAAATTTTCTCGACAACCGTGAGCGATTCCGGTTTCCTCCGCGACTACTCCGACCTTGAAGGGGCGGAGGAAGTGGATGTGACGAAGGACATTCGCGAGGCGATTATCCTGAATTTACCGCGCTTTCCACTGTGCGATGAATCGTGCAAGGGGCTGTGCCCTCAGTGCGGAAAAGACCTGAATGAAGGGCCCTGCGGCTGTTCGGAAGGGGAAAGAGGCGGGGCTTGGGACGCCCTAAACAGTTTGAATTTATAATGGAAAACCGGACCGGAGACGGGTAGCATCCCTTCTTTAATTTAAGTCCGATCAGGAGAAGAAAAATGGCTGTTCCAAAAAGGAAGACATCGAAAAGCAGAACTGCGAGCCGCAAGGCGCAGAATATGAAGCGTCGTATTGCTCAAGCAGGTTTTGATGCAGAGAGCGGTGCTCCGTCGTTGCCGCATCGCGTCTGCCCGACCACGGGTAAATATAGAGGCCGTCAGGTGCTCACCGTTTCAGACGACTAAGATTATGCGTATTGCAATTGATGCCATGGGTGGTGATTTCGCCCCTCGTGAGATCGTGAAAGGGGCCGTGGAAGCGGCCCGCGGTCTTTCTGGGGTCGAAAAGCTATTTCTCGTCGGCGATGAAAACGCCGTTCGGGCAGAGCTAGCTCTGTATGGCGACATCCCCGACTGCATTGAGGTTCGTCATGCGTCTCAAGTGATTGAGATGGACGACGCCCCCGCACTGGCCCTTCGCCGTAAGAAGGATTCCTCCATCATGCAGGCGGTCAACCTCGTCAAAGAGGGGGAGGCTGATGCCATCTTTTCCGCCGGCAGCACCGGGGCCGCCGTTGCGGCCTGCACCTTGCGCCTGCGCACGCTCGAAAATGTCGATCGTCCAGCGATCGCCACCGTTTTGCCGTCGATTACCCATCCGTTCGTTTTGCTCGATGCCGGTGCCACGACGGACTGCACTGCCGCTATGCTGGTGGAGTTCGCCGCGATGGGCGATGTGTATGCGCAGAAAATCCTGAATATTGAAAAACCGACCATTGGTCTGCTGAGTATTGGCGGCGAAGATGCTAAAGGTAGCAAATTTACCAAAGAGGTGTTCCGGCTTTTGGAAAGTTCGCCGCTTAACTTCATCGGCAATGTGGAGAGCCACGACTTGTTTGAAGGGAATGTTGACGTGGCGGTTTGTGATGGTTTTATCGGAAACATTGTCCTCAAAACCAGCGAAAGTGTTTCGCATGCCATGGGACAGTGGTTTAAGCAGTCTTTTGCTAGTAGCCCGATCCGTAAACTCGGCGCCGGCATCCTGAAAGTCTCCGGTGCCTTTGCGGAAATTAAGGAAAAAGTGGATCCCGAAGCCTATGGCGGTGCTCCGCTGCTGGGCGTGAACGGGGTCTGCATCATTGGACACGGTTCTTCTTCCTCCTATGCGGTTTATAACGCCATCCGCGTGGTGGGCACGGCGATTGAGCAGAAGCTGAACTGTTTGATTGAAGAGGAAATCAACATAATTTTTGACGGCGGAGAATCAGCTGGTGAGTAACACCCCGAACAGCCTGCGCACGGTTTCTATTGTCGGAACCGGTGTGTACCTTCCTGAGAGGGTGGTCACCAACGATGATCTCGCGAAGATTGTCGACACGAACGATGAATGGATCTACAGCCGCACCGGCATGCGCGAACGGCGCATCGCCCGCGACGATCAGGCCACCTCCGATCTGGCCGCTGAAGCTGCCAAAGCCGCGCTGGCCGACGCCGGAGTTACCGCCGAAGAGGTCGACCTGCTGATTGTCGCCACGCTTTCGCCGGATATGTTTTTCCCGAGCACCGCCTGCTTCGTGCAGGATAAAATTGGTGCCAAAAATGCCTACTGCTATGACCTCGGTGCGGCCTGCTCCGGCTCGCTCTATGCGATGGAGACCGCTAAAAACCAGATTGCCTGTGGTGCGGTCAACACTGTACTGGTGATCGGTGCCGAGAAAATGAGCACCTTTCTCGACTGGGAAGACCGCGGCACCTGCGTGCTGTTCGGCGACGGCGCCGGTGCCGTTGTTTTGCAGGCATCCGAAACCGGCCGCGGCATCATGAAAGGAAGCTTCGGTTCCGACGGATCGCTCGCCGATCTGCTCTGGACGCCCGGCGGCGGCTCACGCAACCCGATGAGCCACGAAATGCTCGACCGCAAAGAGCAGTACATCAAAATGGCCGGTCGTGAGGTTTATAAGCACGCCGTCAAGCAGATGACACAGTCTGTGCGGGATGTGCTCGAACTCAACGGTCTGAGCTCGGATGATATTAAATGTTTTGTGGCCCATCAGGCCAATGCCCGCATTATTGAAGCGGTCGGCAAGCGTCTCGACGTGATGGATCGTATGTTCATGAATATAGAAAAATATGCCAACACCTCGGCCGCCGCGCTGCTGATCGCGATCGACGAAGTCGTCAAATCCGGAGCCGTGCAGCAGGGCGATAAAATGTTGCTGGTGGCCTTTGGTGGCGGCTTCACCTGGGGGGCGAATATTGTGGAGTGGACCCAATCATGAAAAAAGCCATTCTCTTTCCCGGACAGGGCTCCCAGTTTGTCGGTATGGGCCGCGACCTAACCGACGCTATTCCTGAGTGCAAAGCACTCTTCGAAAAAGCCAACGACGTGCTCGGCTACGATATGGCCGCCATCTGCTTCGACGGGCCCGAGGACGAGCTGAAAAAATCGCACAACACTCAGCCCGCCATTTTTACCGTCAGCGCCGCCGTCTTCGAAGCTTTGAAACTCAAAAAACCCGAATTGACTTTTGACTTCGCCGCCGGACACAGCCTAGGTGAGTGGGGTGCGCTCTACGCCGCCGGCGTCATCTCCTTTGAAGACACTCTGCGGGTGCTCAAAGCGCGCGGTGAATATATTCAAGCTGCCTGCGATGCCAACCCCGGCGGTATGCTCGCTGTGATCGGGCTCGACGGTGAGCCGCTCGAGAAAATCGCCGCCGAAACCGGCGTCACGTTGGCCAACATCAATTCGCCGGGACAGACCGTACTTTCCGGAACCGCTGACGCGATCGAAAAAGCCGCCGAAGCCTGCAAGGCCGCTGGAGCCAAACGTGCGCTTCCGCTTCCGGTCGCCGGAGCATTCCATTCTCCGCTGATGCAACCCGCCGCTGAAAAAATGGCTGCGCTGCTTGTTGATATCGAATTTTCCGCGCCGGTCATTCCAGTTCTTTCGAATGTCACCGGTGCGCCGCACGAGAGTGTGGAGGCCATTCGCGCGAACATGGTTGCTCAAATCACCGGGTCGGTTCGCTGGGTGGAGTGCATGCAGTATCTTGCGGCACAGGGTGTTACTGAAGGTGTTGAGTGCGGACCGGGTAAGGTGCTCGCCGGCCTGATGAAGCGTATTGACAAGAGTGTCTCGATCACTAACATAGGCGCCCTTTCTGATTTTGAAGTGTAGACGAAGACGAACACAATGTTCGTGAAGGAGATTTTCATGGGACAGTTTGACGGAAAAATTGCACTGGTTACCGGAGCGGCCCGCGGCATTGGACAAGCTATTGCTTTGAAACTGGCTGCAGACGGCGCCGACCTCGCGCTTTGCGACCTCAACGCCGAGTGGCTCGAAGAAACCGCCGGCAAAGTGAAAGAACTTGGTCGTCGCGTTGAATGCTACAGCGTCGACGTCAGCAAAGGCGACGCCGTGAATGAAACCGTGAAAGCGGTTGAAAAAGATTTCGGACAGATCGACGTGCTCGTCAACAATGCGGGCATCACCAAAGATGGTCTGCTCATGCGTATGAGCGAAGACGACTGGGATGCCGTTCTCAACGTCAACCTCAAGGGCGTCTTCCTCTTCACCAAAGCCGCTATGCGCGGTATGATGAAAAAGCGCACCGGCAGCATTGTGAACATTGCCTCGATCATCGGACTGATCGGCAACGCCGGCCAGGCCAACTACGCCGCCTCCAAGGGCGGCGTGATCGCCTTCAGCAAAACGGTCGCCCGCGAGCTCGCCAGCCGCAATGTGCGTTGTAACGCCGTTGCCCCGGGCTTTATTCGCACTGCGATGACCGACGCGCTTTCCGAGGAAGTGCAGCAGAAAATGCTCACAAATATCCCATTAAACAAGTTTGGAACTCCTGAGGATGTGGCCAATGTGGTCGCTTTCCTGGCAGGGGACGCCTCAGGTTATGTCACCGGACAGGTGATTTCGACTTGCGGCGGAATGGTTATGTAGGTAAAAACAGGCTTTCTAAACAGGAGCCGAAATAAGGAGAAAATACAATGGCACTTGCAGATAAAGTAAAAGATATCATCGTTGAGCAGCTCGGTGTGAATGCGGATCAGGTCAACCCCGGCGCTTCGTTCATCGAAGATCTCGGCGCAGACTCACTCGACACCGTTGAGCTTGTTATGGCTTTCGAAGAAGAATTCGGTGCTGAAATTCCGGATGAAGATGCTGAAAAGCTGACTTCTGTCGGTGCTGTCATCGACTACCTGACGTCCAAAGGTCTTGGTGAATAAAGACCGTTTGTGACGGATAGCCCGGAAACCTTTCATCGGGTTTCCGGCTTTTTTATTTCAGTTTGCGGAGGTGAATTATGAGTGGTCGTACGGTTGTTGTAACCGGTTTGGGAGTCGTCACGCCTGTGGCATGTGAGCTCGAAAAATTTTGGGAAAACATCAAAAACGGAGTATGCGGCATTGAACAGGTGAAAGGCATGGGGGACGAAATCGAACAGTATCCTGTCACCATCGGCGGTGAAATCCGCGACCTCGATGTGGAACGGTTCGTCGACAAAAAAGCACTCCGCAAAATGGATCCTTTTGCTGTATGGGGTATCGCGGCTGCGATGATGGCTGTGGAAGATGCCGGTTTGATTTCCGCAGAGCTCGATCTCGAGCGCGTTGGGGTCATCGCCAGCTCCGGAATCGGCGGCATGCAATATATGCAGACCCAATGCATCAAAGCGTTTAAAGGCGGCCCGCGCCGCATTTCTCCGCAACTTATTCCGCAGATGATTACGAACATTCTCTCGGGGTATGTCTCCATCAAATACGGCTTCCAGGGCCCCAATTTCTGCGTCACTAGTGCTTGTGCGTCTGGCACACACTCGATCGGTGAAGCCATGCGCATCATCCAGTACGGCGATGCCGACGTGATGGTCGCCGGCGGAGCCGAAGCTTCCGTCGCCATGCTAGGTATTGGTGGATTTGCAGCCATGCGTGCCACCAGCCGTCGCAACGACGACCCCAAAAGCGCCTCTCGTCCGTTCGATCTGGATCGTGACGGATTTGTCATGTCCGAAGGAGCGGGCATGATCATCCTCGAAGAAAAAGAACATGCGTTGAAGCGCGGCGCAAAAATTTATTGTGAATTGGCGGGGTACGGTCGCACCGGCGATGCCTATCATATCACCGCCCCGAATGCCGCAGCCGACCAGGCCGCCCGCGGCATCAAGCTTGCCATCAAAGATGCGGGCCTCACCGCCAATGACGTCGACTACATCAACGCTCATGGAACCAGCACTCCGCTCAACGACAGCTGTGAAACCCTCGCCATCAAAAAGGCACTTGGCGAAGAGAAGGCCTATAAAACGGCCATTAGCTCGACCAAGGGAATGACCGGTCATATGCTGGGTGCCGCCGGTGGGGTCGAAGCGGCCATCTGTGCGCTTGCCATTCGCGACAGCATTGCCCCGCCGACCATCAACTACACCACGCCCGATCCCGAGTGCGACCTCGACTACGTGCCCAACGAAAAACGGGAAATGGAAATTAACGTCGCGCTCAGCAACTCGCTTGGCTTCGGTGGACACAACGCCACCCTCTGCTTCAAGAAAGTGTAGTTTCCAAACCTTGGAAACCAGGGATTTGCTGCCTACTTATCTTTTAAAGTCTGCTGTGTAGATGGCTTTGAGTTTGTTGATCAGCGGGTAGCGCGGGTTGGCGCCGGTGCACTGGTCGTTGAAGGAATTTTCGGCTAGCTGGTCGAGGTTTGTATAGAACTCTTTTTCATCCACGCCAGCTTCTTTGATGCTCATGGGGATGTTGAGCTTCAGTTCATCGATGGCCTTGATCAGTAGTTTCACTTTTTGATCGTTGGTCGTTCTGCCGAGGCTGAGGTAGTCGACAACACGGGCGTAACGCTCCTTTGCGGTGGGCCAGCTGTATTGCGAGAAGGCCGACCCCTGTCGGACCCCTATGATTGTTCAATGCATACCAAAAGGTGAGCAACTCCCCGAATAGTGCCTACTTGTGCCGTTTTTTGGAACCAATATAGTTCTCTTAAATCAAACCCAAGGAGATTATTATGAACAAGACGAAAGCGAGCGCGGTTGCCGGATGTATGCTCCTGGCAGGATGCCTGTCCGGTTTGGCCGCAACAACCGAAACCAATGCACAGTCCAACACAGCAACCCCAAGGAGTGAAACCATGACTTATCCAAGAACCTTCTCCCACATCGGCATTTCAGTCACCGACCTTGATCAGGCGGTGGAGTTCTACACCAAAACCTTCGGCTGGTATGTCATCATGCCGCCCACGGAAATTGTTTCCGACGACTCCGCCATCGGCGTCATGTGCGACGACGTGTTTGGCGACGGCTGGGAGCACTTCAAAATCGCCCACCTGTCCACCGGCGACAAAATCGGAGTGGAGATCTTCGAATTCAAAAATGCGGAGAAACGGGAAAACAACTTTGAGTACTGGAAGACAGGTGTTTTCCATTTCAGCGTTCAGGATCCGGATCTGGAAGGGCTCGCCGCCAAAATCGTGGCCAACGGCGGCAAACAGCGCATGCCGGTCCGCTATTATTATCCGGGCGAAAAACCCTACCGTATGGTCTATTGCGAAGATCCCTTCGGCAACCTGATCGAAATCTATTCGCACAGTTACGAGCTCACCTATTCAGGGGGCGCCTATCAGGACAAATAAGCTCCGGAAATCCGCGCAAGACGGAACGGTTTTGTTCCGTCTTCGCGGTTAACCAGTTAGTCTGGCGGACGCGGGACTCAATACAGATAAATAAAGGAGATGACATGTTAGATTTTAACTTCAAAAACCCCACCAACATCTTGTTTGGTAAGGGAAAAATTGCGGCGATCAAAGAGTACATCTCTGCCGAAAGTCGGGTTCTCGTATTGTACGGGGGAGGCAGTGTTAAAAAGAACGGCACGCTAGATGAGGTTTTGGCGGCCCTCCAGGGATACACTCTGTTCGAATTTGGAGGCATTGAGCCCAACCCGTCTTATGAAACACTGATGAAAGCAGTCGAACTCGTGCACAAGGAGTCTATTGATTTTCTCTTGGCGGTTGGGGGAGGGTCTGTGATTGACGGCACCAAGTTTGTCGCAGCCGCAGCTCTGTTTGAAGGAGAACCCTGGTCGATTCTGGAACAGGGCGGGGCCACGGTTCAAAAGGCGTTGCCCTTGGGAGCTGTTTTAACCCTGCCGGCGACAGGTTCGGAGATGAATTGCACCGGCGTGGTGACCCGCAAATCAATCCAGACGAAACTTCCCTTCCAAAGCCCTTATGTGTATCCGATTTTTTCCGTACTGGATCCTGAAAAGACCTATACCCTGCCGGTGCGGCAAGTCAGTAATGGGGTAGTGGATGCCTTTGTTCATGTGATCGAGCAGTACCTCACCTACCCGGTGAACGCAAAAGTTCAGGATCGCTTTGCGGAAGGCCTGCTGCTGACGTTGATTGAAGAGGGGCCGAAAGCACTTGAAACCCCAATGGATTACGAGGTGCGTTCCAATCTGATGTGGACGGCAACGCTGGCATTAAATGGGTTGATCGGCGCGGGTGTGCCCCAGGATTGGGCCACTCATATGATCGGACATGAACTGACGGCCATGCATGGCCTGGATCACGCCCAGACCCTTGCGGTCATCCTGCCAAACCTGCTGGACGTGTGCCGACAGAGTAAGCGGGAAAAGTTGCTTCAATATGCCGAGCGCATTTGGGGCATCACGGACGGGGACGCTGAACAGCGGATCGATGGGGCCATCGGTCAGACCCGTCAATTCTTTGAGCAGATGCAGGTGAAAACCCGCTTGTCCGATTACGGCATCGGAAAAGACAGCATCCCGGACCTTTTGGCGCAACTAAAGGCCCATGGGATGGTTCAATTGGGTGAGCACCAGGAGATCACATTAGATCTGAGCCAAACCATTTTGGAACGGAGCTTGTAGCGCTCAATTGAGTACAAGGAATCCAAACTGATTGAACGCGGGGCCGCGATTTGAAAAGCGGACCCGTTCCTGAAAACCCCCGTGGTGGACTAGCGGCTGGTGACCGGCCAGAATCCGGCGACGGCCAAAGAGGTGGCCGCCAAAACCCTTCGTTTGTTGGGTGGGCCGGCAATCATCACGTCGGAATAATGGCCGGGACGGCTCGTAACGGAGCCGGTTTAATATAAACTTCTAGGAACAACGGAAGAAAAAATAATGGAGTCGCCCTATGCAGAAAAGTAAATCCATTAATCGTCGAATTGTCCTCGCCTCCCGTCCGCAGGGCGCCCCTTCGTCCGAAAATTTCCGGATGGAAGAACGTCCGGTTCCGGAACCGGATGAAGGCCAGATTTTGATCCGCACCATTTATCTTTCGCTCGACCCCTACATGCGCGGCCGGATGAGCGACAGCAAATCCTATGCAGAGCCCGTAGGACTTGACGACGTGATGGTCGGCGGAACCGTCGGCCGGGTGGCCGCTTCCAGGCACCCTGATTTTCAGGAGGGCGATTGGGTTCTCAGCTATAGCGGTTGGCAGGACTATGCGCTCTCGGACGGCACAGGAATTACGCCGCTTGGAAAGGCACCTGCAACCCCTTCCTACGCCCTCGGAATTATGGGTATGCCGGGCTTTACCGCGTATATGGGATTGCTCGATATCGGAAAACCGCAAGCGGACGAAACCCTCGTCGTCGCCGCGGCCACCGGTCCGGTCGGAGCAACCGTCGGACAGATTGGAAAACTGAAGGGTTGCCGGGTTGTCGGCATTGCCGGTGGTGAGGAAAAATGTCGCCATGCCCGGGAAATCCTTGGGTTTGATGCATGCCTCGACCGGAAGGATCCCAATTTTCCGGACAAGTTGAAAAAAGCCTGTCCCGATGGAATTGATGTCTATTTTGAAAATGTGGGCGGCCCGGTCTTTGATGCGGTTCTGCCCTTGCTCAATACCGGTGCGCGCATTCCTGTCTGCGGCCTGATCTCGCAGTATAACGCCACCGAGTTGCCGGATGGGCCGGATCGACTCTCCCTTCTAATGGGGCAGATTCTGATCAAACGCCTAACCGTCAAAGGATTTATCATCTTCGACGACTATGCCGCACACTATCCGGTTTTCGCCAAAGAGATGGGGCAGTGGCTGGCCAATAAAAAAATACACTACCGCGAGCAGCTCGTGGATGGACTCAATCAGGCCCCGCAGGCATTCATGGATCTGCTCGACGGAAAAAACTTCGGCAAACTGGTCATCCGTCTCGGAGAGGACGAACTCTAAATAAACCCACTGGAAAAATAAGGCAGGATAATTAGATCAGGGCATTTCTCGAATCGAGTGGAAGAGCGATGCAATGAAAGGAAAGCAACAATGAGTGAAAAAGAAAGCAAAGTAGCCATGGTCACCGGCGGGGGTCAGGGAATTGGAGAAGCCATTTGCAAGCGATTGGCAAAAGATGGATTCGCTGTATCGGTTGCCGATTTAAACCTCGAAAATGCCAGTCAGGTCGCCGAGGACATCTGTAACGATGGCGGGAAAGCCATTGCTATTGAGATGGATGTGGCCGACCGCGAAAGTGTATTCGCTGCGGTGGAACGAACCACCCATGAATTAGATGGTTTTGATGTGATTGTGAACAATGCGGGAGTGGGTTCCATAACCCCAATTGACGCCATCACTCCCGAACAATTTGATACGGTCTATCGGATTAATGTAGCTGGCGTATTGTGGGGAATTCAGGCGGCCCATGAAAAATTCAAAGAATTAGGACATGGCGGAAAAATCATCAACGCCACGTCGCAAGCGGGGGTCGTGGGGAATCCCGGCTTGATCTTGTACAGCGGAACCAAATTCGCGATCCGGGGAATCACACAAGTCGCTGCCCAGGATTTAGCGGAGGAAGAAATTACGGCCAATGCGTATGCCCCGGGAATTGTTAACACGCCCATGATGCGCAGCATCGCCCATGACGTAGCGGAGCAAGCCGGGGAATCGGATGAATGGGGGATGCAGACCTTTGCTAAAAACATCACGTTGGGTCGCTTGTCAGAACCAGAGGAAGTGGCGGCTGCCGTCTCTTTCTTGGCCGGTCAGGATTCTAATTATATGACCGGTCAGACGCTGGTCGTAGACGGAGGAATGCAATTCCATTAGACCCAAGCTTTGGCGAAGGATGGAAGCCTTCGATGGAGCCGAAGAGGTCGAGCCGCCCCGAACTCTCGAGGGTCTAAGGAAAGGATAGGGCATAAATACAGGGTGCTGGAGGCAGGTGTCTAGCCGTCGCTAAAAGCTATGGCCGACAAGCAACTGTGCGCAATAAAATGGTTCAGGGTAGAAAGATAGGACTGACACCTTTGACTAGGACTGACACCTTTGATCACCTTTGACCAAGAGGATAAAAATATGAACGATTGGACCGAATCCCTGAAGTTCCTGGTGGCGCTGATATCGATCGCGAACCCCATCGGTGCGATTCCAGTATTCATCACGCTCACTTCCGACGAGACGCTCAATCAGCGCAGAAAGATCGCGTTACAAACTACGCTGGCTTTCAGCAGTATTCTACTCGTCATTCTATTCGCGGGGGAACCCCTTTTGGCTTTCTTCGGAATCACGGTTGATTCTTTCAAAACTGCGGGAGGGATCATCATCCTGTTGATGGCCATCTCAATGGTTCACGGTCAGGTGAGCAAGGCGAAGCAGACGAAGGACGAGAGCCGGGACGCCGCCGATAAGGATTCCGTGGCTATCGTACCCATGGGCATTCCCCTGCTGGCGGGTCCAGGCGCGATCAGTACGGTCATTGTCTATTCACATCATGCCTCTTCCATGGCACAAAAACTTCTCTTGGGGGCGGAAATTTTGACCGTAGCACTGCTTGTCTGGCTCTGTCTGAATGCCGCTCCTTACATTGCAAGGTTGCTGGGGAAAACCGGCATGAACATCATTACGCGGATTATGGGCCTCATTCTTGCGGCCATAGGCGTTGAGTTCATCACTCACGGACTTGTAGGGTTGCTTCCTGGTCTGGCGCATTGAGGGAGAAGGTTACACAGATAGTTTTACTGCTATACGCTCTAGTTTGGCTCCGTTAAACATCAGTTTAAAATTTAATTATCGATTGACATATATCGATATCAACATATCATATGCAGCCAGAAAGTTGAGTTTTTTTTGAGGGGCGTAAAAAGGAGCGGGTGATGAATGGGAAAACAGAGACAGGATTGAATATTACGATCTGTATGGGCAGTTCCTGCTTTGCTCGTGGTAACGGCGCGAATCTGGAGGTGCTCGAAAACTGGCTGGATGAAAACGGACTTCAGGCTGAAGTGAATCTAACCGGCACCCGTTGTGAAGGCCTTTGCGCCGAAGGGCCGAACCTGATTGTCAACGGACAGATCTTCCACCGGGTCAACCGTGAAATCCTGCTGGATATTCTGCGGGAATTTCTTCCCGTAAAGGAGGCCGTCCATGAATAACGTATTTCCGATTTATACCGTCGAGGCCGAATGTCAGGACTGCTACAAGTGTTTGCGGCAGTGTCCGGTCAAAGCCATCAAGATCGAACAGGGGCGGGCAGCCGTTATTCCCGATGCGTGCATCGCCTGCGGACACTGTGTCGAGGTCTGTCCGGTCGGCGCCAAGCGGATTCGCGATGATCTCGGCCGCGCGAACTATCTTCTGAGCCGCAAAAAGAAAACCTTTGTGTCGCTGGCTCCGTCGTACGCCGGCGCGTTTCCCGGCGTTCCGGCGGCGACGCTGATTGCGGCAATCAAGGCACTGGGCTTTACAGGCGTCAGCGAAACCGCACTCGGCGCGGAGCTCGTCAACAAGGCAGTGACTGACGATCTGCGAAGCGGAACGCGCAAAATCAATCTGTCGACGGCCTGTCCGGTTGCGGTGGATTACATTTGCAAGTATCTGCCGGAAATGGCGGACGCGCTGACGCCGACGCTGTCGCCGATGCTGGCGCACGGCAAGTGGCTGCGCGAAGTCTACGGCGAAGAGATCGGTGTTGTTTTTGTCGGCCCCTGCATCGCCAAAAAATGTGAAGCCGATGCTTACAGCCACCTCATAGACGTGGCGCTGACCTTTGATGATCTCAAGCTGTGGCTCGAAAAAGAAAACCGGTTTCCATTTAGTGACGATGAAGCCCCGGACGAAACATTTGTTCCGCATACCGCTCGCGAAGGCGCGCTCTATCCGATGGTCGGTGGCATGACCGAAACCCTGCGGATCGGATTGAAGCATCACCCGGTTCGCCTGCTGAGTGTTGCCGGACTTCGCAACATCCGCTATGCACTCGAAGGCATCAAAACAGCGCCGCCGCCGGAACCAGTTTTTCTGGAATTGCTGGCCTGCGACGGCGGTTGTCTGGGCGGTCCGTGCGTTGCAAAAAAAACAGCGCTCAACAACGAGCTGGAAATCCGCCGCCGGATTGTTCTGCCGGAAAAACCAGCGGCGGTTGCCGCGTTGAATTTACAGATGCCGATCCACCGCGCCGCAGTGGAAACCGAACCCGTGGATCCAGCCCGGATTGTCGAGGCGCTGGCGCGGATCGGAAAGCACGGCCTCGAAGACGAACTCAACTGCAGCGGATGCGGCTATGAAACCTGCCGGGCCTTCGCGCTTGCGATGGTGGAGGGTCGTGCGGAGCCATCGATGTGCGTGTCCAATCTTCGGAAAAAAGCACAGCGCAAAGCCAATGCGCTACTGCGCTGCATGCCGTCCGGCGTTGTGATTGTCGACAGCAGTCTCCATGTCGTCGAGTGTAATGAAAATCTGGCCCAGATGTTCGGGGGCAACTTGCTTCTCAGCTATCAGGCGCGCCCGGGTCTCGAGGGGGTTGCTTTGCATAATGTGGTGCCATTTCCCGAAATTTTCCAGCGTGTGCTCGACAGCGGGGATGAATATCACCGCGATATGATTCGGATCGGCGACCGGCTGATCAATCTGAACGTCTTTACGATCGAACCGTACGAAATCGTCGGCGGCATTCTGCTCGATGTCACCTCGACCGAACTGCGCCGCGAGCATATCGCCGCCCGGGCGCACGAGGTGATTGATAAAAACCTAGCAACCGTGCAGGAGATTGCCTTCAAGCTGGGCGAGCACATGGCCGACACCGAGATCCTGTTGCGTTCGATCGCGGAAGATTATGCAACGGACGAGGAGCCGGAAAAGGAATGAACAATCTGTTCAAAGAGGTTGAGGTGTGTCAGGTGCGCAAAGCGGGAGAATACGTCTGCGGCGATGCGTTTCTATCGCACCGCGATCGCGAAAGCGACCGGGTGATTTCGGTTCTGTCGGACGGGCTCGGTAGCGGCGTGAAGGCCAATATTCTGGCTTCGATGACCGTCAAGATGGCGCTCAAGTTTGCGCAGAGCGAACTCGATATGGTTCGTTCCGCGGAAATCATGATGGATGCACTGCCAATCTGCGCTGTGCGGAAGATCGGTTACGCCACGTTCACCGTGGTGGACTGCCGCGACAATCGGACCGTGCGGGTTATTGAGCGGGATAATCCCGGCTTCATCTGCATTCGCAACGGCTGCGTCCTGGATCTTCCGTATACCGAGTTGAACAGTCGTCACGACGATTATCGCAAATTACGAGTAACCGAGTACGCACCGAAACCTGAGGACCGGATTCTGTTTTTCAGCGATGGCGTCACCGAAGCGGGCATGGGAAGCCGGATGTATAAGCTCGGCTGGCGGCGCAGCGGAGTGGTGGAGTTTGTTTTAAAACTGCTGGAAGAAAATCCGGGCCTCTCGGCGCGCGACACGGTTCGGCGAATCGTTCAGGAGGCGATCAGTAAAGAACCGGATGGGCGCGCCGGGGACGACACAACGTGCGCCGCCGTTTATATGCGCAAACCGCGCCGTACCCTAGTGCTTTCGGGGCCGCCGTTTGCCGCCGCCCGCGATCAGGAGTTCGCCCGCATGGTGGAAATGTTCGACGGATGCAAAATAATCTGCGGCGGAACCAGCTCAACGATTATCGCTCGCGAGTTGGGTCGCACACTGCATACGCCGCTGATCCGCGGCCGCTCGTTGCTTCCGCCGATATCGAAGATGGATGGCGTCGATCTGGTGACCGAGGGCATTCTAACGTTGACGGAAGCGCACCGCATGCTTGAAAGCCGAAAGATGCCGGCGGAAGCCAATGCGGCGACGCAGCTCGTCGAACTGTTGCGCGAAAGCGATGTGATCGAACTGGTCGTCGGCACACGGATTAACGAAGCGCATCAGGATCCGAGTCTGCCGGTCGATCTGGAAATCCGTCGTAACCTGCTCAAACGCATGAAGCAGGTACTCGAAGAGGACTATTTGAAGGAAGTGAATATCCGGTACATCTGAAATGCGGAGAAAAAATAATGAGTGATGGTGTTGATGTAGAAATTTGTACCGGAACCACCTGTTTTGTGATGGGCGCCGGACATTTGTTGAATTTGGCGGAAGAACTGCCGGAGCGGTTGCGGACGCATGTGAATATTTGCGGGTCGCATTGCTTGGGCGTTTGTACGGATCCCAAAAATGGGAAACCGCCATTTGCACGGGTTAACGGAGAGTTGTTCAGCGATGTGTCGGTGGAAAGCATCATCGCCGCCTGCGATCAGGCCTTGGCCGATCGGGAAGGAGGCTGCCATGCGGTATGACAATCAAGCCAACCGGATTCGCAAAGAGGTTCTGGTACGCGTCGCCAAAGCGTTCATGAGCGATCGGCCGGAAACGGCGATTGATCGCGTCCCGCTGGAGATGCGTCCCAAGGGCGGTGACGCCTCGCGCTGCTGCATTTATAAAGACCGCGAAGTGCTCAAGCATCGCACCATGGCGGCGCTCGGATTTAGCGTGGAGGATGAGACCGACGAGTTGACTCCGCTTCGGGACTATTTCGACTCCGCGCTTCAGCGCGAAGTCGTCAAAGACACCGGGTTGACCGTGATTGACATCGCTTGCACTGCCTGCCTGAAAGGCAGTTATTTGGTCACCAACGCCTGCCGCGGCTGTCTGGGCCGCGCCTGTCAGACCAATTGCCCCAAAGGTGCGATCGACTTTGTCGACGGCCTCGCCGTTATTAATCCCGAGTTGTGCGTCAACTGCGGCCTCTGTTTGAAGGCTTGCCCCTACAATGCCATCGTTCGCACACCGATTCCCTGTGAGGAATCCTGTCCGGTGAAAGCGATTTCCAAAGACGAAAGCGGACGCGAAGTGATTGATCAGGAAAAATGTATTTCCTGCGGACAGTGCGTAATCGTCTGTCCGTTTGCCGCCATTCAGGAGCGCTCGCAGATGATCGACGTGCTCAAAACGCTTAAAGACGGCAGAAAAATCATGGCGCTGATTGCCCCGTCGATTGTCGGTCAGTTTCCCGGTGATCTTGAACAAATTGCCGCCGCGCTCGAACAGCTTGGATTCGCGGGCGTCGAGGAGGTGGCGACTGGTGCCGACGAAACGGTTCGGCTCGAAGCGGCCGAATGGAAAGAACGCACCCAGGCCGGCGCACCGTTTATGACCACCTCCTGCTGTCCGGCATATATCGAGGTCGTGAAAAAACATCTGCCGGAACTGGCGAAGTTTGTTTCGCACACGCCGTCGCCGATGGCGATCAGCGCCCGTCGTGTTAAAGCGGCTGACTTTGAAGCTGCCACCGTTTTTATCGGACCCTGCATGGCGAAGCGGACGGAAGCGTTGGACAATCCGAATGTGGATTACGTACTGACTTTCGAAGAGCTCGGCGCCATGCTGATTGCCACCGGAATTGATGTGCAGACGTGTGCGCCGAAAGCTTTTGAGCATTCGGCGCAGAGTGGAGGTCGCGGTTTTCCGGTTAGCGGCGGCGTAACGGAAGCGATTCGTGCGCACTTGGGCGACGAAGCCAATCGGTTAAACCCGGTTGTCTTTAACGGGCTCGACAGCAAGTCGCTTAACCGGCTGAAGATGGCGGCTACGCGAGGGTGCGAAGGTAACTTTATCGAAGTGATGTGCTGCGAAGGCGGATGCCAGAGTGGGCCGGGCGTGCTTTGCAACCCGGTGGTTGCCGGGCGTAAGCTGACCGAACTGCTCGCGGTGTCTTGAGTTTCCAATGTCTGGAACCGGCGAGGCCGGTTTTTCCAAACAGTGGAAGAATCGAGTCTTACTTCGGAAGGTTTGTAATCAGCAGGCGGTGCGAGAGAACCGCTAGACTGGAGGCGAGATCTTCGCGCTGCAGGGTGACGTGTTCCGGCACGGTCAGCTTGGCCGGCGTGAAATTCCAGATGCCGCGGATGCCGCCTTCGACCATCACGTCGGCAATGCCTTGCGCGACCGAGGCGGTGGCGGTGAGTATGCCGACCTGTATATGCATCCGTTTGGCGAGCGACGGCAGTTTTTTGATGTCGAGTATGGTTTTGCCGTGAATCGTTTGTCCGATCAGTTTTGGATCGGCATCGAAGGCGGCGACGATGCGCATGCCGTGCTGTTCGAAACCCTGATAGCCGAGCAAGGCGGTTCCAAGGTTACCGACGCCAACCAGAAATGCGTCCGAGGTGTTGGACCAGCCGAGGAATTTTTCAATGGCGGTGATGATTTCTTCCATCTGAAATCCAAGCCGCGGTCGACCCACGGCTCCGGTGATGGCGAGGTCTTTGCGTACAACGATCGGGTCGAGTCCCAGTTCTTTGGCGACGACCGCGCCGGAGGCGTACTCTTCGCCGGTTTCTTTCATTTGACGCAACAGGCGCAGATAGAGCGGCAGTCGTTTTAGGGTTGGCACGCCGGCGGTTTTTCGTTCCAGATCACTCATAAAGCTCCTTCGTTCATGGAGGAATATAGCCGCCCTTAACGATAAAAGTCAATCGATAGATTAAGAGTGATTTGTGTTGCGGCCGTTTGTTAGCACAAGAGCGCTTTTATGATAAACAGTAAGCCAAGGCTGATCAGAAGGATTCCGCATAGGACGAACAGAATCCGGTAGACCATTGGCGGACAGAGGCGGCGTCCGGCTGACACGCTGAACGAGACAAAGCTGTACCAGGCCAGATCAGAAAGAATGTGGCCGCAGTAGAAGCAGAGTAGCCCGATCAGCCCGTGCTGTAGCGACTGGGTCACAAACCCCATTCCGATCGTCACCCACCAGATAATCCAGAACGGGTTGGAGACGCTGAGAACAATTCCCGCCAGAATCGGGCCGTACGGTGAAGGGGTGCCGGTGGCGCTCAGCGCCTCCTCGGTGATCCGTTTGTTGGTCAGGAGCATCTGAGCACCCATCCACAACAAAACCAGCCCGCCGGCGGACATAAAGACGATTACGACGATGGGATGCTCAAAAAAGGGGCCCAGTCCTAGGCCGATCAGCAATAGCAGAATAATTTCCAGAATAGCATGACCCAGCACAATCAGCGGACCGGCTTTGAAGCCGCGCTTGAGCGTTTCGCTGATCGTTACCGTCAGCACAGGTCCCGGAGCCATCGCGCCGGACAACCCCACCACAAACGCGCTCACAAAAATAGTCAGCAATGATAACATGCCGTGAGCCTAATGGATTACCTGTGCAATTTACATTGAAAGTTTCCAGACATTGGACGCGAAGTGAGGCTGGCGCGGAGCGACGGCAGCGAAGCGTCAACCCATAGCATCCTCCTTCGCTAAAACTACGGCGGACACAACGCCGCCCTTTGCTTCAAAAAAGTATAAATAGGGCCTGTTTTTAAAAGATGCGACGTATACGGAGATCGCGTACGCCGTTTTTCTTTCTACGGCTGTTTTTCGGGAGTCCGGTAAGGGTGTCCAGATTCATATTGTCGGAGGCATTCGCGGATCTCTGTGAGATCAGCTTGGTAAGTTTCTCCAATCTCTAGCGCGTACTGTGCAGTGGAAACCGCTTCCTTATATTGGCCGCATTCTGCATAAGCTGCTGCTAATGTTTCCAACGGGAGAATGGCGTCTTTTCCAGAGGGCATGGGAAGGGACGAGACTAGTTCGATTGCGCGCGGGCCATTTCGAAATTTTTCTTTAGGACAAGTCGCTAGAATCCATGCCAGATTGTTTTTTATTCCAGAGTGATTCGGAGCCGTTTGGAGTGCGATCTCAAAATGAGAGGTTGCCTGTTCGAACAGTCCTTGATAGCTACAAACACTTCCCGCCATATAGCGGGTTTCAATCAGTTCGGGGTTTGACTCAAGTGCTTTTTCGAAATGCCACAAGGCCTGTTTGAGATTCCCATGGGCGATGCACGATACCCCCAGGTTGTGGTGAGCCTCGGGGGCATTCGGCTGAATGCGTAGAGCCATCTCGAACTGTTCAATGGCTTTTTCTTTTTGTCCCAACTTCGAAAGAGCACTTCCTAGATTGCTGTGGGCCAAATAGTTCTTTTGGGTACAGTCTAGCGCATGCGTCCAAAGTGAAAGGCTGTTTTCCCAATAGGAGGCTTGATGATGGGCAGTGATCGCCAGTGCGCCCAGAATCAGCGCGGCCGTTGTCGATAGAAGGGGTTTTCGAAAGGATAAGGATGAACACCCATCCACGATCAACCACGTTACCATTATGGAGAGTCCGATTTGCGACAGGTAGGTGTAGCGGTCAGCATGCGCCTGTTGTCCCGCTTGTATGATTCCAATGACGGGCAATAGCATCCCGAGATACCAGAACCAGCCTGTCAGCAGATAGGGCTTTTCCCGGACATTGCGCAAGACGCCGATAGAAATAAGAATCAGGCTGATAAGGGCCAGTCCACTTTTCCAGAGAGGAATTCCGTTCAGAGGGTGTGGGTAGAATGCGGCGAGATTAAAGGGATGGAGCGATTGAATTATATAGGTCGTGTAAGACGTCAATGCATTGCCTATTCGCGATCCAAAGGACATTTGTTCCATGGAGTAGATAGATCCTTTTGAAGAGAGAATGGTGATCCAGCAGATGCCAGCCGAGAGGAGCAGGAACGGCATCTTTTCTACGAGCAGTTTCTTCCAGGCCACTTGCCGTTTTAAGGGCCAGAAGTCTAAGAGGAGAAGGATAAACGGTAGCGTTACAAGAATGGCTTTGGACAGCATGGCCGCTGTCATGCAAGCCAGAACCAGTCCGTAACGTGATTTGGAAAATATGTGGCGCTGGTAGTTGGCGTAAGCGGCCAGTGTCAGCATGAAAAACAATCCAGACAGCGTATCTTTTCGCTCTGTGATCCAGACCACCGATTCTGCTCGAAGAGGATGGATTGCAAAGAGGGCTGCAACGAAAGCACTGCGCCAGAGCGATCCGGTCATGGCTCGGAGAACGAGAAAGAGGAGTAGGGCCGATGCGGTGTGGAGCAGTAGATTGGTTGCGTGAAAGCCGGTTGGATTCATGCCATAGATCTGATGGTCTAGCATGTGGGACAGGGTCGTTAACGGGTGGTAGAACGAGTAGTTATCCCGTGTAAAAACGCGGACGATTCCGTCTAGCGTTATTCCGTTTTGAACCAAAGGGTTTTCGTAGACATAGGAGTTATCATCGTAATTAACGAAGTCAAAGGAGAGTGCCTGACCGAATACCAACCAGATCAATGCGACTAGAGCCAAGCAGATCCAGACCACGGTTTTATGATTTGAGGATGACGAGGTGTGGTTCATGAAGGGTTCGTAGGAATTATATAAATTTCAGTTTTCTTGCGCCGAATAGAACCATTCGCAACAGAAGAACCCCGTTTTCCCATCGGGCGATATTCGTGGCTCCATAGGTGCGGGACGCATACCGGATGGGCACATCGGCGAATTTTAGATTTAACTTGTTGGCTCCGAAAATCAGGTCGAAATCTCCGAAGGGATCAAAGTCGCCGAAGTAATTTCGATTCGCAACCAGTTTTTCATAGTCGCCTCGCAGCATAACCTTTGTTCCGCAAAGAGTGTCCTTAATATTTTGTCCGAGCAACCAGGTGAAGAGGAGGCTGAAGGCTTTGTTGGCGCATAAGTTTAGAAACCGCATAGCTTCTTTTTCCATCGGGTAGACGAGTCGAACTCCGTTGGCGAACTCCGCAGAATTCGTGGCGATGACGTCGTAAAATTTGGTGAGCTCCTCAGGAGGCATGGTCATATCGGCATCAAGGATCATGAGAATGTCGCCGGTCGCAACAGCGAACCCAGTTCGAACTGCATCGCCTTTTCCCTTTCCGGGCTGTTGCAGGGTCATGATCTTTTTCTCAGGATGAGCGGCGGCGACCCGCTGAATTTCTTCCCAGGTTCGATCGGTGGAATTTCCTTCTACAAAGATAATCTCGGTCTCTGCGCCGAACGATGGAATACGCTCCAGAATACTCTCAATATTTCCCGCCTCATTGCGTGCGGGGATTAAAATCGAGGTGGTCAGTGGTTTCGGCTCCCGGTCTGGAGAGGGGCGGGCCGTATAGAATAGCGTGAGGCAGAACCAAGGGAGAAGAGGGGCTAGATAGCGGTTCAGGAGAATGTCCAGCCCAAGGCAGGGGAACGGACAGAGGATATGTGATGAGGTCTGGATGATCTCCCAATCGGCCAGATTTAGAAGGTTCTTCATGTCGGAACCCGCCAGCCAGCTATTTTCCGGCTCTGCTTGTTTCAGTCCAAGTCGGACCGCGAATGCAAAGAGCGGCCGCCAAAGGGTGTTATGAAAGTTCAGGATGATTCGTGTTTTTGGGTGTGCCACCTGTTTTAAGCGGTGTAGAAGTTGTTGCACATCTGCCGCGAGGTTCACGGTGTCCGAGAGAATAATGTAGTCGAAGGTTTCTTTTAAAATCAGTTCCTCTCCGGATTGTACGTGGAAGTACCCTTCGGGAACCCGCTGCCGTGCGCATTCAATCTGCTGTGAGGAGAGATCAATACCGGTTTTCTTTTTAACCTGTAGTCGCTCTAGCAGGTGTCCCGTTCCGCAACCGACCTCCAGTACACTGGCGGAAGAAGGAATCAAGAGAGAATAATAATGGGACAAGAGGCGGCGATAGTGGCGAGCCATCCATCCCAAGGGCTCAACCTCGTTGTAAAAAGCAGTAATTTGCGTGAGGTGTTCTTTGGATGGCGGCGATAAGGGTTTCATTAGATTTATTGGGTTACGAGTGGTGACGGTTACGGGTGGGGGTCAGCCAGCCTTTGTGGATAAACCAGTTAAACATGCCGACTTTACGCTGCGGACGAGTCACGCGGGTTTTCTTTTTCATAAATGCACCTCAAGCTCCGGATTATTTCCGGATGATAGGCAACTCCGTCGCAAAAACCAAGCCATAGCATGGTAGCAAAAAAGGGAGCGGCGGATCAGCAATCCACCACTCCCAACCTCCACGACTCCACTCTTTAGTCTAGCGTGTTGATGAGAAGTCCAGAGCGGAGCTTGGGCTCGAACCAGGTGCTCTTGGGCGGCATGAGCAGGCCGGCATCGGCGACGTCCATCAGCTGGGCGATGGTGGTCGGGTAGAGCGAGAAGGCGACGACGGCTTCGCCTGCGTCCACGCGGCGTTCGAGCTCGGCTGTGCCGTGGATGCCGCCCACAAAGTCGATGTCATCGCTTTCACGCGGATCGTCGATACCGAGCAGCGGCGCGAGGATGCGGTCCTGCAGAATGCTGACGTCGAGCGAGCCGACCGGGTCAGAGGGAATGGCCTCTTTCGGAATCAGAGTGCTCCACGTGCCATCCATGTACATGCAGATCTCACCGGTCTGTTTCGGGGTGGATAGTTCGTTATACGAACTATCGAAGCTTTTGCTCAGTTTGACGGTGAATTCTTCGGCGGTCTGGCTGCCGAGGCTGAGCACGACGCGGTTATAGGGCAGAATTTTTAGTTGGCTTTCCGGGAAGATCACGGCGAGGAACCAGTTGTAGGGCTCGTCGCCGGTGTGGTTCGGGTTGGCCTCGCGGCGCGCGCGGCCAACGCTGACCGCGCTGGCGGAGCGGTGATGACCGTCGGCTACGTAAAAGGCGGGCACATTGGCGAAGGCGGCGGCGAACGCACCGGTTTCTTCAATTTTCCAGACAGTGTGGATGATGCCGTCGGGAGCGGTGAATCGATAGAGCGGTTCGGTGGCGGAAATCTGTTCCATCAGGCCGCCGACGAGGTCGCTGTCTTTGCAGGTGAGGAAAACTGGGCCGGTGTTGGCGTTGAGCTCATCGACGTAGCGGGTGCGGTCCTGCTCTTTCACCTTGCGGGTTTTTTCATGAATTTTGATCAGTCCGTTTTCGTAGTCCTCGATGTGACAGCCAGCGACGATGCCGTACTGCAGGTGTTCGTCCATCTGCTGGCTGTAGAGGTAGAAGCAGGGCTGTTCTTCGCGGATCAGGGTGCCGTTGGCCTTCATGCGCTGCAGGTTTTCGTTGGCTTTGGCGTAGACGGAATCGCTGTAGACATCGGTGTCTTCCGGCAGGTCGATCTCGGCGCGCACTATGTGCAGGAAAGAGTCGGGGTTGCCTGCGGCTAGTGCCGCCGCCTGTTGGGTTGTCACCACATCGTAGGGTACCGATGCTACGTCCCCGGCTTTATCAAGTGCCGGCCGCCATGCTTTAAATGGATTAATTTTCATGCGGAGCAGTTTAGCGAAGCCGCTCAAAAATGAAACCGCGAAGTTTCCAATGTTTGAAAAAAAATGGAAGGAAAAGTTCCAACCATCGGAAAACTAAAACAGCGGTTCGGAGCTGAATGCCATTTTTTTGCCGGTACGGGGGTGGGTGAAGCGGAGGAAGCAGGCGTGGAGTTTGAGCTGTCCGGGGGCCGTACCGGTCCCGTAGAGGCGGTCTCCAATGATTGGAAGGCCAAGCCCATGTTCTGATGCGGCATGAACGCGAAGCTGATGCGTGCGACCGGTGACGGGCTGAAATTCGATGCGGGTTATCCCGTTTTCAACTGAGAGTTTTTTCCAGCGGGTGATGCCGAGTTTGCCCTGAACAGGATCATAGATCTGCATGGGGCGGTTATCGATGTCGAGCCGGAAGGGAAGCTTGATGAGGCCTTCATCTTCGGTCGGCTCGCCGTCGAGCAGGGCGATGTAGCGTTTTTTTGTTTCGCGGTCGTGAAACTGGCGGGAGAGCTCGCGTTGAGCATCGGCAGTCAGCGCTAGCACCATCAGTCCGGAGGTGTCCATGTCGAGCCGATGCACTTCGGGGTGGTCGGGGCAGTCTGGAAACAGGACCTTGATCCGCGCGGTAACGCAGTCCTGATTTTCCGGTCCTTTTCCCGGAACCGAAAGCAGTCCGGAGGGCTTATCCACGACCACACAGTCATTATCTGTAAAAATAATACCCAACTTTTTTTGTGATGCTTTTGTGTTTTTTGTGGCTAATAAATTTTCTGTTCCGCACAGCATGAAGCCGAGGATGGGCTGGCACTTTTCTTTGCAGGCGGGATAGAACCGGCCGTGCTGTCGTTCGCCAGATTTGCTCTCTTTGCCCCAGTAAAATTCACTCAGACCGATTGGTTTCAATTCGTTGAGCGCGGCGTGGTTGAGTAGTTTGGGTGCACAGCAGTCGCCGGTGCCGGCAGGGATACCCTGCATCCGGTTGAGGATCTCGCTGAGTGGGCGGGTTTCGCCCGTAAAGTTGGTAAGCTGATAAAGGCTATGAATTTCCTGCATCAGATTGCGGGAAAGTTCGGCGCGCTGTTCGATCAGCTCTTTGGCTGGATGCTTTTTGATTTGCTCCCCGAGCTCAGCAATTTCTTTGTAGACGGGTTGGGTGAGCTGATGAAATGCATCGACATCAAAGAGTGGCGGCACCCAGCCATCGACGAGCCATTCCCCGTTGTATTGGCCGGAAAACGCTTTCAGCATCACGGTGTTTCCGTCCGCATCTTCACACTCGAGCACGCCGAACATCTGTCCGCGCGCATCGCCCCACAGGTAGTCAGTTGAGAATTCAGGATGTGCTTTGGGGTGCAGGTTTTTATGCTGTTCAAGTTGCTCCATCAGCTCCTGCGCGTACTGGCGGCTGTTGCCGATCGGCAGGGCGTGGCTGGTTCCGCAATCAGCACAAAAACCGTAGCAGGCAGTAGTGGAGGGCGGCTGCTTCATTCAGCGTTCGCTCGGACGGCTTTTTATGAGTGGTTGTAGCAGTGTATAGATATGGCATCCCAGACAAATGCCGAGGAAGGCTTCCATACCGGCCATTAAGACGAGAACTTCAGCCACAATGCGCGTAGCGGCGTGCAGTCCGCTGAAGGAGAGGATTGCGATAAGGGCTGCGGCAACAAATCCCAGTTTGGCAGCGAATCTTTTCGGGGCGGCATCGACGGGTTTCGATTTCCGGCGCAGCATTTTTGCCTGTGCGCACGCGGCGCGGCGCAGCGGGCTGATCGGCAGGCGGGTGAAGCCGCGGATAAAAAAATCGTAGCAGAGAAGCAGAGCAATCCATTTCAGGTTGGAAAACAGTCCAGCCAGCAATAGCAGAACCGTCAGAAAGGCGGTCAGTCGCACGACACTCTGATCGACCGTTTCCGAGGATATAGGGCATCGTAGCTTCATGTGATTATTCTGCTTTTGGATCGCGGCTCATGAGGTCTTTGAGCGCTTGCCGCGGATCTTTGCCGTCTTCGACGATCTGGCAGACTTCTTCGGTGATCGGTACATCCACGCCGTGCTCCGCGGCGAGATCGCGCGCGGCCTTGGCGTTCCAGACGCCTTCGGCCACTTGCTTCATGCCGCCTAGTATTTCTTCCAGGCTTTCGCCTTTGCCGAGCCGTTCGCCAACGGCGCGGTTGCGGCTGTGGCGGCTGGCGCAGGTGACGATCAGGTCGCCGATTCCGCTGAGTCCCGAAAAGGTTTCGGGCTTCGCACCGAGCGCGGTGCCGAGGCGCGAGATTTCGGCGAGGCCGCGGGTCATCAGAGCGGCTTTGGAGTTGTCGCCCAGCCCGATGCCGTCGAGGATTCCGGCGGCGACGGCGATAATGTTTTTGAGCGTTCCGCCTAGCTCGACGCCGATCACATCATCCGAAGTATAGACCCGGAAGGTTTTACCCAGAAAAGCGGACTGGATTTTTTCCAAACATAGGAAATCTTTTCCGGCGACGGTGACGGCGGTGGGCACGCCGCGTGCCACTTCCTCCGCATGGCTTGGGCCGGAGAGAATCGCGATATCACGGCCGAGTACTTCAGCAGCGACTTCGCTCATGCGCTGGTGGGTGGTTTCGTCGAGCCCTTTGGTGGCGCTGACGATCAGGGTGTTGTCGCGCAGGTGCGGGGCGAATTTTTCGAGAATGGAGCGAACGAACCGAGAAGGGGTCACCAGTACGACCAGATCCGCTTTTTTGGCTTCGGTTTCATCAGAAGTCCAGCGGATGTCGGCGGGCAGCTTGACGCCGGGTAGGTAGACGGAGTTTTCGCCCGCATCGCGGATGGTTTCAATTTCCTCTTCGAAGGGACCCCAGATGGTGACGTCATGGCCGTTACCGGCCAGGATCATTCCCAGCGCCGTTCCCCATCCGCCGTTCCCTATGACAAAACAGTTCATGATTTTTTCTTCCGCTCAAATTTATTTTCGGTTCCGGCAATGAGGCGCTGGACATTTGCACGGTGGCGCCAAATGGCCAGCGCGCCCAGCAGGGTGAGGGCAGAGGCTGTAACAACACCATCGTTCCCGACGCGAACCCAGCCGGTGATGGCGACCGCGCCGGCGGCGATGATCGAGCCGAGCGACACATAACCGGAGATAAAAAAGACGATCGCCCAGGTGAGGATGCCGATGCCGACGGCCAGCGGCGCGATGCCGAGCAGGACGCCCGCGCTGGTGGCAATGCCTTTACCACCTTTAAATTTTAGGAAAACCGGGAAGTTGTGGCCGAGAATTGCCATGGCCCCAAAGAGGATACCGAACTCTACTCCGCAGTTTCCAAACATTGGAAAAAGTGCGGCGGGCAGGTAGCCCTTGAGCACGTCGAGCACAAAGCAAGTGATGCCGAGCGGCTTGCCGAGGCAGCGCAGCACATTGGTGGCGCCGATGTTGCCGCTGCCCTGGGTACGGATGTCCACCCCTTTGGTTTTGGCGATCAGCAGCCCGAACGGCACAGAGCCAAGCAGGTAGGCGAGCAGGGTGAGAATCAGGATCATCAATTGCGGCATCGGATCAGTCTCCAAGAAGGTTGTTAAACAGTTTTCTCAGACTGTCGGAGCTTTTTTTATCCACTTCATCCGTATTTTTTTCAAGCTGTTCAAACAGCACATTGCCCAGTGTCTCTTTGAGCGGCGGCGGGGTGTTCGAAGCGGTATTGGTGCTGCCCGGTATAACCTGTTGAATCAGATTCTGCAGTTCCGGGCTGTTGCCGATCTCTTTAACGCGGTTGGTCAGGCTCTGCATCAGCATATCATTCGGTTTGGCATTGGAGTCGATTCCTAATTCCTTCTGGAGCTGTTTCCGGCCAATGGCTTTGATGATGTCGGTCGACTGCTCCGAGAAGAGTGATTGCAGCGCGCCGGGCAGATCAACGGTCGGTTTTTTCAGGGTTCCGTTGATCGGCAGGGACAGGGTGGTTTTGCCGATTTCTGCGCCGTAGATTTTTAGGTCGTTCAGAATCAGTTTGACCAGCGAGCCTTCGAGGGCTCCCTGCTTGCACGTGATGGATGGCTTCACGGAGAACGGCCCGCTTTCCATGTCGTTGTCTTCCAGAAAATCTTTAAGGAATTCCGCATCGATATCAAGTATGCTTCCGCTCGCGTTAAAGCTCGGGTTGGCGGGATCGGTCAGCGGCTCAATAATGGCGTTGAGGTCGGTCACAAAGGAATTTTCGTCGTTGGCCATGGACCCGCGCAGAACGAGGAAGCTTTTTGGCTGACCCGCGGCGGGAACCGTAAACAGGTCGCTTCCTTTTAGGCTCAGGTCTAGCGGGACTTTGCGGCCGCGCTTGCTGTCGACATAAATAATCTTGGCATCGACCGCGATGCGACGGAATTGCACTGGCACCGGCTTGGCTTTTTCTTTAGCGGGCGCGGACGTTGTTTTCGCCGCGCCGAGGGCTTCCGCCGACTCAACCGGCTTGAGCGCATCGGCCAGCTCCATCACGTTGTATTTCTTCTCTTTATTACGCTCAACAATCAGCGTGGCGCCGCTTGCCTCTGCGCGTTTAATGACAATCGGGTCGCGTTTAATCAGCGACATCATGTCCAGATCAAGCACACACTGATCGAAAGTCATTAGATACGGCTCCTGATAGCCCTTCAGGTTGCGGACGGTGAACCCTTCCAGAAGCGCATCGCCTTTAAACAGATTTACCGAGGCGTTATCGATGCTCATCTCAAGCCCATACAAGGATTTCACCGCAGGGAATACGCCCTGATTGAGCGCGCTCGTCAGCCCTTTGGTCAGAAACATTTGCAGGCCGACGCCGAGTAAGGCGACGATCACGAGCAGTACAGCCAGAATGATACTTAGTGTTTTCATGCGGGAAATGTACTCACAAGCCGTCGCAAAGGCAATGACAGGAGAGGATTAACCACGGAATTGCCAGCGCACTTCGTTTCATTGCTGTTTTTGCGAATAGCCTCGCTGCGCGTCACTAAAGACACAGAAGAAGAAATATGAACATCGTTCCAATGTTTGGAACACATAGATTAAAACTTTCCAATCATTGGAACTTTCCGTGTTTTCAGTGTGTTCCGTGGTTAGAAATTATCCCAGAACTCGTTAGTCACAGAGATGGATTTCCCGTTCCACGTAAAGTTGCCGCGTTTTTCGAGTTTCTGAAGCAGGCGGCTGAAGGTTTCGGGCGTGGCGCCGATGGCGGAGGCGATGTCCTTTTTGGACAGGTCGGGAGTGATGACTTCCTTTTCGCCGTAGTGCTCGCGCAGGAATTCGGTGAAGCGCTCTTCAACATCCATGGAGGTGAGCTGCTGGATGCGCTCCGCGAGGTAGCGCTGTTTGGCCATTAGCATGGCCATGAAATCGTTGCGAAACTCCTCTTCGTTGAGCAGTTTCAGGAAGCCGGCGCGCGGCAGTTCGATCACTTCCGCTTCGGTGCGGGCAATAGCGGTGACGGGGTAGCGGTTTTTTTCGAACAGAATCACTTCTGCAAACAGCTCGCCCTCTTTGACCGTTTCTTTGCCGTCCAGATTGGTCTTCACCAGCTGGAGGCTTCCGCTCATCAGCAGATAGATCGCGCTGCCTTGCGAGCCTTCCATAAACAGGATGTCGCGTTTTTTGATCGTGCGCCGCTGGCTCAGTGTCGCCAACTTGTCGCAGGCGGCTCCGGACAGTTCGCTGAAAAATTTCGCGTTGCGAATGAGCTGGGTCGGGTTGGTCATGGGAAGGGATATTCAATACACAATGTTTATTGTGCAATGTTCAAGTTTCCAAACATTGGAAAATTCGCT
>CAYVYL010000011.1:35552-41560 GCA_964455665.1 uncultured Verrucomicrobiota bacterium
TATACGTTAATATTCCCGCAAGAATTTCTGAGTTTACCGTGGAGTCAAATGTTCCAGATCCTATGTAGTCTGTAAAAACACTGCTATCAACATAGCCTCCAGTTGTGGCGGTTATGTCTTCCGGTGCCCATTGTCCATAGTCGTCGCCTCCTATGTCAAATTGGCCCAAAGCATCTCCGTCATTCACCGCGAGGGTGAGAGCTTGAGATGCGCTAATAAATAAATCACTACCATCAGAACTTATTCCGGTCCCCATCAGACTCACCTCTGTGGAAAAATAGCCAGTCGTATCGGAGGTAAGGGTAACGCTCACAACTTTGTTCCGACCGCCTTCAATATCGTTGTCGAATTGATAATCTACGTCATAGAGCATTGTGGTGAATTCAATATGAACCCCCGTTAATGTTCCGAGGCTTGAATCGAACTTAGATAAAGAGATCGTGGCGTCCTCGAGGCTGGCCATCGCCACGGAATCCGTATTCGTTATTATGTCCGCCCAGAGGGATCCGGACGCCAACAGTAATGCTACGATAATGAGAGCTCTTTTTTTCACAATTTCCAGTTTTCTGTTCGTGGAACGATACGTTTTCCTAAGCGATACGCTTTTCTAATAGACCGAAAGCCGAGCGCAGTAAATCACAAATGGAGCTTCGGTGTCAATTCTAGTTCTATAGTAAGAGATTAAACTTGTGAGGGGTAATCCCCCACAAGACGCTGGTCTCGGAGGTTTGTAAGAAATTTCTTGTTGCGGATGAGACGGGCCGGGATGCTCATGGCCGGGATTCAACTACGTATGATTGGGATTGGGGACAAAAAAAAGGATGCCGGAAAGGCATCCTTTTTGACGGGGAGCAAGTTTTGTTTACCTAGCCATGTGGCGGCGAGCCAAGAATGCGATCAGTCCGGCAATGCCCAGTAAAGAGGCGGTCGCCGGTTCCGGAACGACAGAGTACTCATAATCAACGGTTAGGGAGCCTGCGGTTAGGTAGTTCTCCACGGAGGAGTTAGAGTCGCCACTGCCAGTAATGGTCCAAACTCCAATAGAGGTCATGTCATAGCTGATATTGCCGATGCCGATAAAGGCGGTCAGGTCGCTTGTTTTTTCGACAGAGCCTGTGTACAGGTCGCTGATGATGTCGTCGAATTTGAAATAGTCATCACCGCTTCCGTTGTACGTGGGCAAACCGCTTTCCTGTCCGTTTGCTGCAAAGGAGTTGCTAGCAACTCCTGATACATTTAGGGCACTGGACAGGCTGACTGATCCTGTTCCGTCTAGCGCGACAGATGCTCCGAAAAGCTCTGGGGCACCGTCAAATGCGGAGGCTGTTCCGTTTTCAAAGAGGATGCTGGCGGACTGTTGTGCGGTAAAGGTCAGGGTGACGTCGGTTAGAACTCGCGAGCCGCCAAGTGTGTCAAATTGAGAAAGCGTCATATTATAGTCGGAGACCGGGTTCCCTTCAGAGTAATTGGTGCTAAATGTCTGGATTGCCGCGTGAACGGATCCTGCAACCAACAAGAATGCTGATATGGCTAGAATTATTTTTTTCATCTTCGATTCCCCCGTTTAGTAGAATAAATTTTTGGTCTTTATTTTTACAGATCCGCAGTAGGCCACAAAAGGGGGGCTCCGTCAATGGAAGACATATAAATTTAGATGATTTTTTGGGTGGGGGAGGTTTTGTTGCTAGCTTGGCGATGAAGCGGCTATTTATGGGCGCAACACCCCTTTTTACGGGGTAGAATGGCGGAAATCAGGAGTCCGGTGAGCAGGAGGGCGCAGATTTGCTCAAAGCGTCCGGTGCCAGCGGCGTGGTGCTCGATGTGCTCAACGACCATTCCGGCGGTCAGGATCCGGTTTAGAATCCATCCGGCAGTCAGGGCGCAGGCGCCGAGCGTGATCAGGTAGATGCCGACGGCTTTTTTGCCCATGGTTTTGAGCACGGTGGCGATGGTGGCGACGTTGGTAGCCGGGCCGGTGATTAGAAAGACGAGCGCCGCACCGGGAGAGAGTCCTGCGGCGATCATGGCCAGCGCAATCGGGATCGACCCGGTCGAGCAGACGTAGAGCGGAATGCCGAGCCCCAGAACGGCGAGCATGGAGAGCCATTCAGAACTGAGGTAGTGGGTAAAGAAGTCCGCCGGAACTAAAGCGCCGAGCAGGCCGGAGACCAGAATTCCGATCAGCAGCGCGCGGCCGATGTCGCGTGGCAGCACGCCGAAGCCGTAGGCGAAGACCTGTTTCCATTTATTCGCACCGCTTTCCGGGTTGCAGGAGGGGCAGTGCTCATCATCACAGCCGATTACGGATTCTTCTGACGGAGGAGTGAGCGTCTCGACCGCCGCCCCGCAGAGGCATCCGGTGATAAAGGCGACCAGTACGCGGAAGGAAGCGAACAGCGGGCCGAGCAGTCCCCAAGTGGCGGCAATACTGTCGACGCCGGTTTGCGGGGTGGAGGTGAGAAAGGAGATCGCCGCGCCTTTGGTGGCGCCGTGCCGGCGCAGCGAGGCGGTCACCGGAATGACGCTGCAGGAGCAGAGCGGGATCGGTACGCCGAGCAGCGAGGCTTTGGCAATCTGCCACAATCCGCGTTTGCCGAGGTGGTTTTCGATAAAGGCGACGGGAACAAAGGCGCTCAACACACCGGCTACGAAGAATCCGAATAGGAGATATGGGGCCATAACGGCTGTGACGTTCCACGCCTTAATCAAAATGTCGCTGAGCAGTTCCATGGTTATCTTTGCCTTTATTGTCGGGTTGAGCTGGAATAGTGGAGTCTTGGATTGTTTAAAAGGGCGCTTTCTTCCTTACAGCTATCCAGTATTCCGTCATTCCAATATTCCTCTTTTTTCCTTACTTTTTAACTTAGGTCAATGTTCTGAATTCAAAAGTGAGCATAATCCTCGGCATTGAATCTTGGAAACCAAAAACCAAAGGGAAATATCATGAGTATGTTTTGTTATCAGTGTGAACAGACCGCGCAGAGTAGCGGATGCACCTCGTTTGGTGTATGTGGAAAAGATCCGGATCCTGCCGATGTTTATCACGCCCGCCGTGCTCAACGTACTGGTCGAAAAATTCAACATTGCGCCGACTACGACGGTTGAAGCCGACCTAGCGCAGTGCCTGGCCAAGTAAGTTGTTCGTTAGCTGATATCAGTTAACAGGCGCGCCTCGGAGCAATCCGGGGCGTTTTTTTAGGTAAAAAATCCCGCACCTATATAGGTATGGAAATTCGGTTTTCCAGACCTTGGAACTCATTGCATTCTCCTTCGCTAAAGCTTCGGCGGACAGGTCGAGGGCGCATATGTTTTTTCCAATGCTTGGAAAATCTGATGGGTGAAGGCTCAGCCTTCTTCCAATGTTTGGAAAAAGATTGGGAAAAGGGCGCGGGGCAGGGCATGATAGGTCACAAGATGAAACGAACGACTTGGATTTCTCTGCTTGTGCTCGCGATCGGACTGAGTGTGCTACTCAGCGCGGCCAATCTGTTTCTCGGCGATCTGAATCAGGATGAGGGATGGTATCTTTACGCCGCCCGTCAGATTACCGAAGGCCGCGTGCTGTACCGCGACTTTATGTTCACGCAGGGTCCGGCGCTTCCTTATGTCTACGGTGTACTTTTTCCAATCATTGGAAAACTCGGCGTCGTGGGCGGGCGGTTAATTACATCTTTATTTGGTTTGGCGTCCGTGGGTTGCGCGGCATGGCTGGCCTTTCGTTCCGCCAAGCGGTTTTCGAAGACGGCGGCGCTGTGCGCGCTGATTCTGGTTGGGGTAAATGTGTACCAGAGTTATTTCACAACGATTGTGAAGACCTACGGCTTGTGTGCGTTTTTTCTAACTGCAGGATTTGTAGCGCTGAGCTATGCCAATGGTAAGCGCGGCGCAAGCGGTGCGTTCTGGGGCGGGTTTCTGCTGGCGCTAGCGGCCTGTACACGTCTTTCAGCGGGCATCGCGCTGCCGATCGCGGGGCTGTGGCTGGTCTGCAATCGCAAGAAGGTCTACCCTTACGGTCACGGCGAAGCCGTGTCCTCTTTCAAATTTCAAATTTCAAGTTTCAAGTTTCTGCCAGCTTGGCTGGCGTTTGGGCTGGGCGGCGGTTTTATTCTGCTGATCGGGCTGGCGAGCTTTTTTGTGATCGCGCCGGAAAACACGTATTTTGCTCTGCTCGGTTATCACGCCGGCCGGTCGCCGGGCGGGGTGATGGAGTTAGCGGCGCTGAAGGCGGGGTTTGTCTCCCGTTTTGTGCAGGCCTATTTTGTTTTCGCGGCAGGATGTGTTGTGGCGTTTCTGTTCCGGAAGCATCACCATCATGTGCGGGATTTGTCCGGGCCAAACAGCCGTCCGCGTCTGACGGAGCTGTTGCAGCAGGCCAATCAGCCGGAGTCGCCTTTTACGCATGCATTTATTTCGCTGCTCTGGATGGCAGGGATTGGCATCACACTGGTGCATTTTGCCGCGCCGTTCCCGTACGACGATTATCAGGTGATTATTTTTCCGGTGTTGTGCGCCGCACTGGCAGCCACGCTGATTCCGCGCTGTCCTGAAAAACAGCTGGTTTGTACGGCTTGGGCGGTGCTACTGATTTGTACCGTTGCTTCGTTTTCGTCGCCGATCAATCAGGACTGGATGGTTCGCGGGCGCGACCGGATCTGGTGGAAGTTCAAGGAGACTCCCGATCTAATTGCCCTGCAAAAGGCGGGGGCGGAAATCCGTGAGCGGTTGAGCGAGGGTGGTCTGCTGCTGACGCAGGATACCTATCTGGCGGTCGAGGCCGGCGCGCGCGTTCCGTACGGCATGGAGATGGGGCCATTTTCCTATTATCCGGACATGCCGCGCGAACAGGCCGAACAATTCAATCTGCTGAATAAGGAAATGATGCTGGAGACCCTGACGAAGGGGCGGGCGCCGCTGGCGGCGGTTAGCGGGTACGGACTCACGATCCGTTCGCCGGAGATTACAGAGATTCCTTCCAAGGATTGGAAGGCTCTACGAGCCGTTTTGGAGAGAAACTATATAAAGACGAGTGAGATTTTAAATTTTGGGCAGGCGCACACCACGCTGGAGATTTTTAACCGTCGATGAAACTTTCAATCGTCATTCCCGCGCATAACGAAGAGCACCGGCTGCCGCCGATGCTCGAGGCGTATGCCGCGTATTTTCAGGAAAAGTACGGCAAGGAAGCGGAGCTGATTGTGGTTCCGAATTTTTGCGACGACCGAACGGCTGAGGTGACCTGCGGGTTTATGGATCGTTTCCCCAGGCTACGGGTGCTGGATGATCCGGGCCGGGTCGGCAAGGGCGGGGCGGTTGTGCTCGGAGCTCAGGCGGCCGATGGCGATTTGATCGGGTTTGTGGATGCGGACGGGGCGACTTCGCCGGTGGCATTTGATGAGCTCGTTGAGAAGATCAGTCTGGATGGATGTATTATTGCGTCGCGCTGGATGAAAGGCTCGGTGATGAGCCCGAAGCAGCCAGTTTCGCGTCGGATCGCATCGCGCTGTTTTAATTTTCTGGTGAGAGTCTTTTTCGGGCTGCGGCTGACGGATACACAGTGCGGAGCCAAGCTGTTCCGCCGCGAGGTGATCCTGCCGGTGATCCGCAATCTGGGGGTTACCGACTGGGCGTTTGATGTAGATATGCTTTTTCAGACAAAGCGCCTCGGCGCATCCATCCGCGAGATCCCGACGGTCTGGAACGACATTGCGGGGTCGAAGATTGATGTGGGGCGCGCCTCGGTGCAGATGCTTGTGGCCATGGTGCGTCTGCGGATGTTCTATTCGTCGCTGCGCTTTATGATCCCGGGCCTTGCGAAGGTGGTTGAGCGGATTGTGCCGCATAAGCGGAATCGATAAAAAAAAGCGACGCACCGAAGTGCGCCGCTCTCTGTCGTGTAGACGAGTGCTGTTGTGTTACCAGCGACCTCCGCCTCCACCGCCTCCACCGCCGCCGCCGTAGCCACCGCCACCGCCGCCGCCACCGCCGCGGCGATCGCCTTGGGGTTTGGG
>CAYVYL010000012.1:0-37445 GCA_964455665.1 uncultured Verrucomicrobiota bacterium
AGCCAGATGTGGTGCCAGCGGCCACGGGCGCCGCGCGCGCGGGCGGGGACTTCTTCAGTGTTAAATCCGGCGGCACGCAGACGCTTGGTGAATTTTTTATCGGGCTGAGCGGACCAGACGGCCAGTACGCCGCCGGGTCGGAGCGCCTGCTTCGATTCTTCGAGCCCTTTCAGCGAATAGAGCTGATCGTTGCCCTCATGCGTCAGCCCTTCGGGGCCGTTGTCGACGTCGAGCAAAATGGCATCGTAGGCATTTTTATTTTCTCTAATGATGGCGGCTACATCGCCTTGACGAACGGTGACGCGGGAATCCTCCAGCGGGCGTCCCGCCAGATCGGCCAGATGCGTACGGTTCCATTTGATGACGGCGGACACCAATTCGGCAACAACGACGTGTGCGTGCGGGCCGAGGTGTTCGAGCGCCGCGCCGAGCGTGTAGCCCATGCCGAGTCCGCCGATGAGAACTTTGGGCCGTTTCCGCTTCGCAAGCGGCTTGCAGGTGAGCTCGGCGAGCGCATCTTCGGAGCCGTGCAGGCGGCTGTTCATGAGCTCTTCGTTTTTGACGTTGATGGTGAATTCATGCGTGCGCTGCAGCAGCTTCATTTCGCCGCCGTCGCCCGGCACGGTCGCTTGATCGATGACGACCCACGGGTTCATGCGTTTTCGCTTTCTTCAGGGGCTTCTGCGGCGGCGCGGGCTTTATCTTTTTTGCTGGGGCGTTTTCCTTTTTTCGGCGGCGGGCCCTTTTTCTTTTTCGGCGCCTCCCCTTCGAGCTCAAAGCCGGGAACCTGTTCGCGGTCGACGCGGGCTTTGGTTCGTTTTTCGATCAACGAAAAATGCGCCATGTCGTTGTGGTCGATAAAGGAGATAGCAACGCCTTCGGCGCCCGCGCGGCCGGTGCGGCCGATGCGGTGGATATAGTCGACGGGCGAGCGCGGCAGATCGTAGTTGACGACGGTGGAGAGCTCCTGAATGTCGATGCCGCGCGCGGCGATGTCGGTAGCGACGAGGACGCGGATGGCACGGGTTTTAAACTGGCTCAGGACGAAGGTTCGCTCGTCCTGACTGAGGTCGCCATGGAAGGCGTCGGCTTCGATCCCGTTGCGCTTGAGCTTTACTGCGAGGTTGCGTGCGGCGCGTTTGCTGCTGACAAAGATGAGGACGTGCTTCCATTCCTCTTCCTTGATGAGGTGCTGCAAAAGGGGACGGCGGTTGAGACGGTTCACTTCGATGGCGCGCTGGGTGATGTTCGCAACGGTCGGCACGTCGCCGACCACGTTGATGGTTCTGGCATTTTCCATCATCTGCTCAGTGAGCTTTTCGACCTTCTTGGGATAGGTCGCAGAAAAAAGCAGATTCTGCCGAACCTCTGGCAGAGCGGTTAAAACCTGTGCAAACTCTTCAGCGAAACCGAGGGCGAGCAGTCGGTCGGCTTCGTCGACGACGAAATAGCGCAGCGCTTCAAAAAAGATCTTTTCCGAGCGAACGAGTTCGAGCAGGCGGCCGGGCGTGGCGACGACGACATCGACGCCCTGCTCTAACTGGCGCAGTTGATCGAGAATATTTTCGCCGCCGATGACGGTGGCGACGTCGATGGAGCGCGGGAGGTGCCGTTCAAATTCCTCGAAGGTGGCGGCGACCTGCTGCGCGAGCTCGCGGGTCGGAACCAGCACAAGGACGAGCGGCGAACCGGGTTCCGGGTTGGTTTCAACGGCGTTGAGTCTCTGCAAAATGGGCAACACAAAGGCGGCGGTTTTCCCGGTGCCGGTCTGTGCCTGCGCAATCAGGTCCATTCCTTCGAGAATGAGCGGAATGGTTTGCGTTTGGATGGGAGTGGGTTCGCGGTAGCCCACGGCGTCCACCACGCGTTGCATGGGCTCCAGAAGCCCCAGTTTAGAAAATGGCATCGAGTTGTCCTTCATTTGAATGCGCAGGAGACTAGCCCGCATAGTTGATGAAGAAAACCGAAATGCACGATAAATAGGTTCATCTCGGATTTTCGTTTTTATTGAGACGACTTATGTCCTGCGGATGAGAAAAAGGTTCCACGGATGGCAATGCCGGCCCACGGATCGTTTCAAACACAAATTGACCCACGGATGGCAGAGCGATCCCGCAGATAGCATAGCGTTTCACCATTGAAATGCCGCTTCACCTATCGGCTCTCCGCGCCGAAGTCTCGCGAGTTTTCAAAAGGGTCGGAGTTTAAGACATAGAGCCGACGCAGGCTGTTGAAACCCTTGCCTCCATCAAAGACAAAGGAAACCGTTCAGTTGATTATGAGTCATAGGCAGACCTGCGGTGTTTTGAGCAGGCGTATCCGTCAACTGGCTGGCGCTATTGCGACGGCAACGCAGTGAAGTGGCAAAGTGCTTTTTGTATCCTCCCGAAAGCGAAGCGGCAAAAGATCCGTGGGATCGCTCTGCCATCCGTGGGACTTCAATGAATTGATGCGAGTGAAAAAACGCACATCCGAGAAGAGTCGATAAAAGCCAGTTCAGATGCTTATTTAGGCAGAATGATTTGATGGCAGAATTATTTTTATACCCGTTGTAAATGAATCAGTAATCATTCTGCCTGATCTTTTGCGTAGGATTCGACCGATTGAAAATTTCCTTTTTTAATGATGCGCTTTATCAACATACCTAGGATCGGCTGGACGCGAAGTGAGGCTCAATATATTTCTGCTTGTCCGCCGTAGCTTTTAGCGATGGCGGATGGTTAAATCCCCGTTTTTGAAGAGGACAATTTTATGAGCAACAACCCCCACTGCCCAAAATGTGATTCTGAATATGCCTACGAGGACGGCGCACTGCTGGTCTGCCCGGACTGCGGCCACGAGTGGAATCCGAACGAAGCCGCTCCCGAAACGGAAGAGGCCGGCGTCAAAGACGCCAACGGCAATCTCCTGCAGGACGGCGACACCGTCTCCGTCATCAAAGATCTGAAGATCAAGGGCTCTTCTCTGGTCGTCAAAGTCGGCACCAAAGTCAAAGGCATCCGCCTAGTGGACGGCGATCACGACATCGACTGCAAAATCCCCGGCATCGGCCCGATGGGCCTGAAATCCGAGTTCGTCAAAAAAGTCTAGCCCACCCGCTTTTTCCAAAGGTTGGAAAATCCGGTGTTTGTTTTTCCAACCTTTGGAAAAAGCGTGTATATATTCTTTCACTGTTTGGAAGCAACGGGGCTATTTTTTTCAACCATTGGAAAAATCCAATACGCCGCCATGCGATGGCTTCCAATGCTTGGAAAAATAGAAGGGTGGAGGCTCAGCCTCCTTCAACTGTTTGGAAGTTTTCAGGAGAACAGATTATGAGCAGTACATTCGGAACACTTTTTAGAGTCACAACGTTCGGGGAATCGCACGGCAAAGCGGTCGGCGCGATTGTGGATGGCTGTCCGGCCAATCTGGAGCTGACGGAAAAGGATATTCAGCCGCAGCTGACGCGCAGGCGTCCGGGCCAGAGCGCGCTGACGACGCCGCGCGATGAGGCGGATGCGGTGACGATTCTTTCCGGCACGGAAAACGGCAAGACGCTGGGCACACCGATCGGGCTGTCGGTGAATAACCGCGATCAGCGCCCGGGCGATTACAGCGAGATGGATGTGGTGCCACGTCCATCGCACGCGGATTACACCTATTTGATGAAATATGGCAACAAGGCGTCAAGCGGCGGCGGTCGGTCGAGCGCGCGCGAAACCATCGGGCGCGTGGCAGCCGGAGCGATTGCCGAAAAATGGCTGAAGACCCGCTTCGGCGATGTGTCGATTGTTGCGTATGTGAGTTCAGTGAATGCGATTGAGGCGCCTGCCGGAGCGGCAGAGGGACTGACCCGCGAACTAGTGGATGCAACGCCGGTACGCTGTCCGGATGAGGAGACCGCCAAAAAGATGATTGCCGCGATTGAAGAGGCGCGCGATGCGAAGGATTCGCTGGGCGGTACGGTGACATGTATCTGCCGCGGCCTGCCGGCCGGGCTGGGCGAGCCGGTGTTCGATAAGCTGGAGGCCAAGCTGGCGCATGCGATGCTGTCGCTGCCGGCGACGAAAGGTTTTGAGATCGGGTCGGGGTTCGCCGGCACGCATCTGCACGGGTCACAGCATAATGACGCATTTGTTCAAAAGGGCGACCGGCTGGGCACGGTGACGAATTACAGCGGCGGCGTGCAGGGTGGAATTTCGAACGGCGAGCCGATTGTGTTTCGGATTGCGATTAAGCCGGTGGCGACGATCGGTTTGGCGCAGGAGACGGTGGATCTGGACGGCAAGGCGGTGACGCTGGAAGCGAAGGGCCGCCACGACCCGTGCGTGCTGCCGCGCGCCGTGCCGATTGTCGAGGCGATGGCCGCACTGGTGCTGGCCGACGCCGCGCTGCAGCAGGAATATCGCATCCGCTAGACTCAAAACGGATTACCTTTAACCCGGAACTAGCCTCTCTGGAGCAACCATGGCGATACATTTTTTTAGAATATACAGAGGAATAAATATTGCTTTTCGCGGCTGTTTTATTACTGTCGCCCGCTTTCAGAGAATGGTGGGTATAGCTCAGTTGGTTAGAGCGCCAGATTGTGATTCTGGATGTCGCGGGTTCGATTCCCGTTACTCACCCCATTTTTTCACTGTGATTCGGTTTTGCCGACGCTTCACCCCCGGAACGAGGATGTACTTATGAAAAGAAAAGATGACCTCCGTGATATTTATCAAAGCGAAAATAAGGATTTCGAAAAGGACTTTACCCCTCAGGTCGCACAGGAACTTGTCGAGCAACGGCAACGGGATTTGTTGAGAAGCCGTGTCGTCTCTTTCGCCTTTGGCGGCCTGGCTGTGATTCTTTCCGTGACTCTGATCGCTATTGTGATCCGCGATTTTCTGAGCGAACGTGAAATTGAAAAACCGGTCCGCACACAAGAGACCGTGTTTATCCCCCGCCACTCACTTTCGGAAGAAGCCGCGTGGGTGATGGACTACAAAGAAGCTTCAGACCGCATCGGCGTTGATGACGGAGAAGGCGAAAAACCGCTTTCAACCAAGTGGGTTAAAAAAGCGGCGTACCACATTATTATGGGGCAGCAGGCGCTGGCGATCAATGAGCCGGACGAAGCCTTGAAAAATTTTCAGGCCGTGGTGGACATCTATCCTAACATTGAGGGGATGCACCGCATCATAGGCATGCTCTATATTCAGGAAGAAAATTTTGAACTGGCGGTGCCGCACCTTGAGGCCGCATTGGAAGAAGAAGAGCTGTTCGATGTGGTCAACAATCTCGGCACGGCGTACATCGGCACAGAAAACTATGAAAAGGCAGAGAACTATTTGAACCGTGCGCTGGAGATGCAGCCGGAAAGCCCCGTCTGCCACAAAAATCTGGCCGTGCTCTATCGGGAAATGGATCGCACCGATGATGCGATGTTTCACTTCGAAAAATATCTCGATCTGCGGCCTGACGATCTGGAAGCCCTGCAATCGTATGCTCTGTATCTGACCCAGGAGGAGCGCTGGGAAGACGCCGCGACGTTCCTGAACAGTTTAACCGAAGAGATCACGGATGTGGCTCCCATCTATTTTCTGCTAGCGCAGGTGCAGGTTCAAAACGGCAAGAAAAGCGAAGCGCTGGTCGCACTGCAACGTGGAATCCAGTTGGTCGATCCCTCTCTCGCACTGGCATGGATGAACCGTGACGAATTTAATACGGTTCGGGAGTCTGATGATTTCAAATCGATGGTGGATCAGCTTGAGATTTCGTCGGTTTCTCTGGACGACCGGGAATAGTCTTTCCCCGGTCCCAGTCGACGGCAAGGAAGCCGTCCCCGGCATTCCAGCGCGGACGGGCGGAAAAAGAAACCGACAGGCCGTTGCGAAGCAGAGCGACCGCTTCTGCACCGCCCTCCAAGCTTGGCGGCAGACAGACCTGCCGGATAGAAAACGCCGCGCACAATTCCCGCACGGCATCTGCATCAATCTGCGGACCACTTAGCGCCAGCGTCTGCGCACAGTTCATCCCGCGCTCCCGCAACTGCCGGGCCACTGAGCTCATGCTGTAGGAGGTACCCTCTGCCAGAAGAATCCGGCGCGCCTCAACCTGAAGGATCGCGCAAGAGTCTCCGCGCTGTGTAACCTCTATGCCGGACGGAGGGCCAGAGGAGGCGGAAAACCACAAGACCCCGGAACACGCCGCCATCAGCAGCCCCACCCGCCGCCAGCGTTGCGGACCTGTAAAAATACAAACCAACCCGCCATACCATAGCGCCAGCATGGCGAACGAAGGGGCCCGGACAAAGCGGTACGCCCCGGGCAACGCTCCAAGACGCTGGATGATCGAAATCAGCAGGCTGACAAAAAGCCGGTTGGCATGATTAAACGTAATCGCCGCCGGAATGAAAAGCGGAGCCGTCAGCAAGGAAAGACACCCCGTGAGAACAATCACAAATGTGAGCGGAATAATGGCTAGATTGCCGATCAGCGCAACCGGCGAAAAGGTGTTGAAAAACCGGGCTGTCAGCGGAGCAGAAAATACCCAGGCCGCCGCGGATGTTAGTGCCAGCAGGCCGACCGTCCGCAACAGAACCATGACCGGTCGTGGGCCGTTGAGCTGCGCTAACGGAACCGCCCACCCCGGCCGACGGAATCCACTGAACCGGTGTGTGACGAACGCATGCACCATCACAATGCCGCTCACTACCGTGAAGGAAAGCAGGAACCCGGGATCCCCCAGCTGAAGCGGGTTGATGAGTAGCAGAACCACGGCGGCCAGGGCGATCGCGGAGGCCGTATCCGGCCTCCGGCCAAACAGCGGTGCGGAAAAATAGACCGCCGCCATCGTGAATGCGCGGAAGGCGCTGGGTTTCATGCCCGTGGAGACAACATAGATGAGGAGCATCGGGATCAGAAACAGGCCCCATCGGGGCTTGGGAGCTCCTAGCATCTTGAGCACCGCAATCAGGATCGCCGCCATCACCCCAACGTGCAGACCGGATATGGCAAAGATGTGAAATGTTCCTGTGCGCGCAAAGGTTTGGTAGAGGTCGTAAGGCAATGCGTTGCGGTATCCCAGCAGCAGAGCCTGGAGCACCCGAACCTGTTTGGGGAAATTCGCCATCCCGAGATGAAGCGTTGGAACGATGCGCCGGCGAAGACGATAGCAAGCCCCGCGGAAAGACAGTGGAGCCTGCTTAATCCGGTGCGAATCCGCGCCTTTGGCATAAAAGAATCCGGCGATTCCGTTTCGGGCTGGCTCGCGGCTGCGGCACCATCCATAAATCCGCCAGCGCTCGCCGTACACCACTGAACTCCGCGGGGTGCTGATGCGCGCCCGGACAACAGAGTCCGCAGGCCGCCACTGTCCGCCAAACCGAACCGCCTCAACCTCAAACGAAAAGGTGATCGTGTCGTTTTCTTCTGAGATCAGCGGGTCTTCCGTTACAGTGCCGACCATCTCTTGATTTCGGAAAGAAATCTCGGTTGTCGGAAGAACCGCTTGGCGCGGGGTATGGATCTGCTCAACGGCGCCGTAGGCCGCGGCGAGAAAAAAGCAAGCCAGATACATTCCGGCCGCGCCGCGGCGCGGAACCGTCCGGCATATCCACGCCAGTACGCCGGCAGACAAAGCCAGAAGCAAAAGAGGTGACGGGCCGAACCCACGCTGAAACCCAAGCCCTCCAACCATCGATAGGGCCACACCGACAAGCGGACGACGCACCTGCTGGCTGAAATTCATGGGGCAGTTTTACCTTCTCGGTCTCAGGATATCCAGATCCGAACCTTTCAGGATGATGGAGTCTTTCAGCTTTTCTGGAGCCTGTTTTTCGGTCTCCCGGCGACGAATGGTTTCGACCGATTTTTGGCGTTCAACCTTCACGATCCGTTCGGCTAGGGCGCGAAAGTCCACGGTCTCACGCACCAGATCAAAATCCGGGTCGTTCAACCACGGGGCAACCGCCGCTTCGCCGTACAAACTGGTGGCCTGTCCGAGAAAGATAACCGCCTTGCTCCCCTCGTTCTGTTTAGCATAGCAGCGGGCCAGAGCATGATAGTGCTCCACCTTGGGCTCGACCTTGAGCAACTCCAGATAATATGGAACCGCTTCCTGCCACTCCTCGAGCCACTGATAAATATATCCAGAACCCTCCAACGCCAGCACGTGCGTACGATCATTCTGGAGAATGCGGTCATACAGCTTCAGAGCCCGGTCTGTGTCGCCTTCCGCCGCGTGCGCATATGCAGCCATTTCCATAACGTCCAAATCCCCCGGCTGCAGCGTAAGCATTTGATTCGCCAGAACCACGGCGGCGCCCGTTTCGTCCAGTCCATAAAGAGCCTTCAGCAGACTCAGTTTTGTTTCCCAGTTCTGACTGTCCTGATTTAACAGACGAATACACAGCGGAGCTGCTGCCGCAAAGTTTTCCGCCTTCATATAAAGATCCAACAGCAGTTTCTGCGCAGCCTGATTGTCGGGGGTATATCGCAGCGCCTGGTTCAGACGGAACACGACCGCGTCTCTGTTTTCCCGCTGGTTCAGCGCTTCCGCCGCGCGCAAATGACGCTCGGTCAGCTCCCATTGGGTCATCTGTTCTTCCAAAAAAGCCTGATCGACCCCAACCTCTTTACCCGGAGAGGTTCGGGGTAATTCACTTTCGCGCTCCACACCGCTCTCCATGAGCTTTTCACTGACGTCCCACTCTTGGGTGTCTTTTTCAGAAGGTCCGTCGACCCGATTCAAAACAAATTTCAGTCCTAAAAACGCCACAACAACCAATGCGGGAATCAGGACCACTTTCAGCATAAGGAGCGCAATCTCCCGTGACGTGGCCCGGTTGCTTTTCTCACGGCGCCGAGCCGGCGAATGCTGCGAGGTCCGCCGGATCTGTCGGCCATAATCATCCGTATATTCATCCAGCGGGGCTTCTCCATCAGAATGCGAGTAAAACCCGTTTTCCGGTTCGACAGGAACGATGTTTTTCTGCTCCGGCTGGTTCTTTTTTTTTCGGGAAAATTTCATGTTTCAGCGCCCGGTTGGTGTAGAAGATAAATCTGTTGCAGTATCAAGTCGGCGGCGTAAAGTGTCAAGCATCGCGGGGTGTAGTCGACAAAGCTCGCAAGGAGACTTTCATGGAAATTTTGATTCTGATTGCGATCGTGATTCTGGCCGTTCTGGTGCTAATTCAGCTTGGAATCGCCCTCCAAGGAAGCGCACAGCAGAGCACCCGACTGGAAATGCTCACGCGCGGGCTCGACTCTCTAACCGAACAAACGGACTCGCGCGCCCGCAAAAGTGAAGAGGTCGTCGAAAAACTGGTTGCCGCCAATAACCAGCGACTGGAACAGATCGGAGAAAAGGTCGAACAGCGGCTAGAAAAAGGGTTTAAGGAAACCACCACTGTTTTCGGCGATGTCCTGAAACGTCTGGCGCTGATCGACAAGGCGCAGGAAAAAATTGCTGAACTCTCGGGCAATGTGGTCAGTCTGAAAGAAATCCTTTCAGACAAACGCTCACGGGGCGCCTTTGGCGAAGTGCAGCTCAGTGCGTTAATTTCCAATATGATGCCGGAAAACAGCTATTCGCTGCAGCACACCTTCAAGATCGAAGGCGAAATAATTCGGCCGGACTGCGTTCTGTTCCTGCCCGAACCAACAGGAACCATTTGCATCGACTCCAAATTCCCGCTCGAAAACTACCAGCGCATGACCGATCTGGATCTGGGTGATGCAGACCGCACCGCCGCCGAGCGTCAATTCCGGCAGGACATCAAAAAACACATCAAAGATATCTCCTCAAAATATATCATTCCCGGGGAAACCTCGGACGGGGCCATGATGTTCATTCCGGCCGAAGCCATCTTTGCCGAAATCCACAGCCATTATCCGGATCTGGTTGAGGAAGCACAGCATGCACGCGTCTGGCTGGTCTCCCCCACCACCATGATGGCCGTGCTAACCACCGCCCGCGCCGTGCTGAAAGATGCCGCAACCCGCAAACAGGTGCATATTATTCAGGAGCACCTGTCCGTTCTAGCTCAGGACTTTGGTCGCTTCCAAACCCGCATGGACAAACTGGCGTCCCATATTGGTCAGGCTCAAAAAGATGTCGGAGAAGTTCAAACATCCGCCCGGAAGATCTCCAGCCGGTTTGAAAAAATTGAAAAGGTTGAGTTGGAGGAAAAATCGCAACCCGCCCTCAAAGACACATCGGAGTCCTGATGAATCAGTTTTCACGCGAGCCGAACACCACAACTCGATGAAGCCGCGACTTGAAGTGCTTCTCCTTACAAATACGTTCGATTTCATCGGTCAGCTCTTTGCTGGAAAACTCGATAAACTCGCCGGTCTCTTCGCAAATCAGATGATGGTGCCGACCGTGACCGTAAATGTGCTCATAATGGGCATGAACATCCTGATCCCGAATCTTCTGAACCAGCCCCGCCTCGGTCATCAGATCCAACGTACGGTATACGGTTCCACGACTCACATGGTTCGGACCGGATGCTAGTTCGGCAGCAAGATCGTCGGCGCGGAAGTGGTCGTGCCGGGCAAAAACGTGCTCAAAAATAATGCGTCGCGCCTGTGTAATCCGTGATGCCTTATTTTTCAAAAACTCCACAAAGACCGGCCACGCTTCATCCACAGACTTGTCCAGAGACACATCCGAAGCATTTCCCTCGCTGTTTTTTGCCAAACTCATAGACTCGGTCTCCATTCTTTAGACTTAATCCTGATATAATGTGTACCACAGCGTCTTTTAGGAATGAAACTAAAAATTAGAATGGTATCGTTGCGGCTGCTTTAACTGGGGGCGCAATACGGCGCTTCCACCCGAACAAAAACAAGGAGACGTGAGATGGCTTACAAAATTTCTGAAGATTGCACCATGTGTGGCGCTTGCGAAAGCGTTTGCCCGACAGAAGCAATCAGCGCTGGCGACGGCAAATACGTGATCGACGCGAACCTCTGCACGGACTGCGGCGCTTGCGAAGCGACCTGCCCGGTAGAAGCAATCAGCGCTGGCTAAGCGTTTGATTGATTTTGCTGAAAGCCCCGACGGGATTCCCGCCGGGGCTTTTTTTATCCCTGCACCGGGAAAAAGCGGAAGACGGCCAACGCCGTAACTATTCCGGTCAGCATGCCGAAAAACACCTCGAGGCGGGTATGCCCCAGCAGTTCCTTGAGCTTCGTTTCCGACAGGTGATGCTCCTTAAACAGCTCATCTACAATCTGATTCAGCAGCCGGGCTTGCTTGCCCGCCGCCGCCCGAACCGTCTGCGCATCGAACATCACAACCGCCGAGAAAACAAAACTAATCGCAAACAGGGGGGAGTCCAGCCCCTCAGTCATTGCGAGGGCGGTTGTCAGCGCACTCACCAGAGAAGAATGCGCACTCGGCATTCCGCCGGTACTCGCAAGATAACGGAAATCCAGCCGATGGCTCTCCACCAGACAAATTAGCATTTTGGTCAACTGGGCCACGATCCAACCTGCGACCCCTGTCCATAACGTTATGTGTATAAATTGCATTCGCTCTACCTATCCGGTTTTCCCTTGAAAATGAAGGAGATAATAAAGAGTATATAACCATCGGGCGCAACCTTTTTCGGGAGCATCGTCACCGTCAGGAGTCTTTATGGGAGAATCGGTTTTTTTTCAGATCAGCCTCATCGTTATCACCTGCGCTGTCCTCTCCTGGGGGGCGCTTCTGCTGCGACAGCCGATCATCGTGGCCTACCTGATCGGCGGCTTCGTGTGCGGCACCTCCGGATTCGGTTTGATCCACGACACCGCAGTGATCGACGGCATATCCGATCTCGGCATCACCCTGCTTCTCTTTTTAGCCGGCATCGTGCTTCATCCCCGCCGTCTTAGGGAACTGCTCCGGCAAACCCTCCTACTCACGCTCATCAACTCCGCCACGGCCATTCTTGTTTGCGGCGGATTCTGCTTCCTCTGGGGGTTCAGCCCCGTCGAAGCCTTTTTCATCGGCCTACCGTTCATCTTTTCCAGCACCATCCTCGTCATCAAACTGCTGCCCACCACCGCCCTGCATCACAAACGAATGGGGGCATACTGTATCGCCATCCTCATTGCGCAGGACATCATCGCTGTCGCCCTGCTCATCCTGATCGGCAGCCGGGACGGCTCCCCGATGCAATGGCTGCTGCTTCCGGTCAAGGGCATCGCGCTCATCGCCGCCACGTTTGCGTTTGAGCAGGTGATTCTTCGACGGGTCATGGCCCGGTGCGACCGCTTCCACGAAATACTTCAGCTACTGGCGCTCGGCTGGTGTCTTGCGCTTGCACTTCTATCGCATGCCATCGGCCTGTCCCACGAGATCGGCGCCTTCATCGCCGGCGTGGCTCTCGCCCGCAGTCCGCTGGCCTTCTTTCTGTCCGAACAGCTTAAGCCCTTCCGCGACTTCTTTCTGGTCTTCTTCTTCTTCGTGCTCGGAACCCGCTTCGACCCCTCCGCCTTGCAAGCCGTCGCCCTGCCCGCGCTAATTCTCTGCCCGCTGATGATGGCCGCAAAATACGGCACCTTCCGCTGGCTGTTCAACCGAACCAATGAAGACGCACCATTTGCACACGAAACCGGCGCGCGCCTGGCGCAAGCCAGCGAGTTTTCGCTAATTCTGGTCATGGTAGAATACCGCGCTGGCCTGCTCAGCGACAACGGATTCCAGCTCGTACAGCTGGTCACCGTACTGTCCCTGCTGATCTCCTCCTACCTGATCACCGCCCGCTTCCCGTCGCCGCTTGCGTCCAACCCCAAACTAAAACAGGACTGATTTTCCAATGTTTGGACACGGATCATCCGCCTGCGCGACCGACGCCGCAGTCTGACGGCGGCGGGATAAACAAAAAGGGGTCTGCCGTTGGCAGACCCCTTAAAGTCCTAAAAGGTGGCGAGGATGACGAGACTCGAACTCGCAACCCCCAGCGTGACAGGCTGGTGCTCTAACCAATTGAGCTACACCCCCACCGAGAAAGACGAAGAGAATAGCCAGACCGCTTTTTATTTCAAGCGGAATTTATGCAAAACTCATCAGGTTTGCGACGGCTTGTTCGAGGTCGAGCTGGCGGAGGAGGCTTTCGCCGACGAGAACGGCGGCGATACCGGCATCCTGAAGCGTGCGGATATCATCGGCGGTGCGGATTCCGCTTTCGCTGATCAGCGTGCAATCCGTCGGGGCGAGCTCGCGCAGCTTCAGCGTGGTTTCGATCTTCGTTTCGAAGGTTTTTAAATTTCGGTTATTGATGCCGATGCATTTAGCCCCGACCGCCACCGCCCGCTTCATTTCTTCTTCGGTGTGCACTTCGACCAAGGCTGTCATACCAGAGCGCGTAACCAATTCTATAAAGGAGCCTAGTTCCTCGTCGGTGAGCGCCGCGACGATGAGAAGCACGGCGGAGGCGCCGAGCGCTTCGGCATGAAAAATCTGGCGCGGGTCGATGACGAATTCTTTGTAGAGCATCGGCAACGCGGTTGCGGCACGGACTTCGTTCCACTGCCCTTCCCCGCCTCCGAAATATTTGCTGTCCATCAAACAGGAAATGGCCTGCGCACCGGCGGCTTCGTAGGCTTTGGCAATTTCGGCGGGCTCAAACAGCTCGCGGATCGCCCCGGCGGAAGGCGACTGCCGTTTGACTTCGGCAATCAGCCCCATCGGAACAGATTTCAGCGCTTCGATAAAATCAGGTTTTCCAATGGTTGGAATAAATGCATCGCACGAGTCGCAATTGTTTCCAACGTGCGGAAGTTCGTCGACGACTTTTTCCAATGCTTGGAAATAATCGGGGGCTTCGATTTCAATGCGCTTGTTTTCAATGATTTCCTCTAAAATATTTTTCATTCCTATCCTCTACTTTAAATCAAAGCTGGAACGTGGCTTGCCCGCGAAACACGCGAAATGTACGCGAAAATCAATTTTTTTGGAGAACGATTCTTTCCCATTCGACTTTTGGATAATGTCCAAAATTCACCACCAGGCCTAATTCAAGCCCTGTTGCGTGCAAATAGTTGATTACTTGAGCACGATGTTTATCAGTCAGCTTATCTACCGCCTTGATCTCAACAATAATCTTTCCAACAATCAGAAAATCGGGAATATACCGCCGCTTCATTTCCCGACCTTTATAGTACAGCTTGATCGCCTGCTGAGAAGAAAAAGGGATTCCCTGAAGTTCGAGCTCCATCTCCAACGCTTCTTGATAAACTTCTTCTAAGAAGCCGCATCCTTTTTCTTTATATACCTCAAAACATGCTCCCATGATTTGATAGGCTTCTTCTTTGTACAACATGTCCATACCCGATCTCCTTTCGCGTATATTTCGCGTGTTTCGCGGGCATCTTCTATCCCGCCTGTTCCTTTTGTTTCATTTTGAGGTAGGCTTCGATGAAGGGGTCGAGGTTTCCGTCGATGACGCCCTGCACGTTGCCAACTTTTTCATCCGTTCGATGATCGTTCACCATGGTGTAGGGTTGCATGACATAGGAGCGGATCTGAGAGCCCCATGCGATCTCCCCTTTGGCTCCGTAGAACTGCTCGGCGGCCTTCTTCTGTTTGTCTATTTCGTATTCGTAGACTTTGGCTTTGAGCACTTTCAGGGCTTTGGACCGGTTTTTGTGCTGGGAGCGTTCGGCCTGACACTGCACGACAATGCCGGTCGGCAAATGGACAATGCGGACAGCAGAGTCGGTGGTGTTGACGTGCTGGCCGCCAGCGCCTTGCGCACGGTAGGTGTCGATGCGCAGATCGCTTTCCACAATGTCGACTTCAATGTCGTCGTCGAGCTCAGCGGTGACGTCGAGAGCGACGAAGGAGGTGTGGCGGCGCGAAGCGGAGTCGAAGGGACTGATGCGCACGAGACGGTGGACGCCGCGCTCACCCTTGAGGCGACCGTAGGCGTAGTCGCCGGAAATCTGAAAGGAGACGCTTTTAATCCCGGCTTCATCACCGGGCTGATAGTCCATGATGTCGACCTTGAAGCCGTTGCGTTCGGCATAACGGGTGTACATGCGGTAGAGGATGTCGGCCCAGTCGCACGATTCGGTTCCACCGGCTCCGGCGTGCAGGGTGAGGTAGGCGTTTTTGAAGTCGAGCGGGCCGCCGAGTAGCGACTGCATTTCCAATGTTTGGAAACTGCTCTCGCAGTCGGCGAACATCTGTTCGATCTCTTTGCTGGCTTGCTCCTGCCCGGCCTCGTCTTCGGCCTCGGCGAGCTCGAGCATCATCTCGGCATCCTCGAGAAGCGCTTCGACGTTTTGAAAGGGGGTGATCGCGGTCTTGAACGTCTTGCAGGCGGCAATATTGATATTGGCGGCGGTTTGATCGTTCCAGAAGTCGGGGGTGGCGGCCTCAGCTTCAAGTTTTTCGAGTTCGGCGCGTTTTTCCACGATGCCGAGATACCCGCTCATTTCATTGAGGCGTTCACGAACGACAGTGATTTGTTGTTTTAGTTCTTCAAGCATTACGTTTCTTTCGGGCTTTCAAACGGAGAGAAATAAATAGCGCAACACTGCCGAGCAGGCAAGTCTGCGCGAAGCGGTCGCCGTGGCGGGTGTAGAAGGTTAAGCGCCGCTGCGGGTTCGCTGGACGCACTTCGATCACATGAAACCCCTTGATGCGCGGTGCCAGCATCTGTTTGACGCGGCCTTTGGCATCAATGGCACAGGTGACGCCGGTATTGGTGCAGCGCAGCAGCGGCAGGCGGTTTTCAACGCTGCGGAAAACGGCGTGAGCCATATGCTGAACGGAGCCGCAGTCGGGGTCGAACCAGGAGTCGTTGGTCTGGTTAACGAGCCAGGTTGCACCGGCGCGCGCGGCGCGGCGCGCAAGATACGGAAGCGTATCTTCGAAGCAGATGAGAACGGAAAAGGCGCGATCGTCGCCGGGCAAGCGGAAGAGAGTCGATTCGGTGCCGGGTCGGTAGCTGGAGTTGATGGGGGTGAGCGCGTTGATGAACGAAATCTTTTCATCGAACGGAATGTATTCGCCGAAGAGGACGAGGTGCTGTTTGCGGTAGGTGCCGAGCAGCTCGCCGCGCGTGTTGAAGAGCATGGAGGCGTTATAAAAATTCTGTCCGCCATCTTCGAGCCATTCAAGGTCACTGCTGCCAACAAGCAGAGGCACGCCTTCGGCGGCGAAGCGCTGAACCATCGCGGCGGAACGGGGACTATAACGAACGACGTCCGGCAGGGCGGTTTCGGGCCAGATGATGAGGTCGAGATCCAACGCGTGCTGCGCAATTTCTGTCAGGCTTTCGAGCCGGTCATAAATCAGTTCCGGATCGGGCAGTTCCCAGTTTCCAACCTCCGGAATGTTGGGCTGAATGAGCGCGGCGCGGATCGGTTCGGTCGGTGGTTCGGGTGCCAACAGGATACGCAGGCCGAAGGAGGAGGCCGCCGCCAGCATCAACAGGGCGGTCATTAACTCGACGTGTATTTTATATCCGGCGCGGCGCCCGCCGGTGATGTATTGCAGAATGGTTACCGCGATTCCGGCGTTCACGAAAACCATCAGTGCGGACAGCAGATAAACGCCGCCCAGCTCCGCGATCTGAATCAGCGAGATCTGGTTGTACTGACTGACCCCGAGCAGGTTCCAGGGAAAGCCGGTGAACAGGGTCGCGCGCAGATATTCCGATGCCGCCCAGACGGCGGCGGCGGCAGTCATCCAACCGAGATTTTTTAGTCGCGTCATGCTGCGCCATCCGCCGGGGCGCATGGCAATCAACAGGGCGAAGGGAATAAAGTAGAGCGCGCAGTAGAACGCCAGCGCGAGAGCGCCGGCCCACGTGACGTGCCGCAGCCAGTAGAGACTGCCGATGAAAAAGACGGCGCCCGCCAGCCAACCCAGAAACGCGGCGCGGCGCGGCGCGATGCCCGAGCAGGCGATGATGAGCGGCACCAGCGCAACCCAGCCGAAGACGCCGATTCCCAATGGAGGAAAACTCAGGAACATCAAAACGCCTGAAAGCACAGCGGCAGCTATGGGAAGAACCTTTTTCATAAGGGGGGCCCGGGAAGTCACAAATCCAGCAGGAGAACGGAGGGCACGCAAGACCAGCCGTTGTGGTCGGCGCGTCGGCGCAGAACGTCCTGCAGATAGCCGATCATTTTCGGTGCGGTGCGGCCGGCACCGGGCCGGATGAATGCGGTCAGGCGCGGGAGGCCTTTGACAACCAGCGTGCCGCGGCCGGCCGGTTTTTCCCAAACATTGGAAACTTTTTCCGTCAGGACCCGCAGGGTTTGCAGCAGAATCATTTCGTGGCGGTCAGCATCGGACAGAGCTACCTTCTCGAGGTCGAGCACCCAGATGTTTTCTCCGCCAACGGTGTTGAGCCGCAACGGGCGAAACGCCCGCGAGCTGAACAGAGGGTAGAGTTCGGGAAACGGATATTCAGCCGACAGTGCGGCCATCCAGGATTCCGTATGTGTGCGGTGCGCGCGGTCATGGCGCAGGATGCGGTCTGCGGCATCGGGATCTCCGGTGGCGCAGAAGGAGCGGGCCATAAGAAGAGAAAGCGTGTGGGCGGGCATGTGCGGGTGCTGCTCACAGAAGACGGCCAGACTCTCCGAAATATCAGACGCCGCGGCTCGTTCATGCAAATCCAGCGCCCGGAAAAGACGCTGAATCGTGCCGGACCAGAGCCGGCGCGCGGTGCGGGTTGGAGTTGCGCACTGGTCAATCATTCCCGTCCGATCAATCGTTCCGCTTCGTTCATGAACTGGTTGACGTCTTTGAACCGCCGGTAGACGGAGGCGAAGCGGACATAGGCCACTTCGTCGAGTTTTTCGAGCATGCTCATCACTTTGGCACCAATGGCAGTGGAAGGAACCTCGCGCTCATATTCTGCTTCTGCTTCTGTGATGATGGTGTTGGTCATCTGTTCGATCTGCTGGACGCTGATGGGGCGCTTCTGGCAGGCGATCACCAGACTTTGCATCAGTTTTTCCCGGGCGAGCTCCTCGCGGCGGCCGTCCCGTTTGATAATCTGCAACGCGGCGCGCAAAACCTCCTCATAGGTGGTGAAGCGGTGTCCGCAATTCAGGCAGAGGCGGCGGCGGCGGATGGCAGAGCCCTCTCGCACTTCCCGGCTGTCAATCACCTTGTTTTCACGATGCTCACACTTGGGACACTTCATACTAATGAATCTCCGCGGCTTTAAATAGCAGAACCATAGTCCGCTACTCTGGTAAAAGGAAATTAAAAACTCACAAACCAAAAACAAAACAGCCCCGGATTCCCGGGGCTGTCTCTTAGAAAAAATCCTAAGGATTATTTCTTTTTAGCGGCTTTTTTCTTAGCTGGAGCCTTTTTCTTGGCTGGAGCCTTTTTGGCAGCTTTCTTTTTAGCTGGGGCTTTTTTCGCTACTTTTTTCTTCGCGACGGCTTTTTTCTTGGCCGGAGCCTTTTTCTTGGCTGGAGCCTTTTTGGCAGCTTTCTTTTTAGCTGGGGCTTTTTTCGCTACTTTTTTCTTCGCGACGGCTTTTTTCTTGGCCGGAGCCTTTTTCTTAGCCGGAGCCTTTTTCTTCGCTGGAGCCTTTTTCTTCACTGGGGCTTTTTTCTTAGCCGGAGCTTTTTTCTTGGCCGGAGCTTTTTTCTTGGCTGGCGCTTTTTTCTTGGCCGGAGCTTTTTTCTTAGCTGGGGCTTTTTTCTTAGCCGGAGCTTTTTTCTTAGCCGGGGCTTTTTTCGCTACTTTTTTCTTCACGGCGGCTTTCTTTTTAGCCGGCGCTTTTTTTACTACTTTTTTCTTCGCGACTTTCTTTTTCGCCGCCTTCTTTTTAGCTGCCATTTCCAGCCTCCTTTTTTGAGCTAGGTTAACCTTCAACTTATCGATAAGCCGTATACGTTCGGGCTGAATGAATCATATAACGACTAAACCGTTTTCTTGCAACATCCTTTCGCGAAAAGTGCGGATTTTTTTAACCGCGGTTTTCACGTTCCAAACAAATTACCTTCGCTAAATTCCGCATCGCATCGTCCAAATTATCGTTGATGATGAGGTGCTGATATGCGCCGCGTTCTTTCATTTCCTCTTCCGCATTGCGCATCCGTTTTTCGATCACCTCTTCGCCGTCGGTGGCGCGTCCGCAAAGACGGCTGCGCAACTCATCCATCGACGGCGGTGCGATGAAAATGTCGACAAAACTTTTGCGCAGCGGATCGTCTGCCGGTAGCGCAGCACAAACAGCGCGTATCTGTGAGGCCCCCTGCACATCGATGTCCATGACGAGGTCCCTGCCCTCTTTAAGTGCCTGGCGCACAGTCTCTTGCAGAGTTCCATAAAAATTTCCGTGCACCTCAGCATGTTCCAGAAACTCACCGCGCTCAACCTTTGCGCAAAATTCTTCACGCGATAAAAAGTGATAATGCTGATGGTTTTTTTCTTCGCCGCGCGGCGGGCGCGTAGTGCACGAAACTGAATAGGTCATGCTGGGAAATTTTTCGACCAGCCGGTTGCACAGTGTTGACTTACCGGCGCCGGACGGTGCGGAAACCACGAGAAGAAGCGCGTTGGTTTTTTGCGTTGTCATACGCTGAATCTTTCACACGAACGGCACGAAGGCAACTGTGTTGCGATGCCTAATTTTTTCCACCCATTGGAACGTAAAAAAAATTGCAGAAAAATATTTCTCCCCCCTCTGGAAAATTTGCGCAGGTTATTTCTCGTCGAGCACTTCGCGAATTTTTTTCAGCAGCGTTTTGGTTTGATAGGGTTTGCTGAGCAGATGCAACCCGCGCTTCTGGATGAAGTTGTTATGCACCTCGTCTTCGCTATAGCCGCTGGCGAACAGGTGCGGAAGTCCGGGGCGCAGCTCGAGAATTCGATCGAGCGCCTGCTTGCCGCCGAGCCGCGGCATGACCACATCGAACATGACGACATCAATTTCGTCGGCGTGCTGTTCGAACATCGCAACGGCTTCTTCGCCATTCGTCGCGGTGAGAACGGTATAACCCGCTCCGATGAGAAGATGTTCGGCCAGCACCAAAACGGTTTCGTCGTCTTCTGCAATCAGAATGGTTTCGTCCCCTCCAACGACCGGGCCAGAAACCTTGCGGGGGGAAACGGCCGTGGCTTCCCGCGCAACCGTCGGCAGGTAAATCGTAAAGGTGGTTCCCTTTCCCTGCTTGCTATGCACCTCGATGTGGCCGTCGTGCTGCTTGATGATTCCAAACACGGTTGACAGCCCCAGGCCGGTTCCTTTGCCCACCTCTTTGGTGGTAAAGAACGGCTCAAACACCTTCTCCCGAATCTGGCGGGCCATCCCGCACCCGGTATCGGTCACACTCAGCAGAACGTAGCCGCCCGGCATTGCCCATGTGTGGGTGCGGGTATCGTTGCTGTTTATCGTAACATTTTTCGTTTCAATGGTGAGTTTGCCATTTTCGGGCATTGCATCGCGCGCATTCACACAGAGATTCATCATCACCTGCTCGATCATTCCGCGGTCGGCGTGAATAGTTCCAAGCTCGCGCCCGGCGATGAAATCGAGCTCGATGTGCTCACCGATCAGCCCCCGCATCATTTTTAACAGCGGGTCGATGACATCATTCAAGTTCGTATCCTGAGGTTGAATCACCTGCCGCCGGCTGAAGGCCAGCAACTGGCTGACGAGGGTTTTGCCACGCTGGGTGGCCTTGCCGATCTCGCAGATGGCTGGGGTCTTCTTATCGTCAGGCTCCAGATCCATTTCGAAGAGTTCCGCGTAACCGCTGATCACCTGCAGCAGATTATTAAAATCGTGCGCAATGCCGCCAGCCATCTGCCCGACTGCTTCCATTTTCTGCGCTTGCCGAAACTGGTTTTGCAGCTCCAGCTCATGTGTGATATCGCGCTTGGCCGCAACATAGTTGACGATTTTCCCGCTTCCATCGGTCACCGGAGAGAGGGTCGCCTCTTCCGTATAAATCGCGCCGTCTTTTCTTTTGTTGATAAGCCGTCCGGACCACGGCTTCCCGGCCGCGAGCGTTTCCCACATTTTTTGGTAGAATTCCGGCGCGTGCTGTCCGCTCTGAAGAATGCGCGGGTTTTGGCCGAGAGCCTCCTCGCGGCCATATCCGGTCACCCGTTCAAACGCCGGATTCACATACTGAATGTTGGCCTCGGCATCCGTAATCACAATAATCTCTTCCACCTGCTCAATCGCCTGCATCAGCCGCGCACTCTCTTCTTCCGCCTGTTTGCGCTCTGTGATATTCCGGTCCACGCCTCGGTATCCGATAAGCTGTCCATCCTCATCCAGCACCGGAACCCCGCCGGTCTCTAAAACCACCTCGTATCCGTCTTTGTGCAAATTTACATTCACCATTCCGGTGATGACTGTCGGGCTCTGCTTTATCTCCTGAAAAACGCGTCTAACACGCTCCGCCTCGTCTGGAGCCATCAAGTCATACGGAGAGGTTCCGATCAGCTCTTCCGGCGTATACCCCAGAATCGCCTCCACCTGCGGACTGACATAAGAGAACCTTTCGTTTTCATCCAGCTCCCAAATCAAATCATTCGAGGACTCGACTAGGGCCCGATATTTGACCTCACTCTCACGCAACGCCTCTTCCGCCTGTTTGCGCTCCGTAATGTCTGTAAACTCCACCACGCGCACCGGCCGGCCTTGATATGGAATATTCCGCGCCGCCAGCCTTATCGGATATTTTTCGCCGTTTTTCCGCAGCCCCGTCACCTCATAGGACTGTTCATAAGCTGACATGATGTTGTTCATCACCTCTTTGCGCGACTCCTCCGCAACGAGCAACAACCCGTCCATGCCGATTAATTCGTCTTGGCTATAGCCGCTGATTTCGCTCAACCCCTGATTACATTCGAGAATTTTGCCCCGTTGATGAATCGCAATTCCGCCAAATGTGGCATTGTGCAATGCTTTAAACCGTCGCTCGCTTTCCTTCAGTTCCCGCTCCGATTCTTTCCGCTCGGTAATATCCAATGCGGCAAATGTGACGCCGGCAGAAACGTCCCGGCGGTGCAACGGTGTGGCGGAGAAAAGGACGTCTATCATTGAGCTGTCTTTGCCGCGCCATTGGGTTTCGACCGCCCCTGCGCCCTTTTCAGAAATTTGACCGAGCAGCTCCTCCCCGGAACGAACAAATTCCTCCTCAGAGACATAAAGCATTCGCGCGCTATGGCCAATCAGTTCGTCTGAGGAATAGCCGGTTATTTCACAGATGCGCGGATTCACCTCCACAAAGACTCGGTTTTTTATCACCCCGATTCCCGTCGGTGCGGCGCGCAGGATGGCGGTCAGCCTCTGCTGACTTTCCCGAAGCGCTTGTTCGGTCGCGGTGCGTTCGTCCTGAATCATTAGCAGCCGGCCGATCAACACCGTTCCAATCGGATAAATCAGCAGGACCGGCAGTGTTATTTTTTCGATTACAACCCACCGGATGTCGGCCGGAAGTGCAAACATCAGCAGCAGCATGTCCATGTGAACAATCAAGCCGAAAGCATATAACTGCTTTTTGGTGAGGCGCGCGCGAGCATTACGGTGCATGTGGTGGTAGCCGGTTCCCAGCAAAGCCGCGGTCACAATAATCGCATACCCGACCGGCGCACCGATTCCGCCGAGAATCATCCGGCAAACCAAAGCAAGCAGTGCGGCAACCCCCGCGGACAGTCCGCCGCCCATCAGCCCCGCCATGCTGATAAAGATGGATCGGCTGTCAATCAATACCCCCGGAAACAGCGCGGTGGTGGTCAACATGGCAAGGATCGACGCGAACCCGAACAGGAGCCCTAGGACAATCCCCCCCTTGAGGGAGCTTCGGTCCCGCGACTGAAACAACAGCGTATACGCCATGCAAAACGCGAGAAGGATCGCAACATTTTGGTGTAACTCTAAAAACATGGGGCACCCCCCTTAGTTGCCCGTATCAGCCCCGCCTAATACACAGAACGTACGGCTCTTTTCTGCCGAATGATTCGTTCCGTATGGTAATCAATATTTTACCTAAGACCAAAGAATAACGGTATGAATTGCCGGACGATCATACGGTTTTAAAAATCGCCGTTTGCGGCAAGGGACTGCTACTCGACGTTCTGGATCTGCTCGCGAATACGCTCGAGCTCGGTTTTAAACGCCACCACCTGTTCGGTAATTTGCAGATCGTTGGCCTTCGAGCCAATGGTGTTAATTTCGCGGAAAAATTCCTGCGCCAAAAAGTCGAGCGGACGCCCGGCTGGCTCCGGCGAGCGCATCATTTTGCGGAACTGCTGAAGATGGCTTTTCAGCCGCGTGATCTCCTCCGAGATATCCGCCTTTTCACCAAACAACGCGATCTCCCGCAAAATCCGTTCGTCCTTTTCCAAATTTTCAAGACCGGACTTTTCCAACCCTTGGAACAATTTTTTCCGATGGTTGGAAACCACCAACGGTGCCAACCTGCGGATTTCCGCCAGAATTGATTCCAGTATTTTCAGCCGCTCACGAAAATCGGCTTCGAGCGCCCGGCCCTCCGCCACACGCATCGCGTCGAGTTTTTTAAGTGCCGAGCGCAGTGCTTTTTCCAAGGGTTGGAAAATCTCTTCCGGCTCAACCACCGCCACCGCGCTTTGAAACAGATTCGGAATCCGCAACAGCTCGGCCGCACCAAGATTATCCGCGAGCTGGAGCTTTTTCGCCGCGGCGCGCAGCTGCTTCACCGCCGACTCGGCCTTTTTTAAATCGAGCTGCGCCCCGCCGACTCCGCCCGCGGTCTCCAGCTGAACCGTTCCGCTGATTCGTCCGCGCGAAACGCTCTCTTTGACCCTGCTCTGCACACGGGACTCAAGCCCGGCGAGCACGGACGGCAGCCGTAACGACACATCGAGCTGTTTACGGTTCACGCTGCTCAGCTCCACGCTGATCTGCACCCCGTCCGCTTTCGCGGTTCCCGCTCCGAATCCAGTCATACTTTTAAGCGCCATTCTAAACCTCCCATGGAGTAATGGGTTTCTGGATTGTTGGAGAAATGGTTCGCGCCCTCTTCTCCCTGTTCAAATCCAATATTCCACCACTCCTTTATTTTACTACTCCGCATCCCTCTGGGATGCTCTTAATTGTGTCGCCGCCCAGACAACCCCATTCAGTCCATGCGGAATATATTCGTGCCCGCCGGGGGTTTCTTCATAGACGTGCGGCTGCTGATTCTCCAGCAGAAACTGATGCAGCGTGCGGTTTTCGCGAACGATCCGTTCCTTATCGTTCGCGCCGACCGTAATGCGCAGTTGCAGATCGTCGCGCACAAGCGCGCTCAGGAAATCATCCGAAAAAGCCGCGCGCAACTCGTCGTCGCTCATCAATTCCTCAATAAAGCTTCCGTGATGATCGCCCGGCATAAAACGAAGCGACGCGCAGTGAATTGCGCCGACACTGAAAAGTTCTGGATAACGACAGAGCAGATTGATCGTTCCGAATCCGCCCATGCTGTGCCCGCTGATGCCACGCGCCTCCGGTTTCCCAATGATGGGTCTGCCTTCGGCAGATTCCACTGTTTGGAAAAGTTCGGTGACGAGGTGCGACTCGTATTGCGAATTTTTGATGCGCGGGCTGTCGAGGTACCACCCGCGACCACCGTTGACGCGCACAATCGCAACGCCCGTTTCGTCGGCAATGCTCTGCAGCTTGCGGAACGGTTGTTTTTCGAAATAAGCGCGCGGGGTCGGCGCAGGATCGTACGGGCCTTCATCGCTCAGCAGCCCGTGCAGATCGTAGAGCACGGGAAAGGGGCCTTCCCCTTCCGGCAGAACCACCGCGAAGGGAACCTCCGCCTGAAGCAGATCACTTTGTAGAGTTTCAACGCTCGCACTCATGGATCGTGCGCTTCAATTTCCTCTTCCCGGCAAACTTTCTTTTCGATGCGCTTGAGCTCGCGCGCCCAGAAAGCATCATCCGGTTGAGTCGCGCCGTATTCCTGAACCTCTTCGTAGACGCGGTCGCAGTGCGCCGTCTCCGCATTCAGCCGGCAGACGGTGAAATGCAGCGCCAGCGGATCGTGCCCATGGGCATGCACCGCAATTTCATGGCGCAATCCGAGATACATAAATTCACCGGTGCGCACGACTTTGTCGCTGCGCGAGTCCGTGGCCGCAGCGCGCTTTTTCTTCCATGCGGCAATCTCCTGAACATCTTTATCGCCGCGGCCGGAAACGTTGATGATGAGCAGGTCATCTTTCGAGAAGGTTTGCGCATTGTTCACAACCCACGCGATGGCGTGCGAACTTTCGAGCGCGGGCAGAATGCCTTCCCACTGCGCGAGATTGTCGAAGCCGTCAAACACCGCGGCGGTATCATCAACCGAAGTGTACTCGGCGCGCTTCAGGTCGTGGAGCAACGCGTGCTCGGGGCCGACGGTGGCGTAGTCGAGACCAGCACTGATCGAGTGGGTCAGACGGATTTGTCCGTCGTCGTCCTGCAGCACATAGCTCTGCGTGCCCTGCAGGATGCCGACTTTGCCATCGGCAAAACGCGCGGCGTGCTGCCCGCTTTCGATTCCGAACCCAGCGGCTTCCACACCAATCATGCGAACGCCTTCGTCCTTAATAAAGGGGTGGAACAGTCCGATCGAATTACTTCCGCCGCCAACACAGGCAATCAGCGCGGTCGGTAGTCGGCCTTCCGCTTTGAGAATTTGTTTGCGCGCCTCTTTGCCGATCACGCTCTGGAAGTCGCGGACCATCATCGGATAGGGATGCGAGCCGAGCGCGGAGCCGAGGATGTAGTGGGTGTTGCGAACATTGGAAACCCAGTCGCGCATCGCTTCGTTGACCGCCTCCTTGAGTGTCTGCTGCCCGGCGGTTACGACAACCACTTTGGCGCCGAGGCTTTCCATGCGAAAAACGTTGAGCGCCTGGCGTTCCATATCGACCTTGCCCATGTAGACCACACACTCCATGCCGAACATCGCGGCGACGGTGGCGCTAGCGACGCCATGCTGCCCCGCGCCGGTCTCAGCAATGATGCGCGTTTTGCCCATGCGCTTGGCGAGCAGGATCTGGCCCATCGAGTTGTTGATCTTGTGCGCACCGGTGTGGCAAAGGTCTTCGCGTTTGAGATAAATTTTGGGTCCGGCGAGCTCGCGGGTCATGCGTTCAGCAAAATAGAGCGGGGTTGGGCGGCCGACATATTCGCGCAGGTAATAGGCAAGCTCCTTTTTGAACGCTGGGTCTTTGCACGCTTTTTTGTAGACGCGTGTCAGCTCATTGAGCGGCTCCATCAGCGTCTCGGGCACAAACATGCCGCCGTACGCACCAAAATGTCCGTATCTGTCAGGTTGAGTTGGTTTCATAAGGCACGAAGATTAAGTGAAGCCTGCCCCTATTTCCACTAAAAGGATGGAAATAATATTTCCAAACGGTGGAACCCCACATCGGCTCAGACCGACAAATGTTCAATGGGTCGACCCTTCGACGTTGTTCGCGGTCGGCGGCTTGTCACAGATGTTGGGAAGAGGGTTCCCGCCCCGGAGCCCTGCGTTGAATTAGTCCGAGCCTTTTTCTTTGAGTTCGGCGATGGCTTTGCCCAGCTCTTGAACCAGTCCTTTCATGCGATACGGCTTCATGATGATCTGACGCGCAAAACGCAACAGTTCCGCCTGCCGCGCGGCGCTGAATAGGGTCCCCGATGCCAGGAGTATTGGAACACCGCACCCGCGCAGGAGCAGCTGTTTCATACAATCCTCCCCGTTCATGCGAGGCATGTTCATATCCATAACCACCGCGGCAATTTCATCGCGATGAGAATCAAACAGCTCAAGCGCCTCGACTCCATCTGCGGCTGCGATGACCCGGTAATCATTTCTCTCAAGAAATTCCAGAGCCAGTTGTTGGATCGCCTTTTCATCTTCTACCAACATCACAAGCTGGCCCTCCCCGGCAATACAAACATGGGATTGCGGGGCGTCTGCGCTGGAGTCCGTGACCGACTCTACCGTCGCGGGGATATACATTCTAAAGGTGGTTCCCTGGTCAACCTCGCTATAACAAGTGATGTGCCCCCCGTGCGCCTGAACGATCCCAAACACCACCGAAAGGCCCAGACCCGTTCCCTCGCCGGCGGGCTTGGTTGTAAAAAACGGATCGTAGATGCTCTGCATCGTTTTCTGACTCATCCCGCTACCGGTGTCGGATACCATAATTAACACATACCGACCCGGATAACAGTCATGATGGGCTCGGCAATAGGTCTCGGCAAGCTCCGCATTTTCAACCCGAACGCACAACTCTCCGCCCCCGGACATGGCCTGCGATGCGTTAATAACCAGATTCATAATGGTCTGCTGCAGGTGCGATTCATCCCCCGTCACCGTCCAGAGGTTCGGTTCAATATCGATTTCCATCGCCACGGTCCGGGGAAGAGTTCGCCTTAAAATCTCAAGGGTTTGTGTCACCATGCCGCCAATATCTACAGGTGCAAACGGCGCGGTTGCTTTGCGGGAAAAGAGAAGTAGCTGACGCGTCAGGCTCTGCCCGCGCGCAGAGACTTTATAAATCTCCATCAGCCCCTTTTGCAGCTCCTCTTTCTCGCAATCTTGGCCGCTATACAATTCTGTATAGCCCATAATTGCATGAAGCAGGTTGTTGAAGTCGTGGGCAATCCCTCCCGCCAGAACCCCGAGAGCCTCTACTTTCTGCGCATGCAGGAGCTCACGCTCCAGCTCGCGAAGCTCCGTAACATCGCGCAGAGAATAAACGATGCCGGTCAATTGGTTCTCGTTATCCAGCACGGGAGACGCACTGGCCAAACAGATTCGCTCTCCCAGCCCGTGCCCAACAATCTCCGCGCGTTCGGGTCGAAGCGAGACGGCAGTCTTCCGCGCGCAACACTCCTCATAAAGCGGGCCTTTTTTACATCCGAATATTTCATGACACGGCAACCCGATCAGATCGTTAATACGCCGGCCGGCTAACCGGGCCAAGGCGACATTGGCGCGAAGAATGATAAAATCGGGGCTGAGAAGTAAGATGGGGTCATCGATGGAATCAAAGGTCTGTTCCCATTGCTGCTTCGCCTGCGAAATCAGCTTGTGAATTCGGTCGAGTTCTTTCTTATTACGGGCGGCGCTCATGAGGTGGCGAGCCCGATACGATTCATTCAACCAGTTCACTGGTTTTGCCACAAACTCTGTGGCCCCAGCATCAAAGGCCTTGCGAACCGCATCTTCATCACTGAGAGAGGTCAGCATGACAATGGGAACATATTCCGCCTCGGGCAGCGCCCGGAGTTCGCGGCAAATTGTATACCCATCCGAATCAGGAAGAAGCACATCCAGCAGCACCAAATCCGGCGCATACTCCTTAAACCGTTCGGCCACCGAGCTCCCGTCTGGAAGCGCCAGCACCTGACAACCGGATTCTGTCAGGTGGTGTTCTGCCATCGTCCGAACCGTTGCATCGTCGTCTACCACCAAAATGCGAGGCGACTCTGTCTGCGACATTAATTTTTTTTCTTTATCGATCATGCTCTGTCTCCTCGATTCGGCCCTCACTCTACAGGTTCAGTCGGTGTTCTCTCTTTCAATATTGGAAACGCAGCGATGACCTCCGCCTTTATCTGCAACGTTTCAATAAACGGCCCCGTCCCATCCGTCTTTCCGGCACACCCCATTTCTTCAAGTTCCCTGGCGGCGTTTGCCATCGTGTTTATGCCCAAGTTGCCTGCGGCGCCCCTCAGCCGGTGAGCCGCTTTTGCCAACCGTTCTGGGTCCCCGGCAACAACTGCGGACTGGATGGTGATCAGATCCTCCTGAGTCTGCCCCATAAATGTGTGCAACAACTTCACGGCCAAAGTCTGGTTTCCAGAACACCTCGCTACGACCGCCCGCTCGATATCCGCACCGCCTTCATCAACGGAGTGCGAAACGGCGGCGGGGCGTTTGGTCCCCAGCCACTTGCGGAGCATAGCGTCTAGCTCTTCGGCCTGCAAAGGTTTGCTCATGTAATCATCCATGCCTGCCGCCAAACAACGCTCGCGGTCCCCATGCATGGCGTGGGCCGTCAGCGCAATAATCGGAATCCTCTGTCCGGGTCGATGCTGCTGCTCCCATTTCCGGATTCGTTTTGTCGTTTCGTAGCCGTCGATCACTGGCATCTGACAATCCATAAGAACCAGATCATAATGGTCTAAAGCAATCGCTTCGACGGTGCCCTCCCCGCCCGACAAACAATCGCATAAATACCCCTTTATCAGTATAATTTCTCTGGCGACCTCCTGATTGATGTCATTGTCTTCCACCACCAAAATACGCGCGCCTGATTTGACAGCCACCGAGACCTCGTCCTCCGCTGAGTGCTTCATCATACCTTTTAAATCTCCATTGACCGGCCGCGTAATCGCTTCATAAAAATCGGAGGCCCGAACCGGCTTGGGCACCATCGCCATAACCCCGCCTGCCGCCAGCTCCTCTTCGGAAGGCATATCCGTCCCACTGAAGAGAATCACGCCCGTGGAATCGAGCGCATCATCCGCATGAATCAACCCGGCCATGCGAAGCCCGTCGATACCGGGCATCGTGGAATCGATTGCGACAACCGAATACTGTCGCCCCTCTTTTGCGGCACTCTTGAGCACCTCAAGCGCCTCCGATGCCTTGGACGCTTCTGCCACTTCGCAACCCCAGGACCGGGCGTAATCGCTGGCAACACGCAGAGCCGTCGGGCTGTCATCGACAATCAATACCCGCAGACCGTTGGTGTTTACCGCGCGCCGCCCCGTCTTACGAGGGCTCTCGCTCCCACGTTCCAGTTTGACCGTAAAGGAAAACAGCGAGCCCGTACCGACGGTGCTTTCTACAGACATCTCCCCGCCCATGAGACCAACCAGATAGCGGGAAATGGCCAGACCGAGCCCTGTTCCGCCGTGCCGACGCCGCATCGAGGGATCGCCCTGCGCAAAGGACTCGAAAATATTTCTCCTTTGTTCCGGCGGAATTCCCGGACCCGTGTCGCGAACGCCGAACCGAACCGTCACAAACCCATCGGAGCACTCTTCGACGCGGCAGCTCACCTGGACCTCTCCCTGCTCCGTAAATTTGACGGCATTGCTAACCAGATTGATCAGCACCTGCCGTAAGCGGCTGGAGTCGCCGATCACACCGTCCGGCACGTCGGGAGCCACGGAATAGGTCAGCTCCACATCTTTAGCCTGGGCTTTCTCGGCCAGCAGTCGCACCGAGCGGTCGATGGCGTCGCGCAATTCAAACTCCGCTATGTCCAGATCGAGGTGACCCGCTTCGATCTTGGAAAAATCAAGCACATCGCCGATCACGGAGAGCAGGGTGTCGGCCGATGTCGACGCGAGGGCCATATGATGCTTTTGCCGGGGGGTCAGGTCGTCTCTTTCCAGGAGTTGCAACGCGCCCATCACGCCGTTGATCGGCGTGCGGATTTCATGACTCATGTTGGCCAAAAACTGCGATTTTGCCTCGCTAGCCGCCTCCGCCGCCTCTTTGGCAGTCATCAGCTCCGCCGTACGTTCCGCGACTTTCGACTCTAGCTCGATATTATATTTCCTGATCTTCTCCTCACTGGAATGAACCTGCTCCAGCATGCTGTTAAACCCCGCCACCAACACGCCCAGTTCATCGCGGCCAAACGCATGGGCTCGCAGGGAATAATCCTTGGAATTAGATACGTTCGCCATAACGTTGGTCAGGTGAATAATCGGGCGGGTGATCACATGTTGGAGCCAGGCCGCCAGCCCAATGGCGACCAGAATGCTTATGCCCATAATCAGCATCGCAAACGCAGACGAAGAGCTGGTGCGTGCATCCAATAGGTGGAGATTCAATGCGAGCATGATGGATCCGACCCGCTTCCCGTCGGAAAATATGGGCCGCCCCAGACACAGATGATGGTCCGAAATATATCCGGACTCACTCTCGGCTTTAAGCCACTCCTGTTCGGTCCAGCGAGAATAGGTTGCGGCCTCCACCTCGAGTCCAGGGGACACATAAGAGGCGAACAGCGTCCCGTCGGCTCGGCGGAGCACCCCAGCCACCAGCCACGGCTTGGCCGACAGCGCGCTGAGAATCTCCGTCGCGGCTTCGGGATCGTCGAAACTCAACGCCGCAGAGCTGTTGTTGCCGATCACATCCGCCATGGCAGCCAGATCCGCAATCATGAATTCATTGGTTTGTATGCGCTCGAAGACCATGATTCCGACCGACGCCACAACCACGGAACACACCGTGATAAACAAAATCACCATGATCAACTTTTTCCGGAGGGACAGATTGCGGATGAGTCTCTTCATTATTCCTCTCCCCGGGAATCGGTCTCGACAAGGACGGCTAGGGCCAGAAGCTTTGAGCTAATTTTAAAGCCGGCCTGCTCGGCTGCCTGTCGGTTAATTGCAAAACGGATCCGGTTGCTGGATTTGCGCAGACCCACCATGCCGCCCGCCCGACAAAACCCGTCTGTATCCCCAACGGTCAGCGTGCCGCATTTTGAGAACAGTTCGAGTGCCTGACAGATCTGATCCTTATCCGTGAGAGCAATGAAAGCCACATCGACGGGTTCGTTGAATTCGCACATGCTCCGAACCGAAGAAATCCGGGTAATCCGAACCTCTCTTTCCCCCGAACAGATGCGACCCATCGCCCCGTCCAACTTCGCTCCGAAAGGGTCCGTCCCAAGCACCACGACCGTCAGCGGCCGCGATGCGGCCGCGCAGAACTTTTCGGGAAACGTGAAGAAAGGCAGCAGCTTGACGAGAAATTCAGCTTTTAGGTCATCGGTCTTTGTGCCGTCAACGTCCGGTTCAAGCGGAAGAGTCTGGGGGGTTCCCGCAGAGAGGGTTTCATCCCCGCACGCTCCCGTTCCAATACCGAGTAGAACACTCAGAAAAAGAAGCCCTGCTATCTCTTTCATACCGATTCCCTCCCCCTTCCTCCCGAAGCCATCTGTTGGAATCCATTGTCGTGTTGCCCAGAACCAACTTTTCAGTGATGAAAACTCCGCGCCCGCCGGCTTTGCAAGTTGCGCAAAGGCGGTTCAGTATTTAACTATATTCTGAGGTGAAATCAAAGGGTTTGTTTTGAAAAACGCCGCCCTTTTTTATAATAAAATATATAATATGAGCCGTACCTGAGGGCCTTTTTCAACGGCGCGGCCGTTTCACAGCCTGGCTCTATAAAAAAATCGGCCCGTGGAAACCCACGGACCGAACAAGAAACAACGGGGTCACCTGTTTAGTCGCGAACTGCCGCGATAAACTTTTTGACTTTGCGGAGGTTTTTCACGCCCGGCTCTTTTTCGACGCCGGAGCTGACATCCACGCCCCACGGTTGAACGGTGGCGATGGCCTCCGCCACATTATCCGGGGTGAGGCCGCCAGCGAGCATCAGCGGCTTGCCCAGCGTTTTCTTCATTTGAACCGCGGCATCCCAATTGCCAAGTTCTCCGGTGCCACCGATGGTCTGCGGATCGAACGAATCAGCGAGCAGAACGAATGGTTCGGGGCTGACCGCCTGCAAAACGGTGGGCTTTACGCCCTGCTCCATTTTCGGCGACAACCAAATTTCCAACCCTTGGAAAAGCGGGCGGTCGATTTTCCAATCATTGGAAATCTGGTGAATCTGCACCGCGTCCAGCTGACATTCGCGCGCAACCGCCTCCACTTCTTCGGCGGTCGGCTCAACAAATACGCCCACCTTTTTGATGCCCTCCGGAATGACCGACAGCCACTGGCTGACCTGTTGAGGCCGGACATAGCGTTTGGACTTCGGCCACAGAACAAATCCGATGGCGTCAGGCCTTAACGCGCAAATCTGCTCCAGATCGGACCGGGAACAGATTCCGCAAATCTTAATAAAAACGCTCATGAGAACTCCTATGGAATACTGGAGCGAGAGAATTTTGGATTGTTGTTTATACTACCCAACAATCCATTCTTCCGCGCACCGCAGGAGCGCTATTCCGATACGCTTTCCTCGGCGAGGTCTTCGGCCAGTTCTTCAGCGGCTTCGAAGGCCATGTCGCGACGGACTTCGCAGTCGCTGCAGAATAGCGAGTTCTGGCCGTCGGCCCAGGCAATGCGAATGTCGTTGATGCCGATAAAACCGAAGGCCGCCTGTACCTGAGCGGTCAGCGCATCACGCGGATCGTTTTCCTTGTAGACGCTACCGGAGGCCACGAGCAGGATGAGAGCGGTGATGTTGTGCAGCGGTTTCGGGCCCTCATCGGTCAGTTCAAAAACGAGTCCCGGAGCGAGCACCTGATCCATCCAGGCTTTCATCACGCCGGGCGCGGAGAAGTTCCACATCGGCATGGTGAGCACGAGGACATCGGCGACCTTAAAGAGCTCCGCCTGTTTGCCGGCGTAGTTGGCGGCGGCTTCTTCGGCTTTACTCGGCTCATAGTCCAGATCGAAAACAGGATTCCACATGCGGCGATAGAGATCGTTGGAATAATAAGGGGGCTTTTCCTGATAGAGATCAACGTTGTTGAGCTCCACGTCGGGATTCAATTCCATCAGTTTGGCGAAAAAGCGCGCGGCAAGTTGTTTGGAAACAGACTCCTCGGTCGGTTTCGGATTTGCGCAGACATGCAAAATATTCATGGTGTGGATACTCCTTAGGGTTTTTGTAGCTCAAAATTCGACCCCGACTCTAACAGCGGCGCGGCGCGGGGCACAAGCGTTTCTTTGGTCGGGGGAACCTTTTCGTCCATCCGCGGGGCGTGCGGCCGCTGCGGGAAAAGAACCACTTTATAAATTCCGTTGTAACAAATGCCCTATGGATGTTAAATTCGGCGTGTTGAACTTAAGCACTGTGAATACGGACAAACAGACTATTCTTATTGTAGATGACCAGCGGATTCAAACGCTGGCCCTGAAAAAATTGCTGCACCCCGAATGGTCCGTTCAGATCGCGTTGAACGGCGACGAAGCCTTGGCGATCGCGTCTACGGAGCCGCGACCCGACCTGATTCTGTTGGATATCGCCATGCCAAAGATGAACGGCTACGAGGTCTGCAAGAGACTCAAGAACTCAGAGGCCACTCAGGACATCCCAATCATTTTTGTCACGGCACTCGATGGCCATGCGAATGAAACATTCGGCCTGCAGCTGGGCGCGGTGGATTACATTGTGAAACCCCCCAGAGCGTCTATTGTCAGAGCGCGCGTTCGCAATCATCTGGCGCTTCGAAAAACTCAAACCGAACTAGCACTTAAAAATGAAGAGTTGGAACAACTGGCGATCCATGACAGACTGACCGGACTTTATAACCGCCGCAAGTTGGACGAAAGTTTGGAACAGGAGATGACGCGCGCCGCGCGCTACGGCCGGTCGCTGTCGATTATTATGCTTGATCTGGATTATTTTAAGCGGGTCAACGATTCGTGCGGGCACCTCGCCGGCGACGCCGTGCTGGTTGAAACCGCCGCCCGCCTGCGGGAGGCTCTGCGCACGCACGATATTATCGGCCGATGGGGCGGCGAGGAGTTTTTGGTTCTCTGTCCCGAAACCGGCCTGACAGACGCGACCGGATTGGCGGAGCGGCTGCGGCAAGCTCTGGCGGAACGCGAATTCCCGGTAGCCGGACAACTGACCGCGAGTTTCGGCGTGACGGACCACCGAGCCGAAGACCTGTTGGACAACCTTCTTTCCCGCGTGGACACGGCGCTTTATTGCGCGAAACAAAACGGCCGCAACCGAGTAGAACAGGAGACGCTATGAACAAAACAAAGCCCATAGACCCCCGGAGCCCCATGCAAATCCTAGTGGTTGACGACGATGAACATGTTCGCAAATTCGCCCGTATTGTTCTGGAGGAAGCCGGCTACAAACCCGTCCTTGTAGGCGGCGTCGCCGAAGCCCGGAAGGAACTGGACAAAAAGGAATATGACATTGTCATGACGGACATCGTCCTGCCGGAGATCTCCGGCATGGAGCTGCTTCATTCCGTTCACGCCACCACACCCGATGTGCCCGTTATTTTAATGACCGGCTTCCCGACCGTTGAAACCGCCTCGGAAGCCATTCGCACCGGATCCACCGTCGACTACCTGACCAAACCCTTCACCAGAGATGACATCCTCCGGACGGTGAAAAGAGCGGTGGACATCAAACGAGTTCGGGATGAAAACCGCCGGCTTTCAGATGAAAACCGGCGCTACCAAAACCATCTGGAAGAACTGGTACATGAAAAAGGCTCCGCGTTGGTCCAGGCCTATGACGAAGTGAGTCGCGCCTATGATTTCACGCTGGAAGCCCTCGTCGCGCTGCTGGATGCCCGCGAGCGCTCCACCGGAGAGCACAGCAAACGGGTGCGCGAGCTGGCGCTGATCCTCGCCAACGAGATGAATCTCTCAAGCACTGAACTTGACGACATCTCCCACGGAACCCTCCTGCACGATATCGGCAAAATCGCCACTCCGGATTCCATCCTGCTCAAGCCGGGCAAACTGACCGAAGAGGAGTGGGTGACCATGAAAAACCATGCTCAAATCGGACACGACATTATCCGATCAAGCAGGCACCTCGCCGGCGCGGCCGAAATTATCCTTTCTCATCACGAGAAATTCGACGGCTCGGGCTACCCGCGCGGACTAAGGGGTCACGAAATATGTCTGGGTGCGCGGATCTTCGCAGTCGTAGATGCCTACGACGCCATGCGCTCTGCCCGGGTATACAAAGATGCCATCTCTGAAACAGAGGCGCTGGAGGAAATGCTTCGCTGTAACGGAGCGCATTTTGACCCCGACGTCGTCTTCGTATTTTTAGAATGCCGGTCGGCCCTAGAGGAAATCGCCCTCTGGGATGAGCTACCCGCTTCCAATTCATAACGCCCCCTCGAAAGCTCACCATGAAAAAAGACTACAGCAACTACCTTCAAACCACGCCTGATGCCGCCGGCAACTTTGGAGACTATGGCGGTGCCTTCCTGCCCCCGCAACTCGAAGGCCCCATGAAAGAAATTCACGACGCCTACCTGAAAATCAGCCAGTCCGCCGACTTCATCAACGAGTTGCGCTCCATCCGCAAACACTACCAGGGCCGCCCCACCCCCACCTACTACGCAAAACGTCTCTCCGAACTCTGCGGCGGTGCCGAGATCTACTTCAAACGCGAAGACCTCAACCACACCGGCGCCCACAAACTCAACCACTGCATGGGCGAAGCCCTCCTTGCAAAATATATGGGTAAAAAGAAACTCATCGCCGAAACCGGGGCGGGGCAGCACGGCGTCGCGCTCGCCACCGCCGCCGCCTACTTCGGTCTCGAATGCGAAATCCATATGGGCGAAGTCGACATCGTCAAAGAACATCCCAACGTCATTCGCATGAAACTGCTCGGTTGCAAAGTCATCCCCGTCACTCACGGACTCAAAACGCTCAAAGAAGCGGTCGATTCCGCCTTCGATGCCTACCTCGTCGACCCTGAAACCTCCATCTATTGCATCGGCTCCGTCGTCGGTCCGCACCCCTTCCCCCTAATGGTGCGCGACTTCCAGCGTATCGTCGGCATCGAAACACGCGAACAATTCCAAGAAATGACCGGTCATTTGCCCGACATTGTCACCGCCTGCGTCGGCGGCGGCTCCAACGCCATGGGCATCTTCTCCGCTTTCCTCAACGACCCCTGCGAACTCTGGGGCGTCGAACCGCTCGGCCGCGGACCCGCCACCGGCGACCACGCCGCCACCATGACCTACGGCATGCCCGGCATCATCCACGGTTTCAAATGCTACCTGCTGCAGAACGAAGAAGGCGAGCCCGCTCCCGTCTACTCCATCGCATCCGGCCTAGACTATCCCGGCACCGGCCCCGAACACTGCCTCCTCAAAGACGAAGGCCGCATTCAATACACCACCATAGACGACAAAGAATGCCTCGACGCCTTCTACAAACTCTGCCGCCTCGAAGGCATCATCCCCGCGCTCGAAAGCGCGCACGCCGTCGCCTTCGCCATGAAAAAAGCCAAAGAAGTGGGCGCCGGAAGCATCCTCGTCAACCTTTCCGGCCGCGGCGACAAGGACCTCGACTTTGTTGTCGACAACTACGGCTACGGCGATTAACGCACGAATTTAAACGCATCTGCCGAAAGCACCCCGCCGCTCTGGAAAAAAATAATGCCTCGGTAGCTCAATTGGATAGAGCATCGGACTTCGAATCCGACGGTTACAGGTTCGATTCCTGTCCGGGGCACCCGCCTTCGCCAACCCCCTTCGCCAAGGCTTCGGAGGTCAAGAGGCTACGGCTTGGCAGGCCATTATTCAAAAAAATGCATGCGGGTTTTCGTCTGCCCCCTGATCTCCGGCCCCTGATCTCTGACCTCCGCCCCGTCACCACATGGCGGCTCACCCCGCGCAACCCGACGCTGACGTTTCTGAATAAACTCTTCAACTAGGCCGCAACAAACCCGTCGATAAATACGCCCCTCTCTCCCCGGGTCAAGAGGGGTCAGTCAAAAGGGGTCAGGTCTGGATATTAGACATTTAGCCGTCCCTGAATCTCCGACAATACA
>CAYVYL010000013.1:0-37295 GCA_964455665.1 uncultured Verrucomicrobiota bacterium
TGTCCCTAGGTCGATTCCTAAAACTTTATTTGTTGCCATAATTGCACTTCCTTTCATTTATAAATCTATTTTCGGCATATCTGCCGCAGTTCGCCTTTAAGAAAGCACTAACTGTGCCGTAAAAACGGTGCCGATGTAAGTCATTGGTAAAAAACATGTTGTATAAAAACCGCAACATGTTGTATTTTATTAACAGGAAACATATGTCCCGTTACAGTGGTTTGCGTGTGCCAAAATGACTCTATTTTGGTTTGGCTGTTAAATTTTAGGTGTCGCTAATAACAATGTTTCGACAAACTGCAGAGCTTCAGGATCTCGCTCGGCAAAATATACCGGGGCGCGCTCTGGAAGCCATATCTCATTGAAGTGTTTTCTAAAATCTTCATATATGTCGATTGGATAGAGTTTTGCATCAACTATTCGTCCGTCTAGATATTCATGTTCGTATGTGGGAAATTCTTTAGGCTCAATGCCTTTTTCTTCCCTTAGCCATTTACAAAACAATCTTCCTTCGGAAATATCAGGAACCAAATTTTCAGGCAACGTGTAGCCAGCATGCTCAAGAGGGGCAATTAAGTTCAGGGTTAGTTCATTGAGCATAGAGAAATGAGTGTATGGAATTTTTTCTCTGTTTTTCATATAGCGATCAATGTGCGCAGGCATTACAGCTTTGGAGCGGCCTTCCTTCCATTCTGTAACCCACTGAGATACTTTCACGGAAAATCTTGGCGAAAGCCACTGCGCTAAATTAATTGCTAAGTAAGGGTGAACCCAGGTTCCTTGGTATCTGATGTCTCCACCGCGGATGCTGAGAATGAGTTGTTCTCTTGACAGTCCGGTTTGTAGGCTAAGTTCGAATATGAATTCATCCGTGGACTTCAATGTGTTGTAGTCAGAAAATCTTTTTCCTGCAGATTTGCATAGGGCTGTTGCACAAATATATCCATCAGCCAGTCGTTGAGGAATGATCTCCCCGTCTTCTACTCTTGGTATTAGTTCTAATTGTCCCATTATATGCTCCTTTTTAAATAGAGATGCTCCGCCCCGAAGGGCGGATGTGTTTATCGTTCGCGCCGAACGCCCTTGAATCTTGAGCTGTCAGCTTTCTGATCAATGAATTGACCAGTTCCTGCGTCTCGTTTTACCCAGCGATCATTATGTGGGTTGTATGTTTGTGAGCGCCCTCGCACTGCACCATTTCTGTGTCCATCACCTGATGGTGGATTTGTAGCCATTTTGGCCTCCTCGCCTTTCGGCATTAGTTGTTGTTTCTATTTGAAACAACGGAGACCGTTTGATAAACATCTCAGCTACTACGCAAGGGATGCTGAATCAAACTCAGTCTCCGTTGTTTCGGGGTGGCTCTTATGGGCTGCCCCGTTCTTTTTATAAGCACCGAGTATGCCAGAAAAGGGTGGGCGTATTTTACCTGTTGATGTGTAGGGGTTTATAAAAAAAGCACAATATGTTGTGTTTTTATTCCCGAAACCATCTGTCCCACTTGGCCAATCAACTGCGCCAAAATGGCGCACTTTCGGGAAGGGAGAGGAGAGTTTAACCACAGATGAACACGAATCTACACGGATGGAGAGATTTTTTGACCAACCTTCGCCAAGGCTACGGCTTGACGCGCGAGATGACAGGATCGACGGGATGTTTTTCCAGGCATTGGAAAATCTGGATCGAAATTTTCCAAACATTGGAAGTTGCCCGGGAGGGACGCCGGCCTCAGCGTCCGTGATCCGATTCTGCAGGCGGTCGGCGAGGCCGCCGACCCTCCAGTTAAAGCATCGGAAAAATAGTTGGGTGCAGGCTAGCCTGCTTCCTATGTTTGGAAAAACGTAGACGCGACGTCCTCGTCGCGTTTCTTAAACTGGGTGAACGCGACGAGGACGTCGCGTCTACGTTGAAGAATCTGCGTTCATCTGCGGTTAAATCCTCCGGACCTTGGAATCGTGAAGGTGGAAGCGGCATCTCTGCCGCTGGCCAGAGGCAAGGATGCCTCTTTCATATTGAAAACTCTGTGATCCTCTGTGCCCTTTGTGGCGAAAATTCTTCCAGACCGTGGAAACATCTGTGTCGATCGGTGTTCATCCAACTTGTCCCGCCATAGCCTTTGGCGACGGCGGATGGTTTATTTTTCCAAACATTTGGAAATGAAAGCGTCTCGGCTCAGCCGAGTTACTTTTGGAAGATGGCGTCGAGGTCTTCGAGCTGATTGATCATGAAGGCTTTCATGTCCTGAATGGCCGTGTTGTAGATGTCGGGGGCGAGTTTTTCAATGAAGGCATCCAGAATCTGGTCGGCCTTGAAATCGCTGATCTCTTCGTCAAAGTCATCCATGAATAGGGCAATGACTTTTTGGCGCAGTCGCTCTTTTTGTATCGGGGAAATTTTAATTTTCATCTGGGTATCATGGCACCCTTTGCATAGGGACTGAATCGGATAATGTCCTGTCTATTTGAGAGGAAACATGACACGTTCGCCCCCGTTTTATCTAAGACGACTTCGCAGTAGAGGAATAGGCAGAATGATTTTTAGGCAGAATAATTAAAATCTCTGCGCAGGAAAAATCATTCTGCCTAAAAATCATTCTGCCTAAATTTTTCGTGTATAGCTGGTACAGGGTGGTTTGTTGAGGAACGCAAAAGGGTAAGACGTTGAGATGTAAGGGACATGCGGGGGCCGTCTGCTCTTTCAGGCAGGAGTGATTCGGGTGCCTGCTTGACCATTTGAAGGAAAACACCATGACGACAGAAACACGTATTCTAGGGAAGGATGCCCCGCTCGAAGAGACTCTCTCCACTGCGCGGGCACTACTGGCCACGCACGGCTTTCCGATCGATCTGGTCTCCTCGAAAAATCCAATTCGGAACTGCTGGTCGGTTCACCTGCGCTCCACCGAATGCCCTCAAATCTATACCAACGGCAAGGGCGGCTCAAAACTAGCCAGTGAGGCCAGCGCGATTCTCGAGTTTTTTGAGCGGGTCTCCACCAACCTGTTTTTCTCCGACTATTATCTGGGCGAGGCCAGCAGCGAGTTCATCTTTTATCCGACCGAAAAATGGTTCCCCGTTTCAGATCCGGCCGTTATTCCCACTCACCATCCCGATGGAACCGAGCTGCTCAATGCCCGCCTGCGCAGCTTTTACAATCCGGACGGCGAGCTCACGCCGGCCCTGTTGCACGACAGTAACAGCGAAGGGGAAGATCGCGGCATTGCGGCGCTTCCGTTTGAGCAGATCGAGACAAACGAGACCGTCTATTTTCCCGTCAACATTCTCAATAATATCTATGTGAGTAACGGTATGGCGGCGGGCAATACCGCCACCGAATGCCGCGCGCAGGCGTTGGCGGAAATCATGGAGCGCTACGTAAAGAATCAGATCATTGCGAACGGCACCTGCCTGCCCAACGTGCCGCCCTCCGTGCTCGAGCGTTTTCCGCGTATTCAACGCGATATCGAAGAACTCCGGGCCCATGGTTTCCCCATCCTCATCAAAGATGCCTCGCTGGGCGGGCAGTTCCCCGTCATCTGCGTCCTGCTCATCAACCCGGTCGATGGCGGGTGCTATGCATCGTTTGGCGCAAGCTGTCGCTTTGAGGTGGCGCTGGAACGCACGGTAACCGAACTGCTGCAGGGGCGCGGGCTCGATCAGCTCGATGTGTTCGAGCACCCCTCACACGATGCAGAAGCTGTGGCCGATCCGCTGAATATCGAGAGTCATTTTATTGATTCCGGCGGGCTTTTGTTGTGGAAGATGTTCGGCGATCAACCCGACTACGAATTTAACGACTGGGATTTCCAAGGATCTACCGCCGAAGAATACGACCATTTAAAATCTCTCGTCAGTCAGCACGGATTCGAGGCCTACTGCGCCGAGTATCAACACTGTGGAATCTATACCTGCCGGATCCTTGTTCCCGGCATGTCCGACATTTATCCCGTTGATGATTTGGTCTGGAGCAATAAAATCACGGGCGCCTCCCTGCGCCCGCGCCTGCTCAAACTCAATACGATGTCCGTCGCGGAGTTGCAGGCGTTCGCGGAAGAACTCGACGAGCTCGGCTTGAGCGATCAGCAACCCATCTCCGATGCCATCGGCGTGATTTTCGAAGAGGACACGGCTTGGCACAGTTTACGTCTGGGCGAGCTCAAAGGCATGCTGGCGCTGGCCACCGGCGACCTCGAAGAGGCCGCCCAGTGGTGCAGCTGGTGCGCCAACTTCGACTTCCTGCCCGTTGAACGACAAACTCTTTATCGGGCCATTCACGATCTGGTTGAACTCCAACTGACGGGCGAAAAGCAAGAGGCGTATCACGCATCACTCCGTCTGTTTTATGATGAATCGGTTTTGGCGGATGCCATAGAGATTGTGAAAGGGACCTCCACTTTTTCCGGCCTCACCTTTGCCGACAGCTGGGAAAAGATTTCTCCGGCTCACCAGAACTTTATTGGCATCTACAAACGACTCCACCCGCTCAAGTTGGCCGCGCTGTAGCAGGTCGTGCGGGTCAGTTTTTTCACCACGAAATACACGAATCACACGAAAGCGGTGCGGGGCAGGGTTTTTGCGACGAGAGAGCGTATAGAACGCAAAGGGATCGGTCACGTAATCTAGTAGTTTGCCGTTCCCAACGGGTCGCTTTTTTCGGAGAATACCGAAAGCACTTTTGATCAAATAAAAAATTCGTCTGGCAATTTCTAGCGGGTTTTTTCGTCTAAACGGACATAAACTGCGGATTTTAAAATATATCGTATTCTATATAAAACGCGCCAAAACAGGTCGTTTCAGGGGCTAAATATATGGAATATCATATCAAAATATCGAGTAATAAGCGGGTGAATTAATCCTGTTGATCCTGTAATCCTGTCAAAATTCTTTGTATTTTCTGCGCTCTCTCGCGGTAAAAAATGATCCGCACCGATCCGTTGTTCGATCTCCCCAGAGAAACGCGACGGGGACGTCGCGTCTACGTTTTGAGACCTTTGTGTCCTCTGTGGAAAAAATGATCCGCACCGATCCGCGTTAGTGAAGATTAGTGGTTTCCTCCTCCGGCGGATCAGCCTTTGGCTGAAAAATCTTCCAACTACCTGTGGTGAGCTGCCTGCCGTGCCTGCCCGTCGCAGCTTTTCCGACGAAGGAAGTAACGTTGAACGGTCGAACCATTGGAAACAGAGAGGAGAATCTTGGCCCGCTAAATATGCGAAATTTTCGCGAAAGGGGAAAAAGAAAAAGGGGGCAGTCAATGAGTTTTAAAAAACGGGTCAGCTTAAATCGTCATTAACCTTTTCAGCATCCCCCAATGAGACCGGAGCTGTGAATTTCTTTTTTCCAACCCATGGAAAAATAAAGGGGTGCAGGCTCAGCTTGCTGGAAAAGAAAAAGGCGGAGCCGGGTGGCTCCGCCTTTCGTGTAGCTGACCGTCGGGTTATTTTTTAGCCGGGGTGGCGCCGAGTTTTTCAACCATGGCATCGAGGTCGAGGAAGTCGATGTTGAGGGTGGAGACATCGACATCGGTGATGTTGAGGTTTCTGGCCGCTTCGAGGGCGACGAGGATGTCCCCGCCCGATCCTTGTAGGGCTTCGTTGCGCATGCGCTCGCCAGCCGCTTGAGCCGTGAGAACTTTGAGGGTTCCCTCGGCATCTTTTTGTGCGGCGATGAGGTTGGCATCCGCTTCTTTCTCTTTTACGTAGCGGTCGAACTCGGCTTTGATGGTGGCGATCTGCAGGTCGGTTTCGGCCTGCATGCGAATGAGCTCGGCTTCTTTTTCTTTAATCACCAAGTTGACGAGTTTGGCGGTTTCGGCCTCAATCACCTGCGTTTTTCCGCTCATCTCTGCGGCTTTTCCCATGGAGATGTTGAGCTCCACTTCCTGGTCGGCCAGCTTTTTGTGGCGGATTTTGTTTTCGTATTCGGGGTCGAACTGGACGGAGCGGATGAGGACTTCGATGACTTCGAGCCCTTTGGGATTGAGCGCTGCATTGAGGTCTTTGTGAACCTGTTCGGCGGTGGTGCGGCGCTCGGCCGGGTTGTAGAAGCCTTCCGTTTTCATCTGACCGAAAGAGCCCATGCAGAATTTCTGCGCTTCGTTGCGGACGATGATTTTGTATTTCGAGCCGGCACCGATCTGCTGATAGAGCTGGTAGGCTTGTTCTTTGATGATCTGGTATTTGACGGTGACGTCGAGCGAGATGGCGTAGCCGTCGGCGGACTGCACTTTGATGTCGTCGATGCTACGGTCACTGCCCTGGTGCCGGTCGCGCGTCATTTCCAGTGTTTGGGCGGTGCTGTCGAACAGCAACCATTTGTCGAGGGGTCCGCGGTCGAGGTGCCAGCCGGGGGTGTAGTCTTTTGCAACGAGACCCTGTTCGCCGAAGAGGTTGTATTGCTGAATGCGCACGCCGACTTGACCGATCGGGATGTCGATGGTCAGCGAGTGCAGGACAATCCAGAAGCCGAGGATGGCGACGGTGATGAGGATACTAATGATTTTGATGGTTTTCATAAAACAGATCTTTCTAGATTATTTTTTGCGTTGGGTGGAGGCCGCACCTTGGAGGTGCTCGAAGCGTTCCGTTTCGCCGTTGATGACGAAGGGCTTTCCGCTGAAGGTGATGTCGGCCAGGCGGCGGGCATATTCGAGTTTGACCATGGTGCGTCCGCCGGGAGCCGACAGCGCGTTGTTGAGCTCGCGAATTCCGTTGGCTTCCGCGGTGCGTTTGGCGAGAATCCCTTCGGCGCTTTTTTCGAGCTCATACAAGTTGGCCGTGGCGTTGACGGTAACCTTCTGGTAGTAGGCATCGGCCGCTTTGCGTCCGCGTTCTGAGTCGGCTTTAATCTGAATGATTTTTTGCTGCATCTCGCCGCTGAACTGTTCGACCGACACGTTTTTGCGGTTGGTTTCCTGCACCAGCATGGTGTTCTGTTTCTGTTTGGCCGCCAGTGCTTTGGACTGCTCTTCGAGTACGGCTTGGTCCGCCAGCTTTTTCTTTTTGATCATCTCTTCGTACTCTTTGTAGAAGTGCGGGCGCTGTGGGATGACAAGGCTGTCGATGTTGATGCCGAAACGGTTGAGCCGTTCGTTCATGCTGTTCTGTGCCAGCACGAGTTTGGCATCGCGTTTGGAGGAGTCGTAGAACTCTTCGGTGGTGAGCTCACCCAGAGAGTTGCGGACAATTGTGCGGGAGTAGTCGCGCGCCCACTTCTGTTTAAAGGCATCGCCGAGTCCGGAGGTGGCGGCCACGAGGTCGGCCGCTTCTGGAATGATGCGGTATTGAACTTTGACGTCGACGTAGACATCGGAACCGTCTTTGGTTTTGATGAGGATATCGTCTTTTCCCTTGCGGTCGCCGCGGCTGGTGCTTTCGGTCATTTCCAGCGTTTGGAGGGTTTTATCGAGCACCGAGAACTGATGGCGGATACCGTTGTAGATTTTGGCTCCGGACTGTTCGATGATGGTGACCTCGCCGGTGAAGCGGTCGAGCAGTACGCCGACTTCCTCCCCAGAGACATGACCAATTCGAATGGTGGTGAAACAGAAGGCGGCAATCACCGCAAAGGCAATCGCGACTGGGATGAGGCCGTTGGCGGCTATCTTTTTAACCATCTGGATGGTGGGGTCTTGTGTGTGTAGTTCCATAATTATTCTACCTCCATAGAATCTAGCTTGGATCTTCGTTTCCAAAGCACCACAGCCAGAATGGGTGATGCGATCAGAAACGCCATAAATAAGAGTGGGAAGGGGAAGTGGCAGAAGGCCAGCCCCAGTAAAATGAGAAACAGGATGCCGAGTGCGGTCAGAATATGCACCACGCGCGCTTCGACGTCTTCAGTGATCGAGGCGGGCAGCGAGCGGATCAGGTTCATGTTTTGCAAATAGCTTTCGCGCGGGTAGGGCGCGCTCGGAAAATGATAGCGCAACACGCCGGTTTCTGGGTCGCGCTCTTTGCGCACCGCGAGAACCTGCTGCATCAGCTCTAGCTTTTGGCGCATGCGGCGCAGTGTAAAGTGGGATGTGCTGGCCAGTTTTTCGGCGGAAACGGGTGAGGCGGTGCGCGCCGCCAGATAGGCCACCTCGTGTTCGTAAACCGCTTGCGCCGGCCAGCCGTTGGTTTCGGCTTCCTTTTTCAATGCGGTGCCAAGTGTTTCGGTGCACGCTTCGCAGAGAAGGTCTCGGCTGTCGTGATCACAGGCGACGCAACGGGAATCGGTGAGGTTTGCGTTGACCGGTTGCGTAGAAATGAAGGCATAGCGACGGAGGCCGTCCACGGTCTCGGCGGTGATGGCCTCCGACTCCGCAGCGGCTTCGTTGAGGATGTCGATGATCATCCCTAGCGAGACGGGAAGAAAGGGGAGCAACTCGGCTGGGGTAATGATCCCGTTGCGGGATTCAGCCAAACGGAACGCAACATTTTCCACTGCGTTAGCAATCACCTCATGATGTCTCATATTCATTTCTCCGTAAAAACAAGTTCGGTTGTTATGGCATCCTTCCTTTCCGTTGGAAGGATAGAAGATCTACCCATAGGTTTTTTTCAGACAGCCAATAGTGACATAAGTGGAAACATTCCCAGCGAACCGTTCCGCCCATTAGTCTTTCATTTAAACGCGGTCACGCTATACGGAATTTTAGGGCAGGTAAAGAATAGAGGTTGCTTTGTGTTCTTTCTTGACCGCCGCAGCCTTCCTCTTCCGTCGCCGACGGCTGGCGGCTCGTTCGCTTGACCGTTCACCGGCATGCATGTTTTTTCCAAGCATTGGAAAACTCTGCGCCTTCGCCCCGCTAGCCAGCGGGCAGATCGGCGCGGGTGTAGCCGTTGGCTTTGAGAACTTCTTCGGTGGTTTTGAAGTGGAGTTTGCAGGTTTGAGTGAGGATGCCAGGGCCTTTGTTGGCGACGAGTTCGGTGGCGATCTGCTTGACTTTGGCGGAGCAGCCTTTGGGTACGGTTTCGATGCCGTAGGTTTTTTCGATGCCGCGCAGGGCGTTGAGGAAGCCGGCGCGGGCTAAAATTGAGGCGGCGGCAACGGCCGGATCGGATTCGGCTTTGGTGCGTTGGTCCATTTTGATTTTTTTGCCGTTTTTCATCAGCGCGGTTTCGATGCGGTGGGTGGGGCCGAATTTGTCGGAGAGGGCGCGCGGGCAGTCGGGTACTTTTTCGAGGAGGTTTTCGATGGCGCGGGCGTGGCCCCAAGCGAGGACGCGGTTGACGTTTTTCATGGAGGCGTACATGCGGTTGTAGGCTTCGGGTCCGAGGGTGACGAGGGTGTATTTGCCGTCGAGCTGTTTGCGGATTTGTGATGCCATTTGCAGAGCGACGCGGTCGCTGGAGATGCGTTTGCTGTCTTTGGCGCCGATCTCCTGGAGGATGTCGACGGTTTTGGCGTCGGTGTAGACGGCGGAGATGACGAGCGGGCCGAAGAGGTCGCCTTTGCCGCTTTCGTCGATGCCCATGTGGGGCTCGACGCTTTCGGGGTCGTGGATGGCTTCGTAACCGAGGCGGGCCTCGCCGGTGACGTCAGGTTCGAGCACAAAGGTGATCCATTCTTCGGCGCCTTTGCCCTGAACAAGACATTTGCCGGAGTTGTAGAGGTTGATGCGGCAGTTTTCGGCGGCGACGGCGATGCGGGTGTGGGGCACTTCGACGGGGGTGTATTTGGGATGCTGCAGGACAGAGATCAGCTTGTTTTGCTGTTCGTCGGTGAGTTTGATGGTGTGCGAGTTTTGTTTCATAGGAAGGTATTTGTAGCAGATCGTCGTGTGTGTGAAAGCAAAAGCTGACTTTTGATAAAATATGCATTTGACGGCATGCGTGTCTTGCATTCGGTTCCATAATTCTGATACTTTCACTCATGTATGAGGATTCCTATCTATTTTATCGCGGCTCTTTCTTTGATTTTCGGTGTTTCCGTTCAGGCAGAGCCAACTTTTGCAAATCTGGCTGTTCTTTTCGCAAAAGGATACTTTAAGGAGCATGTGCCGCAGGACGCTCCGCTGGAAGACTGCGTCGAATTTTTAAACCGACAGGGCGTTTATTTTTCGATGTTTGATCTGATTGATTCGTCCGTAAAGGTGACCCAGGAGGATTTCGCTAAGGTGATCGGACAATCCACTCTGCTTTTTCTGGGAGAAGCGGAGATGGAAAAGGGGTGTGTCAAAAGGCCTGATGAAATAGTGACTTGGGTTGACTACTGCCTATTGAATGATGTAGATTTAAGGACTCTTTGGAGTGGGTTTCTTAAGCGAACGGAAAATAGATCCCTTCCGGAGGTTAAAAAGTTTTTTGGAGGGACTCTTTAGTCTCTAGGGATTTAAGGAAAAGGGGAGAAGATTATGAAAAGCCATATGACCCGCTTGTTGCTTACCATTTGCCTGTTCGCTGGGCTGGCGGCTTCTTCCACTTTTGCGGATCTCGGTCTGCAGCAGACCCTATCCGATGAAGGGCCCGCAGCGGTTGGAAATGCGGTAAAAACCGCAATGGAAGCCATCTATGCGTCGACTGATGACGAAGAGTCAATTAAGTCTCAGATTACAACCATTATGAATGAGGCCGCCGCTATCGGTGACGGAGAGGCTGTTCGTTATGCGATCGTTGCGGTGATGATGGCCGGCGGGTTTGACAACCTTGATCTGAGCAAAGAGGCGATTGATAACAGCGCTGCTTTTGCCGACTTTCCAGCGGTTACTGCGTTTACGGTATCTGCTATGGAAACTTTTCTTTCTGCATCGGACGATGAGCCTGGCGGCGGCAAAAATGGCGAGTCCGGCGGCGGTGGTAAATCCGGCGGCGGCAACAACGGCCAGTCCGGTGGCAATGGCAACAACGGCCAGTCCGGTGGCAATGGCAACAACGGTCAGTCTGGCGGCGGCGACAACGATAATGAGCAGGGCGGCGGCGGCGACAACGATAATGAGCAGGGCGGCGGCGGAGACAACGATAATGAGCAGGGCGGAGGCGGAGATAACGATGATGAGCAGGGTGGTGGCGACGATGACAACCCGCTGGATGACGGCGATGATTCCGATATCGACGATGGCGATACGGATGCAACTCCCATTTGATGATTGACCGTTACGCTTGATTTATTTAAAAACCACTGATTTCTCTACCGGAAAGATATATGAAAAGAAGACAACTTTTAATTCCTGTTTTGGCTGGGTTGATCGTCGGCCAGATCTTTGCGGAGGGTGAACTTCCCTTTACAGTCGTCAACACGCTTCGGTTTGGATTTGACGACAATGTTGATATAAAAAGCAAAAGCAACAATCCTGAATCATCAACTTACATCGAGGATTTGGTAGAGTTATCATTTCAGGCTACGCTGTCTGGCCGAACCGATCTAGTTTTTAAATCGAGATTCAGGTATCGCAAAGATTTAAACTCGGATGATGATGACGGTTCGGAGAATGATTTTTATCCCAATCTTTATACCGTATTGACACATTCTGTGTCTCCGCGTTTGTGGGTACAGCTTTCCGATACATACACCTCTGGCAATAAAACCAGCAGTTCCTCCCCCGCCTCCGGAGGTTACGATTACTTTGAAAACACATTCTCTTTTAAGCCGAGTTATGCGCTGAGTCATAAGGATCGGCTCTCTGCGCCAATCAGTTATATGATCAGGCGGAACGATCAGAAACTTGAAGATGAAGATGCCGACATTATTTCCGCCGGTTTGACTTGGAGACGAACCCTTAGTCCGCAGCGCACCTGGGCGGCATTGAATCTCACACAGTCCGCGACTGAGTATAATAGGGACTCAACCAAGGATTCCACGCGCATCACAGCGGAGATCTCACATACGTTTAATCCGGAATGGCATGGCCGTTTAGAGGGTGGATTTTCTCTTGACCAAAGAGATTTTGTTAGAACCGGAACGAATGAGACGACATCAGGAATGCACCCGATCTTTGAAGCAGGGCTTACGTATAATCCGTCTCCGCGCACCCGCCTGAGTGCGGACCTGTCTCGCAAGTACACGGACTCAAACGGCACTGCTTCTTATGTCGGTGAAACCGTCAGTCAACTTAAGTTGGGTGCACAGCACGATTTCACGGCTAAGATCATGGGTAAGGTGACGGCACTATATAGGAATAAAGAGCGCGAGGCTCAGGATCATGAAAGAGGCGGCGCGGCGACCAATGAAGAGCGCTTCAATCTCAACTTTCTTTTGCGTTATAAGGTAAACCGGCTCAATTTTATTGATATGAACCTGCGGCACAGCCAAAAGGCATATGATGACAGCGACAACAACTGGGATCAGAACATGTTCGATATCGGTTGGCGCGTCGAATTGTAAGCTGAGTTGGAGAGTTGTACCCGTAAATTAATATGGTGAGGCCAGAGCGCCTCACCATCGCCATTTAAAGAGGATGAAGAATCATGAGTGAAAATCAGACTGAAGAAAACACATTGCATTTTCTCGATTATTGGCGGGTGATTCGGTCCCGCAAGGAGATTGTTTTAGCGGTTCTCTTTCTGGTGGTGATTACGGGTACGGTTTATACGTTTACACTTCCTAAAATTTACTCTTCTGAGGCGCGGATCGAGGTGAATTCAGATAGAGCGGATCTGGATCCGTTTGGCGCATCTTCCCAGATGGGTAGAAGCTATAATCCCTATTTTTTAAAAACCCAGTATGAAATCATCAAATCCAAACCGATTCTTTACGAAGTAATTAACCGGCTTAATCTTCAGGAGGTTTGGGGTAAAAAAGGCCAGAAAATTTCTAAAGAAATGGCTTATAAAATTCTTTACTCCAGTCTGAGGGTAAGCCAGTCCCGCGACACGAATCTCATTGCGCTCAGGGCGAGCCGTCAGAGTCCGAAAGAAGCGATGCGCATTGCGAACGAACTGGCCAACGTATATCGCGACCAGCGTCTGGAGTTGAAGCACAAAGAGATGACCCGTGCGCTGGACGCGCTTCGTCGAGAATTGGGGAATCAACAGGACAAAGTGAACGCAGCGGCGCAGCGGGTGGAGGATATTCGTCAGGAGTTGGATATTTCGGTGTTAGCTGCCGGGACCAGCATTGACGCCATGCAGCTTCAGCAGCTTTCGGGAGAACGAAGCTCCGCTCGTGTGGATATGCTGGTTCAGAAAACGCGCTATGAGCAGCTTGAGGCCATGAGTAATGAAGATCTTCTTACGGCTTCGGCTTATCTGGCGAATGATCCGTTTGTCCAGTCGCTGAGGACTCAGATAAAAAATCTGGATGTTGATCTAAGTTCGCTTCTTGAAAATTACGGTGAAAACTATCCCCAGGTGAGGGAGGCGACGGCGGCCCGTGACGAACTGCTTGAGAAGCTGGCGCAGGCGCTGGAGGGCATCAAGAAGGGCGTGCGCGCCCAGTACATCGTTTCCAAATCCAAATTCGATGCGCTCGAAGGGGAATTGCGCGGAGTGCGTACCACTGAGCAGGAGTCGCAACGCGAAAAGTACCTTCCGTTTAATCGGGCGCAGCAGGAACTCGAAATTCAAAGGTCGATTATGAATGCGCTGCAGTCGCGTCTTGCTCAGGAAGGAATTACGCTGAAGATTCCGCGGACGCCGGTGGAGATTATTGATGCCGCGGAGGAATCCACCCGTCCCGTGAGCCCGAACTTAATTATGAACATACTGTTAAGCATTTTTGTCGGATTGGGTTCCGGAGTCGGACTGGCCTACTTTATTGAGTATCTCGACACCTCAATCAAAACCGCTGATGATGTGGAACGCTGGATTGGGTTGCCGGTGCTCGGTTTGATTCCGCAGAAGGTGCGTCCGTTGATTGAAGAGGGGCCAGATAGTGAGCATGCTGAGGGATATCGCGTGCTGCGTACCAACATGTCGTTCACCGATGCCGGCGGGCCGACGAAGGGGGCTTTTGCCGTGTTGAGTGGCGGTGCTGGGGAAGGTAAATCCACAACGGCGTTCAATTTGGCTTATGTCTGTGCGCAGCAGGGTGAGAAAGTACTGCTGGTGGATGCCGACTTGCGTCGTCCGGTTCAGCACACCATTCTGGGTGTTTCCAACCGGTTTGGTCTGACCAATGTCCTCTTGCGAGATGTTCCGGTCGAGGAGACCATTAAAACGACCAGCGTTCCCAACCTCCATTTTCTTCCGAGCGGACGTCTGCCCAGAACCTCACTGGGTGTGCTGGATCCCAAGCGCATTGGTGAGCTGATGAACAGTTTGAAATCAAAATATGACGTGGTCATTTTTGATACTCCTCCGCTGGTGGGTATCAGTGACTCGGCGGTGATTGCGAAGGCAGTGGACGGCGTTATTTTGGTGGTTCAGTACCGTAAATATCCGCGGGATATGATTATCCGTGCGAAGCAGATGCTCGATACGCTGGGTGTTAACCAGGTGGGTGTGGTGCTTAATAACATTAATATTATGCGTGATGATTACTATTACTACTACCACTCGTACTACTCGAATTATTATTATTACCGTTCAGATGAGTCTGCCCCGGCCGGTTCTTCTGACAGATCATCAGTTTAGTTAAGGAGTCTTGATGAACAGAACTGGAGTTTTTATCTTATTGCTAATGTTGTCTGTGCTTGCCGGTTGCTTAAGCCCGGTTCATGTTGAAGATGTCAGCGATGAATCAGCGCCCTTGGTCGGTTTGTACACCCTGAAGCCCCTTGATCCGCTTTATATTTCTCTGCTGGGCATTCCTGAGAAAAAAGAAATCCAATCGGTAATCGATGAGTATGGCCAGATCACCTTGCCGTATATTTTGGAGCCGATTAAGGCCGCCGGATTATCCACGTCCGCTCTGGAGCGGGAGATCCAGCGGATTTATACCGAAGGTGGAATTTATCGTAGTATCACGGTGAACATTCAGACCTCCGCAAAAACCTATTTTATGGAGGGAGAGGTTAACGGCCCGAAGGAGTATCCGCTAAACCGTCGTATTACACTTCTGCAGGCCATCGCGGCATCGGGTGGCTATACGGAATTTGCGGATAAAAAAGACATTACGATTACCCGTCGCGGCGAGATTATCAAAGTGAATGCCAAGAAGCTCGAAAAGAATCCGGAACTGGATATTCCGATTGAATCCGGTGACCGGATTAACATTGATCGAACGGTCTTTTAATAAACACGTCTTACCTGCCAAACGCCGCCCGCCGGGCGGCGTTTTTAGGTTCGGTTCTTCCAGGTGCGTATGGTCGGATCGAGCAGGAAGCGGATGTCGGTGATTTGCGGAAGGCCGGGGATGGTCGCTAGTTTTTTCAAGAGGCGGACTTTGGGTAACCTGCGGATTTCGGTCAGCCAGCCGGGGTGGTCGGCATAGACAGACAAAACCCCGTTGGCAAGACGAACCGGCGTGGTGTGTTTTGCGATCTGTTCACCCGTTACAATTTGCCAGCGGTCCTTTAGAACATCGGGCAGAGCTTTTTCCGGCGGCTCGCTTTTCAGAATATCAGACAGAATCGGCCCGATTCCGCGTTCTTCCCGCACGGGACGGGGTGGTGTGCGATCCGCAATATGAAACCGTTCGCGTTCCAGTTGCCATCTCATGCGTTTCTGACCAAGGTGATTCATAATTTCTATTCTGCGGGTGGTGTTTTTTTGAAAACCATCTAGAATCGGACGGTAGCACGAGAATGGAGTGTTTGATACGTTGAATTTTATTGAGCAATATCTTTTTTTTCTTCTATTGATGACGGGGCTGCTTTTGTTGTCTGCGTTTTTTTCCGGTGCGGAGACTGCGCTTTTCTCCATTTCACCGGAGGCCATGCGTCAGCTTCGCGGACGGAAGCGCGTCGGTAAAATACTCCATATTCTTGAAAAAGAACCCTCCGGGCTGCTTGCCGCAATCCTGATGGGAAACCTTGTGGTCAATATTCTTTTCTTTTGCACCGGCGCGGCGGCTTCTACGAAATGGGCTGAATCTCAGGGGGAATGGCTTGAGGCAGTCGGGGGAGCTGCTGTGTTGATTTCTTTGATTCTATTCGGAGAGATTATCCCGAAAGCCGTGGGAATTAACCGAGCGGAATTTGTTTTGCGGATCACGGCGGTTCCGTTGGCAATATGGTACAAGCTGACCGTGCCCGTGAGATATTTTCTGCGGGGGTGTCTTCAGTGGTTTAAAGTGATGCACGACGACTCCTCTGCGGCGGACAGCCTGACGCCCGGGGAATTTAAGGAATTGCTCGAAGCCGTTCAGCACGAGCCGGGATTCGGGTCTCAGGAAAAGGAAATTTTAGAGGACATTGTTAATCTTCCCTCCATTCGTGTGCGCGAAATTATGGTGCCAAGAATTCAGGTCCTTCGCAAACCGTTTGATTCATCGCTACGTGAAATTGTGGAAGATGCCTGTCGCGGAGAATACAGTCACGTGCTGATCTATCGCGAGAAAGATGATGAGCCGCTCGGCTATGTTCGGACCCGGGATCTTGCGTTTAACGGTAGCGAGGCCGGTTCTCTTGAGAACTGGATGCATCCCCTGGCTTTTGTACCCGAAACCAAGCGGGCCGATGTGCTTCTGGAGGAGTTTCTTTCTAATGGCTGGAAGCTTGTCGCGGTCGTTGATGAATACGGGGGGCTTGCTGGGATTGTCACGCTGGAGGATCTTTTTGCCGAACTGGTCGGTGAATTTGAGCAGGATGCTGCTGAGGAGGTTGTAAAGCTTGACGAACTCACCTATCGATTGTCAGGGCAGCTTTCTATTCGTGCGTGGCGGCAGCTTTTCACCGGCTTTCTGCCGGGGCAGGAGGTGGAATCGCTTGCGTTTGACACCCTGAGCGGACTGGTGATTTCGCTGTTGGGTCGCATGCCGCAAAAAGGGGATGTGGTTTCTGTGCGCAACCTGCGTCTGACGGTTGAGTCGATGCAAAACAGGCGAATCGAAAAGGTTCTAGTGCATTTGAATAAAGAAAAAGAGGGGGCGGCATGAGCTTTTTGCTGAACTCCTTCTATATTGTACTGTTTATCCTGATTGCCGGGATCTGCTCCGGGATGGAAACGGGCGGATATCAGTTGAATAGAATCAGACTGCGCTATCTATCCCGGCACCATGATCGGGCCGCCGGTCGCCTGCAGAAAGTTTTTTCGGATGCCCATCTGTTTATTTTCACGGTTCTGATCGGACACAATGTGGCCGTTTATCTTGTTTCGCGGCATGTAACGCACCTCTATTTGAATGCCGGTGTCGGTGCGGCACACGGCGGAATGGTTTTCGGGTTTCTCCCCTGGAATGCGGGAACCGCCGCGACACTGACCCTGATGCTTCCGCTGTTCCTTTTTGCTGAAGTGATCCCCAAAAATGTGTTTCGCAACCGCGCCGATTTGCTGATGTACCGTTTGTCAGCGGGACTGCTGTTCATGTGGCGATTGCTACTGCCTCTAACCACACTGCTGAAGGCGTTTTTTAATTTGCTGACCGGCGGCCGCGGGCGCAGCGAAGCCCTCAGCGGAATCTCGTTTTCTCTACAGGGGCTTCGGGAATATTTTTCGGATGAAACCCGTTGTGTTGTGCTGAGCGACCATCAGCATGGCATGATCGACAATTTGGTTTCAATGCACCGGGTGTCGGTTCGGGAACTCATGAAGCCGATTACCTCCGAGGTCTCTGTCTCCGAAGACATAACGGTCGACGAGGCTCTCAACATGCTGCAAAAGTATGATATCGAGCAACTGACCGTTTATCGAAATTCGGCCCGGCAGGTAACCGGATTCATAACCTTGTTCGATCTGCTCGGCGCCGCAGTTCATCCTTCAGATACCCTGAAGCAGCATGTGAGAAAAATTCCGCGGATTTCAGCCGATCTTTCGCTGTCCAGCGCGTTTGGTCGGTTGCGCTGTACGGCCGGGGTGCCGGTGGCCGTTACAGACCGCACGTCTAGAGTCATCGGGTTCATCCGATTGCGCGACTTTGCCGCCTATATTGTCTCCTCATCCTGAAAAAGCGCTGAACGGGGCGCTGAGAGGTGTTGCGGGGCATTTCAAACCATGCTATATCTAGTGGTTTATGGGGTGAAAAACCCCACCATATTGTATTTTTGAGGTAAAATGGCTGAAAAAAGCAACAAACACATTTACGACGAGAGCAAAATCAAAACGCTCTCTTCTTTGGAGCACATTCGGGCGCGAACCGGCATGTATATTGGCCGGACGGGGAACGGAAACCACTATGATGACGGCATTTATGTCCTGCTTAAAGAAATTGTTGATAACGCCGTCGACGAATTCATCATGGCGCACGGAAAAAAGGTCGAAATCACGCTTGAAGAGGACACCATCAGTGTTCGTGACTACGGTCGGGGGATTCCGCTGGGCAAGCTGGTGGAGTGTGTTTCCCGGATTAACACCGGGGCCAAATACAATGATGATGTGTTCCAGTTTAGTGTCGGCCTGAACGGAGTTGGAACCAAGGCGGTTAACGCGCTCTCCAGCTATTTTGTGGCGCGCAGTCATCGGGACGGAAAATTTGTTGAAGCTCGCTTCGCGCAAGGAGTTCTTGAGGCGGAGGATAAAGGCTCTTCTCCAAATGAGGAGGACGGCACCTTTATCAGTTTTTCTCCTGATCCTGAAATTTTTAAAACGTTCAAATTCCGCGACGATCACATCAACCGCCGGCTCCGTTTTTATTCTTATCTAAACGCCGGACTGGTTCTTGTTTATAACGGCAAGAAAGTGGTTTCTCATGGCGGATTGCTTGATCTGATCCGCGATGAAAGCGAGTTTGAGAAAGTCTATCCACCGTTTCATCATCGCGATAAAATGCTCGAGTTCGCCTTCACGCACACGAATCGCTTCAGCGAAGACTATTATTCGTTTGTGAATGGACAGTTCACCGGTGATGGCGGAACACATCTTAGCGCGTTTCGCGAAGGACTCCTGAAAGGCATCAACGAGTACGCTAACAGTAAGTTCGACGGGGATGATGTGCGGGAAGGTGTTTTAGGTGCCGTGGCAATCCGCCTGAAGGAGCCTGTTTTTGAGTCGCAGACCAAAAACAAACTCGGCAACACCGAAATTCGCTCGGATCTTGTGGCGGACGTTAAAAAAGTCGTAGTTGAGTTGCTTCACCGCAACAAACCGGCCGCCGAAAAGTTGCTCGAAAAGATCAAGGAGAGTCAGAAACTCCGCAAAGAACTCAACTCCGTTAAAAAGTTGGCCCGGGAGCGGTCAAAAGCGGTCTCCATTCGCGTTCCGCAGCTCAAAGACTGCAAGAAGCACTACGATAAGCTGAAGAAAAAAAATGAAAACACGATGATTTTCATCACCGAGGGGCAATCCGCGGCCGGGTCGATCGTCAGCTGTCGGGATGTGAACACACAGGCCATTTACACCCTCAAGGGGAAGCCGCTCAACGTGTGGGATCTCAAACACGATGCAATCTATAAAAATGTTGAGATCTACAATCTCATGCGCTCCCTCAACATTGAGGAGGATTCCGCGAACCTGCGCTACAATCACGTTGTGCTGGCCACCGATGCCGACGTCGACGGATTGCACATTCGCAACCTGATGATCACCTTCTTCCTGCGCTTTTTTGAGCCGGTTGTGCGTTGTGGGCATCTTAAAATTCTAGAAACGCCCTTGTTCCGTGTTCGCAATAAGAAGGAGACCCTCTATTGCTACTCCGAAGCAGAGCGGGATGCCGCGCTCGAAAAACTTGGCCGCGGCGCGGAAATAACCCGCTTTAAAGGGCTCGGCGAAATCTCGCCGGGTGAATTCAAGGGCTTTATTGGGTCGACCATGCGCCTGACGCCTGTGGTGGTCGACGAGGACCACTCCATTTCCGAAGTTCTCAGCTTCTACATGGGAAAAAATACACAGGAACGCCGCGCCTATATCATGGAGAATCTTGTAGTGGACGAAGAAATTTTATGAGCAAAAACGAACAGGAAACGCTTTTCGACGAAGAGCCGATTGAAGAAACTTCGCCGGATACTGCGAGCAAAGAGCATAAGCCCCTGGACGTTGAACACGGGCCGTTGCGGAAGTTGGTGGACTTCAACTTCCTGCAGTATGCCTCCTATGTAATCTGCGACCGCGCCATTCCGAATGTGGAAGACGGCCTCAAGCCCGTGCAGCGCCGCATCATGCATTCGCTGCACGATAAGGATGATGGACGCTTCATCAAAGTCGCCAATGTGGTCGGCCACACCATGCAGTATCATCCGCATGGCGATGCCTCCATCAATGATGCACTCGTTTCGCTGACGAATCGTGGCGGATATCTCATTGAAGGGCAGGGCAACTTCGGGAACATCTACACCGGCGACCGCGCCGCCGCCGGCCGCTACATCGAATGCCGTCTCACGCCGCTGGCCCGCGAACAGATTTTTAATAAAGAGCTCACCCGCTATATCCCGAGCTACGACGGACGCAACAAAGAACCGGTCACCCTGCCGTCCAAGCTTCCGCTCCTGCTCATGCTCGGTGCGGACGGCATCGCTGTGGGACTGTCGACCGCCATTTTAACGTACAACTTCATTGAGCTTCTTGAGGCTCAGGTTGAGATTCTAAGGGAGAAAAAGCGGACGCCCTATAAAGCCGACCCGCTGCCCGACTTCCAGCTCGGCGGACTGATGGATGTATCCGAATATGACAACGGCTTAGGCAAAGTCAAAGTGCGCGCCAAAATTAAAGAGCACAACGGACGCCTGGTCATCACCGAACTGCCGTTCGGTCAAACGACCGAAAAACTGACTGCCTCCATTGAAGAGGCGGTCAAAAAGAAAAAAGTGGCGGTTCGGGTTATCAACGACTTTACCGCTGAAAAGGTTGAAGTCGAACTGGTTCTATCGCAGGGGGCTAAGCCGTCGCAGGTTGAAAAAGCGCTGTACGCCTTCACCAACTGCGAAGTCTCCGCCTCCAGCCGCATTGTGGTCATTCGTGAAAACCGCCCGGTCGAAATGACCGTCGATGAGATCCTGCATCTCAACACCGCGCAGTTGGTCAATGTGCTGGAGGGTGAGTTGAACCTCAAGCGCGATAAACTGCTCGACGCCTTCCATACGAAAACACTCGTTCAGATTTTCGTCGAAAACCGCATCTATAAAATGATCGAGCAGTGCAAAACTTACGAAGCGGTATTCAAAGCCATCTACAAAGGCCTTGAGTCCTTCAAAAAGAAACTCAAGCGCGCCATTGTAGATGACGACATTGAGATGCTCCTCGGCGTGCGCATCAAACGAATCTCTCTGTTTGACATCGAAAAAAACCGGCAGGACATCGAAAACATCCTTGAGGAGTTGGCCGAGGTGGAGAAAAACCTGTCCGGACTGAATGGCTACGCCATTCGCTATATCAAAGCCCTCATCAAAAAATATAAAGCGAACTACCCCCGCCGCACAGCAATCGGCACCTTCAAAGAAATCGCCGTGCGTGAGCTGACCGCCAGCGAACTGGCGATCCATCACGACCCCGAAATACAATTTGTCGGTTCCGCCGTAAAAGGTGGGGAAGAGATCATGAAATGCTCATCGCTCGATAAGCTGATGTTCATCTGGGAGGATGGCCGCTATCAGATGATGCCGCCGCCCGAAAAACTGTTCGTCGACGGCCATTTCCTCTCTTGTTCCCTTTTCGATCGCGACCGCGAGATGACCTGTATCTATACGCATCAGAAAGCCACCTACATCAAACGCTTCAAATTCGGCGGCACCATCATGAACCGCGACTACCGTCTCGCGCCCGAAAAGGCCAAAATCCTGTTCTTGCAGGAAGGCTGTCCGGAGGAAATTTATGTCCGCTATCGCCCGGCCAAGGGGCAGCGTATTCATCAACAGTTCTTCAAAACCGAAGGACTCCTCGTCAAGGGAGCCAAGGCCAAGGGCAACCGGCTCACTACCAAATCGATTCAGTACATCGACGTCAAACCCGGTCGCTGGTGGCGCGACGACGAAGACACCCCGCAAGGCGTTCTGCTTTAATCCTAATCCTGCTCTGCATCTTAATCCTGCACAAAAAAAGCGCTCCCGGTTGGGAACGCTTTTTTTCTTCCAGAGATTGGAAAATCAAATGGGTGCAGGCCTTTTTAATCCCGATCCTTCGGGGCTCAACCGGCTAGAACTGCCAGTTCACGAAAATCGTTGTCGGCATCGATTCTTTCTGTGCGGCAATATTCACCAGACCGATCTGCAAGCCATCCAGATTCTGGCACTGGTTGATCAGGCCGAGCTGGAAACCGTTGGCATTTCGTACGCCGTTGTAGAGCCCGATTTGTGCGCCGGTCATGTCCTCGTAGGCAATGTTGATTAGACCGAGGTGAAGACCTGTGAAATTTTCTGTGTAGTTGTACAGACCAATCATCACGCCCTTGGCATTGTAGGCCACATTCACCAAGCCGCCCTGTACACCGCTTAGGCTGGTTGCGTTATTGAACAGACCGCCTTGAGCTCCGGCGCAGTGACCGTGAACCACATTCACCGCGTTCCACCAGCTCAGCAGTGGAATCCCCTGAAAGCCCTTCAGATCTCCGTTCACATGATTAATGAAACCAACGCTTACCCCGCAGGTATCTCCGGGGCAGAGGTTAACTATACCCAATCCCGCACCGCGGAACAGGCCATCAGTCTGATTGATTAAACCGATATCCAAACCGCTTACATCACGGTTCACACCGATAATGTTCAGGCGAAGTCCGGCAAAATCTCCGTCATTGGGTATCAATTGCACCGTGGGATAAAGCGCAAGCTGCAGCGGATAGTAAAACCCGTTCGACTCTTCGGCGAATTCAACCTCCTGCGCGGCGGCAAAACCGGCTTGCATAAGAATGAGGGTGGTCAGAACAGCAAATATCTTTTTCATAGTCTATTTCCTTGGTTTGAATAACCTTTTGTCCGGTGCGCCCGGGTGCTTTTCAAAAACTAACAGAATTCCGACTGATGGCAATCGCATTCTTAAGTGCACCAGTATGTGCGGACGTGCGGGGTTCCAAGGGTTGCCTGCCCTGAGTTTTGTCGAAGGGGGAAATCCATCGGGGCTTCGAGAGCGGTCACCGTCGAAAACTCCTTTTGCAGCGTTGAATAATAAAATCCGTCATCTCCGCCGCGGTGATTATTCGCAAAAAGCGCAAATCCATCGTTGGAAAGGATAAATCGGATGCTTTTCGCCAGAAACGGCCACTCTTTCTCCACCGAAAAAGCCTCGCCCTTTTTAGGCGCCGCCGCGAAAACCGGCGGATCGCAGATGATAATGTCCCATGCTGGAAAATTTTCTGGATCGGCCTCTTTGCGGCGAACCTGCCGAGCCAGCCATTTGCGTGCATCTTCTTTGACGAATTTGCCGCGCTCGCTGTTCGCCAGTCCATTCAGCTCAAAATTCCGTTTCCCGCGTTCGAGACATCCCGCCGCCAAATCCACTGAAAAGACCACTTCGGCCCCAGCCGCCGCGGCCGCCACCGAAAACGAGCAGGTGAACGAAAACAGATTGGCCACCCGTTTACCCTGCGCGCGCTCCGCCACGCGCTGACGCGAATCGCGCTGATCGAGAAACAGCCCCGGATGTTGTGACGCATTCAGCGAAATTTCATACTTCAGTCCGTGCTCTGTCACAAAAAATGTTTCCGGCACCGGTTCGCCGAACGCAACCAAGTCGCTGAACAGCTTGCGCTTATGCGGATCGCGCAGATGGGTGCGCACAATTCCGCCCTTGCAGGGAATCTCGCGCAGGCCCGCGCCGATTTTTTGCAAAAGCTGTTTTGAGGGCAGGGTTTCGTCATACCCCGTTACTAGTAGCCAGTCGCCGTAGCGGTCGATCGAAAAAGCGCCGACCTCATCGCGGTGAACCAGTCGGACCGCATCCGTCACCGTCTCCAGTCCCGCTCGCTTCTCTATGGCCTTTCCAAACATTGGGGCATAGTATGCTGACACCTTTTCTTTTCCAAGCACTGGAAGCCATAGCATGGCGGCTCTGGGTTCTCATTCGTGCTGATTCGTGGTTAGAAAATGCGTTAGAAAAGACACCCATGAACTCTGTGTACGACATCCAAACCTTGGAAAAGCTGATTCGCGACCCGCATCAGCGGCGAAAGTTCCTGAACGCAACCATCAAAAAGGCGTTGCCGCCCGAAGAATGCCCCGAGCCGGCCTCCGAATTTTCTCCAAGTCTACAGATTATTGAGCGGCACGACTCAAAAACCGATGGCGCCACCAAGCTGGTGTTTTCTTGCTCTGGAGGGACGGCGGCTTCGCCGTCCGTGGGCTCTGGAGGGACGGCGGCCTCGCCGTCCGTGGGCATCGAGGCCGAGGCCCCTCCAAAGATGGAGAAGGTTGAGGCGGTGATTTTACGGATCGCATCGGGACGTACCAGCCTTTGCATCTCCTCGCAGATCGGCTGCGCCGTTGGTTGCCAGTTCTGCGCGACCGGCTCAATGGGCTTTGTTCGCAATTTGACTTCCGACGAAATGCTCGATCAGGTGCTGCTCGCCAAACGGCTCCTGCGTGAAGAGGGGCGGACGCTTCGCAACGTCGTCGTCATGGGAATGGGCGAGCCGCTTCATAATGAAGCCAATCTTTTCCAATGTTTGGAAATTCTGCGCGACCCGCGCTTCTTCAACCTCTCCGAAAACCATCTGATGGTCTCCACCGTCGGCATTCCCGATGCCATGGTGCGCTTCGTCGAGTACTTCCCGAATATTCAGTTGGCTTTGAGCCTGCACAGCGCGCGGCAGGAAGTCCGCGAACAGCTCATGCCCATTTCCAAGGTGTACACCTTGGAAATGATAAAAAATGGTTTGCCAGAAAATCTGATGATCGAAGTGCTCCTTTTAAAAGGAATCAATGATTCCCCTGAAGAGATATCCTCAATTATTGAATTCCTGAATGGAACTCAAGCGCACATCAACCTGATTCAGTTTAACGCGCATCCCGGCGCGAAGTTTCAACCGGTCACTCTGGAGGCGCGCAAAGCTTTCGGCGATGCATTAAAAAACGCAGGATTTAAAGTCACCCTGCGTTATTCCCTCGGCGACGACATTGCCGCCGCCTGCGGTCAGTTGGCCGGAAGGTAGGACAGGCATCTTGCCTGTCTGCGGTGGTTCAGTTCTTTGCGTCTGTAGACAGGCTGGAAGCCTGTCCTACTCTGAGAGAGTGCCTTTGCTGGACGGAATGGCGTCGAGGGCGCGTTCGTCGGCGGTGCAAGCCATGCGCAGGGCGCGGGCGACTGCTTTAAAGACCGCTTCGTGTGCGTGGTGCAGGTCGTCGCCCTGTTTCTGGTCGATGTGCAGGTTCAGTTTGGCGGTGTCGCAGAACGAACGCCAGAAGTGCTCCAGAATGTCGGTGTCGAAATCGCGGATCATCTTTTTCTCGTTGGCGAACTTGTAGACGAGGTAGGGGCGTCCGCCCAGGTCGATCGCCACTTCCGCACTAGCGAGTGCGTCGTCCATCGGGAGAACCCAGAAGCCGTAGCGGTTGATGCCGCGCCGTTCACCGAGCGCATCGTTGAAGGCTTGTCCGAGCGCCAGCGCCACATCTTCAACGAGGTGATGGTAATCGACTTCAATGTCGCCGGAGGCGTGTATGTCCATATCGATCAGCGAGTGTTTGGAGAGCAGGTCGAGCATGTGGTTGAAAAACGGCACGCCGGTTTCGATAGAGTAGACTCCGGTTCCATCGAGGTTGATCGACAGTTTGATATCCGTTTCGCCGGTTTTTCGTTCAATTGTTGCTTTGCGTGCGTCCATGTTTTTTCCTCTTTAAATATTCAGAACCAACCGAAGGCCATTGTTGACTTCACTCATTTGCAGTTTGGGCAATGAGGCAATGCATTCAGTTAGGTTTGATTTATCCAATGTAATGATTTGAGAGATATTTGCGACGGAATCTTTTGGGAGTTTCGTCCAACGTTTTTTGAGCAACACGTTTCCCGGAGCTTCGGAAAGTCGAAGGTTTGATGTCAGAGCAATCGCGATGACGGTAGAGATGCGGCTTTGGTTGAAATCGTCCTGTTGAACGATCAGTACGGGGCGACGATATCCTGGTTCAGAGCCGACGGGCGCAGGCAGTGCGGCCCACCATATTTCCCCGCGCTTCATTTACCATTCCTCCTTCACAGCTTTGCTTTGGAGTTGGGTTAGCACGGAGTCCGGTCTGGAAGGTTCTGTGGAGTAGATTTCATCCAGTTTTTCACGAACCTGCATGGTTTTGTGCTCTTCCACGTATTCACTGACGGCCCGCGTGTACAGCTCGCTACGAGAAAGATGTTGACGCTTAGCGAACTGTTCAGCAGAGGTAAATACCTCATCTGGTATAGATATCGCTGTTTTCATGCGGGTAGGGTATAACCGTAGTTATACCTTGTCAATATTGTTATGAGGAGTGATTTCCTCTTGTTTTGGAGGCAGAAACATTACGATAATAAACAATAACTAATAACTGCCGCACCTAGTGCGGTTCAAAGGAGATTCTTATGGCACAGGCAGCAGCAAGACACATTTTGGTAAGCACGGAAGAGAAGTGCAATGAACTTAAATTGGAGATCGCCGGTGGCGCGGATTTCGCAGAACTGGCAAAACAGCATTCATCCTGTCCGTCCGGCCATGAAGGCGGCGCGCTCGGCACCTTTGGCCCCGGTCAGATGGTGAAGGAATTTGATGAAGTGGTTTTCAGTGCTCCGGTTGGCGAAGTGCAGGGCCCGGTAAAAACCCAGTTCGGCTACCATCTGGTTGAAGTCACCATGCGGAATGACTGATAAGCGATCAAAGGTCGAAAGTCTAAAAGTCAAAAGTCGGGAATGTTCCTGCTGACCTTCGACATTCAGACCTTGGACTTTAGACAAAAAACGCTCCGCTTTTGCGGGGCGTTTTTTTATCCGCCCGCTTTTTTAACGTTATACCCGCGGGCGGATAATTCGTTGACGAGCCGGTCGTGGTGGTTGACCTGAATTTCGATGTCGTCACCGCAATTCCTGCGCGATCAGTTCCGCGCCGGAGCGGCGGATAAAGCCGGTCGGTTCCGGTGCGGTTTTTATTTCTTCCAATGCTTGGAAAAAGTCACCGGCGTAGAGTTTTTCGGACGGAAGGAGGACGTTCTTGAGGTGTTTTTCGATTCCGTCAACGAGGTAGGGGTACTCCGCGAAATCGCTGCGGTCTGAGTAGATCAGCGGTTTGTTGTTCACGATGCACTCCGAAACCAGCCCGAAGCCGGGTTTGCTGATGATGATGTCGCACGAGGCTATGATGTCGGCGAAAGAAACGGCGGATCGGCTTATAGAATGAATGCACGACATCGGAAATTCCAGCGGCTCAACACAGAAGAATTCATATTCTTCACTCAGCTGACGGATTTTTTCCAATGCCTTAAAATCTAGATTGAGCGAGGTGAACGACAGCAGCACCCATTGCCTACCTGGGTCGGGCAGGTAATTCGAAACAATTTCTAATTTTGAATTTTCAAATTGGGATTTGTTTCGTGTTTCGAGTTTAGAATTTATGATTTCTTCTCGCCTCGCCTGTCCTGGCGATGCGAGAAGCGGGATGTCTTTGCGGTTCGGGAACTGCTCCATCGGCGGGGCGAAGGGCAGGCGCAGCAGCAGATCGGTTTGTTCATAGACCGTGCGGAATTTTTCGACAAAGAACTCCCAGTGCAGGTCGGTCTTGGCGTAGGCCTCATAAATCCAGTCCCACGAAAAATTGCCAATCGCGATGTTGCGGAGGTTCGATCGCTGTGCCGCAGCCAGCGGAATGGCCGGAATGTCGGCGACGACCAGCTCGACGCTGTTTTCTCTGAAAAAATTCTGTTCCTGAACAATCAGCTGCTCTTCGCGGGCGTAAAGTGCTTCGAGTTTTTCCAATGTTTGGAAAAGATCGGCTTGAAGGGAGTCTTTCTGGACGAGGCCGACGTCGAACGCGCCGGGGCGGAAGGTGATGTTGGTGCACTCGCTGAGGCGGCTGTCGAGAAAGTCGCGCGGCAGGCCGCTTGTCACAATCACTGGCTGTTCGGGGGCGAGGCGGTGCAGTGCGCACAGCACATCGCATGAGCGCGTTCCGTGGCCGTATCCGTGAGCGGTAATGTAATAGGCAATCGGTTTCATTAGAATTTTCTAACGAAAATTTTATAGTTTGGGTAGAGATAACTGGATTTGAAAGCACTCTTAATGATTTTGCCCTTAATGATTTCGCCAATTTACATTAGCTTACATTCCAATTCAAAAGGAGTTGTTCATGAAGAATCCGCCGCTTGCATACGAAAACATTGATTTCCTAAAAACCGATCCCTGCCGCGAAGTTCGCCTGCAGCTTGAGCATCTGCATCCAGAAGTGACGATGCAGAAAGAAAAAATCAACTCCACGATTGTGCTGTTCGGAAGTGCGCGGATTCCGTCGCCGGAAAAACCTTCGGGGAAGAAGATCGACGAGTTGAGCCCGTTTTATGAGGAGGCGCGCAAGCTGGCTCGTCTGGTCAGTTCAACCTGTCAGACCAACCATGAGTGCGAGTATGTCATCATCACGGGCGGGGGCGGCGGTATTATGGAGGCGGGCAACCGTGGCGCGTCCGAGGCCGGTTGCAAGTCGGTTTCGCTCAACATCTCGCTGCCGCATGAGCAGCATCCCAACCCGTATGTCACGCCGGAGCTCTGTTTCCAGTTCCATTATTTCAGCATGCGCAAGATGCATTTTATGCAGCGCGCCAAAGCGTATTGCAGTTTCCCGGGCGGCTTCGGCACCTTTGATGAGCTGTTCGAAGCGCTCACGCTCATTCAAACCAAGGTTGTTGAGCCCATGCCGGTCATCCTGTTCGGAACCGAGCATTGGAAGCGGCTGATCGACTGGGAGTATCTGGCCGAAATGGGGCTCATCGCGCCGAAGGACTTAGATCTACTTACCTTCTGCGACACCGCCGAAGATGCCTGGGCGGCGATCTGCAATTTTCATGCTGAGTAGGATTCAGCCTGATTCTCACTACAGTCCGGTTTGGCCGGCTAGCAGCCAGACTCCCATGCCTAGGGTGAGCAAGGTTTTAAAAATGATGATTCCGAGCCGGGCTAGCACCGCGCCGACGGCGATATCCATCGCCTGACCGTGATGTTTCAGCCGGTTCCATTCCACCAGAAACGCTAGCGCGAACGAGCCAGCCAGCATACCCAAAAATGTTCCAATGATTGGAAAAACACCGGAGCCGACTACGGCGCCGATTAGTCCGCCGCCGACGGCAGCCAGCCCGGCGAGTTTGGAGCCGCCCCGTTTTTGAACGCCGAACCAGCCGGCGAGCGCTTCGATGATTTCCGTGGTGATGCAGAGCAGGGAAAAGACGATCAATGTTCCAACGGTTGGAAAATCGCCGGCAAAGAAGGTGATGAGCGCGGCGAGCAGCACCAGCCAGGTGCCTGAAAAGGCGAGTGCGGAGAGCAGTACCCCGAGGATGCAGAGCAGGGCGGTCAGAATAAAGAGCAGGATGTCGATCATACCGAAAGCCTTTCCTGAAGTTCGTTTTTTGAGAGCCCGCTGATTCTCAGCGTCTTATTGCGGCTGGTTTCGCCCTGCGTGAGCTCAATCTGCGTTTTGGATATGTGTAGCGTTTTACTCAGAAATTTGATCAGCGCCTGATTGGCTTTGCCGTCGATCGGCGGGGTGGTCAGCCGGATTTTCAGCGCGCCGTCGTGCAGGCCCTGAATTTCGTTTTTTGAGGCGCGCGGCATCGCACGGATGTGTAGCTCAAGGCCGGTCGGTGTTTCATTGATCCATTCCATAATTGAAACCACTTCTGCATTAGGTTAGAAACCAGAGTCTTTAAATTGAACTCGGAGAAAGCATCGTGGCAAAAATTTTGGATGGCAAAGCAATTTCTGCAGAAATCCGCGCGGAACTCAAATCCCGCGTAAGCGAATTGAAAGAGCAGGGCATTGTGCCGGGACTCGGCGTTCTGTTGGTGGGCGACGATCCGGCATCGCGTTCCTATGTGACCGCCAAAGAACGCGCCTGCAAAGAGGCCGGCATTTATTCCAAAGAGATCAAACTGCCTGCGACCGCGTCCCATACCGAGATTCTGCAGGTGGTTGAGGATTTCAACATCGATCCGCAGATTAACGGGATTCTGGTTCAGCTTCCGCTACCCGATTCGTCTATGGAGCAATCGGTGATTGAAACCATCCTGCCGGAAAAAGATGTCGACGGGTTTCATCCGCTGAATGTCGGCCGTATGATGCTGGGGTTGCCGGCGTTTCTGCCCTGCACCCCGCACGGAGTGCTGCAGATTTTGAAACGGTCCGGCATCGAAGTTTCCGGCGCGCATGTGGTGGTGATCGGCCGCAGTAATATTGTTGGCCGCCCACTGGTCAATCTGCTCAGCCAGAAAACCGAGTTGGGCAATGCCACGGTCACGATGTGTCACACCCGCACGAAGAACATGAAGGAATTGACGTTGCAGGCCGATATTGTGGTCGCCGCCACCGGCCGGCCTAGGACCGTGACCGCGGATATGGTGAAAGAGGGTGTCGTGGTGATTGATGTCGGCGTAAACCGGATTCCCGATGAGACAAAGAAGAGCGGCTTCCGCTTGGTCGGTGATGTCGATTTTGATGCGGTCAGCGAAAAGGCCGCGGCCATCACGCCGGTTCCGGGCGGAGTCGGGCCGATGACGATCACGATGCTTCTGGCCAACACGGTGGAGTCCGCCGTTCGTAGCCATGGGGCGGAGTAAATTATGCGCACACTCAACCGCTATATTCTTTTCGACTATCTCGTTCTTTTTCTGACGGCTCTCGGGCTGATTACCTTTGTGATGACAATCGGCACGATGGTAAAAGCGATTGATCTGATGGCGCGCGGAATTTCACCGGTTTTGATCGTGAAGTTTTTCTTCCAGAACATTCCCTACATCCTCTCTTTTTCGATGCCGATCAGTGCGCTGTTCGCCGCGCTGTTGCTCTTTGGCCGCCTCTCCATGGATAACGAAATTAGCGCCATGAAAGCCTGCGGCCTCAGCTTGTGGCGGGTGGTCGCCCCGTTGATCGTGCTCTCCATCTTCCTCAGTGCTGTTTGCGCCTATATCAACTGCGAAGTGGCTCCGCGGGCCAAACATGCCAATAAAGTGCTGCTGCGCTCTGCGGGAGTGGAGGAACCGATCAACCTGATCGAAGAGGGGCGCTTCATCAAAGATTTTCCGGGGTTGTTGATCTATGTTGGCCGCAAAAATGGAAACACCGTCAAAGATGTTGTGGCCTATCAGCTGGATCAAAAAGGACAAGTCACGCAAAGTATCCGCGCGAAACGGGGCGAGATCGATCCGGACAATGAAAACAAAATTCTGCGGGTCAGGCTTTATGACGGGGTGTTGGAAAACCGCAATCTGGATAATCCGCACGATGTTTCAGCCACCACGTATGCCCCGATCCCCTTCAAATATATTCAGCTTCCGCCGCTCGATTTCAATAAGATGCTGAAGGACGATAAGGTACGCCGTAAGCGCGGCTCGATGGAGATGGGAATGCTCATCGATCAAATCCGCAATGTGGATCGTTATTTTCCGTTGCTGTCTAAGGCAGAGCGTGCATCTTGGAAATCCCGCTTGGTCATCGAGGCCAACCGCCGGGTTGCGATCGCCATCGGCTGTTTCACCTTCATGCTGATCGGGATTCCGCTGGGTGTAAAATCGCACCGCAAAGAAACTTCGATCGGCATGGTGATGAGTCTGGCGATTGTCTTCGCATATTACATCTTCATTGTGCTTGCCGAAGCGCTCGCTGATTATCCCGGCCTCCACCCCAATCTAATTCTGTGGATTCCAATGATTGGAATGCAGTTCTTTGGGGTTTGGATGATCCGCCGCTCCAGTTGACCGACGTTTCCAAGGGTTGGGCGCAGGTCTTTTTAATCCCGATCATTTGGGGCTCAGCGTGCTTCAAAGCTGTGTAGCAGTTTGATTTCCTCGGCCCAGATGGCGGGATTGGGTGTTTCGAGGATAAGCGGCATGTTGTTGAAGCGCTCATCGGCCATGATGAAGCGGAAGCAGTCGAGCCCGATGAACCCTTCGCCGAGGCTGTGATGGCGGTCCACCCGCGTGGCGAGATCCTTTTTGGAGTCGTTGAGGTGCATGCCCTTTAGGTAAGAAAAGCCGACAATATCGCCGAAGCGATCAAAGGTTTCTTTACAGGCGGCTTCGGTGCGCAGGTCGTAGCCGGAAGTGAAGGTGTGGCAGGTGTCGATGCAGACGCCGACGCGGGTTTTATCCTCCACCTGTTCGATCATGGCGGCGAGCTGTTCAAAGCGGTAGCCCATGTTGGAACCCTGACCCGCGGTGTTTTCGATGACAGCGGCGATCCCTTTTGTTTTGGACAGCGCGATATTGATCGATTCGGCGATGGTTGCGATGCACTCATCTTCGGTGCATTTTTTCAGGTGGCTGCCGGGGTGGAAGTTGAGCCGATCGAGGCCGAGCTGTTCGCAGCGTTGCAGTTCGTCGAGGAAGGCATTGCGCGATTTTTCGAGGCCTTCGGCTTCGGGATGCCCGAGATTGATCAGGTAGGAGTCGTGCGGAAGGATTTGCGCCGGTTCAAAAACGCCTTTGCAGTTTTCGTTAAATTCTTCGATGCCTTCTTCTTTTAACGGGGCGGAAACCCACTGACGCTGGTTTTTGGTGAACAGCGCAAAGGCATTCGCTCCAATGGCCCGGGCATTCTTGGGCGCATTCTGCACTCCGCCGCTCGCGCTGACGTGCGCACCGATGAATTTCTGTTTTGTTTTCATGATTGGATGATTTTACGTGATCAAAACCCAATAACGATCTCTTTATGCTTCATCTTGTTTGGGACATAAAAACGCATAAGCCAAGCGGACTTGGTCCGAATTGCAGGCTGAAAAGGGCTACTTCATTCTCGAGACACACACCTATCGTTTTTTGTATTGCAGCAGCCAGTTATAAACATCTTCTCCAGCATACACTCTATTCCACACATCGTGGAACATATCCTGTTCGGTTGTAAAACGCAGAGTCGCGCCCAATTCATTCATTCTGTTCATGCCCGCAAAAAAATATTTGGTTTCTACGGCAGGATCTCTACCCCCGGAAAAAACCCATGCAGGGATATCTGCTTTGGCGATTGCTTCCGCCTGTTTCACGGATGGATAACCAACGACCGGCAGAAGGGCGGCAAATTTTTCAGGATACTTGCTCGCATAGTACCAGGTGCCAAAGCCGCCCATACTTGCGCCGGATAAATACACCCGATTTTTGTCGGTATGATAGTTGAGCAACACGGAGTCGAGAATGCTGATTACATCCGGATCCGTCTTTCTCCAGCCGGTTTTCGTCAAGAATCGATCGTCAGGCGGACTTTTAGCGGCCACGGCCCCGCGCATTGGCCCAAACATCTGTAATGCCGGCATATCGGCATTGTGTGGCGGAACCCCTTCGTCTAGGCGCTTGGGAATGCCCTCTCTGGTTCTGTTGCGAATGTAATCCGGTCCATCGGGTCCATCCCGGCCAAACATATGATTTTGTGGAGCGATAATAATGAACGGCAAATCCCGCTTTTGAATCCAGGCTTCGTAAAGCGGGCCATAACCCAATACATAGTCCAGATCCTCTTTGCCGTTTCCACGCTCGCCATCCCCGTGCAAATAAATCAGCACAGGCCATTCCTTGGATGAACCTTTTTCATATCCATTGGGCAAATACAGGAAATAATCACGCTCAAGATCGTCGACTACACTCTTGTATGAAAGGCGCAGGAGTTGTTGTTCATTTTTATGATCCAATGCGGATGAAGCACTTGAAGTGCATGCACAACCTAATATAGATAGAGCGAGGCAAGAGCGTAATGTCATAATCTATTCCTCTGTGTTGGGTGAACAAGTTGTTCATGTCGAGTAGCAACTTTGTCTGAGCCAAGAGAAAAATCGAGTTCGTCAATTGGTCTAGCTCCTCTAGATTTGGAGATGGATACTATCGACTTTATACTCCGCATGACGCCTTTCAGCGAATCGAATTTGTCGGGGGGGATGATCACAATTGCATCTTCTACAAACGGTGAAAATTCGTTGAGTGTCAGGACCAAATTTCCATCAGGGGTAATCTGCTGATTCTTGATTAATAATCCAATGTTCAGTTCATCGTTAAGCATCGAAATCATCGATGACAATTCCGGTAGAGTTTTAGGTGCAGATACGGCTTCGTTGGTCGGTTGATCAATCTGAGTAGTTTTTGTTGTTGTGCATGATGTCAGTGCGACAGTCGCAAGCAACAGCATCAGAATTTTGTTCATACTTATTCTCCTTTTTATGTCCAACACTTGTTGGAGTTTACTCGACAGCCACCGTTGGCGCGGCCTTTTAGGCGGCGCCAACGTCCGAAAGGACCCTCGTGCCTTGTGCTTCAACTTCATCGATGCGGGTCATCACGTAGGGTCACTTGATTTGTTCGACCATCATTTTTGGGTCTATTGAGAGCAAGAATTTCTCCCACATATCAAAATTATCTTTTCTGTCTTTTATATCAGCCACCTGTGGTGAATCAGTAGGGTTACTGCAGTCAACGTTATCTATCCAATATCGCACAGCGGGACTTGCAGCACTCCGGATTTCTTCCGGGAGATTGTCTATTTGCAACGGTTCCGGGATAGCAGTTCCAATGATTGAGGGAAGGATATATCGCCTTCGAATAATGTATCCGCGGTCCTCAAGCTCCATTCCTATCAGAGCTATTTTCCAATCAATTATGTCTTTTTTTGCCTCGCTACCCTCTGGATCGTTTTCAATTTCATCCCAAATCTTCTCCAGTTCCTTTTCTAAGCCACGATTAGTTCCGCGAACGATAGTCACATAGGAAGGTGCATCTGAATTTTCAGAACAAATTCTTTCTACTGAGACATGGGTACAACCCGTCAAGATCAGCAACCCAACTATGGCTATTGTATTTTTCATATTTTAATGTCGAACGTTAAAAAAGAGCCGCTTCGGATTGTGCGTCGACCGGATCGCTGGCGTTTGTCGAAGTAGGCTCATTTGCCTTGTTCGATGTTTCATTTCTAAGTTGGCCTCGTTCCAGAACTTGAAGTATATGGAATCCAAATGAAGTTTCCACAACTGGGCCAATTTCTCCTATTTCCTGATTAAGCATCGCATCCTTCAATGGCTTTACCATTTCATCAGAAGGTGCAATTCCTAGATCACCTCCCACCGTCTTGCTTGGACAGTCTGAATATTTAGTAGCTATAGTTTCAAACTCAGCTCCAAGAATAAGTTCAGCACGGATATGCTCCGCTTGTTGTCGCTTCTCCGCCTTAAGCGCCTTGTTGTAATTGGTCGGCTTTGAAATGAAAATATGGCGAGAATGAACATCAGGAGATGAGCACCCCAAAGTACATACTAGGCTGATCAGTAATAATGAGAGTAATTTCTTCATAATCTTTCCGAATCGAACGTCACGAATGAGACGCGGGAGACGCGCTAGCGTTCTCCCCGTCGATTCGATTCGCTGGTTGAATTCTCTTTTTCCTTAATCCACTTTTCAATTTCTACTGATGCCTGCTTTGCTTCCTTTCGCACCCTAGAAGAGGTATCTCCTATCGACAGCTCTGATAGCTTTGGAATTATGGATGTACTAAATACAGGTATCATTCGTTTGTATTCTGAATCAGACACAGGGTTCGCAAAACCACAGTGGGGCCCTGTCCGCGATGCTATAGTTACGAGCTCGATGGCTTTGACTCGATGGGTTTCACTTTTGCTATCAAGAAAGGGCTGTAATGCATTGAGGCCTGCTAGACCCATTTTTGAAAGGGGGTTAAAATCTGTGGATATGTGGGGTTGGCTATGTTCTTTAAACCATGCTGTAAACAGGGGAATGGCTTCTGTGTAACGCTCTTTGCCAAGAATATATATAAACCCAGAAAGAACCTCTTTTTCAATTTGAGACAGCTCTTTTCGGCGGTGATAGTTATTTCGTATAAAAGTTAAGTATACGGGACATAACGACTTTACGTGGGGGTTAGGGATATTGCCTGTGCTCATGCCGATAACCTGCAATATTATATCTTTTCGTTTAGCGTTAGCTAACTCAGAGGATACAAAGCCGGCAAGTTGTTCTGGTGTTGTTAGGTAGGCAAGTGCTTCAAAGGCCCATTGTGCTTTCTGACGGTTTTCTTGAGTACGAAGATATTCAAATAACGGAGCTTTGAGAGCCATGGGTTGCAATGCTTTCATACACGCATGAGTTGGCTTCACTGCACCAGATGCAGAGTAGATGTCGCCGTCACTGGTGATCGCCTGAATCGCAGTAGCTTGCGTTATCAATTTCCAAATGAAATCCCTCACAGGATTTAGCAAGGGACGATAGCTGTAAAGAAGCGACCGTCGATGTCCTTCCATATCTATGATCAGCTCTGTCTGTCCACTACCCCTCGCGATACGAATATCTTTTTCTGGAAGGACGAAGAATTCTGTTGATTGCACAAGTGCGCTTAAGGCAGCAAGCTCTTCGTGATCAAGCTGTGCCTGATAGTTAATAGGAGGAAGACGTTGTTTCTGGCCCGTTACCTCCGTTGCTCCGTTTTTCAGAATAGTAACTTGAATATTTTTATATGGGGAATGGCCTCCGCTCCAGTGATACGAAACAAAAAGCGTGTCGTCACCAAAGCCGGTTCCAACGACCAGTACCATTGTTATCAGAGTGGTGATGATTTTTATCATTTTATTTTAATTCAGACCTTATGGCTGAAGTTGGTTCCGCCGCGGTCGATTTTCCTTTAAATTAAGCGGCGCTCCCCGGACGAACCGGGGAGATCTGGTTACAGCCAGATCGTTCCAAAACGTTAAACGAACAGAAGGACACGCCATGAAGAAAGTATACATAGGGATCGATGCGCACAAAGAATCAAATACCGTTGCCTTAGCCTTTGCTGGAAAAACAGAGCCGGAGCTCTACGGCAAGGTCTCTGCCGATCTGAATCGATTTCTCACCGCACTGCGGAAAATTAAAAAGCAGCACAACCTGAATAAGGATGAAATCTTGCTGTGTTATGAAGCGGGTCCGACGGGGTTCGTGTTGGCAAGACGTCTGATGAAGCTGAGAAAAGGTGTCAGTGTAGACATTTGAACATTTCCTCCAACGTTCTTTTTCCTTCTTGTCTCATTCCCTCCTTCGCACTCTCAACATGACGGATTGCTCGACTTACGTTCACTCGATTACCCATTCCCAACTTCTGCGCAATCCATTCCTGCCCTACAGACGTTTTTCTCGATAACAACCAAGCAACCAATTCTTTGCGGGCATCGTTTCGCGTCAACCTATCCTTTTTTGAAAGGTCAAGGTCAAGCACCCTAACGGCCTTGTTTAACAATCGCTTCGCTTCAGGAAAAGGTGTCAGAAAAGGAAAAGGTGGAAAAGGTGTCAGTGTAGACATTTGA
>CAYVYL010000014.1:0-25260 GCA_964455665.1 uncultured Verrucomicrobiota bacterium
AAAAAGGGTTGTTCGCCGAAACCAGATGCAAAAATGAATATACAAAAAAATCGGCATTACGGGTTTTTGGTGTTTATTGTGGGTTTCCTGTTCGTGGTTATTTTCGCAACATTGGCTCAAACCGTGGTTTTTCCGCAGTTTTTCCCGGAACATTCAAGCGAGGTGGGTCTTCTGACGGGAAGCGATGCGGATGTTTGCCACACGATTGCGCTTGTGGAATGCGAAGAAATTAAGGCGGAAGGCTTGTCTCGCTGGACTCTGTTGCCTTCTAGGAACAAGGTTCTTGTCGCTGGAATTCTTAGCCTGTTTTATGTGTTGTTCGGAGTGCAGTCGCCGTTGTTTTTTTTGCCAATAATGGCCTTGTGCCATGGCTTGTCTGCTCTCCTGCTTTTCAAAATGATGCGCATGTTCAAAATGCCGGGTTCGGCCGCACTCGTCGGGGCGCTCGTTTTTATTTTCCTGCCAGCTTCATTTATCTGGACGCTCCATCCTCACAAGGAAAGCCTCTATATTCTCGGGGTATTCCTCTATTGCTTTACGGTCTGTAAAACCTTTCTTTCCGAAGGCGCACCCCGGGATATCGCATGGGGCTTTCTTTCGTGTCTTGCCGGCATCTTGCTCGTTTGGATCACCCGCCCGTTTCTTGTGGGTGTTTTTTGTGTGGGACTGCTCTTTGGCGGCGGTATTGCGATTGTTTTGGCCGTGCGCCGGAGCAAGAGGATCTTGCTGCCGACTATGATCCTGTTGCTGGGCGTTGCAGGCTTCTTTCTGCCGCAATTCTACGAAGACATTGCATCCGACATGACAGGCGGCGTGACGGCGGATAGTTATGTGATGCAGTTGCCGCTTCCTGTTTCGCGCCAGCTGTGTAGCATTGCCGCGCTCCGCTCGCATTTTTTTGAGGCCAACACAGGCGCCACACTGGTGGTGGACTCACAGATCCATTTTGGCAGCGATATGGACGTGCTGCGCTACATCCCCCGCGCGGTATGTGTTGGCATTCTGGCCCCTGTTGGAACATGTACTCTTTCGGGCGGGGCGCTGTTTTTCGCGGTGCATGCGCTCTTGTATCTGGGTTGCCTGGGTGTTTTTTGCATTTGGCTAGTCAAGCGCCGTGATGTCTGGCTTGTTCTTCTCCCGCTATGCGTGGTCATGGGAATCGAGATGGTACTGCGGGTGATGGTGACCCCCAATGTCGGAAGCCTGTGGCGCTATCTCTACGCCTTCAAGTCGTTGGTGGTTGCGTTCGGGTGCGCAGTTGCTTTTGTTTGGGTGAAAGACTGGGTGAAGGTCTATCGGAACCATCGGCACGTAAAGATTATGAATGAAACGGCGATCGTCATCCTTGGGAAAGTGCTGACGATCATTGGCAGCCTGTTTGGCGTACGCATGATGACGGAGTTCCTGCCGCAGGAAACCTATGGCGAGCTAACGCTGTTCTTGAGCATTATCCTGATTTCTCAGGTTGCCTTTGGTGCCGCTCTGGAACAAACGGCAATGCGCTACTACTCCATCGCTCTGCAAAAGCGGACCGGCCGGATCTATTTGAAAAAGCTCCTTAACTGGTGGGCGGCGGGTAGCCTTATTCTGGGCATTCTTATCGTGGTGCTTCGCAACGTGGTGATGCCGTCGCTGCCGTTTGCTGTTCTTTTGAGCATTATCATATTTTCCATTACCGGGATGGGGGTGAAGCTAGGCTGCGGAATTCAAAGCGCGGCCCGCAACCGTTTGCTTGTGGCTGGATTGCAGGTCGGATTTGAATGGCTACGTTATTTGATGGCAGTGGCCTGTATTTTATTTTTTAGCGTGAGTGTTGCGGCCGTGTTGTCGGGGTTTGTTTTTGCCGGTGTAGTTGTACTTGCCGCATATGCCATTTCGATTGCCAAATTACCGGTTTTCAGGGGCCCAACGATTGAGCAGAACGAACCCCCCTTTGGCAGTCGTTATTTCTGGACCATGGTTCTTGGTGGGATCTTTGTCTGGGTTCAGGTGTTTGCCGACAGGTGGTGTATTGCAAAATTCCTGACCCATGCGGATCTCGGGGTCTATCAAGCGCTCTATCAAATCTCTTTTTCCCCTTCCTTGATCGGGTCCGCCGTATTACTGACGGTCATCGCCCCGATCTTGTTTCATCATTCAAAAGATGGGCAGAACGTGCTGGAAATGAACGTTGTCATGAAGAACTACAACAAGATCATCGTCTTTCTCGCATTATTCTGCTTGGGCGTTTTTGTTCTCGCGTGGATGCTTCGGGATATTGTTCCAACCCTGTTGCTGGGGGAAGATTATAGAGATGTCTGCCAGTATTTTCCGTGGATGGTTTTGTCCGGCGTCCTGTTCATGTTGTCCCAGCAGTTAATGCTGTCCTTGTGCGCTGGCATGCGCATTGGCACAATTTTAACGATACGAGCCATCACCGGAATCGTGGCCGTGGCCTGCTACGGTATCGGCACCGCCATGGCCGGGATTGCGGGCACGGTGGTCGGCGGGATGTGCCTGTCGTTTATCAGTGTGGGGATCAATGTTGCATTTCATGTGGCATTGAAGCGCTCCTACGTCTTCGACCAAAGGGATGAACAATGAAAAAGATCGCATTCAGCATGACGGTTCCTTCGGCGTTGCGAGCCTTTATGGCCGACCACGTTCGCGCGCTGTCCAAGCAATACGACGTGACGGTCTTTTGTAACTTTTCCGACGACGATTGCGCAGACTTGTTCGACGGATCCGTTAAGCTGGTGCATGTTCCGTTTGAGCGAAAAATTTGTCCGCTGCGGGATTTAAAATGCCTCTTCCTCATCGTTTCGCATCTGCGGAAGGGCGGGTTTTCCTGCGTTCACTCGGTTATGCCGAAAACGGGTTTGCTGGCGATGTCGGCCGGATGGTTGGCTCGCGTTCCCGTACGCATTCACATGTACACCGGTCAGGTATGGGTCACCCGTGCCGGCGTGTGGCGCACGGTGCTAAAATCCATGGACAAGCTCATTGCCTACTTTGCTACCGATATCTATGCCGATAGCCCATCGCAACGCGATTTCCTCATTTCGGAAAAAGTGGCCAAGGTCGGTTCGGTTTTGGGCGACGGCTCCGTGAACGGCGTCGATTGCGAAAAGTTCAAGCCCGACGCCGCTGCGCGAAAAGCGGTGCGCGAGCAGTTCAATATTCCGGCCGGTGCCGTGGCGCTGGGCTTCATGGGTCGGCTCAACCGCGACAAGGGCATCAACGATCTCGTCGAGGCGTTTACTTCATCGCACGTAACGCAGCAGGTGCATCTGCTGCTGGTCGGCCCGGACGAAGAGGACATTGAGGAAATGATACGCGAGCGTTTTCCGGAAGTTGCGCAACAGGTGCATTTTGCAGGCTATACATCCGATCCGGCACGATCCAGTTGCTTGGATCCCAATTCTCTATTTCCTCCTGCTCTGCCTGGGGCTTTTATGGACCTCCGATCTCGACTGGGGGTTGCACATCATTAAAAAAAGCCGTCGGTTTCTTCTGATCCCTGTTTTCATCAGCGTGGCCGCTCGGCATCCATGGGTATTCCGCCGAGGGCTTTACGCATTTCTCGGCTCTGTGTTTTTCGTAGTTATTCTTTCTCTAGGTATTTCTGGCGGGGTGATCCCACCCTTTGATCATGCAACCCTGAGCGATCCGTGCCTTTTTACGAGTCACATTTCTTACACCCCCATGCTGGCGTGGGCGGCTTATCTTCTTTTTTCAGCCGTCTTGTTTGATTCTAAGCTTCCCCGTCGAGCGAAGCCGTGGCTCTCTGCCGCAGGCTTGCTCGTTGTGATCGACTTGTTTTTAACCAAAGGGGTTGCCGGGTATGCGGCTATTATTATGCTACTCGGCCTTTTGGTTCTTCAGTGGCGCAAAAATATTCTCTGGCCCGCTTTGACGGTCCTCCTTCTGGCTGGTTCGGCTTATTGGGTCAGTCCCGCTGTCCATCGTCGGGTCGATCAAAACATTCGGGAAGTTGTGAATGTATTCGAAGGAACCGCCTCTAAGGAAAATCGTGAATGTGGACGGGTCGAAAACACCTCGATTGGACCTCGAATGGTCTTTTGGGAGAACACCTGGCAGATCATCAAACAGAATCCAGTGTTGGGGGTCGGTACAGGGGATTTCCCTGCCGAATATGAACAAGTTCGCCAGAAACGAACCCCGAATCACTGGAAAGATGTCAACAATCCGCACAACATGTATTTGATGATTTTGGCGCAGTCGGGAATTGTAGGACTGGCGGTTGTGCTGACGTTTTTTGGTTGCCTGCTTCGACGGGCGCTACCGTCTCCGGGGGTGAATGCAAAAATCACCGTTGGTCTGGTCTGCTTCTTCTTGCTGATCATGATGAGCGATGCCTATTTAACTCTTTCCCACACGAGCCTCTTGCTCGCATTGTTTACTGCAGGGGTGGCAAAATCCTCGAATCAAATAGGATAAAAAATGTGTATTTTCACAACCGTGCGTTGTGCGCACTAAAGATCCTTATGATAAAGTTGTTAAATTCGAAAATGGTATGATTTGGCATGATCAAAAAAGCTTTACAATTTGTAAGACATCCTTCCTTTAGGCGGCTTGGTGGTGAAGCGTTTTGGGTGGCGCTTGGTGTAGTGCTTTCAGCAGCAAGTGCATTTATTGGAGTTCGGCTACTAACGAGCCTTTTGGAACCTCGCGAGTATGGGCTTTTAGGAATAGCGATGCTTATTTTTTCCGCTTTTCAGAGTTCGATCGGCACCAACCTAACCTCTGGGATTTGTCGGTTCTATTCTATCGCTCAAAATGATAATTCCTTGGGCTGGTTAAAGCAAAAGACGAGTACTTTGTCGAAAGCGTCTATTTTTTGTGCAGTCGTTTTGTTTGGGCTTATTTTGTTGTTGTTTCCTGTTGTGCCGGTTGTTGTTGAATTGGTTGGTTTAAGCTGTGTTCTTGCCCTTTTATATTTGGCCAACGCGGTTTTTCAGGGGGTGCAAGCAGGTGCTAGGAATCGACGAGCTGTTTCTTTTCATCAGTGTTTTTATAATTGGGGGCGTTTTGGTTTCGCAGCTCTATTGCTTTTTTTATTTAGAAAAACAGCTGTTCTTGCATTAGTAGGGTTTATTTTTGCTACTACCTTGACGGTGATATCTCAAATTTTTGTTTTTAAGATGACGATTTGTAAAAAAACAATATTAACCCCGGTAACAAAAAATACTTATGATAAGGAGTTCACCGCGTACTTATTTCCACTCATACTATCGGGGCTTTTTATGTGGTTACTACTCCTTTTTCCTCGAGTGGCAATGAGTCATTTTGGAACACTAGAGGATGCTGGGATCTACTTTGCCTATTATCAAATCAGTTTTGCTCCTCTGATGATCGCGAGTAAATTTCTATCAGGGTATTTGAAACCGCTTTTTTTTAGTAATGCTAGCGGTGCGAGTCCGAAGAAGACATTGCGTCTCATTTCGATAAACGCTCGCTTTTCTCTGGTTATTCTAGTCTTTGTGGGAGTGCTATTGATCGTTTCTTGCGGTTTGCGTCAGTATCTTGCAGACTTTCTTGTTGCAGAGGCTTACAGGGGGCAGTCTTGGATGCTTCCTTTTCTTGTTTTTAATGGGGGGTTATTCGTTTTGTCTGAACAGCTTTTGATTTCGCTGCATAACTTAAAGAAAACGGGGCTCATCTTGTTGCTTGCGGTTGTCGGCGGCTTAAGTGTTGTCCTGTTTTGCGTTCTTGGAGGGTGTCTAGGGGGGGTAGGCGGTATTCTCGCAGGCTCTAGCCTTGCTATGGCTTTGTATACTATTCTTTGCGGACTTTTTCATCGCAACCTGAGCCGAAGACCTCCGAATTCCCTTGTTGTAATAAAATCCAACTCCGTTGAGAAAGTTGTGGAGGAAAACCTTCATGAAGTTGCTGAAAAACACTCTTTAATAAGTGAGATTGGAAGGAGAAATGACTTTATAGCCCCGCGCGTGATTACGTGTATTCCTCAAAAAAAATGTATTATAATGGAAAAGGTAAGCGGTATTACCAGTATGCGTGATTTGTATTGGGCATATTTACGTAATGGGGTGGATAAAATAGTTTTTGATTCCCTCATTCGAAAATGTGGAGAAAGTCTTGCTTCGATACATAATGAGCTAAGGATGCCTTGTGATTGTTTATGGGAGCCTTCGCCAGTTTTTCTTAAAGCGGTGGAAAGGTATGGAGCAGATCCTGACAAACTGTCTATTGGGCCGACAGTAGTGCTTCACGGTGATTACGGATTTGCTAATGTTTTTTTCCAAGGTCCTCTTTCTGTAGAGAGTCCTATTGTGGTCATTGACCCTTGTGCAGATCGATACTCATCTGTTCAGGATATTCAATATGGTCCAGCCCACTTGGATGTAGCTAAATTTCTTCTTTCTCTGGAAGGGAAAATTTCCTTGTCTAGGCATATCTTTTTGACCGCGAAAAAGGTTAGACATGCACAAAAAGTTTTTTTGGAAGGATATATATCTAGCTCAATGTATACGATTGATATTTCTGAGTCGTTTATATATGCGTATGCCTTAGCTGAGTGTTATTTTAGGAAAATGCATCCGTTGATCTTCCCCTTTTCTCTAAAGCTTCTTTATAATAATCAGTGGAAAGAGAATTTCCCATTAACAACGAAGGTGGGCTGTTTCAAAAAGGAACCATAATTTTTCAAGAAAGGATCGGTATGTCAACTAAGGATTATAGAGCTAGCCATCAAGCCTCTGGGTACGGGGCGAGATACAAAAATAACTATAAAGAAGGATATTATTTTGCGCAGTGGAATAAGCTAGAAATGCCTATTTTAAAAAAAGTTCTTGCTGAGCTTTCTATAAAATCTGATATTTGTCTGGATTTTGCATGTGGAACAGGCCGAATAACAGCTTGTATTGCGCCTTTCTTTAGAAAGGTCATGGCGGTTGACATATCAAAAGAGATGTTAAAAGAAGCGCCTGATTTAAATAATGTAGAGTTTGGGAATGTTGATATCACAAGGGCACCGCTTTCTGAATCTTATGATATTGTTACCGCATTTCGTTTCTTTTTAAACTCTGAGCCCTTGTTAAGAAAGGAAGCCTTGAAAGCTATTTACCGACATTTAAATTCGGATGGGTATTTAATTTGTAATATTCACATGAATGCAACGTCGATGATGGGGTGTGTTTACCGATTTCTTAAGTTTGTCACCGGAAAGGACATCCATTCAGTGCTTAAAGATTCAGACTTTACATTTCTTTTGAGTGAAAACGGGTTTGATGTTAAACAGATTGAGTATTTTAGTTTTCTTCCTCGACCGGGACGCGCATTGCCGTGGCTGATGCAGAGAGTAATCCGTCCTGTGGAAATTTTTTGTAAGTTCTTAAGGGTTCCTGATAGATTTGCCCAAAGCTATCTGATTGTTGCCCAAAAGAAAGAGGCCAAATGATCCGCACTAATAAAACTTTTTATGATTTTATGACTGCGTTTTGTTGGGCCTTTGGAATGTTTGCTTCTGTTTGTACGCGTTGGCGCTTGTCCGGGGTTCCCGTTGGGGCCGGGGAGGTTATTTTGTTGCTAGCAAGCGTTCTTACTTTTATTAAATATCGAGCAAGTTTTTGGTTTAGTTGTTTGGCGGGATTTTTATGGAGTATTCTTTCTATTGGATTTATATCACAGATCGTACAAAAAGAAATATTCCCTGATGCACATAGAGATTGGTTTTCCTATACTTTTTGCGCTCTGGTAGTTACTGCTTTTTATCAGTTTATCCGTCTTAAAACCCGATTAATGGCTAAATGCACGTTCTATGCGGCGTTACTATCGATAGCGTTGCTTCTTCTGAGCCTATTGAGTTCGATTTTCGGAGGAAACCCTTGGATGTATAAAGAAGTCCCATGGGTTCGTTTCTGCGGATACAGCCAGCGAATTACGCAAGTTGGTTTGTACTTAATCCCACTCGTTTTCCTTCTTGGGTGTTTTAAGAGAATGATGGCAACAAATTATTTAATTTTATTAACAGGTGTAATCGTATCTCTTATGACTTGGGCTGGAACGATGGCTCTTACATTCACCTTTTTTACTACCTGTATTGTTGTCTTGTTCTTCTCACTACTTTGGAAAATTGATCGCAGAAAATTTATTTATGTCGTATTAATAGCGGGTTTGTCACATGTAGTAACGATTAATTCTGTAGTTTATATGAATGATGGGAAGTTTTACTCCATGGATCTTTTTTCGCAGTGTAGAGATAAATCGGAGGAGGGGTTGGTTGACAGGAGTCCTCGTCGCATATGTTTTGGCCAAATTGAATTATCAAAGAGCAAGTCATTCAAATCAGATAAAGATATGAGGTTCACTCATTGGGTAAATGGGATTCGGGCAGGAATAACGCATCCTTTTATTGGTTTGGGACCAGGGTTAGTATCAGGGTATGATGGTCCCTTTGGAGGGCGCAGTGCCCATAATTCCTATGTTGCGTTGTTCACTGCCACAGGGGTTTTTGGGGCAATTATTTTTTTTGTTTGGATTTTTCGAATAAGCCTTAGCTTATTCAAATCAAAAAACCTATGGCTTATTGGCGTTGAGTTTTCAATTTTGTTGTACGGATGTTTCAGTAATTATCTTCGCCATCCGACCTTCTGGATGTACTTGATTCTATGTGCAGTTTTGGGGTCGAAAAGCGTAACGGCTGACAGTAAGCCTGCGGATAATAAATAACTAAATGATTGTTTGAGGGGTTTGCATGAGGGTTGTTGTGTTTGGAGGGACGGCTGATTCAATAATAAATTTTCGTGGAACTCTTGTTCGACAACTTAAAGCGCAGGGTCATGAGGTGTTTGCGTATGTTGGCGAACGTTCGGTAGGGGCTGAAGAAACGCTTGAGGCATGGGGGGTTTCGTTAGGGCATTTTCGTTTGTCTCGGACGAACACTTTGCCATGGATTGATTTATGTACAGGCCTAGACCTTTTTTGCATTATTCGTCAGGTGAAGCCTGACATCATTTTCTCTTATACGATAAAACCTGTTATTTGGACTGGGCTGGCAGCTTTTTTATGCCGGAAACCTCAAGTGTATAGTTTGATTTCTGGGTTGGGATATGCATTTTCAGGCAAGACTGGGGTGCGCAGAAGACTTATTAGACTCACTGCGACTATATTATATCGCTTGAGCTTATGTCGTAGTACCCGTGTATTTTTTCAAAATCCTGACGATGTCGAGGAGTTTGTTTCCAATCGTATCGTAAAGCCAACTCAGGCTATTCTCGTAAATGGATCAGGTGTAGATCTTAACCAGTATAGACAGGAGCCGTTCCCGGAGGGTGTTAGGTTTTTTATGGCATGTCGTCTTTTGGCGGACAAAGGCGTTCGTGAGTACGTAGTAGCGGCAAAAATAATTACAGGAACTTATGATCAAATTGGTTTTGATTTGGCGGGAAGTATCGATTCAAATCCTTCTTCTGTTTCAAGAGAGGAACTCGAACAGTGGATTGACGAGGGTGTTATAGATTATCATGAGCAGTTAGCTGATATTCGGCCTGCATTTCGTTTAAGTAGTGTCTTTGTGTTGCCGTCCTATTATCGAGAGGGAATACCGCGTTCGGTTTTAGAGGCGATGGCGATGGGACGTCCTATTATTACGACAGATGCTCCGGGATGTCGTGAGACAGTGCCGTTAACTGATAAAGGCAAGCGTCAAAAGAAACAAGGCGTATCGGTGATGGAGGGGGACAATGGATTTCTTATTCGAATTCGCGATCCGGATGCTCTTGCTGAAGCAATGCGTAGGTTTCTTGATCACCCTGAGTGTATTGCATCAATGGGGAAACGTAGCCGTGAAATCGCTGTAGAAAAATATGATGTGCATAAAGTTAATAAAGTGATGTTGAACACAATGGGGCTTTGATTTGAAACAATGGACAGATTTTATTTCGGCACTGGTGTTACTTCTTGCAATTTTACCATTGTTACTGGTGATTGTTTTGCTGGTGCGTGTAAAACTTGGGGCTCCGGTTTTGTTCAAGCAACATCGCCCAGGATTAAACGGTCAGCCGTTTTATGTAAGCAAGTTCAGAACCATGACGGATGCCAAGAATGAAGCCGGCGAACTACTGCCCGACGACCAGCGCCTGTCCGGTTTTGGTAAGCTACTGCGTAAAACCAGCTTGGACGAGCTGCCACAGTTGTTCAATGTGCTCAAGGGCGATCTTAGTTTTGTTGGCCCGCGGCCTCTTCTAATGGAATATCTGCCTCTTTATAGTCCTGAGCAGATGCGGCGCCACGACGTGAAGCCCGGCATCACTGGTTGGGCGCAGGTGAATGGCCGCAATGCCATCAGCTGGGAGGAAAGGTTTGCTTTAGATGTTTGGTATGTCGAAAATCAGTCGTTTATCTTGGATCTGAAGATTTTTTGGCTGACCGCACTGAAGGTGTTTAAAAGGGATGGAGTCTCGGCAGAAGGTCATGCTACGATGCCGAAATTTACAGGAAATAATCCGAGCGATCAGATTGTTAGTTGATAAGTTGATCGTTTTCGGTTGTTAAGGGCGAAAAAACAGAGGTCTCTAGCCTGTAGCGATGAGGATATAAAATGACAGATCGATTCAAAGAATGGCAGCCTCCGAAAATCGAGGACGGTGTGCCGACTAAATACAACTGGGTGGTGCAGAATAAGGGCGGGCTCAAACTCGGCTATCGCACCGACATTGGTGCGTTCACTTATATCAATGCTAAGAATGGCGTGACAATTGAAGATGAAGTTCAGATCGGCTCCCACTGCTCGATCTATTCGGTTTCAACGATTGATGACAAGGACGCTCCTGTCGTGCTCAAAAAGAATTGCCGGATCGGCACTCATTCTGTCGTGCTGCCCGGTGTGACCGTCGGCGAAAACACCGTGGTGGGCGCCATGAGTCTGGTGAATAAAGACCTGCCGGCAAATTGCATCGCTTTCGGCGTGCCGGCCAAAGTTATCAGGAAGCTGGACAAACAATGAAAGAATCACGGGTATTTCTCTCGCCGCCGCATATGAGCGGTAAGGAACAGCAGTATGTCGCAGAGGCGTTTGCTTCAAATTACATTGCGCCCCTCGGCTCGATGGTAGATGCCTTTGAGCGTGAATTTTCAGAATACACAGGCATTCCGCATTGTCTGGCCCTATCCAGTGGAACCGCAGCCATGCATCTGGCTTTGCGGCATATGGGGATCGGCTCGGGCGATGTGGTTTTGGCTTCTACGTTAACTTTTATCGGTAGCGTCTCTCCTGTTGTTTTTCTGGGTGCGGAGCTGCGGTTTATTGATTGCGATGCAAAGAGCTGGAATATGAGCCCTGTGTTGCTGAAAGAGGCGGTGGATGCGTGCCTTCGTGAAGGGCGCAAACCTGCAGCGGTGATTCCAACGGATTTATATGGGCAGTGCGCCGACTACGATGCCATTCACGAAATCTGTGATCCGCTCGGCATCCCCGTCGTTATCGATGCGGCGGAGGCGATGGGCGCAACTTATAGAGGTCTTCATGCCGGACATGGAGGAATGGCTTCGGTTTTCTCTTTTAACGGCAATAAAATCATTACCACCTCGGGCGGAGGAATGTTGGCGTCAGATGATAAAGAGTTGATTGATCATGCGCGTAAGCTTTCTGCTCAGGCTCGGGAAAACTTTCCGCACTATGAGCACGTCGAGATAGGCTACAATTACCGCATGAGTAATATCGTGGCGGCCATTGGGCGCGGCCAGCTCGAAGTGTTGGATCACCGCGTTGCTCGTCGGCGGGAAATCTTTGATTTTTATCGCCGAGAACTTGGAAATTTGCCGGGAATTTTATTTATGCCGGAGGCCGATTATGGGAAATCCAACCGTTGGCTTACCGTTATTAAAATTGATCCGAAAGAGGCCGGGGTGGATCGCGAAGACATTCGTCTTGCACTCGAAGCACAGAATATTGAATCCCGGCCGATTTGGAAGCCGATGCATCTTCAGCCGGTTTTCGACGGGTGCATAGCCTATGGTGGGTCGCTGAGTGAAGGGCTCTTCGAAAACGGACTCTGCTTGCCTTCCGGCACCGCGATGCCGGCGGAAGAGTTAAAACGCGTCTGTAGCGCTTTGAAAAGTTGCTGGAGGCAAACATGAAAGCCCAGTTAAGAAATCTAAATTTTTATTTGATGCTTTTTGCGGATGCAGTGGGTATCGCAGCTGCTCTGGTGTTGGCTTATGCCCTTCGGTTCGACTTTTTCAGGGTCGCGGAGTATTCAGCTCGTTATGCAAATCAGATTTGGCCGTCTGTGGGGATGTTTGTTCCTCTGAAGCTCGCACTGTTTTTCAGATTTGGGCTTTATCGCGGGATGTGGAGATTTACGAGCCTTCGAGATCTGCACAAGATTGCCGGAGCGGTGATGACCGCCTCTCTGATTGTTGTGAGTTTCATTGCTTACCGATATCAGTTCCTTGGATTCTCTCGTTCAATTTATCTGCTCGATGCGTTTTTTACATTTGTTTTTGCCGCTGGGTTGCGAGTGGCAGTTCGTGAGTTTTTTTCGCTCTGGAAACAAGGGCGAATCATTAATCCTTTTATTTGGGTGGGGGGTCGGCAGGCAGAACCGATAAAACGCACCATTGTGATCGGGGCTGGGGGTTGTGGCGAAACCCTTTTGCGCGAGTTGAACAACCATTCTCCGTATGAGGTGGTTTGCTGTATTGATGATGACCCTCAAAAAAGGCATCGAACCGTTTTCGGAATTCGTATTTTCGGCGGCGTCGATAAATTAAGTGTTGCTGTTGAAAAATATGAGGCTGATCTGATTCTGATTGCGATTGCCAATATTGACGGAAACGGAATGCGGCGGATTGTCGAGGCGTGTGAGGCGATAGGCCTGCCATATAAGCGGATCCCAACCGCGGGTAGTATTGCAAACGGCGATGTGTCTCTGAAAGAGTTGCGCGATGTGAATTATGAAGATTTGTTAAGTCGTCCTCCCGTTGAGCTGGATACCTCTGCCATATCGACCTATCTCGCTGGGAAAACGGTGATGGTGACCGGTGCCGGTGGATCCATCGGTTCCGAGTTGGTTCGCCAGATTATTCGCTTCAATCCGTCACAACTCATTCTCGTGGAGGCTGGCGAGGAAAATCTGTTCAACATCCAAATGGAGATCAAGAACATTTTCGGGTTCGATGCGGTTGTTCCGGCTTTGGCGCGGGTTCAGGGTGAATCCGTGATGCGCAAGCTGTTTAAAAAATATTGTCCGCAGGTTGTTTTTCATGCCGCCGCCTACAAACATGTGCCGTTGATGGAAATGAATCCCTGGCAGGCGATCGACAACAATGTGCTCGGTAGTTACACCGTGATGAAGTGCGCCCATGATGCAAATGTAGAGCGTTTTGTGCTTGTTTCGACCGACAAAGCCGTCCGACCGACCAATGTGATGGGGGCTTCGAAACGCATGACGGAACTGATTATGCATTCCATGGCTAAGGATTCAAAAACGATTTTCATGGCGGTTCGATTTGGCAATGTGCTCGGCTCATCTGGTTCTGTGGTTCCGACCTTCCGCCGCCAGATCGAGCGTGGCGGGCCGGTGACGGTGACCCACCCAGAGATGACGCGTTATTTTATGCTCATCCCGGAGGCCGCCCGCTTGATCCTGCAGGCCGGTGCGCTGGGCGAAGGAGGCGAAATCTTTATTTTGGAGATGGGGACCCCTGTTAAAATTGCTGACATGGCCCGCGATCTGATCCGCCTGTCCGGAAAAGATCCCGATACCGAGATCAAAATCGAGTTCACCGGCATGCGCCCCGGAGAAAAGCTCTATGAAGAGCTGATTACCAAAGGGGAAGGCATCGTTCCGACCCAGTATGAAAAAATCATGGTGCTCCGCCCGGAAAAGGGCGTGGACGGTGATTGGATGCAGCGTGAAGAGGAAACGCTTCGTGCGCTTGCTGCCAATCATGATGCATCAGCCATCAAGCGGCATCTGCAAGTCTGTATTCCGGAATATGCCGCCCAGGAAAGCGATGCGGTTTTGTAGACAAGGTGGGGAAAAGTTTCCGTACTCGCCTTTCGGCAAGCTTAGGATAGGCCGCGTGTGGCCACAGAAACTGTAGGCGCGGGCGGTGATCGTGTGCCATTGGTTTAAATGATTCTGCTGTCAATGGTTCTGCTACGTTTTCTGATGTCGCATAGCCGCAACATACAGTGCAATGAGTATCCATAACGAAACAGCCAGTTCGGAGCTGAAGTACGCCTTGTGCGTATTAAGCGGAAAGTAGAGGGCTAGCAGAGTCAGCCCGAATCCAAAGGCATCTTGCCGTTGTTTTGCGTTAGCCTGCCGCCACCAGCGAACGCAGAAGAACGCGGATACGATAAATCCCAGAATGCCGACCAGTCCAGTTCCAACCGCATACTCCAGAACGTATTGATGCGGATAAGTGGCATTCGTTAAAACGGTTTCGATGTCGGTTGGCCAGTAGTCTGGAGCCACTTTACGGAAATTTCGTGCACCGACCCCGTTGATTGGATGTGCCTGTATGATACGGCACGCCGCCACCCAGATCGGAAGACGTTCTGAAGAGGCTTCATTGAAGGCCTGTTTGTCGCCCTGTAGGGCGATCAGGCTTTGATCCGCCCGAGCTTTGAATGTTGAGGATGAAAAATAAAGACCAATGATCATCACGATTCCTGCTGCGATCAGACCGGCGCTGATCAGAGAGCGATGTCTTAGCTTAGCGATGAAGGCTCTCCAACCAAATACCGGAGCAACAACGGCATACATGACCCAGCCTCCACGGCTATTATTGAGCAGGACGATGATCGACACAAAAAGGAAAAGAATCCAGAGAAGGATCGGTTTCCAGCGCTTCTGCATGGCGAAAATCAGAAGCAGTGCACTAAACGGGCCGGAATAGCATCCCATCTGCATTTTTTTCATCCAGGGACCGCTCAGACGCTGTTCCCATGCAAGACCGAAAATATCGCGACCAAAGATCGCCTGTATTCCAGCGTCAAGAAACCAAAAGCCGACAACGCAAGCTAGCACCAGAGTGATCTGCTGAAGAACTCTTCGATCCGACTCAATCGCATGGATGATGGCCAGTCCAGCCAGTCCGCTACCAATGCCGGTCATTAATACAACGAACGGGGCGGAGAAAGAAACCGCATCGATTAATGAAATGGCAATTGGAATTAGATACAGTGTGAGCAATAGAAGAAAACCTTTTGCCGCCGAGGTTTGTGCGCAAACGCCCCGCGTTCTTATAAGCGCAGATAACCCCATGATGGCCAGCAGGGCGGCTGGTGCCTGTTCCCCTTTTCCAAATGGGATTAAAAAACACCAGAGGCCAGTTAGGAATATGATGAGTCGGACAAACAAGGTTTCTTTTTTGGTAAACCATCTTAGAATCTGATTCATTTTATTTTCCTATTTTTCGATGCGCATTGGACGGGCGATTGGGCGAATATTCTTCTTTATTGAATATTTAACTTTGATCAGCGTTCGCACCTTATGTGGGCTAAAGGGTTTTCTGTAAACTCAACCTGTATGTGCCAGTAGTTTCGTGTAGAGGTTTAGGTATTCTCCGGTGATCACCTCTTTGCTGAAGCGGCTCTGTACAGTTTTTGAACCGGCTTTAGCCAGCGAGACACGTAGCTCCGGATCGTTCATAAGCTGTCCAAAGGCAAAAGCCAGCGCATTGGGATTATTTAGTGGGGTGATCAGGCCGTTCTGCTCATGGGTGATCAGTTCGCTGGCTCCCATGGTTTGGGTGGCAACCAAAGGCTTGGCGCAGGCCCAGGCTTCGAGAATGGTGTTGCCGAGCGGCTCCCAGTACGACGGACAGGTGAGGACGTCGGCCAGATGGTAGTAGGGTTGCGGGTCGCACCAGCCGGGAAGGATGACTGCTTTTTCGAGTTCCAAGGTTTGGATTTGCGCGCGAATTTTCGCAGTCAACGGGCCGTCGCCGACCAGAATCAGTCGGCACTGCGGGTGTTTTTTCCAGACAGTGGAAAAAGCCTCCAGCAGGTCGGGCAATCCTTTATTTTTGTGGAAGCGCGCAGCGCAAGTGATGACAAAGGCATTGTCGGGTATGCCGAGTGATTCGCGAAGTGCTACCAACTTGTCGGAGGACGGCGGGGCGATCGGCTCCACAAAGTTGCCAATATAGTGAACGCGCTCTTTTGGCACGCCCTCCTTGATCAGGTAATCGCAGATGCCTTTGGTATTACCTATCAGGTGGTGGGCGTGGCGGTAGGCTTTCAGGTTGTAGTAGCCACCGAGCCGGGCGACGTGGACTAACCCTTTGCTGTGCGGGATATGGGTCAGGCGCGTCGCACGCCCCATATAGGTTTGAACAACAGTGGGTCTGTTTTTCAAAGCGGTACGGCGGATCAGCCAGCGGGTGAACAGATCCTGATTATTCAGCATCGGCGGATGAATCTGCGGAACGGATGGATGAATCAATTCCGACACGGCGCTGTGCGTCGGGTTGATGGCTAGTACGCGCCCTTGTTCGTTAAGGCTATTTACTAGGCGCGCAGAAAAAATTTCAGCCCCTCCAGAGGTCTTGCTTCCTATGATATGAACAGAGTTGATCATTTTTTGACCTAAAGATCGGACATCCGAGGGAGTCCTTTTTCATCAAATGCCTTTTTTCCTCGGAGAAAGCCTTTTGCACCGTCGGCTTTAGCTTTCCATTTCATTCGTTTTTTTCGGGAGGTGGAAATAATGCTGTGTAAGCGGTAGACCAATAACTTACGGCGCGGATTACGAGCCCACGTACAGTGACCATTTTTTGTCATCCTATAACATTGCCTCCATCCTCGATGCCAAGATTTCATATATTCCACTGCGGGAGTGGTAGGAGTCGCCTGCCCAAGTAAGTGGTCGAAGAATACATTTCGGCAAAGTTTGATTTTATATCCGGTGGCTAGGGTGCGTTCGCACAGGTCGGTTTCTTCTGCAAAAAGAAAAATGTTTTCATCAAACAGTCCGACATCGTTGACTTTTTCGACATCAAAGAGCATCGCGCTTCCACTGATCCATTTAACATCCTGCGGGGGCACATCCATTGCGGCGGAGCGATGGGTGGATGGACCCCAGATTGCGGTGTTATCTGGATCGTTTAATGCATGGTCTAAAAGTTTTTCAATCTGGTCGGCGGAGGTTTTTAAGTCCGGATTCAGTAGCAGGGCGTATGGGGTTTTCACTTGGCGCAACCCGATATTGGCCGCGCGACCATAGCCGATGTTCTGTTCTAGCTCGATGATTTCAACGTTTGCCTGCCCTGAGTTTTGTCGAAGCGGTAACATTTTTTTTAGCTGGGCTGCACTGCCATCTGGACTGGCGTTGTCAATCAGTAGAACGGAAAATTTATTTGATACAAGAAGCTCCTTCTGACAGCGCTCAATAATTCCAGCGCTGTTAAAGGACACAATGATCAATGTGAGTTGGGTGTTTTTCATTTTATTCGATTTGTTTTAGAAACTTTGCAGAAACACCGGCGCAAATGGAGTTTGGCGGCAGATCTTTTGTGACAACGGAATTGGATCCTACGACGGAGTTTTCTCCGATGGTGACTCCTAGCATGACGCATACATTGTCGCCAATCCAGACTTGTTGTTTGATTATGACCGGGCCTTTCGAATATAAAGTGCGTGCCCCGAGCAGAACCCCGATTTCATCCAGAGAGGCTTTTTCGTGCTGATGGTCGGTGATCAGCACATGACTGCCAATCAAAACGTCATCCTCGATCGTTATGCTGTTCATTGCGGTGATATGGCAATGCGAGCCGACGGCTACCTGTTGACCAATGATAATTTCAGGAGTGTACGGAATTTTTCTATGGCGCGTAACGGCCTCAAGGCGGAGCCCGGGGCCGGCATAGAAACCGTTATTAATGGATATTTTTTTTTCGCCCGTAACGTGGCAGGGATGTTTGGCTGTTCCAGAGACAAGGCGACATTCTGAGCGAAAATATTGAGTTGCATGGCGATCCAGCAATTTCGAGCGCATTCTGTAAGTCAGTGCGCATAAATGGAAAAAAAATGATTTCATACAGAAGCTCCCTTCCGGCAGTTTCACTGCTAACGGCCAGACTGCCTGTATGAGATAATAGAAAGTCATACTTAACCCCAATAATCCTTAATCCACGGGGTTGGCTCGCATACCTTATAGAGCTTTTTCCAGCCCTTCGGCTCTTTAAGGCATCCCGGTTCCGACCAACGTCCAACAAGGGCATCCTGAATGTTGGGGCGTCCGTGAAAAGCGAGCACCTTGGTGCCTTTTTTCGGTTTGTGTGGCGTCAGAAGGTGGCGGAGCGGGCCGAACGGCAAACAGTGAAAACGGAACGATTGAAACCACTCTTCCGGCCAGAAGTTGAGCGAACCGTACCGTTCGATGACTTTGCTGGAGAGGTATTCCTGAGAGGCTGTTCCAAATTTTTGAATGATCGGCTTCGGATCCGCTGCGAAGGTTTCCCGGACGAACCCCAGCGTGCCAACGACAAAGGAATAGCAGGTGGCTTGGCCGACGTGATTCCCGCGCGTATGCCAGTCGTTGATGATGTAAAACTTATCGCCCGTCGGATAGCTGAACAGTTCGTTGAGATTGTCCATAATCAGGACATCAAGGTCGAAAAAGAACACCCGCTGTCCTGCGAGTCCACCCAGAGTGTCATCGCAAAGACCGGCCTCTTTTCGGTAGGCGTAGCGGTTGTGTTCCGGCGCAATGTTCATCCTCGGTTCCGGATGGCGGAGGATGTCGGGGTGTAGCTCGGGCAACAGTTCATCACTGAACAGGTGAAAAGCAATTGGGAGTGAAGTATTTCGTTTAATCATCGAATATAATCTATTGACGTCTTCTTGCGCATACGCCTTTCCCCACAGGATAGTGATGATGTGGATCGGTTGTTGAGATTTCATTACGCATTTCCTCCAGATTGGGTCAGTGAGGTGAAGAGTTGCTTTAGAAAATTATTACTTCGCCAGGCGGCGAAGCGGACAAATTCCAGCGGGTGACGGACTCGCATGAGGCGGCGGCTGTAGATTTTTCCAATGTTTAGATCTGTGGCCTGAGTCGGGGCATTTTCGATGATCCGACTGAGCATGGCGGGCAGATTGTATTCCTCAATGACTCGCCGGCGGGCCTCTTTTATCGCTCCAAGCCGGCGTTCGTATTCGCCCGGTGTGGTTAATACTTCCCAGATGGTCTTTAGTGAACTGTCAACGTCGTTGATGTCGATTCGGATGATGCTGTCTTCGGGAAAGTAGTCAAATATGTTCGGGCAGCCACAATAGATCGGAACTGTGTAACCGAGGAAGGCATCGGCCAGTTTTTCAGTCCAAAGGTGCGGCGCGATGTGGTTCTCGACGATTAGGTGAAATTTGTACGGGTCAAGCGCCTCGGATTTTTTTTCAATGAACCGGACGCCATGCCCGAAGATTTCTAATTCGGGCAGTTCAGATTGCAGGCGTTGAGTGAAGTTATACCGGCGGGCATGCAGGGTGTGCGCTTGTTGTTTGGAAGAGCACACCGTGGAGATCAATCCGGTCTTGACCGGCTGAGCTCCCTGCATTACTTCATCATAGGTTTTTCCATAGAACCAGATATTGCCTGTTTGAGAGTGAGTTGCGTTTGGGTGGGGCAGTACGGATTCTTCCTGATTGGTGAGTAGATGTCCAAATTGAGCGGCAAAGGCTTTTCCGTAGCGGGTGACCGATGACGGCTCGGAGGTGATTAAAATGGTGTTAGCACGCGGGCAGGCCAGAACTTCGGTTCGTTTAGGCTGAATGCGGGGTATGTCATCAACGATCACTAACCAGTCATATTCACGGACAAGCGGATCGGAAATAAAAGTACAGTGACCCCACTGCGGGCGGTTTCCGGGACATTGGTTTGCCCATGCAAACCCATCCCCTTTTGAGGATCGGTTCACACACTTTACTTTTATCGTTGGCTTGTCTGATGTCATGCGCTACTTACTTTGCAATGTGAGATTTATACACATCCAGAGTCCCCTCGACCATCTGTTTGAGACTGAAATTCTTTATTACATATTCGCGTAGGTCTGAGGGGGTACTTTCTTTTTGTTGCCGAATGGCATTTGCTAATTCTTCTGTATCGCCGGGTGTGAAGAGAAACCCGTTTTTTCCTTCTTCGATAATGTCTAGCGCACCGCCGTGGCGGGGAGCAATGACGGGGGTGTTCATAGACATCGCTTCAATCAGCGTGCGTCCGAAGCTTTCCGGTTTTTTGGAGCTGGAGACGAGCACATCGCTTAATGCATAGATTTCCGGCATGTGGTTATGGCTGCCGGCAAAGACAATCTGCTCTTCCGCGCCCAACTCTTTAACCAAAGCCTGCAACCGATCATAATACGCCTGTTTATCGTGCCGCACGCCGCCGACAATCAGCCCGCAGATATTCGGGAGGTCAGTCGAACACTCGGATATGGCTCGGATAAAGGTTTCGTAGTCCTTCAGCTCCGTGATTCGACCGACTGCGGTGACCACATATTTTCCGGTCAGCCCCTGTTTTTCTTTGAACGAACTCATCCATTCAGCGTGGAGCTTTTCCGGATCAAACTCTGCCGAATCTATTCCGCGATGGATGACGATAATTTTCTCTTCTGGCGTACCATAGTTTTTCTGGATGTATTCTTTGACTGGGTTGCTGACGCAGATGACCGCGTCGCCCTTCGTCATGATCTCACTGTAGCGGTTGACGCTGTTAAAGCCGTGCACGGTGGTAACGAAGGGGATCTTCAGCTTTTTGTTCGCAAAATGACAGAGCCAGGCCGGGACACGGCTGCGGACGTGGAGGACGATGGGCGGAAACTTGAAATTGGAAACTTGAGACTTGAAAGCTGGAGGCTGGGAGGGTTGTTGACCTTTGACTTTTGACTTTTGACTTTCGACCGCCTGTTCGCGCATTAGCTTTTGGAGAGTTCTTCGTAGAGTGAAAACGCGAAATGGAAAGGTGAGGGGATTTTTTGAGCAGACATCAAGAGTGATGTGCCGCCCGCCGTTTGTTTCGATCTGCTCAGCTTGTGTTCCCCCGGCAGAGATGACGGTGCTCTGATGGCCGAGTTTCACCAGTTCGCGATTCAACTCCACCACGCCGCGCTCGACGCCGCCTTGGTTTAGTTCCGGTAAAATCTGGACAATATGCATGTCAGGGAAGTTATCAGTTAGTCGTCACCCGTTAGAAGTTAAAAAGTGAGTCATGACTTTCGGATTTATTTTTTACCGGTGGAGACGAAAATTCCGACCGCGCCCCATGCGTTGGGGTCTGCGGCGGCTTTTTTGATTTTACTCAGCTGCGGCAGGGCGAGCAGCTTTTGCAACTTGCTGAGAAACTCCACTCGGAAGAGAACGGCGACACCCAGAAAATAACGTATGCCGAGTTTCTCCGTGGAGATTGGGTGGATGCGGGTGCAAACATTCTGATAGCCCGCTTTGGTTAGCAGACCGAACAGCTGGCTGCCGATCAGCCGGTTGCCGCCTTTGCGTTTTTGGCCCGCGCCCGCTTTGCGGATGAATTTTACGAAGGCGTCGCTCTCCGGCGAGAAGCTGGTCCAATTGTCATCGATATCGAGGATGCACAGCGTGCCGCCAGGCTTGAGAATTTTCCAAACATTGGAAAGTGCGAGCTTCGGTTTTTCCAAATGTTGGAAAACAAAGCGGGCGTAGACGAAGTCAAAGCTGTTTTCCGGCAGGTCGAGCTCGTAGAGGTTGCCTAGTTGGAACGAAACATTTTCGACGCCCTCAGATTCTTTGGCCTGATGCGCCGTGGCAATCAGCTCTTCATTAATATCCACGCCGGTTACCTGTCCGTTCCCGGCCACTTTGGCCAGCTCGCAGGCGGTAAAGCCTGGCCCGCAGGCGAGGTCGAGCACGTTCATGCCGGGTTGGAGTCCCGACTCCCGCCACGCCTCTTTTTCGAGGTCGAGCGCGATGGTCGCCTGCAGCTTGAGGCGTTCGAGCTCCTCGGCGTTTTTTTCAAACTGTCCGAATTTATACGATCCGGCATCCGACAGATTCTGCTTGCTCATTTCTTCTCCTGTAAAGCCGACAGAATAGATGTTTTTCCAAGCATTGGAAAGCCATTGCATGACGGAACAGATTTTTTCCAAGGGTTGGAAGCTCAGGGTAGGGCGACGCCTCCGGCGGAGCCGTTGATCCAGCGCGTCGGCTCACTGAGGACAGTTCGTCCTACCTTTTTCCAAGGTTTGAAAACTAGCGGTTGAAAACGAGGCGGCTGCTTTCCAGTTCGCTCCACCACAGAAGGGAATAGGCAAAATAATTTTAAGGCAGAATGATTCGGGCCGGGGTCGAGGTTCATGATTATTCTGCCAAAAAATCATTCTGCCTGATCTTTCGGCGTTTGGGTTTTTAGAGAACGCAAAAAATTCCAAGGGTTGGAACGTTAGCGGTTGAAGATGAGACGTTGACCTTTTGACGGAACAATCTGGCCGTTCTGCCAGGCGATTTGGCCGGAGACGATGGTGGTGTCGACTGATGAGCGGAAGGCGATTCCTTCGAAGGGAGACCAGCCGCATTTGTAGAGAATGTTTTCTTTGGTGACGGTGTGCGGGCGGTTGAGGTCAACCAGTACGATGTCGGCCCAGTAGCCCTCGCGAATGAAGCCGCGCTCGGACACGTTAAAAATGCGTGCGGGGTTGTGCGCGGTTTTTTCGGCGATGGTTTCCAAACTCAGAATGTCGTTGTGGAAGTGTTCCAGCACGGAGGGCAGGGCGGACTGGATGACCGGAATGCCGGAGGGCGCCTGAGAGTAGGGGCGTTGCTTTTCTTCGAAGGTGTGCGGGGCGTGGTCGGTGCCGATGGTGTCGAGCCGGTCGCTGACGAGCGCTTTGAGCAGGGCATCGCGGTCGGCCGCGGTTTTGATGGCCGGGTTGCATTTTACGAGGGCACCGAGTTTGTTGTAGGCGGAGTCGTCGAAGAACAGGTGGTGCACGCAGGCTTCGCCGGTGATGTTTTTTCCCTGCGGTTCAATAAACATTTCGGTTTCACGGGCGGTGCCGACGTGAACGACCGATGAGTTGAACAGCTCGAGCTCGGCGGCGGTGCTGATGTGCAGAATATGAAAACGGGTTTCGTATTTACGCGCCAGCTCGATCGCCATTTTTGAGGATTCGTAGCAGGCCTCGACGCTGCGGATCAGCGGGTGGGCGGAGAAGGGGATGTCCTCGTCGTATTTCTCGCGGAACGCTTTTTCGTTCTGCGAGATGATGCGGGAGTCTTCGCAGTGGGCGGTCAGGTTGATGGGGCACTCGCGGAATAGATTTTCCAATGTTTGGAGCCGGTCGATCAACATGTCGCCGGTCGAGGAGCCCATATAGACTTTAACGCCGCAGACGTTGCGCGGATCAATCGCTTTGATTTCGTCGAGGTTGTTGAGCGACGCGCCGAGATAGAACGAGTAGTTGGTGCGCATCTTTTCAGCCGCGATGGCGAATTTTTCTTCGAGCCGTTCGTTGGTAACAGCCGGCGGGGTGGTGTTGGGCATTTCCATCACGGAGGTGACGCCGCCCGCGACTGCGGCGGCCGATTCAGTCGCCATGTCGCCCTTATGGGTAAGCCCCGGCTCGCGAAAGTGCACGTGGCAGTCAATCATGCCGGGCAGAAGGGCCTTGCCGGCGGCGTCAATCACGAGATCAGCATCGGCGGAAATGGATGTGTCAATGCGGTCAATCCGTCCGTGACGGATCAGCACATCTCCGGGCGTGCTTGTGCCTTCGTTGATGATGTTGGCATGTTTAATCAGGATGCTTTGCATAGCAGTTTCTTTCGTCCAAGGATGATGAGCGCGGCGATAATCATGAAGGATGAGTAGAGTTGACCTTTGGTAAGCCAGCCAAAGTACAGCTCATAGCCTTCATCAGGCGTGCGGAAGAATTCAGACGCGATGCGCGCGACGGCATAGATCAGCAAAAACAAGACACTGGTGTTTCCTTCGCGCTTGCCCCACGCAGTTTTGCGGACGGCCCAGAGCGCGATAAATAAGAAGAGCCCTTCTCCGAAGGCTTCGTAGAGCTGTGACGGGTGGCGTGCGGTCGGCACGGCGTCGCCTGTCTGCGGGAAGATGACGCCCCAGGGCACCTCCGTCGGACGGCCCCACAGCTCGCCGTTGATAAAGTTGGCGATGCGTCCGAAAAAGAGTCCGATTGGGGCGACCAGCGCGAGGCCGTCAGTCAGGTTCCAGAAGGAAACTTTTTTCTTCCAAGCAGTCCATCCGCAAACGGTCAGCACGCCGAGGATGCCGCCGTGGCTGGCCATGCCACCTTCCCAGACGCGAAAAACGAAGAGCGGATCTTCAAGAAAAAGGTCCCAGGCATAGAAAATGACATAACCGAGCCGCCCGCCGAGGAAGACACCGAAAATGGCGAGGTGGACGATGAAGTTACTGAGCTCTTCTACCGGTACAGCGAATTCGCCGCGTTGGGCGAGGCGCTTGAGAATCAGATAGCCGCCGAGAAAGCCGAGCAGATAAGCGATGCCGTACCACCGCACCGCCATCGGTCCCCAGATGTGGAACAGAACCGGATTGAGATCGTGCGTCCAGGTTGCGAGAGGGAAGGGAATACTCAATATGCAATGTTCAATGTTCAATGTTCATCACCTGCCGTTAAAATTTAAAAGATAGTTCATTGAAAATTGTTTATTGATCATTGTCTGTTTCGAAATTGATCAGAGATTTGATCCGCGCCAATGCAGTTTCTGGCGCAGAACGGAAAAGTAGCTGTAGCCTGGCGGGTAGAGGAAGAACACCGGTTTTTCACTGCAGGTGATGCGTACCCTGTCACCGGTGGACAGTTCTTCGACATCTTGCCCGTCAACGGAGAGAATTAGTGTTTTATAAGATGTCTGCACGGCGATCTCAATGATACTGGAATCGGGGATGATGAGCGGGCGGTTGCTGAGCGTGTGCGGGCAGATCAGGTTGATGCCGAAGGCATGGGTGCCGGGTTGAAGAATCGCTCCGCCGGCCGAGAGGGAGTGGCCGGTGCTTCCGGTCGGGGTGCTGACAATCAGCCCGTCGCAGGCAAAGGAGCTGATCGGTTCGCCGTCGACCGTCAGATCGAGGGTGACAATGCGCGAGGAGCCGCCGAAGCCGACGACCGCGTCGTTGAGAACCCGGTGGACGGGGCCAGGTGCGCCGTCGCGCACAACGGCGCAGTCGGCCGCAATACGCGGCACGCTTTGGCAACGTTCGGTATGCAATGCCTCTAGCGCATCCTCCAGACGGTCCTCGCTGACCGAGGTGAGAAACCCGAGGCTGC
>CAYVYL010000014.1:25360-35801 GCA_964455665.1 uncultured Verrucomicrobiota bacterium
TCTAGCGCATCCTCCAGACGGTCCTCGCTGACCGAGGTGAGAAACCCGAGGCTGCCGAGGTTGATTCCAAGGATTGGAACATCGGCTCCTTCCAGCAGTTTGGCGCAGAACAGCACGGTGCCGTCGCCGCCCATCGAAAGCAGGATGTCTACAGTGGATGCGAACTCGTTGAAATCGATCACCGTGGCGGAGGGTAGGTGTTTGGCCGAGGCTTGATCGGCGAACAGCGACCACTTCAGCTCGTCCGCTTTGCGGGCAAGCCGTTCAAAGACGTCTGCGGCATGCGGACGTTTAGAGTTTGCAATAACGCCGACTTTTTTCATATCGTCGATTGTTACCGCGACTCTTCGGGCGCACAAGGATTTATTTAACGCATGAACGCACCATCCGTTGTTGAAAAACAGAAGGATATATTCTTTTCTCGGCAGGCCATTGCCGGGGTTCCCTGGATGGTTGTCAGCAAAGGGACTCTCTTTTTTGTCTATTTTGCCATTTCCGTTCTGCTTGTCCGTCTGCTGGGTGATGTGCAGTACGGCGTGTACACCATCTGCATAAATATCGCTGAAACCGCCGGAGTTTTGTGCGGTCTGGGACTTATTTCCGCGCTCTTCCGTTTTGTACCCGAACTGGTCGTGCAGAAAAATCTGGCCGGTCTCAAGCGCCTGTTATGGAAATCACTCGCATTTCAGGCAATGACCGTCCTGCTGGCCATGATCGTCTTCGTCAGCATCAAGCCGCTGTTCGACCGCTGGTTCAGCATCGACTTCCACCATTACCTGCTTCTCATCGGCTTTGTCATTATGGCCGGTCTGCTCAAAGACAATGTTTCCGCTGTCGAAACATCTCTTTTTCGTATCAAAAACGTTTCCATCATGTCGCTGATCCGCGGTCTGGGGCTGGTCGTCATGATCGCCGTCGGCCTGACGCTCGTCCCGTCGGTCACCATGGCGCTGTCGATTCAGATTGCCGCTGGCCTCGTCTATGTGGTCGGCGCGGTGCTGATGTTCCGCCACATCTACAGCTTCGACTGGCGTTCCCCGCCTTACGGCATCGGCAAACGCCGCACCATGAAATTCTCCGGCGCCATCATGAGCAGCACCATCCTGCGCATGATGACCATGAAATACACCGAAGTCTTCTTCCTCGGTCTCGTCGTTGCCCCCGAAATCGTCGGGGCCTATGACCTCGGCTACTCCCTGCCACCCATGGTCATTTTCTTCATTCCCGATGCCCTGCATATGCTCTTCACCTCCGGATTTGCCGAAGCCTACAGCCGCGACAAAAACTGCCTCGGCCGCCTCATCAAAGCTTACTACAAAATGCAGATCGCCTTCACCGTCCCGCTGGCCATCTTCGGCTTCTTCTTCGCCGCCGCCGCTGTGCGCCTCATCTATGGCGGACAAATGGCAGCAGCTGGCGGCATCGCCTCCGCCTTCTGCCTCATCCATTTGCTTTCCACCGTCTCCACGCCGCTATCCATGGCGCTCAAAGCCAAAGAAAAAGTGATGGCCTCCATGCCGATTATGATCTTCCAGATTGTCGTCAACCTCTTCCTCGACTGGCTTCTGATCATTCACTTCAAAATGGGAACCACTGGCGCCATGATTGCGCTGACCTCAGCGTTGGTGCTTTCCATGCCCGTGCGGATCATCATCATCCGCCGCATTCTCGGCGGCATCTATTTCCCCGCTGCCTACCTGCTTCGCATGGGGATCAGCCTATTTCTCTTGGCCGGATCTTTCTCACTGGTTTCCAACCATTGGAAACTGTTGGAACTGTTCGAAACGCAGTGGATCAACATCGTCACGCTGTTCGCACTTGGCGGTCTCTACATGCTTTGCTACCTCATCGCCATTCGCTTCCTGCGCCTGATCCGCGAAGAAGACATTGCCGACTTCCGCGCTCTCGACATCAAACAGCTCAACAAGGTCTTCGACCTCCTCAGCCCCCGCCGATAAAGATCGGAATATTGGGGGTGGAACGGGTTTTCCAATGTTCGGAACTTTTTGCCTGTTTGCGTTTATCTGAGGTTAAATCTTCCAAACCTTGGAACTTTCCAGTATTCGTAAGCCTCAATTTTCGAAGGAATTCCTATGCTGGCAAAACGAATTATACCCTGTCTCGATGTCACCGGCGGCCGTGTGGTTAAAGGCGTTCAGTTTGTCGACTTGATCGACGCGGGTGACCCCGTCGAGTGCGCCAAAGCCTACGAGGCGCAGGGCGCGGACGAACTGACCTTTCTCGACATCACCGCCTCCAGTGACGAACGCAACACCATGGTCGACATTGTCCGCCGCGTCGCCGAGCAGGTTTTTATGCCGCTCACCGTCGGCGGCGGCATCCGCACTGCCGCCGATGTGCGCAAAATGCTCAACGCCGGGGCCGATAAAGTTTCCTTCAATACCGCCGCCATCAACAATCCGGACATTCTCAACGAATGTTCCGAACAGTTTGGTGCGCAGTGTACCGTGCTGGCCATCGACGCGCGCCGTAACGACGCCAACGATTCGTCCAAGGGCTGGACCGTCTACACGCATGGTGGGCGCAATGCAACCGAGCTCGATGCGGTTGCCTGGGCCATGGAAGGTGTTGCGCGGGGTGCGGGCGAAATTCTGCTCACCAGCATGGATGCTGACGGCACCAAAGACGGCTACGATCTCGAACTGACCCGCGCAGTCTCCGATGCGGTCGGCGTTCCGGTCATCGCCTCCGGCGGTGCGGGAACCGTTGAACACATGGTCGACGCCGTCACCGAAGGCCGCGCCGATGCCGTACTGGCCGCCTCCATCTTCCATTTCGGTGAATTCACTATCCGCGAAGTCAAAGAACAGATGCGCGCCAAAGGCGTCACCGTTCGGCTGTAGTTTTCTGACGGAATAAACAGGATGGACCCAGTTGAAAGTCCTGTTATACCACTTTCATTTTGCTTTCGGTATTTGCAGGCGAGACGCCTGCGGTACGTATAGCCGCCGCCGCATCACATCCCGGGCCTGCTCAAGTATTTGACTTGCCATAATAAACCCTCCCAGTCATTATGCGTTTTCGCAAGAACGATGGCTTTGGATAGTGAATAGTTAATAATCAACTGTTCGATGGAGGAAAAAAATATGAAACAAAATAGGCTGATTTGTAAACTTCTACCCTTATTCCTGCTCACGGCGCTCCCCTGCATCGCGCAAGCGCTAGATTACACGTGCACCACCAATAATGGAGCAATCACCATCACCGGCTACATCGGCCCCGGTGGCGACATTAGCATACCAAGCGAAATCAATGGTCTTCCGGTTACCTCTATTGCGAATGGAGCGTTCTCTCACTGCACAAGTTTGACGAGTGTAACAATTCCCGACAGCGTCACATCATACCTCAACAGTACATTCTCCGGATGCTCTAGCCTGACCGACGTCACAATCGGCAGTGGGATCACAGCCCTTAGCTCGTTTGCTTTCGGCAACTGCACCAGCCTGACCAATGTTACAATCCGTGATGGGGTCACCGAAATTGGGGACACTGCATTCTACGGCTGTACGAAACTGCCCTCTATTACGATTCCCGACAGTGTTACCACCATCGGGCTTGGCGCGCCGTTCTCCCACTGCACCAGCCTAACCAACATCATAATTGGCAGTGGGGTCACCTTCATCCACTATCGGTTGGCAGAAGACAGCCTGACTGCAATAACGGTGGATGAGGGCAATGTTGCCTTCAGTAGTGTTAACGGAATCCTGTTTAACAAGGGTCAAACAGAGCTCATCCAATATCCTGAAGGGAAACTCAACAGTAGTTATGCGATTCCCGGCAGCGTTACCACGATCGGGGACTATGCGTTCTCCGACTGCACCAGCCTGACGAGTGTCACAATTCCCTCCGGAGTCACCACTATCTGGGACGCTGCGTTCAGTAGTTGCTCCAGCCTGACGAGCATCACAATTCCCGACACTTTTACCACTATCGGGCACAGGGCGTTCGGCCACTCCGACAGCCTGACTGGAGTTTACTTCAGGGGTAACACTCCAAGCCTTGATAGTAATAGTGAATTGCCGGAGCCATTTCCACTGCCATTCTACGATTCCCCCAATGTGATCGTCTATTATCTGCCTGGCACCACGGGATGGGGGGCAACCTTTGCTGAGCGCCCAACTGTGCTTTGGAATCCACTGATTCAAACCGGAGATGGAAGTTTTGGTGTAACAAACAACGTTTTCGCTTTCAACATTGCCGAGTCAGCAAGTGGACTTGTCTTAGTGGAAGCCTGCACAAATTTAATGATGAACATATGGGAACCCATTCAAACCAATAGTATGGGCGGCGGCACGGTCTATTTTAGCGATCCAGACTGGACGAATTCTCCCAGCCGATTTTATCGCATCAGCTCACCGTAAACTGAAAATACAAATACACATCGAACAATAAAGCAATAGATGCTCATGACTGAGGTACGAAGGAACTGAGCTTCTATTGCCGGGTTCTTGTAAGCCGTGGAGCGGATCGCATGCAAAAAAGCGCCTGAGAAGGCGCTTTTTTTGCATCGGAGTCACTAGTTAGTAGGGCAATGGTTCGGGGCGGCTTTGCCGCTGTTGCCAAATATTCGTTATTGGTGATCAGGGTCGCGGGGTGAGCTCTTCTTCGGAACGGATTTTGAGCTGTTGTGTTGAGGTTTCTCCCCTTTGTTTTCTTCTTTTTTCGTTGTCTGGGCGCAGAGATGCATCGCTGCGTCCGTGCGCGGAAGCAACCAGCTCGTTTGTATTGAGAAGGCGAGTACTGTTAGCCGACGCCTCGGTTGGGTAAGGTAAATTTGTACCAGTGGATGTGGCCGCCACACCGTTTGCAGGCCCAGGGTTTCTTTTTCGGGGGTGTTGGGGTTTTGGGCAGGAGCGGGACGAGGATTTCGTAGAGCCGGCAGATGAGCTCGCGGATGCGTTGCAACGAAACTTTCGCGTTGGGCGAGAAGAACCCGTAGTGCCGAACCTTCGTGAACCCGTGCGGCAGGACGTGTTGGAGGTAGCGGCGCATAAACTCAAAAAGTTCGAGCGTGCAGAGTCTCCATTTCTTCTCTCCACTGCGCTGATAGCGAAAGGTGACGCGGCCGTCGACGACGCGCACGATCCGACTGGGCGCGATGGCGATACGGAAGACGTATTGCGCGAGGTAGCGCAGTGCTCGTTTTCCGTTTCCGACGTTGCGTGCATCGACGACCCAGTCGGGTTCCCAGACGCATCGGGGCACGGCGAGGCCGGCTTCTTTGAGTGCCTCAATGAATTTGGCGCGATAGATGATGGAGAGCGGCTTGCCGTGGATATAGAACCCGGCGGCGGAGCTTTTCCATTCGGTGCCGTCAGCGTTGAGTCCGCCGCCGGGCACGATGAAGTGCACGTGCGGGTGGTATTCGAGCTGGCGCGTCCAGGTGTGCAAGATGCCGGTAAACCCGGCGAGATCGCACCCGACGAAGCGTTTATCTTTGGCCAGCTTTTTCATGGCTCCCGCGGCGGCTTTGAACAGCGCGGCGTAGCACACCTTTTGATTGGATCGGATCACCCGCCGTAGCTCCTGCGGCACGGTGAAGGTGATCATGAAGTAGTTCACCGGAAGTGCTTTGGCGAGTTGCTTACGCAGCCAGTCGTCGGACTTGCCGGCTTGACAGACCGGGCAGTGCCGGTTGCCACACGAGCTTCCCGTGCGGTGGACATCATGGCAGTCGTCACACACAAAGGTATGAATGCCGAACGCCGTGGTTCCGCAGTCCTGAATGCAACGAATCACTTTGCGGTGAGAGACTGGCATCCGTTCGCCGTATTGAGCGAGATAGCCGTCGCCGTGCTCGCGGAAGATCTGCTGGATGATGTTGCTCATTGCACACCTCCCATCAGACGGTTGATGCGCCCGGCGGCATCGTCATTCCCGAGGTCGGTCACGTGCAAATAGATCATCGTCGTCACCAGTGAGGCGTGGCCGAGATACTGCTGAACCAGTCGGATATTTACGCCTGCTTCGATCAGGTGTGTGGCATAGGAGTGGCGCAGCGTGTGGGTCGTCACACGTTTTCGAATGCGGGGGAGTTCCTTTAGAATGCGGCGCAAAATGCCTTGCACTGAGCCATCGCCCATCGGCCGGTTCGCCGTGCGCCCTCCATGAAGTCCTCGCCCCAATGCCGGAAAGATCAATCGGGGGTTGCGGTGGGTGAGCCAATACTCGCGCAGAACCTCCAGCGTCGATTGAGGCAACGGCACGTCGCGATCCTTGCCGCCCTTACCTTTACGCACCCGCAACACCATCCGCTCGCTGTCGATGTCGCCGACTTCCAAGGCCAGCGCCTCGGCGAGGCGCAGGCCGCACGAATAGACCGTCGTCAAAAAGGCCTTGGCTTGCGGCGTGTGCGCCGTCGTTAAAATCAGGCGAACCTCATCGATCGACAGCACCGTCGGCGGCGTGGAAAGCCGTTTAATCTTCAACAGCTTGATCGTCTCCCAATCCATCGGAAGCGTCGTCGTGTAGAAAAACTTAATCCCGCTGTACGCAATGCGCATCGTCGCCGCACTCCACCCCACATCATTCCGGCAATAGAGAAAATAATCGCGCACCTGCTGCTCGCTGATCTCCTCGGCCGGCAGATGCCAGTAGTTTTCCAACTGACGCACCGAGCGCGTGTATGAATTTTGCGTACGTTCTGCATAGCCACGAAGCTGCAGATCCTCTACCATCTTCTTTCGAAGTTTAGACTTCATTGTGTATCCTTTCTGTTGTGGGAGTGCCCGTTGCACCCCGCTTCAGAAAGGAGTTTAATTTAAAAGAAGAAGATAGCGGAAGAAACTGCCGCGCAGCGGCTTACTGGAACCAGCTCATAGACCTGCTTGGACAACGCCCGCTCAGAGTGTCGCGTAACGTTGGCACCACATTCCGGGTTTGCTCAAGTATTTGATTTGCCGCAATAAACCCTCCCAGTCATTATGCGTTTTCGCAAGAACGGGGGGCTTGGATAGTGAATAGTTAGAATCAACCAAATTTGGTCAAACACCCCTCTAATATCAAGTTCGCAGGAGAAGAAATGGCACATGATGATATTGATAAGGTCGTTTTCAAGCAGACTTGGCGGCTATACCTAATCGCCGGCCTAGCCATTTGTTTATTCGGTCTGGCTACCCTGATCTCAAAAGCTCTGAGTGTTGAAATTCTCAAGGCGGGCATGAGCGGCCTTGTTTTTGCCGCAGTTGCCTTTTGTTTCACGTGGTACAAGAATTGGGAGGTTGAGAGGAGACTCCGGAAATCTTTAACACCCAACGGAATCAGTAATCTCGCGGTTGAAGGGGAAGCTAAATCGCAAGCATTTGGCGTCATTATTACCAACAATACTGGTCGGATCATCGTAGTCCGAGATGTAGAATTCTTCACGGATTTTACGAGAAAAACCCTTTCCCCAAATTTGCTGGGAAAGTATCCCTATGTGATCCAACCAAATCACAGAAAGGATAAAACCACGACCTGCACGGTGTCAGACAAAGCAATACAGGAGTTTCTGGAGCTGCCGCCATATACACAAGCCACATGGGGATTGATCCTAGATCCACATTCGAGCTGGCTTGATGAGGAGATTCACGGGTGTTCGGTTCTTTTTGAGTACCCCCGCTTGTTTGGTGATGTCATGCTCGTTCGCGTTCGGTCATCTGACGCGGTCTCTGACATGATGAGATCATGCTGGAACTCAGTGAGAGAAAAGCTACGGTGTCCTGATAATAGAAAACCAAACCAAGCCCATGATAGCTGATCATCTGCGAACCCGCGCGTCCACTCTATCGCTGGCTCCGCCCGCTCAGGGTGACGCGTGACGTTCGAAGTCAAAAACGGCGGGCAAGGGCTGGCGTGAAGGGAAGGAGTTGTGTATATTCTCCGCTCAGTTTTCATAATCTCGATCTTAATCCTAATCTTACTCTTAATCTCCAAAGGAGTTCCCCATGTCATTTGAAAGCGGCTCCGTGAGCCTTCGCATGTTTTATGTTCCCAAAGCGTTACCGGAAGATATTTTGGAGCGGTTTGCCGAACACACCATCGGCTCGGTCGAAACCTTGCGCGACGAGGAAATTCACGGCTGGGTTGGCCCGCGCCATTTGCTCGACCGCGAGATCTCCGAGGAAACCGCTTTGTCTGGCGGAACCCTGCGACTCACGCTGTCGCAGGCGCAGCGTAAAATTCCGGCCGCGCTACTGCGCGCCGAGTGCCGCATCGAGGAGATGGTCTGGATGGCGGCCGAGCAGCGCGACTACGTCAATCGCCAGACCCGCAGCGAGATCAAAAAAGAGGTGTCCGACCGCCTGCTGCCGCAGATGCCGCCGACGCTCAAGGGGATCGACTTTGTGTATGACCGCGGCCACGGACTGCTCTACTGCACCGCGATGTCGGAAAACCAGCTCGACGCCTTTTTGGTCAATTTTACCTCGATCGCTGGGGTTCAACCGATTCCCGCCGATCCCGCCGCGATGGCGTGGAAGCTGGCGCAAAGTCGCACCGATAGCTGGCACTCGCTCGGCTTTGCCGCCGACCAGTGGGCCGACTGCGCGCCGGGACGTGAATTTTTGATGTGGCTCTGGTTTGTGTCCGAAGCCAAAGGCGGCGAAGTGAACCTGCCCGAGAGCGGTCCGTTCGCCATGCTGGTGGAAGGCCCGCTTCAGTTCGACCAGGAAGAGCAGGGCGAAATCGTCATTCGCAAGGGTGAACCAATGGTCAGCGCGGAGACCCGCGCCGCGCTGCTCAGCGGCAAAAAGCTGCGCCGCGCCAAGCTGACGCTGGCGCGCGGCGAAGAAATCTGGAATTGCACCCTCGATGCCGACGAATTTATTTTTCGCGGTCTCAAGCTACCTAAAACCGAGGCCTACGATGTGCTCGGCAAGTTCACCGAACGCATGGAATTTCTCGAAACCTTCCGCGTCGCTTTCGGCGAGCTCTACAAGCAGTTTGTTGAACAGCGCGATAGCGATGCCGCCCGCGAAACTCTTCGCACCGAAATGCGTGAATGGATTCGTACCCGTCCCGCCCGAAAAACCGAAGATTAGGAATAGGTACAGAAATATGTTAACCACGGAATACACTGAAGACACGGAAGTGAGTCAGGTGTTTTTCCGCGTATTCAGTGTATTTCGTGGTGAAAAATTATTCGCATCCAGTACATCTTTCCGTAGGATGTCATTTTTGAATTTGTAAAGGAGACCCCAATGAGCAAAGAACTGGAAGAAGGACTCGAGCTCCAACTCGACTGGAACAAGCTGGAAAAAGCCGCCGCGGCCTGTAAGGGCATTATTCCGGTGGCTGTTCAGCACGCCGACACCAAAGAGGTGATTCTTGTTGCCTATATCAATCAGCAGGCGTTTGAAGAATCGCTGAAGCGCAAAATGCTGGTGCTGTGGAGCTCATCGCGCCAGGAATTGTGGGTTAAAGGTCTCACCTCCGGCGAAACGTTTGAACTGATCGAGGCGCGCGTGAACTGCGAGCAGAATTCGCTCCTGTTTGTTGTCCGCCCCAATCGCGGAGGCATTTGCCACACCAAAAACAAAAATGGTGAGCCGCGCGACTGCTACTACCGCCGCATTGATCTCGATACGCAGGATCTCATAAATATCGATCCCTGATTTTCCCATTCGACAGGGCTCCCTCCTTCGCCAAGGCTGCGGCGGGTAGGCACGACAGGCAGACATCGGAAAAAAGCAGGCCAAACCTTCCAAAGGTTGGAAGTGGTATTTCCTGCAGAGACGGTTTATTCGAAATCCCGAACGGGTTTGATGAAAAAAAATACAAAGCACCGTCCCCGCGGGCTTGAAATACTCTACGAGGACCGCGATCTGCTGATCATCAATAAAGAGATCGGCTGGCTGACGACGAGTCCTGACCGGCATGAGATGCGGACCGCCGAGTGCGTCCTGAACGACTATCTGCGCAAAGGCGCGGCGCGCTCCCGCCTGCGGGCTTTTGTGGTGCACCGGCTCGACCGCGAGACCTCCGGTTTGTTGATTTTTGCCAAAAGCGAAGAGGTGATGCTCTATTTTCATGAGCACTGGAAAGAGGTGGAAAAGGAGTATCTGGCCATTGTGCACGGAACCCTTGCAGAAAAAACAAAAACGATTTCGAGCCATCTCGCCCAAAATAAAGCGTTGTTCGTCTATTCAACCCCCCGGCAGGGTGAGGGGAAATTTTCTGAGACGCAGTACAGCGTAGTGCGCGAGAATAAAGAGTTCAGCGCCCTGAAAATCAATCTGCTAACCGGCCGCAAAAATCAGATTCGGGTGCATCTGGCGGAGCTGGGCCACCCGGTGGTCGGCGATCGAAAATATGGCCTGAAAGAAAAGAAGTTTGAGCGGATGGCGCTCCTTTCGCGTTCGATTTCCTTTAAGCATCCGCACAACGGGCAGCCGATGTTTTTTGAGGTGCCGCGCCCCCGTTTTTTTGACCAGTTAATGGA
>CAYVYL010000015.1:0-35229 GCA_964455665.1 uncultured Verrucomicrobiota bacterium
TCAAAAACTGGAAAGACTGGAAGTGGCAAATCAAGCACTCCATTCGTGATATCGCAACGTTTGAGAAACTGCTGGACGTTCGATTCACCGACGACGAGCGCAAAGCCCTGCTCGAAACGGTTGAAAAATTCCCGCTGAGTGTGACGCCCTACTATCTCTCGCTGATCGACCGCGATGATTTCCGCAACGATCCGGTCTTCAAACAATGCATCCCAAATCCCAGCGAGCTGATTATCGGCAAACACGACATGGTCGACCCGCTTCACGAGGATGCCGACAGCCCCGCGCCGGGCCTCACCCACCGCTACCCCGACCGCGTGCTATTCCACATCAGCAATGTCTGTTCGATGTACTGCCGCCACTGCACCCGCAAGCGCAAGGTGGGCGATCAGGAATTTATTCCGAACAAGGAAACCATTGAGAAGGCGCTGGACTACATCCGCAACACGCCGGAAATCCGCGATGTACTTCTCTCCGGCGGCGATCCGCTGATGCTCTCCGATGAATATCTCGATTGGATTTTGACCGAACTCGACCACATCGAACATGTCGAGGTGGTGCGCATCGGAACGCGTATGCCGGTAGTTCTGCCTTACCGCGTCACACCCGAGCTGGTGACCATGCTCAAAAAACATCAACCGCTCTGGATCAACACGCACTTCAACCATCCGCGTGAAATCACGGCCTCGTCACGTGAGGCCCTGCGCATGCTAGCCGACGGCGGCTTCCCACTCGGCAACCAAAGTGTCCTGCTTGCGGGCGTCAACGACTGCCCGCGCATCATCCGCGTGCTGGTACACAAACTAGTTCAAAACCGCGTTCGCCCCTATTACCTCTACCAATGTGACCTGTCCGAAGGGCTCTCCCATTTCCGCACACCGGTCAGCAAGGGGATCGAAATTATCGAGAGTTTGATCGGCCATACCAGCGGCTTTGCCGTACCGACCTACGTAATCGACGCGCCCGGCGGCGGCGGAAAGATTCCCGTTACGCCCAACTACCTGATTTCGTGGAGCACGCACAAGGTCATCCTGCGCAACTATGAAGGCGTCATCACTAGCTATCAGGAGCCAGAAAACTATCAAACCGTCTTTTGCGATCGCGACTGCGATAACTGCAATTTAAGCCTCAAGCTCGACGATGCGGACGAATACCAGTCCATCGGCATCGAAAAGTTGCTCAGCTATGACGACGACGCCATCTCGCTTATCCCGGCTGACAACGAGCGCCACCAGCGCCGCGATGAAGAAGAAGAAGAATGATCTGGATTGACTACATCCTCTTCGCTGTTTACATGGCCGCCATCATCGGCATCGGTTATAGGATGAGTGAAAGCAGGTCGGTCATATAAATAGCAAGGAGATGTCGTGATCCGGAAGATTCAGAAATGGCTTAATTCGCTTATGAATCGGGTGAGCTCAGGAATAAAACGTCCCGTTATTCCGCTCATCTCGGTCACTATTTTCTTGCTGGCAGCCCTCTTCTTGCCTTTACAAAGTAAAGCCTCTGAGTCGAAGCGCCTTACCGTGGCCCTGACCGGTAAATATCCCCCCTTCAGCTTCTACGACCCAAACGGCGAACTGGCCGGCTTCGATGTCGATGTCTCCCGGGGAGTGGCACGTGAGCTCGGGCAGGAACTGGAAATCGTCACCACCGAGTGGGACGGCATCCTGGCTGGGCTGCTGGCCGGCAAGTTCGACGCCATCATCGGCTCGATGGCGATCACTACCGAGCGCCAAAAGCAGGTGGACTTTTCGATCCCCTACTATGTCTCTGGAGCCCAGCTCTTCGTCAACGCCGAAAATGATGAGCAGATCGGCTCCATCGACGACTTGGCCGGACGCCGGGTCGGGGTGGTGCTAGGCGAGACCTTCGAGCATTACCTGACCGAAACCCACCCCGAGATCGAAACCGTAACCTACAAGAGTACGGTCGACATCTACCAAGAGATGCTGAACGGCCGCCTGGTCGGCTTTGTCACCGACCGCCTAGTCGGCGGCTACCAGATCAAGTCGGCCGGGATGCCCTTCCGGCCGGCCGGAAAACTGCTTTATCGGGAACAGATGGGCATCCCGGTGGCCCACGGCCATCCGGAACTGCTGGCCCAGATCAACCGGGCTCTGACCCATTTGGAAAAATCGGGTTCTATGGCCGACCTGAACCGCAAGTGGTTCGGTCCGGCGGCAAGTGACACCGTTGCGATCCACTCGTTCGCCATGAGCAACCGGACCATCACCATCCGCTTGCTACAGGGATTTGGGGTCACCATCGGGATTGCCTTTATTTCCCTGCTCTGCGGCTTCCTGCTGGCGGTGCCGGCAGGGGTGGTTCTGAACAGCAAGCCTTCGCCACTACTGCTACTGGTCCGGACTACGGTGGACTTCGTTCGCGGCACCCCGGTGCTGATTCAGCTCTTCTTCATTTACTTCGGAGCGCCGCAGATCGGCCTGACCCTCTCGCCGCTGACCTCAGCGGTGATCACTTTATCGATCAACGGGGCCGCCTATATGGCTGAGGTGGTCCGTTCCGGCTTGATGGCGGTGCCACCGGGTCAAAAACTTGCGGCCAAGGCCCTTGGCTTAAGCAACTTCAAAGTCTTCCGCTTCGTGGTCTGGCCCCAGGCCTTCCGCATCGCCATCCCGGCCTTGGTCAACTCCGCCGTGGCCCTGCTCAAGGACACCGCCCTCGTCTCGGTGATCTCGGTGGCCGAGGTGCTGCGCCAGGCCCAGTCGATCATCAGCGTCACGTATAATCCGATGAAGTACTATTTCATCGTCGCCCTGATGTTTTTCGTCTTTACCTATCCGCTAATGAAATTCGCCGGCCGTTGGGAAAAGACGCTAAAGAAGAGAGGATTTGCTGATGATTAAGGTCAACGATCTGGAATTCACCTATCCCGACGGAACCGCGGTCCTGAAGAAGGTCTCACTGGAACTTTCTTTCGATCAAGAGGAGCATATTACCGCCATTGTCGGCCGTAGCGGCTCCGGCAAGACCACTCTGCTGCAGTGTCTGGCCCGCTTTCTCATGCCCAAACATGGCCGCATCGAAATCGACGGAGTCGCAGCGCACTCCATGACGGAAGCGCAATTCAGATCCAAGGTCGGGGTGGTTTTCCAGAACCTTTACCTCTTCCCCCATCTCACCGTGCTAGACAACCTGACCCTGGCCCCGGTACACGTTACCGGAATGGCGGAAAAACTGGCTGAACAGAAAGCCCGGGAAATACTGGAGCGCGTCGGTGTGGGCGATCAGGCCGACAGCTATCCAGCCCAGCTCAGCGGGGGTCAGGCCCAGCGGGTGGCCATCGCCCGGGCGCTACTACTGAAACCCGATTTCCTGCTGCTCGACGAGCCGACCTCGGCCCTCGACATCAACACCACCAACGCCCTAGCGAAATTGCTCCAGAGCCTTGGCGGCTCGACCAACTTTATCATCGTCACACATGATATTCCCTTCGTCCGTAAGGTAGCCCATCGGGCCGTCCTGATCCGTGACGGTCGAGTCGTTACTCACGACACGGTGGAAAGCGTCATGGAGCTTTTTCAACAGGAAGAAAAGCAAGCGGAGCAGGTCAACGCCCAATAAGGTTCTGGTCTCAGATTGACCCCTTCGCAGTTCATCCCCAGTCGCGGAGGCCCGCGACCCTCCAGGTTGCTTTTGCGTTCTCTGCGATCTCTCGCGGTTAAACCTTCTCCCCTTCGTGCTGATTCGCGTCTATTCGCCGTTAAATTCCGAATCTTTTTCAGCGAAGGGTTGATCTGTTCTCTGAGACCGGTAGGTTAGAAATATGAGCGATACCCTTGAAAAAATCGGAAACTCGCAAATTCAGCACGGGCCGGACAATAACCGGATCTACTTGATGAAGCTCGACCCGGCGGATTTACCGGGGCTTATCGATCAGCTCAACGAGCTGGCCGAAGAAAAGGACTACACCAAAATCTTCGCCAAAGTTCCGGATCCCTGTGCATCGGCTTTCGTTCGCGAGGGCTATTGCCGCGAAGGAATGATTCCGCATTTTTACAACGGCGAAACCGACGCCACATTTCTCGGGAAATTCATCGATCCACGGCGGGAAATCACACCGCAGCGCGATGAAATCGAAAAAATTATTGCGCTGGCGCAATCGAAGAGCGGAAGCCCGATGAAGCCGCTTCCGGAGGGATACACGCTGCGCCCGGCGGCTGAAGCGGATGCCGCGGAACTGACCGAAGTCTACCGGCAGGTGTTTGCCTCCTACCCGTTTCCGATTCACGATCCAGACTATCTGATTGAAACGATGCGTAGCCATGTCTGCTACTTTGTCGCCGAAAAGGACGGAAAAATCGCGGCGGCCTCGTCGGGCGAAATGGATCAGGAAAACCGCAACGCGGAAATGACAGACTTCGCAACCCTGCCAGAGCATCTGGGCAACGGGCTGGCCGTTCATCTGCTGAAGTTGATGGAGCCGGAAATGCGCAAGCGCAACATCGCCACGCTCTATACCATCGCCCGCGCAATTTCACCGGGCATGAACATCACCTTCGCCAAGTGCGGCTACATTTTCGGCGGCACGCTCATCAACAACACCCAAATCTCTGGCTCCATCGAGAGCATGAATCTCTGGCATCGCACTCTGTAACGCATTTTAACCGCACCGAAGGGGTCGGGATCTTCGACAGATTACGCAAATGAAAACGAATCGGTGCGGTTCCCCATGAACGGGATCAAGTTTAACCACGGAAGACACGGAAATCCCCTCCAGCGGAGGGGTGCCGGAACGGCGCTGTGCCATGTAGCGAGCTATACTCTGCTACCGTGGGGGTGGGTTCTCATTTCCAATGGCTGAAAAATCAACTTCGGTTTTTAACCGCCAAAGAGCACAGAGAACGCAAAAGCAAATGCGGTGTCCCCACCGCGATTCCAAGGTTTGGAAAACTAAAATAACGATTTAGGCAAACCCCTTCGACGGGAAATAAAAATATGACATATCATATAAAAACCCCAAAATATGGGCCGATATGACACTAAATATATGATGTATCATATAAACTATTTTGGTGGAAAATGAAAAGAGGGGTCGTTGTGAAGTGAAATAACCCATTTCCCAGTCAAACTAACAGGCATGAAATATACAAAGCGGGATATATACAGATCTGTATTTATTTTTAAAATGACAGTTGACACGCATTGATTTCTGATCTATCTATGAATCATGAAAAATATAACTGGCTCCCCCGTTGAACATGATGATTTTTTTAATCGCCCAGATGACATTGAGCGGCTCCAGCGCGAATTAAGCAATAAAGCCAACATCCTTCTAACCGCACCGCGCAGAGTTGGAAAAACCTCGCTCATACTACGACTATGCGAACTGGAGAACACCAAAGGGCGCACGGCCGCATTCATTAACGTTGAAGGGTGTAAAGACGAACTTTCCTTTGCAGAAAAACTCGTAGACTGCCTAAAGGAAAAGGGGCTACATCCGCAATTTCTCTCACGAATTGCAACAATTCTCTACGCCGCACGCAAAACCTTGAACAATGTTAAATTTAGCGCAGCAGGCATCGAGATGGATATGGGGTCTGTCGAGAACCCCGAATTCGGCACGCTCGCCCGTGCCCTTGAAAGTGTTTTTAAAAAAATCGAAAATAGCGACACGCCTGTATTGATAGCCATTGACGAGATGCCGGAGCTTCTGCTTGCAATCGCCCGACAGGAGCACGGCTCAGAACGTGTGGATCTATTGCTGCACTGGTTACGAAAGCTTCGACAGACCTATCGCAAAAACATACACTGGGTTTTTCTCGGCTCCATTGGACTGGACAGTTTTGTCGATAACCGCAACCTGCGGAAAACAATTAACGACCTGACGCTGACCTCCTTGGACGCACTCCATTCTGGAGAAGCTAACGAATTCCTCAATAAGTTGGGGAATGACAATGGTCGACCTCTGTCCCCCGAGCAGCGCACACTCATCATCGATCGCGTTGGCTGGCCGCTTCCTCATCATCTGCAAGTCGTCTTTCATGCCCTAGTGGACTCCAACACGCAGGCTGACGGCATCGAAGCCGTGGAGGATGCATTCAAGCATCTACTTCGATCCGATGAGCTGATGCAATTCGACACTTGGCGACAACGGCTGGACGAACAGTTCGAAAAATCGGATGCAATTGCAGCCAAAAACATCCTCACCCACCTCTGCCAATTCCCTGAAGGCCGCAGACGCGACCAGCTCTTGGACGCACTCATGGCGAAGAGTCCATCCGCCGACCCCTCCACCATCGAAGAACAGCTTTCCCGACTGCTGGCCGTGTTGCTACGTGATGGCTACTTGCTGGAAAGCCAAGGTTGCTACACCTTTCGCTCATTCCTGATCCGTGAATACTGGAACCGCCGAGAGATACGATGAATCCTGAAACAGCACCCTTGCTAAAGCTCCACCAACTCGCGCTCTACAACACCGGGCGCATGCCACCAGAACAGGTGATCGCCACATTCGCTGTCCGGCAACCGCTACTGGATCGCATCCTCGCCGATCTTTCTTCGGAGAAATCAAAAAGCCGCGCCCAGCACCACCTCATTATCGGCCAACGCGGCATGGGAAAAACCATGCTTCTTGCCCGCATCGCGGCCGAACTGAACACCAACCCCGACTTCAGCAACCGGTTCATACCGCTTGTCTTTGCTGAAGAGCAATATTCTGTGGATCGACTCTCTAAATTCTGGCTCAACAGCCTCGACTCCCTCGCAGATGCCTATGAATCTGAAAAGAATACACAGGCCGTGGATGAAATTGACGAGATCGTCCAAAAACTATCCCAAACTCCGCCAACCTCTGCAAAAAACGACAACCCGATTGCGGACGAAGCCTACAAAGCCTTTGCCTCTGTCGCCCAGACAAAGGGTCGCCGCCCCGTTCTTCTGGTCGACAACCTGCAAATTGTTTTCCAACGTTTGGAAAAAGAACAGCAACACAGCCTGCGCGAGCTGCTGATGCGCCCGGGTTCTCCCATCCTCATCGGCGCCAGCCCCAGCCCTCCGGAACAATCCACCGACTACGCCGCCGCCTTCTACGACCAGTTCAAAACTCACTACCTTCATCCACTGAACGAAACGGAAATGCGCGACCTGCTCACCCATCTTGCCAGCATCGCCGGCCGCGATGATGTCCGTCAGCGCGTGCTCCAACATCCCGCCCGCTTGAAAGTTCTGCGTCAACTCACCGGCGGCAATCCTCGCACCACACTCACCCTCTTCTTCCTCTACGCTGAAGACTTCGCCCCCAGCGTATTCGGTGACCTCGAAGGCCTGCTCGACCGCGTCACTCCGCTTTACAAAGCTCGTTTTGAAGAACTGACCGATCAGCAGCAAGTCATCACCAGCGCCATCGCCAATCACTGGGATCCCGTCACCGCCGCCACCCTCGCGAAAAACACGGCAATTCTCCAAACATCAATCACTCCCCAGCTCGACCGACTCGTAAAACTAGGCACCATCGAGCGTGTCGAACTATTCGGCGAAAGCCGCACCGGATTCCAGATTGCTGAACGCTTCTTCAACATCTGGTTTCTCATGCGCAGCGCCTCCCGGCGGCAGCGTCGCGAAGTGGAATTCCTCACCCGCTTCCTCGAAAGTTTCTACGAACCCACCGAACGAACGCGCATCGCTAACCACCTGATGAGCGAAGAGTTGTTCAGCCCCGACCGCTGTCTCTGGAGCCGCGCCCTGGCCGATAATCTCGACAACCCCGAAACCGCCGAAGACCTCAAACGACATACCGAACTGCTCGCCCTGCGCGAAGCCGCTACCGCAGCCCGAAAACGTCTGCACGAGCTGATCGACTTTAACGCGCTCCCGCCCGCCACCCTCGCCTTCGATGAGATGCGAAAAAAACTCATGGCACTCGTTCCTGTTGATGCCGACATCACACCCAAGAATTTTTCAAAAGCCGTGCTGGGTGACCGCAATATGTTTGAAAACAGCGAGCGTGAACAACTGGCCTCACGAACCGACAAGCTGAGCTCTGACGAGCTGCATCGCGTCTTAGACAGCATCAAAAAATCCCGTATAGCCGATATAAAAGATTATTCAGAAGAAGCCGTCACATGCTTTTCTAAACGACTTGCATCCGGTCAGATCCGCAATGCCCAAGATGCTGAAGACTGGAATCGCGCCTTCCATCAAGCTGACGGAAAAGAATGCATCGAACTAATGGCCAACACACTTCCTGATAATTTTGGGGTCTTTTTGGATGGTTCCAGCATTAACCGAATTCATTGCGCTATTACCCCCAAAAACAAAGAAAACCCATGGAAGTTTATCCAATATGGCTATGTCTTGCACACAAAACTCGCTCAGCATAATGAAGCAGAAACTGCTTATCGAAGAGCTATCACTCTTGATCCAGAAAATGCCATCGCTTGGAACAATCTAGCCGCTCTTCTTCAAACAAACAAACGATACGATAAAGCTCAAATTGCCTATCAAAAAGCCGTTGAGATTGATCCCGAATATTCTTTGGCATGGAACAATATGGGGAGCCTTTTAGCTACCCATCTTCAACAATATGATGAAGCAGAAAAAGCTTATCGAAGAGCAGTCGCTCTTGATCCAGAGAACGCGCACGCATGGGGCAATTTGGGGAAGCTCTTGCAAGACCATCTCAAACAATATGACGAAGCAATAACGGCTTATAGAAAGGCAATCGCCTGTAAGTCCCAAAGCCCCCATTTCTGGAATAGTTTAGGCAATCTCTATTGCGACTACCTTAATCGATTCCCCGAAGCGATCGAGGCCTTTAAAATGGCACTAATCCTAGATCCATTTAGTGAATGCGTACGCCAAAACCAAATATTCCTGCATCGGGATTTTCTAGGAGAAGGCTCATCGGCACAGATTCTTATGGAAGCTCTAAAAAATCTACCCAAACAGGAATACCCAGACTCAACCTTTCTCCATGAAGCCCTCTTTGCCGCCTACGATGCAAACTGGGGGCTCACTCGCGATGCCCTGGCCAAAGCCATCGCCATCCGAGCTGATGGATTTTCAAAAAACAACACTGACGACTGGCTTCGTGCCAGCGCGGTTTTGATTCACCTGAACTATGGTGAGGAACTGCTGAGGTTCCTTGATGAACGCGGAGAGACTGCCCGGTTGCGGCCCTGGGTAGAAGCTGTGCGGGCAGTACAAATTGGCGACAAAAAAGCTCTCCAGAATATTGCGCCGGAGATTCGTACAACGGCCGAGGAGCTATACGACGGCATTGAACACCGTCTGCGCCAGCTCCCAGAATCCACCAGCCGCCGCCCTGTCAAAAAACCAAAACGCTCCAGAAAACGTTAGCCGGAAATGGAGGCAGCCGATAATTTTTGAAAACGGCTGCCTATTATTTTCCAAACCTTGGAAGCCGGTGCGGAGCGCGGCCCTTCGACCAGCTCAGGACAGGCGAGCTTCTCCTTCGCAAGAGCTTCGGCGCGACACAGTCGGACAGCCGTCCCTACCCTTTATCTGCGACCATCCGCCCCGAAGTGTCGCGGAAAATTTCTCAAACCACGGCAAAACCGAAGCCTTGATAGCTGCAAAAACGGGTTAGATTTTCATGGGATGGGATTTGACTGCTCTTTTGGTTGCTCTAAAATCCGACGCAAATAAGGGGAGATGCAGCCATGATCACAAAAAGAATGGAAGAGACCCTCAACGGGCAGATCAATAAAGAATTTTATTCCGCCTACCTCTATCTAGCGATGTCGGCCTTCTGCAACAAACTCGGTATGCCGGGCGCCGAGCACTGGTTCCGGATGCAGTACGACGAGGAGGTCATTCACATGACCAAGATGTTCGACTATGTGATGCAGCACGGAGGCAGCGCCCGTCTGCTGCAAATCGACGAACCGCCGCACGAATTCGGAACTCTTCTGGAAGCCTTCGAGGACAGTCTGGCGCATGAACAGTTTGTGACGAAATCCATCAATGAGCTGCTCGATGTGGCCATTGAGGAAAAAGACCACGCCACGCAGGTTTTTTTGCAGTGGTACATCACCGAGCAGGTCGAAGAAGAGGCCAACGTGGAAGAAATCGTTCAGCGCCTTAAACTGGCCGGCGATAATGGCGGAGCCTTGATGATGTTCGACGATAAACTCTCGCAACGCATGCCGCCCACACCGCCCGCCGCAAATTAACCGGAGAGAATCTGATGATGAAAAAACTGTTTTGTATGGCTCTGGTCTTGCTTGGAACTCTCAGCCTGTTTGCGGAGGAAGTGCCTCTAGAATGGCGGAAGAACATCACCCTGATCGCCGTTCCGCGTGAACCGCAGGCCATTCAGGTGGCGCAGGACATCTCGCACCGCTACCCCGTTCTGCTCGTCTGCTATCAGCAATCAGGCGAAGACATCACCCTTCACGCATGGAATGGCGAAATCTGGGTGAACGTATCCACCGAGGATTATGTGAACGGCGCCTTTTTTAAAATCCGGCCGCAGCATACCGTGATTGTGGAAAACGAAAACAAACCCGCTCCGGACGTCCTGATCCCCGACGGAACCTGGTGCGACAGCGGCAATCGACTGGCTTCCACCGACCGGCGCGTGATGACCCACCTGCTCGGGCGCTACTTCGACTTCCCCTACCGCTACTGGATGCAATTCTCCAAGCGATATGGCTATGCCCTCGAAGAGATCAACCCCGCGCTGATCAACGTCTTCTGGTGGCACTACCGCGGCGACGAAGTCATGCCTGCATTCGAAACGCGCGACGCTCAGGCCGACATGGATAAATGGTTCTTTCTGGACATCACCCCACCGGAACCCATTGAGCCGGTTGTGATCGAAGAAGAGCTCGAAACCATTCTGCCGGCCGAAACGCCCGCAGAGGCCATCATTGAAGCGCCTGTGGACGTGATTGTGGAAACTCCGGTCGCCGAAGAAATCGTTGAATTCCCCATTGTTGAGATTCTGACTGAGGAGTCCGCAGAGATCGTTGAAGAAACCGTCGCTGTGGAAATCCCTATTGAAGCTTTGGTGGAGGAAGTAGTCGAAGAGTCGGTCGTAGAAATCGACCCGTTCTCCATCAACGATATTCCCGCAGCCGAGCTGCTTCTGCCTGCAGAGTAAGTCGATCTCTCTCAAGATGCCGGTAGTTTTCCGCAGCCAGCCAGCAACAGCAGGCAAACGGTCAAAATCCAGCTAGTTTCAAGCCGCTCAAATGGATATAAAACTCGCCCCATATGGTTTTCCGTGATAAGCATTGAGGTGAATTATACGAACTTCGGCGTTACGCGTAAAAGGTTATTCATGGGAACAAAAAAGCTCACGTCTCTCTGGCTCGCCGCCACTCTGCTGCTCACCGCTGGCTCCGCTCTGTCCGCCATACGCACCATCAGCTCCCACGGCAAGGTGTATGTGCCGATCAATAATATCGCCCCCTACTACGGCATGCAGCTCTCTCAGACCGGCAAAGACCGCCTGCAGCTCAAAAACAAATGGCACACGCTGGAATTCGAAACCGACAGTCGCCGCTGCTGGGTCAACGGAGCCCTGCTGTGGCTCAACAACCCCGTCCGAAAAATCGGCTGGCAGTGGTCCCTAGAGGAGCCCGACTTCGCAAAAACAATCGAACCCTCCGTGCGCCCCTACGCCTACCTAAAAAGCGCCGGCAGCCGAGTTGTGGTGCTCGACCCTGGGCACGGCGGTTCCGATAAGGGCGCCACCAGTCCGCGCAAAATCTATGAAAAACTGCTCACTAAAAACATCGCCAACCGCGTCCGCAACCTGCTGCAGGCGCGTGGACTCACCGTCTATCTGACCCGCGAAGATGACCGGAACGTAGGTCTGTCGGAACGCTGCGAAATTGCCGCGCGCCGCAAGGCGGATGTGTTCGTCAGCCTCCACGCCGACTCGGCTGACAAAACAGCGGAAGGTGCAGGCACATTTGTCCTGTCCCTACCGGGACAGTACAGCACCCACAGTTACGGCCAAGGCACGGCCTCAACCGCCTCTCACCCCGGGAACAAATTTGATCTCGCCAATCAAGCGCTCGGAACCCGCATCCAGCAGTACCTCATCAAAAGCACCGGCCAGAACGACCGCGGCGTAAAACGCGCCCGCTTTCAGGTGCTGCGCGAGGCCCCCTGCCCCGCCGCGCTCGTCGAAATGGCCTTTCTCTCCAACCCAAAAGAAGAGCGTTTTGTGCTCAGCAAAAGCGGGCAGGATAAACTGGCCAAAGGCATTTCCGACGGCATCACCGCCTATCTCTACGACGTCAGCCGCGCAAAGAAATAACCTGAGTGGTCTCGCCGATCAGCACCAATGCGGCGGACACCTCCGAGCCGGGATTCAGTTTTTCAACAGCCTCTTTGTAAGCCGCCAGCTGCGGGCCGTAGGTCTCTAAAGCAATATCCGGCGCTTCATTCGAAAATTTGTAATCCAAAATTTTCCGGGCGCAGCCCGTCCCGAGGGAACTCGAGGGACCAAATTCAGCCAGCAGATCAATCGAACCATCCAGAATCAAATCGCCACGCTTCAAAACAAACGAATATTCGGCATACAGCGCCTCCGCCCCGGTGGTTTCTTTTTGGAGTATTTCGCAGGCGACTTCCAACTGACTCGCTAATTGTTTCTGATCGATAGCATCGTCATCACAAAACAGCTCGACAAGCCTGGAAATATCGCCTTCCCATCCGTTTTTCGCCAGTTCCTCCAAAACCAGATGACCCAATGTTCCAAAAGCTCGACGATCTTCTCCAATAGACTTTCGACCTTCAGATTTTCGACTTTCGACTAAACTGGTCACCGGCTTGCGTTCAGTGCACGCGGGAACTTTCAATGGTTGGAAAGAAACAGGTGTCGGAGGTTGGGGGTCGGGAGTCGGGTGGCCAGCAGCGACGGGAAGGTCAGAAAAACTACGGCGCATTAAAATTTCATCAGACGCACTACCTAAAAACTCTTCCGCCCGTTTTTTCCAACCCTTGGAATCTTTGGTCCCGGAACCGGAAAGCACAACCAGATCGCGGGCGCGGGTCATCGCAACATAAAAGACATTTTTCGACTCGACGGCCCGCACCGCTTTGTCGGCCTCGCGCGCCGCCTCCCAGCCCGGGCTCTCTACTTTACCGCCGGTCAGACCGGAAATACTCAGCTCCAGCGATCCCTCCGGCGAGAACATGGCAAAGCCAGGTTCATTGACATCGCCGAAACTGATGTCCGGCACAAAGCAGACGCGCTTGGTGAGCCCCTTCGCGCCGTGCACCGTCATAATAGTTACTGCATTTTGTTCCGGATCGGGAAGCAGCGCTTCGGCCGCACCGCTACGCGGCGGGGTCTTGGTCGCTTTTTCAAAACGCCGCACCACATCGCCGGCCAGCACCTGCCCGCCGCGCTCGGCGGCGCGGATCCAGTCGAGCGCCTTCTTAAAATTGGCCAGCTTCTGCTCACCGCCGGGCTGACCGGCCAGCTGGGCGTCAAACGCGGTTTCGCGCACAATTTCACGCACCAGCTGTGACGGCAGTTTTCTGCCAACCTGTTCGCGATAGCGTAGGATCATTTCTGCTGCCTCACTTGCACTTGTAGGACGCGCTTCCCGTACTTGGGAGCGTGTGTCCTCACACAAGCTCTCTGAATACAGAGAAGCTTGTCCTACAATAGATACGGTTTCGAAAAACTGTTTGCGCAAAATTTCGTGATCAAAGGTTTGGCCGTCCCATCCAAACTGAACGATTTCATCATCCGGCAGACTGACAAAGGGAGAACGCAAAAAACCAACCAGCGCCAGATCGTTCTGCGGTTGCGTGATTACTTGCAGGAACAGGAGCAGATCGCGCACCTCCTGCTGCTCGAACAGTGCTTTTCCTTTGCCGCCGCTACTGTAGGGAATCCCCGCCTCACGCAGTGCTTTCTCTAGCGCGGACTGATGCGTTGAGCGTTTCAGCAGAATCAGAATGTCGCCATATCCGAAGGACTGTCCCTCAACAAACTGCTCGCCGTCGTGACCGAACTTCGGCCGCCATTCGCTGCCGCCATGCACCAGAAGCTGAATGCGCCGCGCGACGGCGGTCATCTCCTCGTCACTGCCCTGCTCCTCATCATCGGCTTCTAAAAATTCCAAGCACGGCTTTTCATTCTCGAGGGAGCCCAGCGACTCGAGCGCGTCGTACGAATCATAAATCCCGTTGAACAGTTCATTCACCGCGTCGATCACCCGGTCCTTACTGCGGTAGCTCGTTTTCAAATCAATCCGCTTACAGCTTCCGCGCTGTTCCATCACCGCTTCGAGGTCGGGCATCACATCGGGATCGGCGCTGCGCCAGGCATAGATCGACTGCTTTTTATCGCCGCAAACCACCAGATTTGTTTCGCGACCCCACAGCGCTTCGATCACTTCGCACTGCACACGGGAGGTGTCCTGCACCTCGTCGACAATGATCCATTCAAAGGGCGGCGCATCGAACGGACTATTTTTGAGCAGATCGCGGGCGAGCAAAAGCTGATCGCCAAAATCGACGCAGTCGCGCAAACGCTTGGCTTGCGCGAAGCCGGACGCACAGCGCGCAAGACAGCGCGCAAACGCCTGAAATCTTTCAACGTTCTCCGCATACAGCGTTTCGGTCAAAAACCGATCCTTCAGCTCCGCCAGCTCATCGGAAATCGGCTTCATTTCTTTGCCGGTAAATTTAGTAAGCTCTTTTATTTTTCCACTGTTTGGAAAATCGGAGAGAATTTTATCCAAGGTTTGGAAGTTTGTTGAGGCCTTGGCGGGCAGCCCACGTTCCGCATCGATTGCAGCCAACTGATCGTACACATTCCGGAAGTCCTCGCGACCCACCGTCAGCTCCGGCTTGGGAAGCATCGCCTCAGCCTGCCTCAGATCGAGCCCACGGGAGGCAGCTTTTTCTAACAAAAAACGAATAGTATTAAACACACTGCTGTCATAGTCGCCCAACACAGCGAGTCCGGCGCAAAATTCGCGGAAAGCCGCGTCATTTTCCAACCATTGGAAAAGTTCGGCTTTGAGGACGTCGTCGAGCAGTGCATCGCGGTCTTCATCTTCCAAGGTTTGGAAACCCGGCGAGAGTCCGAGCTCAAGCGCGTGCTCGCGGAGCAGCCCGGCGCAAAAGGCGTGGATGGTGGAGATATTCGAGGCCGGCAGTTTGCGCAAAACAGAACGCGCCAACTCGCCGGTTTCGAAAGCCCCCGATTTTTCGGCGGCGATCATTTTGCCCGACACGCGCTCGCGCAGCTCGGCGGCGGCGTTGTCGGTGAAGGTCATCAGCAAGATTTTTTCGGGCGGCACTGGCTTGCGGCCCGACGGAAGGTGTTCCGACTCCGTGCCCAGCACCAGCGCGCAATAAAGCTCGGTAACCTGCCAGGTCTTCCCCGTTCCCGCCGATGCATTAAAGATCATGTTCATTCCGATCAGTATGAAGAGAGAAATGGAATAATGGAATAATGGATTGCTGGATTGTTGAGAAATCAAAAATTATTCGCGTTTATTCGCGCCCATTCGCAGTTAACATTCTCGCATGAATTTTGACCTGCTGATTCGGAATGGAGAGGTGCTCGACGGGACGGGTGCGGAAACGGTGCGGACCGATATTGGAATTACCGGTGAGCGAATTGCGGCGATCGGCGATCTGTCGCAGGCTGAAGCGGCAACCGTTATTGACGCAACGGGGCAGATTGTCTGCCCCGGTTTTATCGATGCGCACTCCCACTCGGATGCCTATCTGCTGATTGAACCGCGCGCATCGAGCAAGGTTTTTCAGGGGATCACGACCGAGGTGTGCGGCAACTGCGGTGCATCGGTCGCGCCGCGGCTCGGGGACGCAAAGCTGCCGTCGGACTGGCAGGACAAGCCGTTTCCCGGGACATGGAGCACGGTCGCAGAATACCGGGCGCTTTTTGAGCAGGCAAACCCAGCGGTGAACGAGGCGCTGCTGATCGGCCACAACACCCTGCACCGCGGCGTCTGCGGCTATGAGCCGCGCGGAGCGAACCCCGACGAGCTGAAGGAGATGTGCCGAGCGCTGGAGCAGGCGCTCGACGAAGGCGGATGCGGAATGAGCACCGGCTTGATCTATCCGCCCGCCTCGGCCGTTCCGCAGGAGGAAATTGTGGCGCTGGCAAAGGTCGTTGCCGGGCGTGATGGAATCTATACATCCCACATGCGCAGTGAGGGCAAAAAGTTGCTCGAAGCGATCGACGAGACACTCGACATCGGCCGCAAGTCCGGCGTACGGGTTCAGGTCTCACACCTGAAAGCATCCGGCAAGGCCAACTGGCATAAACTGGATGCCGCGCTCGAAAAAATTGAGGCGGCGCGGGTCGAAGGAATTGAAGTCGCTGCCGATCGTTACCCCTACACCGCCGCCCAGACCGATCTTGATATCGTTCTGCCGGATTGGGCGCTCTACGACGGCAAAGAGGCGGTGCTCGGCCGCCTGCGCGATTCCAAGGTTCGGAAAAAAATCCGGGATGAAATTCTCGAAGAGCGCGGCGAGTTCGGGTTCAGCACCGTGATGATCGGCTCAACCGAACATCCGGGAAACCATACCTTGCAAGGTATGGTTTTAGAAGAAGCGGCCAAGCAGCTCAAAATGGAACCGGTGGATGCGCTGCTGCACATCATCGAAAGAGACGAGCTGCGCACGGGTGGAATCTTTTTCGGTATGAGCGAGGAGAATATGTGGAACGTGCTCGAAACGCCATGGGTGATGATCGGCTGCGATGCCTCGCTGCGCGCGCCGGACGGAATCCTGAGCCATGACCACCCCCACCCGCGTGCCTACGGCAGTTTCACCAAACTGCTGCGCGCAGCCCTCGACGGACAGACCGTTCCCCTGCCAGAAATGATCCGTAAAATGACCTGCCTGCCTGCAGAACAATTTAATATTTCGGGCCGCGGCGTTCTCAAAAAGGAGAATTTTGCCGATATAGTCGTGTTCGACCCCGACAAGATCAAAGAAAATACGACCTATTTTGAGCCGCATCAGCTTTCAGACGGAATTATAACTGTGGTTGTCAATGGAACCCTGACCATCGCACATGGCGAGCTGACTCATGACCGAAATGGGTATTTTCTGCCTTAATAGTGATAAAAGTGCTTCTTACCTGCATTTATTTTTCTAATTTTTGTGAAAACACCCGTAAAAACAATATTTACACTGAAAAAATATCGATTTTGAGAAAAAGTAATTTTATACGTTTTTACAGGAGTTTTTAACTATTCACCTCAATCCCAAGGTCATCGCCACATTTCCTATAAATTTTTGGAACGCTTTGTGCTTAATTAATAGGCGCTATGAAAGGGATTCTAAAAAATAACGGTGGATTTACACTGGTTGAGATCATGTTCGTTGTTGCGATCATCGGCCTGCTTGCGTCCATAGGAATCCCCGCCATTTTGCACGCATTTGATGGTGCTAAAGAAAAAACCCGTGAAGCGCACATTGCCTCTATTGAAAACGCAAAAAGCATGCTGACTCTACCCGAGCTGATTTACCCCCACGGCCGCAACCTCGGTGCCGGCGCGGTGTTTGGTGAAGGCGAATACACCGAATCGAATCTCGTCGCCTGCGTTAAAAACATCAGCGGTCTGGAAGAGTTGGTAATGGGCGGCTGGTATCTCGTCCCCGGTGATATTGGAACCAAAGCCTACTACACCAAGACCCGCCCCTCCTACGCCGACTAACACCTCCGCACGGTTTTTTTCCAATCCTTGGGAAGGTCCGGCGTTGCGGCGCTCTTTTTTGTCTGCTAGCCTGTCGGGCTTATGGTGAAAAAATCGACACCGATGATGGATCAGTACCGACGCATCCGGCGCGAGCTGCCCGAAAACACCATCCTCTTTTTCCGCCTCGGCGACTTTTATGAAATGTTCATGGACGACGCCAAGGAAGCGGCGCGCATTCTCGACATCACGCTGACCAAGCGCCACGACATCCCGATGTGCGGCGTCCCCTACCACGCGGCGGACGGCTATCTAGCCGGACTAATCGATGCCGGCAAAAAAGTGGCCATCTGCGAACAGGTCGAAGATCCATCCGAAGCCAAAGGAATCGTGAAGCGCGAAGTGACACGCATCATCACTCCCGGCACGATTCTCGACGAAGGCACGCTCGACCGCACGCAGAACAACTACTTGGCCGGGCTGGTACGCGACGGCAACCATTTCGGCCTCGCAATGCTCGACCTCTCCACCGGCGCGTTCTGGATCGAAGAATCCGCCAGCGCCGATGCCTTGCGCGGCAATCTGGCGCGCTACAATCCGCAGGAGTGCATCGTCCCCGAAATTTCAACGGAAGACGACCTGATCAATCCAATCCTTGGAAACACCCTCAAAACGATCTGCGAGGACTGGACGTTTGAGGCCGACAATGCCGGGGACGTTCTGCTGCGTCACTTTAAGATTCATTCGCTCAAAGGCTTCGGCTGCGAAAACGCACCGCTCGGCCTGCGCGCCGCGGGCGCAGTGCTCTATTATGTAAACACCGAACTGCGCCGCAATCTGGCGCACGTCCGCCGCATTCAGCTCAAAAACCCGGAGGACTACCTGCTACTCGACGAAACGACGGCGATGAACCTCGAGCTGATCGCGCCGCTCAACCCGGCGCGGCAAGGGCCGAAGTCCACCCTGCTCTCCGTGCTCGATTCAACGCGCACCGCGATGGGCGCGCGCATGCTACGCGACTGGATCGTCCGGCCACTGCGCGAGCTGTCCGCGATCAACGCGCGGCACGACGCGGTCGAAGCCTTTACCACCAACCGCATGCTTCTAAACGATGTGCGCGAAGTGTTGGGCGACATGCGCGACCTGGAGCGCATTATGTCGCGCCTCGGCTCGGGCGGCGGCAATGCGCGCGACCTGCGCGCGGTCGGCGAATCACTCGATCAGCTTCCCAAACTTAAAACCCTGCTGGCGGAGAACGGAAAGTTCCAAGCCTTGGAAAAATCGATCACTGAACTTCCAAACATTGGAAAAATGATCAATGAGGCGATCGACGACGAGCCGGCCGTTTCGATTAAGGAGGGCGGCATGATCCGCACAGGCTACTCCGCCGAGCTCGACGACCTGCGCAATGCGGGCGCGAAAGGCAAGCAGTGGCTGGCGGAGTTCCAGGCGGCCGAACAGGAGCGCACGGGAATCAAGTCGCTCAAAATCCGCTACAACAAAGTGTTCGGCTATTTTATCGAGGTGACCAAATCGAATCTGTCGATGGTGCCGGAGGAGTACACCCGCAAGCAGACAATGACCAATGCCGAGCGGTTTATTACGCCGGAGCTCAAGGAATACGAAAATAAAATTCTCGGCGCACAGGAGCGGGCGGTCGTGCTCGAGCTCGAACTGTTCATGCAGATCCGCGAAGAGGTCGTCAAAGAGATCGACACCATTCAGCGGAATGCACGCGCCGTCGCCGAGGCCGATGTGCTGGCAGCCTTCGCCGAGAACGCGCTGACCCGCCACTACGTGCGCCCGCAAATGAGTGAAGCCGATGATCTGGAAATTCGCGACGGCCGCCATCCGGTGGTCGAGCAGATGCCCGACGCCGAGCGGTTTGTACCGAACGACACGACGCTCAACTGCATTGACCACCAGCTGATCATCATCACCGGCCCAAACATGGCCGGAAAATCGACCTACATCCGACAAGTGGCGCTGATCACGATACTGGCGCATATCGGCTCGTTCGTTCCGGCAAGCGAAGCAAAAATCGGGCTGGTCGACCGCGTCTTCACCCGTGTGGGAGCGAGCGACGACCTCGCGCGCGGGCGCTCCACCTTTATGGTCGAGATGCAGGAGACCGCCAACATTCTGAACAATGCGACGCCGAAGAGCCTAATTGTGCTCGATGAGATCGGACGCGGCACCAGTACGTTTGACGGAATTTCAATTGCGTGGTCGGTTGCGGAATATCTCTGCACCAATCCCGATGTGCGCGCCAAGACACTGTTTGCAACACATTATCACGAACTGACCGACTTGAGCCTGACCCTGCCGGGGGTCCAGAATGCCAATGTGCTGGTGAAGGAGCGCGGCGATCAGATTACCTTCCTGCGCAAGATTGTGCCGGGCTCCGCCGACAAGAGCTACGGCATTCATGTCGCCCGACTCGCCGGACTGCCCATGACCGTCCTCGACCGCGCCAACGAAATTCTGCGCAATCTCGAAGAAGGTGAGTTCGAAGCAGAAGGCGCGCCGAAAATCGCCCGCCAGCGCCCCCGAAAGAAAAAAGCCGACGATTCCCAAATGGATCTCTTCTAACGCCCCCTGCGAGGCGCGAATGATTGGAATGCTAATTCTCGTTGCGGGAACCGCACTCATTGATCTAAAATCCCGCCCATTCAGTATTCCAGACCTCTTGGTTTACTGCTTGTAAAAATTCCCTTGGATGCCTAATAATCTAAGGCCTGTTATGTAAAACCCATTAGGAGCCTGTATTTATGAGCAATAAGAAGTCCCTCGGTCTTATTCTAGTCGTTCTCGGTTTTGTCCTGATTGCCCTGACGGGTATCCGGACGATCAGCAGCCCGGACGTTTTTACTCACATCGCGATCGGGCAGGCGGAAAGCTCCGACGGAGATCCGCTCTCCTACACAATGGCCGATCAGACATGGGTCGACCTCAACCCGCTCTACAACAAGCTGGTTGCCGCATTGTGGGAAATGGGTGGCGGCGGACTCGTCACTATGACGCACGTCCTGATCATGCTGGCTGCAATGATTCTGATGTTGCGTTTCGGAAAAGACTGGGGCGGACCGCTCAGCAAAGGATTATCCCTGCTGCTTTGCACTTGGCTTCTTATGCCAGTTTTCAATCCGTCTCCCGTAAGCTTCGCCTTGCTCTTCACCGCGCTGTTTGTGACGCTGCTCTACCGAGTCAAAAACTTCGCTGTGCTAGCCGTCATCCTGCTGGCACTTCAAATCCTGTGGACCAACATCCACCCGTCGTTCCTGTTCGGCCCGATCCTAATTCTTTTCTTCGCAATTGAAAACTGGCAGGCCACCCGCACGGCATCGCGCACAACGCTGATAACTCCGCTGACGACCCGCCTGCTCGGACTGGCCGGCGGCGCGCTACTCGTCACACTGGTCAACCCCAATCTGATCAATCTCCACACGCACATTTTCTCTAATGCAAAGCTGCTGACCGGCACGACAGGACTCGAATGGATTTCGCTCTTCAGTGGCGGATTCCCGCAAGGCTTTATCACCAGCCTAACAGTCTTCTCGCTAATTCTGGGTGCTGGCGGACTGATCACCCTGCAGAAAAAACTCCCCGCCATGATCACCCTGCTGGCCTTGGTCGGGGCGTTCCTCACCGTCCGCTCGATCGGCGCCCTGCAATCCTTCGTGCTACTCGCCCTGCCCTTCATGATTCTTAGCTTCAACGCGATCAGTGAATATCTCTCTCGCAGCCTGACCACCACCCTCAAGGCGAACGACAAGGTGCTGCATAGTGTTATGGTCACCATCACCGTCATTCTAATGATCGGCACCGGCGGCGCCATCGTCAGCAACAACGCATATGTCAGCATGGGCAGCGCATCCCGATTCGGCCTCGGCGTGGAAGAAGAAGCCTTCCCGGTTGCCGCCGCGGGTCTGCTGACCCGGGATGACTTCCCAGACAAGATTCTGAATATCTCCCACGACGGCGGATATATCGCCGTGATGGATCCGGGCCGCAAAATTTTCTGCGACACCCGCACCTCCTTCTACGGAGAGGCTTTTTATAAAAACCTGAACCAGGCGCTGCTCGGTCAGCGCGGAGCCTGGAAAACGATTCTGTCAGAGTGGAATCCGCATGCAGTCGTGGTCAACGGAGCCTGGTCGGATGCTGGCGCGTTAGCCAACCGCCTCGTCGCTTCCAGAGCTTGGAAGCTGGTTTACTTTGACGGCGCAACCATCATCCTCGTGCGCGATCTTCCTGAATACGCCTCTCTCATCAACGACCCGAGCATCCAGCAGTACGGCGTAAAAGTTCTGGAAGACACCCGCAAAGCCTATGTGGGAGGCAACAAAGGCCTGATGAAATCCGGGAACTCCTCGCGTCTGATCGGCGCGGGTGGGCTTTACCTCGCGCTCAACCGCCCGGTTGAAGCGCAGGCGGTGTTCACCACGCTCACGAAAAACTGCCCGGACATGGCGATGGCCTGGCTCGGCCTCGGTCAGAGTCTGATGCTCCAGAAAAAGATTTCGCAGGGAATCACCCAAATGGAAAAAGCCGTGGCCATCACCCCGCGCAACTCGCGCGTTTGGATGGGGCTCTATCAGGCCTACCGTCTGAAAGGCGACGAACAGAAAACCTCCGAAGCGGCCGAACAGCTGAATAAATTCTTCCAGGCGGAGGAAGCGACTATTGAGCAACAAGAAGTCACCCAGAAAAAAGAGGTGAGCCCGAAAGCCGTTACCAAAAAAGGCGTTCCGGAAATGCCGAGCGAGCTGAAATAAGCTCCCGTTCCGCTCACAAAGAAAACGGCTCCGTCAGGGGCCGTTTTTTTTATTTCAGCAACCGCTGTGCTTTGGATGTCGGCTGATGCCCTTCAAATAGATGAGAATAGGCAAACAGGGCGAAGCCGCGGCAGCCCGCCTTGCGCGATGCGGCGATCTGCCGACGGATTTCACTCGCATCGCCCACGCAGTTAATGCCGACCACCAGCTGACGAGCCGCCGCCTTCCTGCCCAGAGAGTGCTTCATATTCACAAGCCGTTCATCAAACAGACCTACATTATAGCTCATCGGAACCAGCCAATCGACCGACCGGTTTTTCGCCCAGCCGCAACTGTCCTGAAACGCATCGCGATATCCTGCGTCGAAATCCGCCAGTACACTGACCGAAAGAATGGACTGCGGCCCGCGCGCGGCTTTGAACACATCGCGCAGATCGCGAACCACCTGAGAAACGGATTTGCGGCGAAATTCGTCCCATTTTTTACGGGAAGTCGACCGCCCCATCGCGGCGAGCGAAACCGGATCGAATGAAAAGGAGGAGTGCGCCTTGATCTCGGCGGCAGATGCGTGCGGATACACCTCGCGGGCGACGTCTTTGTAGTCGTAGGGGAAGCGGATGTAATCTAGGTGCAACCCAGCGATATCGTAGCGCGCCAACTCGGCGGCAATCTGAGACAGGTGGTTGCGCACCGCCGGATGCGCTGGGTTCAAAAAAGAGTACCACGCACGGGTCGGGCGCATGCGCGCACCGGTGGAATCGACCATGAACCAGTCGGGGTGCGCGGTCCACAGTTGCCCCGCCGCGCGTGGCGGATCGACCTTCCCCCGCCAACCGGGCAGTACATTAATATAGGCGTGGAGGCGGATATTGTAGCGTTTTGCCCAGCCTGCGGCCATTTGCAGCGGATCCCATCCCGGATCTTTCCCGGTGTTCGCAACCGCCTTGCCGTATAGCTCAAAGGCCCACGGCTCAACCCGACTGGGATAAAACGCCGTCCCATTGCCGCGCACCTGAAAGAAAATATCGGTAAACCCGGCTTTGGCGCAGTTGACGATGATCGAAGAAACATCCATCGGGGATTTATAGTCGAACCGTGTCACCCAGATGGCGCGCACCTCCGGCAACAACGGTGGCCGGGCTCCGGCAAAAATAACGAGAGGCAACAGAAACAGCAAAAGGATGATTGAGCGCGTTTTCATCCGCACACCTTAAGCGATTTTTCCAGTGTTTGGAAAGCACTGGCGTTGTGGCTTGCTGTTTTTTCCAACCATTGGAAAATGAGGGTCGCATTTTTTCCAAACATTGGAAAAGATATGGCTCTTGAGAAACGAAGCGCTGAAATGCAACGCAGTTCGAAGATCCCGAGCCTTCGGGATGCTTCCAGACCTTGGAAACGGAGATGATTATGAACGGGTTATTTTTACCGCTGTTTTTAGGCAATGTGGAAGCTGTGTTCAACCAAAGCGCGTTGCCGGGCAAGCTGATTGTGCTGATTCTGTTCATCAGTTCGGTCGGGGTTTGGTATGTGATGGCCACAAAAATGATTCAGCTGTCGCGCGCGCGGTCGGGCTCAGAGCGGTTTCTGATTGCGTTCCGCAACAAGCACAACCCATTTGATCAGGGTCCGCGAATTCCGGAAAGCCCACTGAACACGCTGTATGAGGCGGGCTGCAAGACGATTGAGGCCGAGGGCGGGCAGAGTTTAAACGGCCATCAGATCGAGGCGGTGCGCGCAGCGGTTGACCGCACGATGGCCGATGAGGCGTTGCTGCTCGAGGACGGCATGGGGCTGTTGGCGACGGCGGTGAGCGCCTGTCCGTTTCTGGGGCTGCTCGGCACGGTCTGGGGCGTGATGGATGCGTTCGGCGGGATGGCCGCTTCGGGTTCGGCGACGCTTTCGGCGGTGGCGCCGGGTATTGCGGGCGCGTTGCTGACGACGGTGGTGGGTCTGCTGGTGGCTCTGCCATCGGCAATCGGTTACAATCTGCTGACGTCACGCATTCGGCGGCTAGCGGTGCAGATGGATAATTTCGCGCAGGAGTTCGGTACGGCGGCGCAGCATCATTTCGGAGCGGAGTAACCAATGGGCCGCCGCAAAACCAGCCTGATTGCGCTCAAGGAAATCAGCGAGATCAATATGACTCCGCTGATGGATCTAACGTTTATTCTGCTAATTACGTTTATCATCACCTTTCCGCTGATCGAACAGGGCATTCCGGTGAACCTACCAAAGGGTGACGCGGCGGATCTGGATAATCCCGACACGCGCAACATCACGATCAATGAGCAGGGAATTCTGTTTCTAGACGACCAGGTGATTTTGAAAGATGCGCTGGTCGGTGAAATGCAGCGCACCGGCGAACTGCTGCCGAACACCACGGTGTACGTGCGCGCCGACAAGACGGTTAAATACGGCCGCGTGGCCGAGGTGATGAAAATCCTCTATGACGCGAAGATCACCCGCATGGCGCTAGTGACGAAGGCGGAAAAGTGAGCCTGCGCAAACGGCCCAATAAAATATTCTGGTGGGTGTTCGGTGTGCATGCCTCGGCTCTCTTTCTCCTGCTAGTGATTCCAATGCTGAAAAGTTGTATCCATCGCAAACCGAAAGAATTCGTTCAGTTTGTCGACCTGGTCAGCGAGGCCCCGTCAACAGTCGCCGCACCGCAACCGGAACCGGAAAAGCCAACCCCGACACCGGAACCTGAAAAACCCAAATGGAAACCGGCCGAGGTGATTCCGCAGAATAAACGGGTAACCCGCCAGACCACTACGCCCACTCCCCAGCCCGCCGCTCAGCCGAAACCGGATCTGAGTGAGCTGAAAAAGGTGCTCGGGTCGAGCGCAGGAACACCCAGCGAGTTTGCCGCGTACTACACAACCCTTTTTGCCCGCTTTTATTCGGTCTGGCAGGTGCCGGCCGGCGCGGCCTACGGCACGTCGGCCCAGGCCTCCATTACGGTCGAAGCAGACGGGTCCGTTTCCGCCCGCCGCTTGATTCGTCCATCGGGCAATTCCGCGTTCGATCAATCGGTGCAAAATGCTCTGAATACGGTCAACCAGCTGCCGCGTCCGCCCCCGAATCTGCCCAACCGCACCATTACCGTTGATTTTGTACCTCGGTAAACTGAATCGGCTTTCATCCCGCCGGGAATTCCACTAAAAGTCTATGCCATGAAACGCGTACTCCTTCTCTGTCTGTCAGCCCTTCTGCTCGCTCCGGTTTCAAACGCACAGGTCCGGGTGGTTAAATCCGCAGACCGCAAGCTGACGCTCAATCTGTCCGGCCTGCGCGTGGCCGGCGACCCGGCGGCACAGATATTTTTCCAAACATTGGAAAAAAACCTGCGCCTCTCCGGATGGTTTGAGCCCCTGCGCGGAAGCGGCGAGCTGCTGCTGAGCGGTTCCGTCAACCGCAAAGGCGGCGATGTGCGCACCACCTGCCAGGTGATCCGTCAAGCTGATCGGGCCACCCTTTTCTCGAAAGGCTATTCCATTGACGCCGACCGCGCCCGAACGCTCGCCCAGCGCGTGGCCGATGAGATCGTCGAGGCCGTTACCGGCCGCAAAGGAATCGCCTCCACAAAAATCGCCATGGTCGGCACACGGTCCGGTGCCAAAGAACTCTGGCTCTGCGATGCCGACGGCGGCAGCGTGAGCCAGCTCACCACAGACAAGAGTATTGTGGTCGGCCCCAACTGGGGACCTGCGGGAGACCGGCTGGTCTATACCTCTTTTATGCGGGGGTTCCCGGATGTGTATGAGGTCAACCTGCGTAGCAGACGGCGAAAAAGCCTAGCGAGCTACGGCGGCCTCAATACCGGCGCGGCGCTCTCGCCGGACGGCAAGACGATGACACTGATTCTCTCTAAAGACGGCAACCCCGAGCTGTATGTCCAAAGCCTGTCCCGCGGAAAACCGCAGCGGATCACCACCACGCTGCGTGCGACCGAAGCCAGCCCGAGCTGGTCGCCAGACGGTCAGAACCTCGTCTATGTCTCCGATCAGAGCGGGACGCCGCAACTTTACATCATCAACCGCAACGGCGGACGGCCGAAACGCCTTAGCAGCCGCGGCTCCGAAAACGTCGCGCCGGACTGGGGTCCGAATGGACTGATCGCCTGCGCCAGCAAAGAAGGCGGGCGCTACCACATCGCCATCATCAATCCGACAAGCGGCGAGACCCGTTATCTGCCCACCGATGGAGCGGATTATGAGGATCCCTCCTGGGCTCCGGATGGCCGCCATCTGGTGGCCGCGCGCTCCGTGCGCTACCAATCTAGCCTCTACCTCCTTGACACAGTCAGCGACGCTCCGGTAGCTTTGGTTCACGGCGACGGAAACTGGCTTTCTCCAACGTGGTCGCCGCGTTGAAAAATTGGGAAACAAGGGGGTTCATAATGAAAAAACAGGCTCTGTTAATGCTCGTTCTACTGGTCGCGGCAACATTGACCGGATGTCAGAGCCCGGGCAGAAACCCGGCCGGTGTATACGGAACCGCAGGGGAATACGGCGCCACCGGATCCATTCCTCTGGCTGGACGCTTTACCGGCGGTACAGAATACCCCGGACTGTTCGCCCCCGTTCTTTTCGCTTACGACAGCTCTCAGGTCAGCGCCACAGAACGCCCAAAAGCTGAAGCGGTCTCAAAGCATCTCAAGCAGAACCCCTCTATGGCCGTCATCGTTGAAGGACACTGCGACGAACGGGGAAGCCGCGAATACAACCTGGCTCTCGGTGAACGCCGCGCTCTGGCGATTCGCTCCTACCTCACCGGCCTCGGAATCGAAGCGAACCGCATCCAAACCAAGAGCCTCGGTGAAGAAGCTCCGTCGACTCCGGAACATGACGAATCCGCATGGAGCCTCAACCGGCGCGGCGAGTTCGTTCTCTATTACTGATAAGCAAGTATGTTGAGTTCGTTCAGCCATCTTGCATTCATGCAGCAGCTGCCTTTGGCCGAAGCCGGGCAGCTGCTCCTTGTCATAGCTGTTTCGTTTGGGCTCATCACGCTCATTGCTAGCAGCTCCCGCTTCCACCGAATGATTCAACTCAGCGAAGAGGAATTGACGTCTGTGGAGGATTTTAACGATTTTTTCTTTGTTCAGGTCACCCGCTATCTCAGCAAAATCAACCGCGTTTCATCCGGCTTTGGCGTGCTAGTGATTCAGTTTGAGACCCAACAAACGAATCTGCGCCCTGTACAGGAACAGCTGCTGGGCCTACTTAAAGGATTGATCCGGGAAGAGTGCGACAAAGCCTGCCTGTTCCATGAAAACTGCGTGACCGCGATTATCGATACAGAAGAGGAAAACGTCCCGCCCCTCTCCAAACGTATAGCCAAAGAACTCGCCGAATCCATACAAACCATCCCGGCCATCACTGCATTCCGACTGGGAAGCAGCTCCTTCCCGATGCACGGACTGACCTCACAGGCAATGATCGACTCGACTGCTCAGGCAATGGAATCCGCCCAGTTTGATGATCCCTGCCCCGTGTTTATCACCCCGCCGCCGGAAACAGAAGACGAAGAACCGGAGACGGAGGAAATCGGAGAGCTTAGCAAAGAGGATAAGAACTCCGCGATTGATTCGCTCACCGGCGTACTCAAGCCGGAAGTCATCGGCTCTTACATGCGTAAATATCTCTCTGAAATCCGCCAGAAGAAAAAACCCGCGGCCCTGCTCTGCGTCGGCATCAACCGGATTGATGACATTGGCCATCTGCACGGCGAAGCCGCTGCGGACGCCACGATTGCCGAAGTCAGCAAAGTGATTCAACTCCTGACCCGCGACAGCGACCTGATCGGCCGCTACCATCGCGACGACTTTCTAGTGCTGGCCCCCTGCTCGCTCGAACAGGGCAAAATGATTGCCATCCGCGTGCGCGAAGCCGTCCAGAGCGAGGTTCTCCTCTTCGACGGCAAACGGATCAAAACATCCATCAGCGCCGGAATTTCCGGTCATCCCGAACACGGCCGCACACTGCGCGACCTGTTCCGCGGCTCCTACGCCGCGCTGGAAACTGTGCGGGACTGGAACACCACCTCCTGTCTAGTATATGACCCCAACCAACATGACAAAAAGGCCCGCTATGAACAGACCTCTTAAACTAGGCGTCAACATCGATCATGTTGCCACGCTCCGACAGGCGCGCGGAACGGTTTATCCCGACCCGCTTGAAGCGGCGAAAATCTGCGCCGCCGCCGGAGCCGACAGCATTACTGTCCACCTGCGCGAAGACCGCCGCCATATTCAGGACTCCGATGTCTATCTCCTCAGCAAAGAATGTCCCCTGCCCATCAACCTCGAAATGGCCAATGCTCAAGAAATCGTTCAGATCGCTTTAGAGGTCAAACCGGCTGAGGTCTGCCTCGTTCCTGAAAAACGGCAGGAGCTTACGACCGAGGGCGGCCTCGACGTCATCGGAAATTTCCAAACATTTGAAAAAACCGTCCAGCGACTTCAGGATAACGGATCCATTGTCAGCCTCTTCATTGAGCCGGACGAAAAAATCATTGAAGCCTCCGCCCGAACCGGCGCAAAAGTGATTGAGTTGCACACCGGAGCCTTCTGTAATGCAACCGATCCGGGAAAAGCGAAAGAGCTCCTCCAAAAACTGATTGTCGGAGCGGAAGCCGCCCGGCAGCTCGGCCTGCAGGTGAACGCCGGCCATGGTATTACTATGGACAACCTCGCCGCTATCCTCACCCTTCCGCATCTCGACACACTCAATATTGGTCACAGCATTATCGCGCGCGCGGTTTTCCAGGGTTTGGAAAACGCTGTGCGCGAATTGATCGCTGCCATGAACCGGTCATGAATTTCACCGCGATCGATTTTGAAACCGCCACCGGCAAGCGTAGCAGCGCCTGCGCTGTTGGCATCGTCACCGTCGAAGCCGGTGAAATCACCGAAGAGTACTATTCGCTGATTCAACCGCCCGGCAACGCCTACTTCGGCATGAACATTTCCATCCACGGCATTCGTCCGCAAGACACAGCCAGCGCCCCGACCTTCGCGGAACTCTATCCGGAAATCAAAGCACGGCTGCAGGGCCGGAAAATTGTGGCGCACAACGAAGTGTTCGACCGCAGCGTCCTCAAGCGCACGATGGAGCACTACGCCCTCGACTACACCGAGCTTGAACTGGCCGAGCGCTGGGAATGCACCATGCGCATCTACAAAGCCAAAGGATTTGTGCCCTATAGACTGAACACCTGCTGTGAACGGCTGGGAATTGCACTGCGTCATCACGAAGCCCTCTCCGACGCCATCGGCTGTGCACACCTCTACCTGCGGCGATAGACACCGTCCACACACTCTGGTTCCAATATCGTTTCCGTTGCAGAAAATTATTTATCTTATCATCGCGAGGGCACGCGTGCGGGGTCAGTCCGAGACCTGAGCCTTATTAGGCGAAAGAGGCTTTGCGATTGCAAAGCAGTGGAACGGCAATTCGGGAATCCGTTGGAGCTTTTTCTTCAACTCATCATAACTAGCGCTTTTCTCCACATCGCGAACCAGCTTTGTCACACGAGATTCCTCTCCCATGCAGAGGCGTTGTGCAATCCATGAGCGTCTGGCAATCGTTCGTTTTCGAAGAATCCATGCAAGCACTGCCTTTTCCGGCGCACCCTTCGGCAAGTTGTTCAAACGCTCTGCATCAAGCCCCAGACACCGAAGCCCGGCAAAAAGAATTCGATCCGCCTCAGCCTCATCATGCAAACGAACCTCCGCCCCTCCAAAAGAATTCCTCTGTTTACCCTTGAGCAATCCATCGACTCGATCAAGTAGTTCATCCCGAAACGACTCCGAACCGAGATACCAACCGCGACGAATTCCCTCCCACTGTTTTTCAAACCGTGCCGAACCGGCCGTCGACTCAACCTCCAGAGCGCGCTTCTGCATATGTCGGCGGTAACGGGTCCTCCCGTTTTGATCACCCGGAAACCCCAGTGCGCCCAGCACCCTTTCTACCACCAGCCAATCGGGACGGCTCGAAGCACGAAGGTACAGTGGATAACTGCTCCAGCGATACGTTGACAACGCCTCTGCCCCTGAGCCCTTGATACGCACAGGATTCAAGTGAATATAGTTGCTCAACGTTGAGAAATACTCCCCGCTGTCTACTTGGACAAGCAGTGCCTTATATCGACCTTGTAGCAGATGCCCCACTGTTTGTGCCGCGAGTTAAAACGCTGCGTATACGTCCCCTGCAGCCACTTCAAAAAAAGCACTTCAAAAAAAGGGTCAGCCCGTGATTTGTAGCATTATTTCTTTTAGAACCGCCCGTGCCGGATCGGTCGCACGATCAAAAATCGAGATTGCTCGTGATGCATTGGTTCGATGCCCCATACTCAATCTGGATGCCAACCACACCACCGTGATCGTCGTATGCTTTTTCAACATCCAGACCACTGCCTGTTTCTCCGCCCGAGTACTTTTCATCGACAACAGCTCTTCCTCACAGATCCCTAAACCCGTTAACGCTCTGCCCAAAAGACGTTCAGCTTCCAATTCATCATGTGCCCGCCTCTGCTCTCCACGCAAGTTGTCAGAAGAATTCTCAATCATCCCCGTCAAAATGGATCGAAACCCATCCCCACCAACATACCACCCTCGCCTCAACTGCTTCGCAACAACCTCACTCACCGCATCAGCGGGAACCTCTTCTCCCATCTGTGCTTCAAGTAAACTCTGATAGCGGGAGAAACTCTGCGAGGTCTCCCCGTTCAGACCGCCGCTCGTAAGTAAACGATCCCGACTCAACCACTCTGGGCATTTCTGAGTAGAACCGACATACGCGGCATAACTGCTCCAGCGATACGCCTCCAACGGTTTATCGAAACCAACTCCAGCCAGTCCTGCACGATATGGATTTAGGTGAATATAGTTTCCCACCGCTCGAAAATATGACGAATCCTCACCGGCTTCGATTGGAAGAGCCTTATACCGCCCTTGAAACAAATGCCCCCGGCATTTAAACATCGAATTAAAGCGCTGCGTATAAGCGCCTTGAAACCACTTCATCCCTACAACCAAATTGGGTTCAGGAGTTTCGAGTAGCAGATGATAATGATTCGACATCAGCACATACGCGTGAATCCGCCAACCGGTTTGCTGACAAACCTCTTCTAACGTCGAAAGAAAAAGGAGGCGCCCCTTATCGGCCTTAAAGATCGCCTGGCCATTATTACCACGGCACATCGCGTGATAAACCGCCCCTGCATACTCATGTCTCACCGTTCTAGGCATGGGAAGAAAATAGTAGAAACAGAGCGGCCAATCAATCAAAAATGCTACAAATCACGGGCTGACCCCTCTTCCTTTCTTTCCAACCGCTTGCCGCAGTTCCTTCGAAGGCATTACAGCATGGGGACGCGGGTGCTCTACGCCATCAATAACGAAGCCCACCTTTTCGATTCTCAACAACTCTTCCAGATCCGAAAATTGCATGACCCCCGGATACGAAAACTTATGTTCAGCATGATTCTTCCAACGGCCATCCTGTTTCAGCAAGATTGAACCGGAAATACCATGCTCTTTCCCGTATTCCTTCATATGTTTGGGAAGTTTTTCAACCCGTTTTCTTTGATAGTTACATACGACAAGGCAATATTGTTTCCCATCTATCAAGTAGTCTATCCAGTAAAACACATGCTGGAATTGATAATCTGGGTATTTCCTAATATCAACCTCCTTCTTTTTATCAAACTTCTCTTTATCCATTTTCAGGATATTGATGTATTCTTCAGAGCAATATGTTTTCCACATTGCGTGATCTAGGTCTAGATCACTGAAGTATTTCTTGACAGAAAGACATTTGAGTTTCTCTGTCTCCTCCTTGGAAAATGTGCCGCTGGGAAGTCTTCCCCACTCCAGCACAATAGGCTTCTCAAATGTTGTTACACGCATCCTGAAATTGGTGTATGTCAAATAAGTTACATCATTCCACTGGTTTGTTATGGACTGCCCCTGACTTATTGGCGATTGCCCAAGGCTAGAGAATGGACAAAGGAAACTGATAGAGAGATACAAATATAGTCGTTTCATGAGAGCATTTCCTCGCTAGTTAAATGTGTATAGCGTTGTGGTAAACGTCTTACTGACATCACAATCAAACGGATGAGTCACATTAAACGCTTCGAGATCGCCAAACAAGGTTTCAAGGTTCCCAACGGCATTGACCTCAAAATCAGTGGCAGCAATTGTCCCTGTAGCTTTGATATCTTGCCCTGTCACTGCTATCCCGCCGCTCGCCGATAATGCTGTGCTTCCGGCAACCGCGATTGAGAAGTTAACGATGTCATCAACCCCTACACCTGCTTCAGCACCAACGGAAGCGGTAGTTGATCCGGTAAGACTACCTGCCACGATTCCTGGAGATGCCTTTGACTGATCATATGATGTTGCTCCGGTCAAGCTGATTTTGGACGCGCTAAAACCCCCAGCCAATTTGACGTACACCCCAGGAAGGACATACAAATCTGGACTGGAAATATCCACATCGGGAAAGTTCGCATTAACTGTACCAGTGATATCGGCAAAATAGCCATAAGTGCTACCATCGTCATACATATCAACTCGCTTGAACTCCACTCCCAAAGTGCCTGTAACACTCAAATCAAGATCACCACCACTAATTGCATCTATAGCGGCTTTAAGCTTGTCCTGAATCACCTTGAGTTCACCTTGATTAAAATCCCAACCCTCGTCATATTTTTTTTCATCAATTATGCTGATATGAACGGCCTTATCGCCATAGCCGCTCCCAGTGTCCGCAACAACAGTTGAATCGGCCACCCCAGAATAATTCGCAGTCAAACTACCTGGCGTTCCGGTTACAAAATCACCTGGCCATTATTACCACGGCACATCGCGTGATAAACCGCCCCTGCATACTCATGTCTCACCGTTCTAGGCATGGGAAGAAAATAGTAGAAACAGAGCGGCCAATCAATCAAAAATGCTACAAATCACGGGCTGACCCCTCTTCCGGACGGCACTTCCCTTTTGAGGCGGCGCGTGGGAGGAACGAGCCGCGCCAAGACCGTCCGCAATGCAAGCGAGGAAAGCGGTGCTTGATCCACCGCCACCAAACGAACATAAGTGGTTTTTATGCGACGATTAGCCCGACTAAGGCGGTTTCGCCAAGGGCGGTTCGTGCGGTATTCCGCGAACGCATAAAAACTTCTTATGTGGGTCTGGTGCTTTCCGAGCGTCTGTGGCGTTTGATCCGCCACCCGACAAGTTGAGCGGATGCGATCCGAAGGAGGGCCAACCGGCGGCAGTCTGGAAGAAAGATTGGGGGTTCTGAATAGGAACCGGGACCCGTTCTTTCTTTCAGTCTGGCGACGGTTCAAAAGGCCCGACAGAGGGGAAGCCCAACGAAGCGAACTTTGACAGCGGCTCTTTCACTCTGGATGGAATGAGGCACGAATGAAATCCAGGTGAAAGGCCGGGGCAACGGCGCTTGGTTGGGCGAATCAATGAAGAACCGGCGGCACTGAAGGCTATTGCCGAGGCGCGATGCCGCCGTACTAAACCCGATTGTCAGATTTCAAGGATTGACGGTTTTCACGTTATCTTCTGATTAACTTCCCGTCCTGATCAAGAACACCACGATCCTGTAAGCGCTGTATGGTTTGATTCATGGTCTTTGAATCATCCCGGACCCACTCTTTCTCAAGAGCTCCATCCTCGTCCCACTTTAAAATCTTCCAGCGATATTTTTTAATTTGTTTGCCATATTCCTTTGGCAAATTGTTTGTATAGAAGTGAATTATTTCATGATCATCTCGCCACCTGAAAAAATCCATTTTACTTTTATTATCATAAAACTGAATCCAATAGCTTTCTGATTTCACTTCGCTGGTTTTTGTTTGATCTGCATAAACTGTTTTCCGGATAGAGTTAATCGTATTGGAGTAGCTGGGTTGTATTTTCCATTCAACAAGCCCTGATGAATCGCCAATTTTAATGGGTTGGTAAAACCCATCGAATTCTTCAACAGTGTAATCCTGACGGTTCAGGAATTCATCAATCAAGGTCAGATCTTGATTCAGCACGGTAAAAACATCGACGACATTAGATGCATACGCAAATCCTTCCGGCAGTTTCGGAAAGGCTATTTCCTCAGCATAACCGAGATCGATTTCGAACTCATCTGCCTGATATATCTTACGCTGCTCCCAGCGCTTCTTAATGCGCTCAAATATTTTTTGTTGCTCTTCTGTTAACAAGTCGGGCTTGTTTTCTTTGTGTTCCTTGAGTTGTGATAACTGAACAGAACTTTTGCCAACAGGAGTTTTTTCATTTGAGCTGACAGCACCTGGTTTTTCCTCCAAAAGAGTCTGTTCAAATACAGGCTGAGAAACCCGTTGTTCTTCTGCTTTTTTGCGCAGAGTAAGAAAAACAACAGCGACCAGCGTTGCTAAAAATAATACGCTGATCGACGAAACTAGAATTAACCGTTTGTTCATCTTTTGTCCTTTAGTGTGAAATTAGCCAGTTGTACAAATCGGTGGGCTGTGTCCAGCCGCTTCGACTCATGGTTGGTTTGTTAGCGTTTTCACCCACCTCGATGGCCACGTCTGTGCAGTTATTATCGATTAGATGATATGCAGGTACGCTATCGGCTACCGCTTTAACAAAAGTCAACCCGTCAAGAATCTCGTGCCATACAACGGGATATGTTTTTTGCGTTGTATCATAATGTGACCCTTGAGCGGCACCGTCCCAGTAAATCACGCCGGGACCGCCAAAAAAGTCGAGAGATGCGCAGAAAAAGCCACCTTTTTTTATA
>CAYVYL010000016.1:0-29189 GCA_964455665.1 uncultured Verrucomicrobiota bacterium
TCATCCGTCCGGCCTACACCATGGGCGGCACCGGCGGCGGCATCGTCTACAATGTCGAGGAACTGCGCACCATCGGCGAACGGGGAATCAATGCCAGTCTCGTTGGACAGATTCTGATCGAAGAATGCGTGCTCGGCTGGGAAGAACTCGAGCTCGAAGTCGTGCGCGATGCCGACAACAACCTCATCACCGTTTGCTTTATCGAAAACATCGATCCCATGGGCGTGCATACCGGCGACTCCTTCTGCTCCGCCCCGATGCTCACCATCAGTCAGGAGTTGCAGGATCGCCTGCAAAAAGCTTCCTACGCTATCGTTGAGGCTATTCAGGTGATCGGCGGAACCAACGTGCAATGGGCGCACGATCCGGTCAGCGACCGCATCATTGTCATCGAAATCAACCCGCGCACTTCGCGCTCCTCCGCGCTGGCTTCCAAAGCGACCGGTTTCCCGATCGCGTTGGTTTCCGCCAAGCTCGCCGGCGGCATGACCATGAAGGAGATTCCCTATTGGCGCGACGGTACGCTCGAAAAATACACGCCGTCCGGCGACTACGTCGTCATCAAATTCGCCCGCTGGGCCTTCGAGAAATTCAAAGGCGTCGAAGACAAGCTCGGTACGCAGATGCGCGCCGTCGGCGAAGTCATGAGCATCGGCAAAAACTACAAGGAATCCGTCCAGAAATCTATTCGCGGCTTGGAGAACGGACGTTACGGCCTCGGTTTCGTCAAAAACTTCAATTCGCTCTCCCTCGAAGAGTTGATGGCGAAGCTTTCCTATCCGACCAGTGACCGCCAGTTCATCCTCTACGAAGCACTGCGCAAAGGCGCGACCATCGACGAACTATTCGCCAAGACCCGCATCAAGACCTGGTTCCTTGAACAGATGAAGGAACTCGTTGAACGTGAAGAAGAGGTGCTCAAGTATAAAGGCGAAAAACTGCCCGACGAACTGCTCGAAGCCGCTAAGAAGGACGGCTTCGCCGATGCCTACCTCGCTAAAATTCTCGACGTTCCCGAAAAGGATATTCGCAAACAGCGCAAAGCGGCCGGAATCGTCGAAGGCTGGCATGCGGTACCCGTCAGCGGCGTCGAAGATGCTGCCTACTACTATTCTAGCTACAACGCCCCCGATACGGTTTCGGCCACGGACAACCCCAATAAAGTGATGATCCTCGGCGGCGGTCCCAACCGCATCGGGCAGGGGATCGAGTTCGACTACTGCTGTGTTCATGCCGCCTTTACCCTGCGCGACATGGACTACGAAACCGTCATGGTCAACTGCAACCCCGAAACCGTCTCCACCGACTACGACACCTCCGATAAGCTCTACTTTGAGCCGCTCACCGTCGAAGACGTCCTGCAAATCTACGAAAAAGAAAAACCCAAAGGCGTCATCTGCCAGTTCGGTGGACAGACCCCGCTCAACATTGCGCGCGAGCTGCAGGAAGCCGGCGTCAACATTCTCGGCACCTCTCCCGAGGTGATCGATCTTGCCGAAGACCGCGACCAGTTCGATGCCATCATGAAAAAGCTCGGCATCCCCATGGCCGAAGGCGCGATGACCATCGATGTCGCCGGTGCCGTTAAAATCGCCAATCGCCTTGGCTATCCGGTGATGGTGCGTCCGTCTTACGTCCTCGGCGGACGCGGCATGGAAATCGTTTACGACGAACCAATGCTCCGCGATTATATGGCCGCCGCCGTCGGCGTCACCCCCGACCGCCCGATCCTGATTGATAAATATCTCGAGAACGCCATCGAGGCCGAAGCCGATGCCATTGCCGACGGCGAAGACGCCTTTGTTCCCGCCGTGATGCAGCACATTGAGCAGGCCGGGATTCACTCTGGCGACTCCGCCTGCGTCATCCCGCCGGTCAGCATTCCTGAAAAACACATCAAAACTATCTACGAATACACCCGCACCATCGCCCGTGAAATGGGCGTCGTCGGTCTGATGAACATTCAGTATGCCATCTGCGAAGATGTCGTCTATGTGCTCGAAGCCAACCCGCGCGCATCGCGCACCGTGCCGCTGGTTTCCAAAGTCTGTGGACTCTCTATGGCGCGCATCGCCACCGAAATCATGCTCGGCAAAAAGCTGGGCGACTTTAATTTAAAAAGGGGAACCATTCCGCACTTCGGGGTCAAAGAATCCGTCTTCCCGTTCAACATGTTCCCGGAAGTTGATCCCGTCCTCGGTCCAGAAATGCGCTCTACCGGCGAAGTGCTCGGCATCGACTCTTCCTTCGGGCTCGCCTTCTATAAAGCGCAGGAAGCCACCAAAGGCACCCTGCCGATGGACGGCACCGTCCTGCTCACCGTTTCCGAGCGCGATCGCTCCAAAAAATTGACTGCCGCAGCCAAACAGCTTAAGGCGGGCGGCTTTAAGTTTCTCGCCACGGCGGGTACCGCCGCCTTCCTGAAAGAAGCCGGCATCGAAGCGGAGACCGTTTTGAAGGCGCACGAAGGCCGGCCAAATATTGTGGACGCGGTGAAGAACGGAGAAATCCAGCTGATCGTCAACACACCGTCCGGCAAGCTCAGCGCCAATGACGACTCCTACATCCGCAAGAACGCCATCAAGCACAACGTGCCCTACATCACCACCGTCGCCGCCGCCGTTGCGGCCGCTGAAGGAATCGCCGCTCGTCGCAAGGGCCAGGCCCCGATTCGTTCCCTGCAGGAATGGCACGCCGACCTTGCCGCCCCATCAAAAGCGGTCGGCACGTTTTCCAAGGTTTGGAAAAAGCTGAAGAAAAAGTTCCATCCTGTCAGGGCGTAGCCTTCCCCCTTCGCTAAAGCTACGGCGGGATAAATTGGTGAAGACGGATGATTGGAAAAAACGGACGGAAGGGTTCCACGCCTTGGACGTCAGATGCTGTTAAGCGCAGACGATTTTGACCAGAGTGCGTCCAAGAGGGTTGCCGGTACGGGATAGGCGGTATTGGCCGCCAATTCCTCTGACGATCCCGCGATCTTCTAGTTTCCTCAGATGACGCGATAGGGCGGCCGAGGACAGGGCGGTGGCTTCCAGTAGTTCATGGAATTGAAGTTTTTTGCCATCTAATGCGCGGACAATTTCGATGCGGCGCTCATGTGTAAAAGCCGTTGCTTGCTGAATAATCGTTTTAAATGTCATTGAGCAGTCGAAGCATGTTCGAAGAGTTGTCAGAAGGGGCTCCGCGAAACCGATTTCGGTATTTGCCTCTGCCCTGTAGATCACCCGCATATCTTCCCTGCGAGGTGTGATCAATCCGCGTGCGTTTAATGCTCTCAACTGATTGCTTGCGTTGGGGCGCGATATTCCGGTTCGTTCGACTAGTTCCTGAACACACAATTCGCCGGTCTCAAAGAGTTGCCAGAGCAGTTTTAATCGTGTTTCGCTGGCGATTACTCGACAGGTGCGCCAAAGGGTGGGGCGAAGTTTCATAATATCCTCCTTATTCCATACGTTTAAACGTATGGGAGTATATCCGACAATAGTTTACATAACAACTTTAAATAGAATGACTTATTAAAACAATAACCCCACACGTTTAAACGTATGGGCAGATGGCCCGTCTGAAAGGTGGGCGCGGGCAATGTTCATAGAGGTTTTAGGCGTGATAATCCTGAATGGATTTCACATCCCAGTCGTTTTCGCTGATGTATTTGATCGCTCTGGCCGTCGCTTCGGCGCCGGAGCGGGTGGTGACGATCGGCAGTCCGCGCAGAATGGCCTCGGAGCGGATTTTAATCTCGTCGACGCGGGCGACCGGGCCGCTCGGGGTGTTGATCAGCAATTGGACCATGTTTGTTTTCATCAGGTCGATCACATTGGGCCCGTCTTCATCCAGTTTGCAGACCATCGTTGCCGTGATTCCCTCTTTTTTAAGAGCGGCGGCGGTTCCTTCGGTTGCAACGAACTTAAATCCGAGTTTGGCCAGGTCTTTGACTGTTTCCACGATCCAGTCCTTGTCGCGGTCTTTGCAACTGACGAATACGGTTCCTTTGGTCGGCAGCACCTGACCGGCGGCCAACTCGGCTTTCCAGAAGGCGAGCTCGAAGGTTTTGTCGATGCCCATCACTTCGCCGGTGGATTTCATTTCTGGGCCGAGGATCGGGTCGACACCCGCGAAGCGGTTGAAGGGGAAGACCGCTTCTTTGACGGCAAACCATTCAATCTTCGGTTCGAAGCCGACGAGGCCGAGTTCCTTGAGCGTTTTGCCCATCGCAACCTGCGTGGCGATGTTGGCCAGCGGCACGTTGGTCGCTTTGGAAACATAGGGAACCGTACGCGAAGCACGCGGGTTGACTTCGATGATGTAGAACTCGTCGTCTTTGACGGCGAGCTGAGTGTTCATCAGTCCGCGCACATCCAGTTCGAGCGCCATTTTGGTGCAGGCCTCTTTGATGCGTTCGATCATATCGTCGGAAAGGGTATAGGGCGGAATCGAGCAGGCAGAGTCGCCGGAATGGATTCCGGCTTCTTCCACATGTTCCATCACGCCGCCGATATAGACATCGGTTCCGTCGCAGACGAGGTCGACATCAATTTCGATGGCGTGTTCGAGGAAGCGGTCGATCAGTACCGGATGATCTGGGCTGGCGGCGAAGGCGGCGTTGACGAAGGGTTCCAACTCTTCTTCTTCGTAGGCGACCATCATGGCGCGTCCCCCGAGAACGAACGACGGACGAATCATGACGGGGAAGCCGATTTTTTCAGCGGCGGCCTCGGCGTCTGCCATCGTGCGGGCAGTGGCGGACTGCGGTGATTTTAGGTCCACCTTTTCAAGCAGCTGGCGGAAGAGCTCGCGGTCTTCGGCGGCGGCGATGCTCTTCGGAGACGTTCCAAGGATTGGAACACCGGCGGCGAGCAGGCGGTCGGCGAGGTTGAGCGGAGTCTGTCCGCCCATCTGGACGATCATGCCGATCGGGTTTTCTGCTTCGTAGATGTTCATGACATCTTCGAAGGTGAGTGGCTCAAAGAAGAGTTTATCCGATGTGTCGTAGTCGGTCGAAACGGTTTCCGGGTTGGAGTTGACCATGATGGCTTCATAGCCCATTTCGCGCAGTGCCTTGACGGTGTGGACGCAGGAGTAGTCAAACTCGATCCCTTGGCCGATGCGGTTGGGGCCGGAGCCGAGCACGATGACGCTCGGCTTGTCCGTTTTGCGGGTTTCGTCGAGGTCACCGTAGCAGGAGTAGAAGTAGGGGGTGGAGGCCGCGAACTCTCCGGCGCAGGTGTCGACGAGACTAAAGACGGGAATGATGCCCAGCTCTTTGCGGAGTGCGCGGATGTCGTCGCCTTTGCACCCGCGCAGGGCGGCGATCTGGTCGTCGGAGAAGCCGTTTTTCTTGGCAGTTTTCAGTAGGTCGTAGTCCAGATCCTTTGCATCGATGAGATCTTTTTCAATTTCAACAATCTGCAGAATGTTGTCGAGGAACCACGGATCCATTTTAGTCATGTCCGCGATCTTCTCAATGGAGTAGCCCTTTTTAAAGGCGACTTTGACAGCAATGGTACGTTCGGTGCAGGTGGTGGTCAGATAGGTGTCGAGTGTCTCCGAGTCGAGCTTGGCTTCGGCCTTGAGGTCGAGCCCATCCACGCCGATTTCCAGACTGCGGAAGGCTTTTTGGAGCGATTCTTTGAAGTTGCGGCCAATGGCCATTGTTTCGCCGACCGATTTCATGCTGACGCCGAGTTTCGGGTTGGCGGACGGGAACTTTTCGAAGGTAAAGCGGGGGATTTTGGTGACGATATAGTCGATGGACGGCTCGAAGCAGGCGGGCGTCTCTTTGGTGATATCATTGGGCAGTTCGTCGAGCGTGTAGCCGACGGCCAGCTTGGCGGCCAGCTTGGCGATCGGGAAGCCGGTCGCTTTGGAGGCCAGTGCGGAGGAGCGCGACACGCGCGGGTTCATTTCAATGATCGCCATGCGACCGGTGTCCGGGTGAATGCAGAACTGCACATTGGAACCGCCGGTCTCCACTCCGACCACACGCAGCACTTTGAGCGATGCATCGCGCATGATCTGATATTCGCGGTCGGTGAGCGTCTGGGCGGGCGCAACGGTGATGCTGTCGCCGGTATGAATCCCCATCGGATCCATGTTTTCGATGGCGCAGATGATGACGGCGTTGTCGGCCTTGTCGCGCATCACTTCCATTTCGAATTCTTTCCAGCCGAAGACGGATTCTTCGAGCAGGACTTCGGTGGTGAGGCTGGCCTGGAGACCGCCTTCGGCGATTTCCATCAGCTCATCCATATTGTCGGCAATTCCGCCGCCGGTTCCGCCGAGGGTGAACGACGGGCGCACGATAATCGGGAAGGGGAGTTCTTCTTCGGCGACGCGTTTGGCTTCAGTGAGGTTGTGCACCTCAAAGCTTTTGAGGGTTTCAATACCCGCTTCAGCCATGACCTTTTTGAACAGGTCGCGCTCTTCGCCGCGCATGATGGCGTCGTAGGTCGCGCCAATCATTTCCACACCGTATTTTTCAAGAATTCCCTGCTCGACCAACTTCATCGCCGTGTTGAGCGCAGTCTGTCCACCGAGGGTCGGCAGGATGGCATCGGGCTTTTCTTTGATGATGATTTTTTCGACCGCTTCGGGCGTGATCGGCTCGATGTAGGTGTGATCCGCCGTGGCGGGGTCGGTCATGATCGTCGCCGGGTTGGAGTTGATCAGCGAGACGGTGTATCCCTCTTCGCGGAGCGCTTTACACGCCTGCGTACCGGAATAGTCAAACTCGCAGGCCTGACCGATTACAATCGGCCCGGACCCAATGATTAGAATGTGGTGAATGTCAGTACGTTTCGCCATAGCTTCACTCCCGAAACTTGAAACCCGAAACTTGAAACCTGAAACAGATCTGAGACTTGAAACCTTAAATTTGAAACCTGAGAAATCAGGGTCAAGAGGTTCGAGTTTAGTCCTTACTTTTTTTCGACATCGTGACGAAAATAGAGATGAGTTCGTTGGCTTCTTTTTTCAGCGGTTCAATTTCTTTTAAATTTAAATTACAACCCTTGCTTAAAATTTCCAGCCACAGGAGTGTTTCATCCGCTTCCTGTGAGCATATATCAATTTTTGAAATAAAATCCGCTTTACTGCGGGCTCTTGATGCTTCGCGATAATTCGCGGCAACCGATGTTCCGGATCGAATAATCTGTTTTCCCGCAACTTGAATGTCGTAACGGTCCTTCATGGGCAATGATCGGTAAAGATGAACCACCTGAATCGCAAACGCTGTGGTTCGTTCTCTCAAATCGCATCTGTCGAATTCACTGCTCATGATTTTCAAGTTTCTAATTTCAGGTTTCTAGTTTCCTTTTTCTCTCCCTATTCCCATTCGATGGTGGACGGTGGTTTTGAGGAGATGTCGTAGCAGACGCGGTTGACGCCTTTAACTTCGTTAATAATGCGGTTAGAGATGGAGTCCATGACATCGTAGGGCAGTTTGTACCAGTCGGCGGTCATACCGTCGCGGCTTTCCACCGCGCGGACGGCGACGACGTTTTCGTAGGTGCGGTTGTCGCCCATAACGCCGACGGTTTGGATCGGCAGCAGTACGGCGAAGTACTGCCAGACATCCAGATGGTTTTCCATTTTCAAAATTTCTTCGCGAACTCGCAGGTCGGCCTGTTGCAGAACCTCGATGCGTTCGGGCGTGATGTCGCCGATGATGCGCACGGCGAGGCCGGGGCCGGGGAAGGGTTGGCGGTCGACGACGTAGCTGGGCAGACCGAGTGCGCGGCCGACTTCGCGGACTTCGTCCTTAAAGAGCTCGCGGAGCGGTTCGATGAGGTCGAACTGAAGGTCTTCGGGCAGGCCGCCCACGTTGTGATGACTCTTGATGGTGGCCGACGGGCCGCCAATCGGGGAGACCGATTCGATAACGTCGGGATAAAGGGTTCCCTGTGCGAGGTATTTAACTTTGCCTTTAAATACACAGGCTCTGTCGGCGAAAACATCAATAAAGGTGGCGCCGATGATTTTGCGTTTCTTTTCTGGGTCGGAGATGCCTTTGAGTGCATTGAGGAAGAGCGTTCCTTCGTGAGCGACGGTGAGGTCGATGCCGAAGGCGTCGCCGAATAGTTTTTCGATCTCTTCGGTTTCATTGTGGCGCATGAGGCCGTTGTCGACGTAGACACAGTGAAGCTGGTCGCCGATGGCTTTGTGAAGTAGCGCGGCAACCACGGAAGAGTCGACTCCGCCGGAGAGGCCGAGCAGAACGTGGTCGGTGCCGACTCTTTTGCGGATGGAAGCCACGTTTTCTTCGATAAATTGGCTCATTTTCCAGTCGCCGGTGCATCCGCAGATGGCAAAGGCGAAGTTGCCGAGCATTTCTTTACCCTGCGGGGTGTGAACGACTTCGGGGTGGAACTGCACGCCGAAGATGTTGCGCTCAAGGTTCTGTATGGCGGCGAGGGGGCAGTTGTCGGATTGAGCGACGGCCTCGAAGCCTTCGGGCATGGTTTCCACTTTATCGCCATGGCTCATCCACACCTGAAGATCCCCCCCCCCTTCGACTTCGCTCAGGGCAGGCAACCCTTGGAAAAGTGGGCTGTCGCCGGTGAGTTGAATCATCGCTTTGCCGTACTCGCGTTTGAGGCCGGGTTCCACCGCGCCGCCGAGGGTGTGGGCGGTGAGCTGCATGCCGTAGCAGATTCCAAGGATTGGAATGCCGAGCTCAAACAGAGCGGGGTCGCATTTAGGCGAGTCGTCGTCCGGTACGCTACACGGGCCACCGGAAAGAATGATGCCTTTCGGTGCGCGCTTGGCGAGTTCTTCGGCAGGCGTGTCGAAGCGGACGATTTCGCAATAAACTTTTTGTTCGCGGATGCGGCGGGCGATCAGCTGGGTGACCTGTGAGCCGTAATCTAAAATGGCGATCCATTCGGTATGTTTCATTATTTTTATTGCCCACGAATTTTCACGAATGATCACGAATTAGAATCGGGGTCTCATTCGTGTTGATTTGTGTGATTCGTGGGCTCCTTCCTCAAAATTTCAAGTTGTTAGCGGGTTCGTTGTCGAGATCTGAACCGGTCACAAATTGTGACCGGTTCATTTCTTCTCTTTTCTCATTAGTTCGATGAATTCTTCAAAGAGGTAGAATGGGTCGTGCGGGCCGGGGCAGGCCTCTGGGTGATATTGCACGCAGAACAGCGGCAGCGTTTTGTGCCGGAGTCCGGCAACGGTGTTGTCATTCAAATTGATGTGGCTGATTTCAGCGATGGTCGGATCGATGGAGTCGGCGTCGATGCAGAATCCGTGGTTGTGCGAGGCGATTTCCACCTTTTTGGTGCGCAGATCCTGAATCGGCTGGTTTCCGCCGCGATGGCCGAACTTCAGCTTATAGGTGGTGCCGCCGAGCGCGAGCCCGAGCATTTGGTGACCGAAGCAGATTCCAAAGGTTGGAAGTCTGGATTCCACAAGGGTCATGACGGTCTTCACAATGTGCGGCACGCCAGCGGGATCGCCCGGGCCGTTGGAGATAAATAGTCCGTCGGGTTCGTAGGCGAGAATTTCGTCGGCGGTGGCGCTGTTGGGAAAGACGCGGCATTCACAGCCGAGCTCGTCGAAAATGCGCAGCTGGTTTGTTTTGATGCCGCAATCAATCACGGCGACGCGGAATGTTGCATCGGCTTTGCCACCTTCAGGATAGGTATAGGCTTTGGTGACGCTGACTTCGGTGGAGAGGTCGCGCCCGACCAGTCCTTCGGAGGCGTTTGCTTTGGCGACGAGGCTTTCTTTGTCGGAGTCCTCGGTGGAGATAATGCATTTCATGGCGCCCTTGTCGCGGATATGCAAGGTGATGGCGCGGGTGTCGACTTGATCGACGCCGACAATGCCGGCCTGTTCAAGGTATTCGGGCAGGGTCATGGTGGAGCGCCAGTTGCTCGCGATCCGGCTGCATTCGCCCATCACCATCCCTTTGGCAAAGACGGCGCGCGATTCCACATCTTCCGGGTTGACTCCGTAGTTTCCGATAAGAGGATAGGTCATCGTGACGATCTGACCGTTATAGGAGGGGTCGGTGAGGATTTCCTGATAGCCGGTCATGGATGTGTTAAACACCAGTTCGCCGTAAAATTCGCCGCTTCCGGCGAATGCCCGGCCGTCAAAGCAGGTGCCGTCTTCGAGTGCGATAATCGCTTTTTTCATGTCAATTGGTTCCAAATAATTGTCCTGTTTCCCCCTAAATTCCGCATAGTTTCACAATCAAACCGAATCCTTGCAACCCTTTTCGCCCCCCGACCTGTGGATATTTTTACCGAGCTTGACGGGAAGAGAGCGTACGCATACACTGTGCCCCTGTTTTTAAGAACCCCCCCCGTTTTAAGGAGTATTTTAATGAATAAAGATGAAACCGTAGAAGCCACAGAAACCGTCGAGAAAAATCCGGCGCGAGAAGTTCTCTTTTTTGAACTCGAAACCTTTGCCACGACCGGCCGCGAAGCCATGTTTGAGGCGCTGAAAAAAGTGATGAAGTCCAAAGAGTTGGAGGTCACACAGGCCCTGTTTGCCAAATGTGGCCTGACCGCCCGTCCGGGCGCCGCCATTCAGGCGATGATTGAAGACTCTGGCCGGAACCTGACCACTGGCGACCAGCTTGCGGATCAGGCGGAAAACGCTTTGAAAAAGTTTTTTACAGATCAGGCAGAGCTCAATCCGGCGCTTCCGGCTCTGATTAAAGTCGCTCAGAAGAAGGATATTGAAGTGGTCGCGCTTTCTCCGTGGGGTCAAGAACAGGCCGCTGCACTGATGAAAAAACTGGGCTTGGACGAAATGGGCGTCGATTTGGTTGCGCTCGACTGTGAAGAAGCGGTTTTCCCGCGTGCCGACCACTGGCTACGCTTCCTGAAACAGCGTGAGCAGGATGTGATTCCTGTTATCGCTCTGGTTACTTCCTCAGCCGCCTGCCGCGGTGCGATGACCGCCGGCGCCACCTGTGTGGCTATTCCGGACACCTATACCTCGTTTGAAGATTTTTCCGGTGCCAAAGTCATTATCGATTCGCTCGATGAAATGAAACCGGCTGCGTTACTCGAGCTGGTGAGCCGCCACTAATCTGATCTATTCATAAAAATGGTTGGGAATGATTCAGATTAAGCCGGTTCTCAGACCATCAGTCGAAGGGGTTGAACGGTTTCGTTCAACCCCTTTATTTTTAGGAGAATAGATATGAATCAACCACCCATTGAACGTCTGATTGAAATTATGCAGCAGTTGCGGGCACCCGACGGATGTCCGTGGGATCGCGAGCAGACCATTGAGTCGCTGCGCGGATGCCTGATCGAAGAAACCTACGAAGTGGTTGACGCCATGGACAGCGGTGATCGCTCCGCATTGTGCGAGGAGCTGGGCGACCTGCTGTTGCAGGTCGTTTTTCAGTCGCAAATCGCCGATGAAGAGGGCGCATTCAACTTTGACGATGTGGCGAAAGGCATTGCCGACAAGCTGGTACGTCGCCACCCGCATGTGTTCGGGAATGTGCAGGCCGATACGCCGGATGAGGTGATCCGCAATTGGGAGAAAATCAAAAAAACAGAAAAGGGTGGGGACACACCGCGCTCGCTGGTGGAAGGGATTCCCAAACATTTGCCGGCGCTTTCGAAGGCCTATCTTGTGCAAAAGCGGGTCGCTAAAGTCGGGTTTGAGTGGGACGAAATCAGCGGGGTGGTCGATAAGCTCGAAGAGGAACTCGCCGAAGTCAAAGAGGCGATGGAACAACAGGATGCCGCAGCTATTCGCGAAGAACTGGGCGATCTGCTTTTTTCTACCGTCAACCTCAGCCGTTACCTCGGACATGAATCCGAAGAACTGCTCAACGAAAACATCGCCAAGTTTATGCGCCGTTTCCAAGGATTGGAAAACCGTCTGTATGACGAAGGGCGCGAGCTGGAAACCTGCTCTATCGACGAGCTCGAGGCGGTCTGGGAATCTGTCAAAAAAGAAGAGCAGGGGCGGTGAATTGCTGTTTAAAAATACTTTGTGTATGGTTTCCGAGCCGCTTATTTAATTTGTTCAATAATCAGTTGAGCTGGTATCATCAAATCAACGGTCAGTGAAAACGCTGTTGATGTGAGATTTTAATCCAGCTTGGGTTGCTGGCGATTTGTTTTGACTGGTACTAACGGGACGGATGAAACGGGAATGAACATCTCGAATATAAAAGGAGCACGTTTCTGGATTCCGGTGACGGTTTTATCTGTTGCGGTTTTTCTGGGGCTCCTGTGGCTGGAGATGCGACCGCAATCCACGCTCTGCCAGCTAGCTAGCGAGGGGGAGATCCAACTTCTGAAAAAACAGATTTCATCCGGTGCGGATCTTAATACGCCGAATAAAGAGGGGCTGCCCCTTTTAGCCTGCGCCGCGCAACAGGGACAGCTCGATGCGGTCGCCGTTCTACTGGAAGCCGGTGCGGATGTTGATCAGCCTTCTGTCGACGGTTCAACACCTCTGTTCTATGCGCTCGGCCAGCGAGAGCCGGACGTAATCGTCGCTCTTTTAGATGCAGGCGCTGATCCGCATGCGATGAACAATCGGGGAAGATCCCCGTTCTATGCTGCTGTTGAGCGCAATCATCCGGCGGTTTTATTGTTCCTCGCGCGGGGCGTGGAGCCAGATGAGCAGGCCATTCCTTCTGGCGGCGGCTACATTTTTTGCGCAGCTCAAAGCGGATGTCTGCCCGTATTATCGAAGCTTCTTGAAGGGGGCGCAGACGCGAATCAAGTTTCCGGCTCCGGTATTTCTCCTTTAAATTATGCCATTCATTACGGCCGGATCGATGCCGCTCAGTTGCTCATTGAGCACGGAGCGGATGTGAATGCGTTTGACCGCCGACAATCGACCCCGCTTCATCAGGCGGTGCGCACGGGCAATGCCGCGATGATTCCGGTGCTGGTGGAGGCTGGCGCGGATCTGGAGGCTCGGGATAAAGACGGATACACGCCGCTGTTGATGGCAGCCCAGATGGGGCGTCTCGATGATCTGCGCGAACTCACCAATCTGGGAGCGGATATCGATGCAGAAGATCGTCGGGGCCGTTTGGCCGAATGGCTGGCCCCGTCCGGCCATCGGGAAGAGATCTACAAATTTTTGATGGAGCGCCGGAGGCGGAACCGCACGCAGAATCAAGACATGCCGAATGACTTTTGAAAAAGGTCACAACGCAAATGCGTTTGACCTGGCTTTTGAAAGTCTCCACAATCTGCGCTTGATGAATCAGGAAAAAACCACCGTTGTTCAGAACGAGTCTTATCAGGGCGACTACCGCCTGCTCCGCGTCGCCGCGCCGGTAATCGGTCCGCAGGTGCAGCCGGGACAGTTTGTCCATTTGCGCATCCCGCGCTTCGAACAGGCCGTGCTCCGTCGCCCCTTCAGCGTCTTCAAAACCGATGAAGAGGGGCTCTCCATTTTATACGCAACGGTTGGTGCCGGTACGGCCGCGCTCAACTCGGTGCAGCCCGGTGAGCAGATTGATCTGATGGGTCCGCTCGGCAACGGGTTTCCAACCCTTGGAAAACACACAACCACCCCGGTGCTCGTCGCGGGCGGCTACGGCAACGCCGCGCTCTATCTACAGGCCCAAAACCTGCCGATCAAAGGAGTCGCCTTTTTTGGCGGCCGCACTGCAAAAGATATTCTCTGCGTCGATGAATTTATGGCACTGGGCTGGGACGTGCGCGTTGCCACCGACGACGGCTCGCTCGGAACCCAAGGCCTTGTGACCGCCGCGTTCGACCCGTGGCTCGAGAGTTTCCAAGGTTCGGAAGATTTAAAGAGTGGAGGCTCAGCCTCCTTCCAACCCGTGGAAATTTTTGCTTGCGGGCCCAACCCGATGCTCAAAGCGATTGGCGACCGTGCTCTCGACAAGGGCTTCACCGCCTGGCTTTCAATGGACCGCAACATGGCCTGCGGCGTCGGTGCTTGCCTGACCTGTGTCATCAAGCGCAAAACCGAAACTGGCTGGGAGTGGGCGCGCTGCTGCAAAGACGGCCCCGTTTTCAACGCCGAAGAAATACTTTGGGAAGAATAACCACGGAAGGGTTGACCACGAAATACACTAAATACACGAAAGCAGATAGTGGAGTTCCCTTTCGTGTGGGTCGTGTATTTTGTGGTTTAAATAAACCAAATGAATAAGCCTGATCTATCTGTAAAAATTGGTTCGCTGGAGATGGAAAACCCAGTGACGGTCGCCTCCGGCACTTTTGGCTACGGTCCGGAATATGCCGACTATGTCGATCTCGATCGCCTTGGCGCGGTGACTGTCAAAGGGATTTCGGTTGAGTCGCACACCGGCAACAACACGCCACGCACCTTCGAAACCGCCAGCGGCATGCTCAACGCCATCGGGCTGCCCGGTCCCGGCGCACAGGGTTTTATCGATAAAACCATTCCGTTTTTCGACAACTATCACGTTCCGCTGATCGTCAATATCTGGGGAAAAACGGTCGAGGAGTACGGTCGCGTTGCCGAGATTCTCGGCGCAGAGCCGCGTGTGAACGCACTTGAAGTGAACGTCTCCTGCCCGAATGTGAAAGAGGGCGGGGCGCTGTATGGAACCAACACCGATCTGTTCCGCACGGTGGTCGACGAAGTGCGCGCCAAAACCGAAAAGTCGATCATCGTCAAGCTCGCTCCCAACGTGGCGGACATCAAAGCCTTCGCCAAAGCCGCCGAAGCGTGCGGTGCGGACGGGTTGTCCATCATGAATTCCTATCCCGCCATGGCGATCAATATTGAGACGCGCAAGCCCGAACTGGCCAACCGAACCGGTGGGCTGTCCGGCCCGGCCATCAAGCCGATTGCCGTGAAGTTGGTATGGGAAGCCGCGCAGGCGGTCAAGATTCCAATCATTGGAATGGGCGGAATCACCACGCCCGAAGATGCCATTGAATTTGTGATCGCCGGGGCGACCGCCGTCGCGGTTGGCACCGCCAACTTCACCGATCCGTCGAGCGCGGTGCGCGTGATCGAAGGAATGGAGAGCTGGATGACGGCCCGAGGCATCGGTTCGGTTGCGGCGCTGCGCGGAACGGTTGACGCATGACGCATCGCGTGCTGTTTGTCGGGCTGAGCCTTCTGCTGGCCGCTGCGACTCTCTGCAGTCTTTTGCTGACGCCCGCCGCCGTGCAGAGCCGTTTAACGGCAGTTCCTGCATACGCTCAGGTGGTCTACAGCAATAAGGATCCCGGCTGGTTTCTTTCTTTTTTTCCAATGTTTGAAGAAAACCAGAACGAGTTCGCCGCCGCTGACGGCATAAATTCCAAGGTCTGGAAGAAAAGTTTCCAGACCTTGGAAAAGGCTCCGCTGATTGTTGCAACGGTTCCGTTTGCCGGATTGGGGCAGCGCGATACGTGGGTGGCCGTGAGCGAGCTGGGCGGCCCGGCGGCTCTGGCGTTGCGCTGGAGGCTGATGCTGTTTCCGCCGGAGGGCGTGAGTCCCGCACGGCCTTATGCTGCATGGTTGATCTGGAAGTTTGAGCATCCGTCGCTTCCCTCTTGGGCGAAGGTTCGTTTTGCGGTTACGGAGGGGCTGCTGATCTGTTCGGTCTCCAGTGACAGCCACGACATCTACCGGCTGCTCGATACGGCCGACGGACGCGCCACATCGCTGGCGGACTCAGTCGTAAAGTAGACTATTTTTATCGGCATCCTGCAGGGAAGGGTAGCCGACCAGTTTGGTCAGCCGCGCCATCAGATTTTTCATGCGCTCAGCCGCTTCGTGTGCCATTTCGAGCAGGTCTTTCTGGAATTCCTGCTCGCCGACGTTCATGGCGGTCTCAATGGAGGCGGAGATCACGGTTAGTGGCTGGGCCAGCTTGAGGGCGATTTGGGATATTTCGAGCAGAATATTGGCCCGTTTTTCGCGGGTTTCCGGGTTGTTTTTGTCGGCGGTTTCGTGCTGTTGAACCTTCGCTTCGAGTGTTTCAATCCGGTCTTCAAATTTCTCGGCGGTTTCCTGAACCGCGTCCCGCACCTGCTCAATGGTATCATGGGCGATCTCGGGCGGTGCATCGGCAAGGTGCATGATGGTGTCGATTTTATCGAGGACGATGGCCAGAGCGCCCATGTTCAGATCGGCCACGCCGGACTCACCAGCATCACCTGATTCGCCGCCGGTGTTTCCGCCGCCTTGTCCGCCCACTTCTTTACCGCCGCCGTGCGCTGCGTGCGGTTCACCGCCGAGTTCAACCTGCAGGGTGCTCCATTGTTGTTCGTCCGCGTTCGTCACATCCATGATCTGGCGGGCTTTTTCTTCGCCGTGCTCTTTGACGTACTCGCGGATATCCATTTCCAGTTGAGTGGTTTTTTTATGCTGATCGGCATAGCGCGCGGCCAGGATTTCGACCTGGCGCTGTTCTTCGGCTTCCTTCAGGGCGTTTAGAATCTGTTCGTCGATTTCGGGCTGATCTTCACCGATCGCTTCACGGATTTTGTCCACAACGGTTTGTTCGAGCAGCAGCATGGCTTTGTGCAGGCTTTTTTTGCCGCGAGTGGATTGGAATTTTTTCTGTTCACCCAGTTCGGAGTAGGTGCGGCGCAGACATCCGAGCACCACGTCGGCCAGCGATTCGCCGCCGTCGACCGACTGCATAGATTGGCGGATAGAGACCGAGTCCATGATGAGTTGGGCGAGCTGTTCCGGGTCGGACAGCATTTGCTGAAGGTCTTCCGAAGGCGCTTCTCCCGACGCGGACGGTGCGCCTTTCAGGAAGGCGACGATTTGATCGATTTGGATCGTTGGAGCGGATTCTTTTTCTTTTTTATCACCGTTTTTTTTGCCGTCGTCGGTTTCTTCTTCATCCCCGACTAGATGTTGGCCTTCGTGCTGCGCCACATATTCCACTTTGCTGGCTTTGATGTTGTTGAGATTGGCCGCGGCCAGCCGTTCCTGAATGGTTTCGGTCTGGCTGCCGCCTTGACACAGCACACCAATCAACTTGCGGAGTTCTTCAGCTGAAACCCCGCTTTGAAAAACCAGATGGGGTGCATCCAGGGAAATCAGCCTTCGCTGTAGCGCGCGCAGATGCACGGTGTAACTGGTTATCATTTTGTCGTTGATCGTCAGCGTTTGGTTGAAAAGGCCGATCGCAACCTTTTTTTCACGGTCGAGAACCTCGGTCAGGGTGCGGTGGGCTTCCTTCAGAGGGCGTTCGAGGGACGGATGGTTCATCCCGTAGACGGATGCGATGCTGAGCATTTTTCCAAAGACGCCCATCGCCGCCATCATTTCCGGGCTGTGCGTGTCTGGGGCTGTGGGCATGTCCATGTAAAAACTCCGAGTAGGAAATCGTTTAAAAAAATATAGGGCCTTCGACATGGAAAAACAAGTGTTGTCGGGGTTTGTTTGTCTCCATGGCGGTGTTTGCATAAGGGGCTTGGAATTGTTCGATTTCGGAAGCTGGGCGTGATATGAAAGGTTGTTTTAGACGCTGAAGGGTCTTCTGACGCAAAAAAAACGGGAGTTGTATGAAAACACGCATGAGCTTTTTTTTGATGGGCACGTTGTTGGTGATGGTTGGGTGCAAAACGACGGAGCTGGAAACGGCGAAGCCGATTTCATGGAAACAGCAGCAGGCCTTTTTGAAGAGGGTGGACGACCCGCGTATTTTTGGGCTGGGGATTTATAACACGCCGTCCGGGCCGCAGATTCGCGGCGGGGGACGGTTGCATCCAACGCGGGCGGAGGCGCTACCGATGCTCACAGAAAAAGAAGAGACTCTGCGCCCTGTGGTGAACCTGTATGGGAACTTCGGCGTTCAGTGGCCTGTGCTGCTCGATTGCACTGCATCGAGGAGTTTGCTTGAGTTCGATATCGCACAGAAAATCGGCGCCCGGCCGGTCGGGGAGCAGAATAAGGCGGTACTGGCTCGGCTTTCGGGCGATGAGATGACGTCGTGTTTGGCGCTGATTCCCTCTTTGCGGCTGGGGCAGATGTTTATCGAAAATGCGCTAGTGTATGTCCGGCTGGCCAATGGGCCGCTTGGTTTGCCAGCCCGGGAGATTCAGGACCCGCAGATTCGGGGTATTGTGGGCTGGGATGTTCTGCGAAAGTTCGAACAGGTGCAGTTCCTTTATTCTGTTGGTCAGATTATTCTGAAGACGACCGAGTCGTATGAGCCGAATCCGGGCCTATTGGTTGCCAGTCTGCCGTTGGTGGACCGCGCGGGGGCCTGTGTGGTGCGTGGAACCGTGGACGGGCGTGCGGAAATGATTCTGATTGATCCGGCGGGCGATTTTGAAGTGGCGACGGGAACAGGCGGCGCTGTCTCACGTGTGCAGCTCGACTCGGGCCTTGAGTTTTCCAACCCGTCCGTTGCCGCCTCACCCGGCGGCGTGCGGATCGGCGCGCGTCTGCTGCGGAACTATCTGGTTACGATTTGTCCTCAGGCGGGAGTGGTTTATTTCGAAAAACAGTTTCCGGTAGAGGAGTAATTATCCCTTTGCGGAGCTGGGGAGGAGCTCTTTGACCGCCTGAAGCAGAGCGTCCTGCGCGACCGGCTTTTTCAGCGACTTACAGGCGCCGAACCGCTTGGCGAGCGGTAGGAAGTTGATCGCGGAGGTTTTCATGCCGCCGGAGATGGCGATGACCGGCACATCCCGAGAGTAATTCCGAATGTGCTGCAGCACCTCGAGACCATCCATTCCGGGCATTATGATATCTGTGATGATTAGATCCGGAGTGAGTTGACGCATTTTCATCAGCCCCTCTTTCCCTTCCGCAGCAGTTTCCACGCTGTAGCCATTGTTTTCGAGAAACTGTGAAAAAACATCTCGTATTGCCGGATCATCATCAATGATTAAAACAGTTGCCATAAGAGAATCTCCCTACTCTTGGTTTTTAGATGAAAAGATCTGCTGAACGAGTATTAACAGATTGACGATTGAAAATGGTTTTTCAAGAAAAAAGAACCCTTCCTGATTAATTCCCGCTTTTCGGATGCGGTCGCCTGAGTAGCCGCTGCAGAGTATAATCGGTAGGTTGGGATTGGTTTTCTGGAGGGTTGCAGCCAGATCCGCGCCGTTTTGGTTTGGCAGAATCACATCGCTGAAGAGCAGGTCAAAGCCGCCGCCCGCTTTTTCGAAGATCTCCAGGGCCTCTTCCGCGTTGGTGGCGGTTGCAACGGTGTATCCGGCACTTTTCAGGGCATGTTCAGACAGTTGGCGGACTGAGGGATCGTCTTCGACAATGAGAATGCGTTGTCCGTTGCCGTGAACCTCATCCATCGTCCGCTGTTTAGAATCAGGGTCTTTGGGGGTGGGGGATTCGTTTGCCGAAACCGGGAAATAGATTTTAAAGGTCGATCCGCTTCCCTCTTCGCTGTAGACGTTGATCCATCCATGGTGTGTCTGAACGATTCCGTAAACCGAGGCCAGTCCCAGTCCGGTTCCTTTTCCCGGGGCTTTGGTGCTAAAAAACGGCTCGAAAATATGTTGCATGGTTTTTTCGGACATGCCGGTGCCGGTATCATTAACGCTCAGGCAGACAAAATCTCCCGCGCATGCTTTTATGGAGGCTTTTACGTCATCATCCGAGAACGTAACGTTTCGGGTGCGAAGAGTCAGCTGGCCGCCTTTAGGCATTGCATCACGGGCATTAATGGTCAGATTAATGACGACGCGGCTCACTTGCTGTTCATCGGCCTGAATCAAGTTAAGATCCGGCTGGAGATCCACAATGATCTGAATGTTTTCTCCGATGATACTGGTCAGTATTTTTCGGGTTTCGGTGATGGAGGCATTGAGATCCATCGAATTAATTTGAACTGGCTGTTTGCGGCTGAAGACCAGCAGTTGCTTGGTTAGGTCGGCCGCATGTTTGGCCGCTTTCTGGATTTCAAGTACGTTGTTTCTGGGGATCTCTTCGTTTTCAACGGAGGGGAACAGCAGTTCACTGAAGCCGAGGATCGCCTGCAGAATGTTGTTGAAGTCGTGCGCAATCCCGCCGGCGAGCTGACCCACCGCTTCCATTTTCTGAGCCTGCTGGAGCTGTTCTTCGCGGGCCAGCTCATCGGTGATGTCCTTATTGATGCCCACATAGTTCGTAATGGTTCCATCCGGCGACTTAATCGGTGAGATGATGGCGTCTTCAGTATAGAGTTGGCCGTTTTTGCGTTGATTGATGAACCGGCCTTTCCAGATGTTCCCGGCTTGGATGGTTTTCCACATGTTAGAATAAAATGCCTGATTGTGCTTTCCGCTTCCCAGAAAACGGATATTTTGCCCGAGGGCCTCTTCGCGCGAATAACCGCTCACTTCTTCAAACGCCGGATTGACGTACTGAATGATGCCGTCTAGGTAGGTAATTACCACGGACTCCGGGGATTGCTCAATGGCAGTCGAGAGGCGTTGCAATTCCGCAGTGCGCCGTTTTTCATCCGCAATAAACCGGGCCTGCTGGACGTTTTGGTAGGCGGAAGTGGAGAGCTGTTGGGCCAGCGTATAGAGGGCCTGAGCGATTTCTCCAAAGTGCTCCTGGGACATTTCTGGAACCTGCCGGTAGGCTTCCATAAAATCGTTTTCATCCGCACCGATTTCTTTGGCGTAAGCCCGCATTTTTTCTTCGGTTTGGGTTTCATCGCGCACCTGGCCGATCAGCCAGCTGGCGACATGTTTTCCGCCAACGGTGAGGGCGACCCCCGCATCCCACAGCCCGCCGCTCAGGCAGGGCTGCACAATCGGCCCGTCCGGATTATAAACCCCGACCGCCGCATCCGATTTCTTGCAGTTGGCGCATCCTTTTTTTGTTTTGCGGATAATGTCTTTGCACAGCCGGGTAAAGTTGCTCGGCTTGGTGATGGGCGTTCCGTCGGGAGTTAATATAAGGGAGGCGACGCCGGTCGCCTGGGCGAATTCATCCTGAATCTTCTGAATTCCAGCGATGTCGAACAGATCTTCAAATGCGATGTATCCGATATCTTCCAGCGGACGGGTCAGGGCGAGAATTCGTTTTTCGATGGTCTCCCGCATCCGTTTTTGTTCCGTGATATCTTCGTAGGTTCCCAGAACGCCGATGACATTATTTTGAGGGTCCGTTAGGGGCAGTTTGTTGGTCAGAAGCCAGTGATTGATTCCATCGCTATGAAGCTGCGCTTCTTCGAAATCAAGCCTGGGTTTTCCGGATTCGATGACCTTCGCGTCATCCGCCCGGAAACTTGCGGCATCCTCCTTGCGCTGGAAGAGATCAAAATCTGTTTTTCCCACCAGTTCAGCCGGATCGTTCAGCCCGGCATCCTCGGCAAAGGCTTTGTTCCCGCCGAGATAGGTGGAGTTGGAATCTTTCCAGAAAACACGGACGGGAATGGTGTCGATGACTGTGCGCAGGAAGCGGCGGGATTCTTCCAGTTCTGTTTGAGCCTGTTTACGTTCCGTGATGTCGGCATAGGTGCCCATGGTTCCGATAATTTCCCCATCGGGAGATCGAAGCGGGATCTTATTGGTTTCAATCAAGTGAATGCTTCCGTCCGCCTGACGATGGGATTCCTCAATGCCCAGCTTGGGCTTGCCGGATTCAAGCACTTCGTGTTCGTCGGCGAGATAGTGGTCGGCCTCATCGCTCCAACAAAAATCGTAGTCGTCTTTCCCGATCAGTTGCTCCGGACGGTCGAGTCCCGCATCATGGGCAAGGTGGATATTGCAGCCCAAAAAGCGGGAGTCGCGGTCTTTCCACCAGACACGGCCGGGCATGGTGTCGATGATTGTGCGCAGTAAGCGGCGGGATTCTTCCAGCTCCAGTTGGGACTGTTTGCGTTCCGTGATGTCGACATAGGTTCCCAGCGTGCCGATGATCTTCCCTTTCGTATCTTTGAGAGGAAACTGGCTGATGTTAACCCAACGGGTACTGCCGTCTTCTAGAACCTGAGGCTTATCATTGTGGAACCTTGGCATGCCGGATTCGATCACGCCGCGGTCGTTGGCTACAAACCTCTCCGCCTCACTTGCCCAGATCATGTCAAAGTCGGTTTTCCCGATCATTTGATCTGGATGGTCGAGGCCGGCATCCTGCGCAACATGGATGTTGCAGCCTATATAGCGGGAGTCGCGATCTTTCCACCACACGCGGGCAGGTAGAGTGTCGATGATGGTGGACAGCAGTTGACGGGATTCTTCCAGAGCGGTTCGTGCCTGTTTGCGTTCCGTGATGTCACGAGCGTACGCACAGACATATTTCTTGTCCTGGAATTGGATGGTGCTGGACAACACTTCGATCGGGAACGTTTCTCCGAGCTTTGTTTTGTGAGTTGTTTCGAAGCGCATCACTTTTTGACGCAGGAGATCTTCCCAGTGTCCGGGCCACTTTTTAGCGGGGAGTTCCGGATCAATGTCAAAAACAGACAGGCTCAGCAGTTCATCCTGCGTATAGCCCAGTTTTTCGCAGGCGGCTTTGTTGACATAGGAGAAAGAGGCGTCGGAATTGATCCAGAAGATGGCGTCGGCGGAGTGGTCGACCGCAAACTGCGTCAGTTCCAGCTTCTCTTTGGCGACCAGGGCATCTTCCATCATGTTGAGCGCGGCGAGGCGCGCGGCGTTGAGCTCCTGGGTGGCCTCTTCGATCTCGGCCGTACGGGATTTCAGCATCGTTTTCAGGGAATCGTGCTGTGCTTGAATTTGTTGCCGTGACGTACAGTTCTGAATTGCCAGCGCGATGGTCGGGCCGAGGAATTCCATCATGGTGAGAATTTCACTGGAACGTTGGGGATCCGGCAGATCCATAACCACAAAGGATCCCATGAGCTGCTCCGCCCCGCGGATGGGAAACCGCAGCAGGTTTTTCACACCGGCATCTGTCAGCGGTTTTCGAAGCGGATCGTCTTCAGGAATCTGATCGACTTCCACTGGGATCTCTTCGGGGTGGCAGGCCGGACATAGTTGGGCAAACCTGCCGTCAGCGAACAGTGCGGCGCGGCGTTGCGGGCAGACATAGAGCGGCTCACAATCTGAGCAGGAGTCGGTATGCAGGAAAAAGACAACGGTTTTGGCTCCGGTTAATTCGCGCAGCTGTTCACATAGGTGCTGGGCCATCTCATCCACTCTGTTCAGAACAATCAAGTCGGAAAGAAATGAGGAGCTCATCCACAGCGCGGCGAGGGAGTCTCCGGTGCTGTCAGCGGGCAAATTCATAGTGATATCTTGCGGCTTCATTTTTCTCTAGCTTCATGTTCGGCGGTTTTTAGTGCGTTTAGCAAACAAGAAAGATTTATTTTTTCAACATGAACAGACCGGCCGACATACGAGGGTTTCTACGGTTTCTTTTTCGTCCATTTTTTATTCCTAAGCCAGTCGGGTCACTTTATGTGGCGGTTCTTTCCGCCGAGTTGTCTGCTAGTCTGCGTTGCAGGGCCTCGATTTCTTTTTTAAGTTCGATCATCCGCAGTTCGCGCCCGACGGAGGCTTTGTTGAAGCGTTCCAGTTCCCGGATCTTCTCTTTGAGCGTATCATCAGCCCGTTTGCGGTCGGTGATGTCGGTGTCGGAACCGCGATAGCCGAGCAGTTTTCCCTGCTCATCCAACAGTGGAATTCCGGCGGTTAACATCCACACGATGCGACCCTCTTTAGTTTCAACCGGATTTTCTAAACCTTGGAAAACTTCCTTGCGCGAAAAAACCTCAAACGCCGTCTTTTTGAAGGCGTCGCGCCCTTCTTCAGGGTGCAGATCATAAAAATGTTTTTTACTAACGATTTCATCGGGGCGGTAACCCAGAACGTTTTCAACGACATGGCTACAATAGGTGTAGAGCCCGTTCGTATCTACTTCCCATACGATGATACGGTTTTGACAGGCTAGCTGGTCGTAGCGCGCTTCGCTCTCGGCGAGCTGTTCGCTTATCTGTTTTCGTTCAACAATTTCACCGATCAGGTGGGCGATGGATTGCAGGCGGCGTTTGGCGACATTGATAATGAAAGGGGGGCGTGGTTTGTAGTTTTCGGCATTGTGCTGAATGGTTTTCAGATCGAGCTGGTAGGCTTCGGCGATGGCTTTCTGTTCGGCTGCGGTCTGAGGAGGGGTGCCATACCCGAAATTAACGGCACCGATGATTTGGTCGCCGGAAAGGATGGGAACCGCATACATGCGTATTCCTCCGCAACAGGCCTCATCAACCGGCTTGCCGGAATCCATGGCGGCGTTGGATATTTTCCAGCAGCTTTCATGGCAGAGCCACTTTCCGCAGTCCAGCGCCTTGCGGTTGTCATCCGTTTCGCACAGGGCGCGGGAGGCGTTGTCCAGCGTGCCGCACCAGTTGGACACAAATATTCCGAAGGCGTAGTCGCCGTTTTTTTCGTAAACGGCCATGGAGGTGTCGAGCAGATCCATGATGTCGTTTGATATTTGTTTGAGGGTGTCGGCCCCGACGGCGTTTAGAATCAGACCGTCGCGGTTGAGTTGCATTACATCGTCATAGGCCGGATCTACCGAATCCGTTTTGATTCCCTGTTTTTTTTCCAGCAACCAGCTAAATTGTAACAGTTCTTCATTTGCGGCCGAGAGTTCTGTCGTCCGCTCTGCGATGAGTTCTTCCAGCTCATCGCGGTGCCGTTGCAGTTCGCTCCGGTTGCGATCCATTTCCAGCAGGATGTTTACTTTGCTGAGCAGAATTTTTGGGGAGTAGGGCTTGAGCATATAGTCGATGGCCCCGGCTTCATACCCTCTGAACATGTGTTTTTCTTCGGGGTATTCCGCGGTGACAAAAATGATGGGGATGTTCTTTGTGCTGCTGTCTCCCTGTAGATGTTCGGCGACTTCATAACCGTCCATGCCGGGCATTCGCACATCCAGAATGATCACCGCGAAGTCGTGTTCGAGCGCTTGCGCCAGAGCGGTCTGGCCGTCCAGCGCCTGAACGACGTCCGCATCGGCATGCTTTAGAATCTTTTCGAGCGCGAAAAGATTCTCCTTTTTATCGTCAACAATCAGGATTTTCTGACGGACTGCCGGTTTTTCTCTGGCGGGGCTGTTCATTGGGGTTTCTTTCGGTTGTTCATTCAGTTCGAATCAGGGTCTATTGCTTGGCTGGCGAGGGTTTTCAGCAGTTCGCCGATCTTCGCGAGATCCAGCACATATTTTGCGGAGGCAAGGGCCGCTTTGGGCATGACATCATACTCTGCAGTCGTCGGGTTTTGAACCACGGTGATTCCTCCTTTTTCTTTGATCAGCGCCAACCCTCTGGCTCCGTCGGAATTTGCTCCGGTCAGTATAACGCCGATGAGTGCGGATGTCCACGCATAGGCCGCGCTTTCAAACAGCACATCGATGGATGGACGCGAATAATTTTCCTTGTCATCAACGGACAGGGAGAGCGTTTGGTCCCGTTCGACAAGCAGGTGGTAGTCGGCTGGCGCGATGTACACCCATCCCGCTTTAAGGGGCTCTTTTTCTTCGGCTTCTTTGACATGGATCGCGCAGAGTTGATCCAGACTGTGCGCCAGATAGTCGTCACTTCCGGCGAGACGGTGCTGAACCACCAGGATCGGCAGGGGGAAGTCTTTCGGCAGGGCGGGCAGCAGGGTGCTGAGCGCGTGCATTCCGCCGGCCGACACACCGATGACGACGGCCTGGAAGGCGGAGGGTGGGGTGTTGCGCGCGGTAACAGGATGGCTCGGAAGGGAGGTCATGGTCGTTTCTTGTAGATTTTTGTTTTCGCATCGATGGGGTCAAAGTGATCGCGGGCGGTTGAGAAATTTGGTGTTTCTTTTGTGCCCAGACAGAGGAAGCCGTCGCGAATCAGGCTTCCGCTGAAGAGTTCGAACACCCGGTTCTGGAGGTCCCGGTCGAAATAAATGAGTACGTTGCGGCAGAGAACAAAATGGATTTCGCCGAAGATGCCGTCCGTCACCAGGTTGTAGTTTGCAAACGTCATGTTTTTGCGAAGGGTCTTGTTCATGGCCACCGAGTGGCTCTGGGCCTCATAGTATTTCGAAAAAGAGGTTTTGCCTCCGGCCGCCAGATAGTTCTGTGTGGCTTGCTTCATCTTATCGATGGGGTAGATGCCGAGCTTTGCTTTTTCCAGCGCCTCGTCATTAAAGTCGGTTACAAAGAGGGTGGCCCGGTCGTACAGACCCTCCTCTTTCAGAACAATCGCCAGCGAGTAGGCCTCCTCGCCGGTTGCGCAGCCGGCATGCCAGATTTTGACGAACGGGTGGGTTTTAAGGAACGGAATCACATTCTTACGTATGCTTGCGTAAACCTGGGGGTCGCGAAACAGTTCCGTCACCGTGATCGAAAACTCCCGCACCAACTTGCCGAAAAACTCCTCCTCTTTCACCACCCGTTCAACCATTTCCATAATGGTGCGGCAGTCGGATTTAGCCAGAAAGTGCCGGACCCGCCGTTCGATCGAAGCGCGGGCGTAGTGCCTGAAATCGTAGCCGTATTTTTTGAAAATGGCATCGAGCAGCCGGTCGATTTCAACTTTTTCTGTGTCCCGGTTCATGGGCAATTATCCTAGATTGGAAAATAAACCGCGCGTGAGCGAAGCGACGCATAATTTCCGAAGGAAATAACGAAGTGGTTCATGGACGCCAATACACGCGAATAATGAGGCGCTTATCACTCGTTTTCCATTCATTCCGGCACGTTTTTCTATATGAAACATCGAGTTTAGGCAGAATGATTCGGATTCTCCGCAGAGTGGAAATTATTATTCTGCCTACAAATCATTCTGCCTACTTTGCTCCTGTTTGGTTACGGCTATCGGTACATCCAGACCCGCATCATGGAGAACAGGCGGTCGAGATCGACTGGTTTTGACAGATAATCATTGGCACCGGCTTCAATGCATTTCTGGCGGTCGGCTTTCATTGCTTTTGCAGTCAGGGCAATGATGGGCAGGTGCGCGAAACGGTTCTGCTTTCGGATGTGGCCCATGGTTTCATATCCATCCATACTGGGCATCATGATGTCTATTAGCACCAGTTCGATGTCGGGGTTTTTCTCCAGCTCATCCAGGGCTTTTTGGCCGTCTTGCGCTTTGATGGTTTGAACTCCCTTGGCCGATAGCGAGTTGGACAGGGCAAACAGATTCCGCATGTCATCATCCACAATCAGAACCTTTTTGTTTAAGAACATCTGGTTTGCGTCGTGTAGGTTGGCGATCATTTTTCGTTTCTGATCCGGCATTTTTTTGACCATTCGATGCAGAAAGAGGGAGACCTCATCGAAAAGCCGTTCTTGAGAACGTACCCCTTTGACGATGATCGATTCCGAGTAGTTGATCAGCGCGGCTTCCTCTTCCCGGGTGAGTTCTCGCCCAGTATAGACGATAACCGGTGGCAGGGTGATGTCTTGATCCGCTTCCGCTTTCTCCAGAAATTCGAATCCGGTCATGTCGGGCAGGTTCAGATCCAGAACGATGCAGTCGTGTTTTTTCGACCTCAACTGCTCCAGAGCCTCTTGGCCGGTTCCGGCACCGGATCCGATCACATCGCCGTTTCCGATCAGTTTCAGGATGGCTTTTCGAAGGGTGGCATCGTCCTCAATGACCAGCAGGTCTTTCATCTTGCGCTCCAGCACATCTTCGATGCGCTCAAACGCTTCTTGAAGCTCGCCGGTTCCCACCGGTTTTTTCAGGAATCCGATTGCGCCATTATTCAGTACGTTCTGCGAGGGGTTTTCCGCCGACATGATGTGCACCGGGATATGCCGCGTTTTAATGTTGTCTTTTAACTGGTCTAGCACCGACCAGCCGTCGATTCCCGGCAGTTTGAGATCCAGAATCACCGCATCGGGGAGGTAGTTTTCCGCGAGATAAAGACCTTCTTCGCCGGTGGATGCAATTAAGCATTTCAGGTCTTTATCATGACACTGCTGGAGAAGAATTTTCGCAAAGGTTGAATCATCTTCGACAACCAGAATGGCTTTGTCTGTTTGCTTTAGATTGTCGCGGTCGTCTGGCACAGATCCGAACACCGGATTCTCGAGCCGGACGGATGGGCGGGTGCGTTTTTTAGTGGGTGCTGGCGGGGTGTCCGTGCCTTGTTCGCTGATTACTGTTTCGGCATTCAGCGGAAGGTGCACGCTGAAGACAGACCCTTTTTTCGGGGTGCTTTTCAGACGGATTTCGCCGCCCAGAACGCGAGCCATCTCTCTGGAGATGGATAGTCCCAGCCCCGTTCCGCCGTATTTGCGCGTGATGCTTCCTTCGGCTTGCTGGAACGCCTCAAAAACGAGTTTCTGTTTGTCTGCAGGAATTCCCATGCCGGTGTCTTTTACGGAGATGATCAAACAAGGCTCCCGGCGCAGAGTGCCCGAACTGAAGGTCACCGTAACGCTTCCTTTTTCGGTGAATTTGCCAGCGTTGGAGATTAGGTTTTTCAGAATTTGACCGATCCGCTTCCGGTCGCTGATGATTTGGGTCGGCGAACCGTTTTGAATGTTGACCTTAAATTTCAGCCCCTTGCTGTCGAAAACATGCCGGAATCCCCGCCGGATCTCTTCTGCGAGTTTGTCGACAGATACCGGTTCGATGAGGAGGCTCATCTGACCGGCCTCAATTTTTGAGAGATCTAAGATCTCGTTAATCAGCGAAAGCAGATCTTTTCCGCAACCGTGAATCACGTGAGCGGATTCCACCTGTTCGGCGGTCAGGTTGCCGTCAGTGTTTTCCTCCAGCAGGCTGGCCAGAATCAGCAGGCTGTTCAACGGCGTGCGCAGTTCGTGGGACATGTTGGCAAGGAATTCGGACTTATATTTGCTGGTGCGGGCCAGTTCGGCGGCCTTCTGTTCGAGTTCTTCGGCGGCGTCCATTAGTTCCCGTTTCTGACGTTTCAGATATTCCGTTTTTTCTTCCAGCTCCTCGTTGGTCACCTGAAGCTCTTCCTGCTGGCTTTTGAGTTCTTCTTCGGACTGCCGCAGCGCCTGGGTCTGTTCCTCCAGTTCCTCGTTGGAGGCTTTCAGTTCTTCCTGTTGCGTCTGTAGCTTTTTGGCCAGTGCCTGAGAGTCCTCCAGTGCGACAGCCAGCTGGGTCCGCCCTTCTGCGCTTTCAAGGGCCCGTCCCAGAACATCGACCACATGGGACAGGTACTCTAGTTGTTGTTCAGAAAATTCAGTGAAACTTCCGATCTCAATGACACCTTTGACACGCCCTTCATGAAGGCAGGGGCTTACGCAGATAAAGCGGGGAACCCGTTCACCCAGTTGAGAGCGGATCCGGATGTAATCTTCGGGAATGTTTTTAATCAGGATCTGCTGTTTTT
>CAYVYL010000016.1:29289-34536 GCA_964455665.1 uncultured Verrucomicrobiota bacterium
GAGCGGATCCGGATGTAATCTTCGGGAATGTTTTTAATCAGGATCTGCTGTTTTTCCAGCGCGACCTGTCCCACCAGCCCCTCTCCAAGCTTGAAACGATTGGACAGGTTTTTGCGGTTTGTATACGCATACGATCCGGTGAGCTTTAGGGTTCCGGTTTTTTCGTCAAGCAGGTAGAGGGCACCGATCTGAGCATCGCAATAGGTGGTGAGTTCCGAAATCGCGTTCGCCGCCAGGGAGGTAAGGGCTTGATCACCGGAAATCACCTCGCTCAGTTGAGAGATGCCGGTTTTGAGCCAATCCTGTTCATTCCGGTGCTGCCGGTTTTCTCGGAGGACAAGGGACATCGACCGAAGAGTCATTCCCAGTTCGTCCTGATCATGTTGGGGGGTGATGTTTACAGAATAATCCCCGTCCGCGATGGCGGCGGCCATTTTGATCTGATTGGCGATTGCCTTGTTTTCCGCAAGGTGATCGGCGAAAACGACTAGCCAGAACGGCAAAAGGTACGCGCCAAAGCGAATCACGTGCCAGAACCACCAGCCGGCATCCCAGATATTCGCATAGTAGAAAATGATGCCGGAGCTTCCGAAAAGAATACATAGAGATAGGAAAAAGAGGTCTTCGAGCTCCTGTTTTTTGTAATAGAAGAAGGCAAAAGCGAACCCGCCTACAAGGGTCAACCCGCCTCCGATTACGTTGAGCGCAGAGGCGGCGAGCGTGAAGCGTCCGTTCACAACCATGGGGGGGACCCAGTCCGGATGGAGAAGGGAGAGCGTCGCGACCAGCACAGACCCCAGCAGAACGCTCGCCGCTCTGGATGCCGCTTGCCCGCGAGCCATTTCTCGATCGGGTAGCCACACGCATGCAAAAAAGATTCCGCCAGCCAGCACAGCGAGGCTGTGCAGCCAGACAAAAGAGTTTCCGGCTTGCACACAGCTGTGGAAGATGTCGAGCACGCTCATCGAGATCAATGCACAGGCAATTTTCTGTCCGCGGGATGCGCACTTTCTGTGCCGCGAGAAAAGAATGACGATTGCGAGAACCAGCCCGAACACGGCGCCCATGACTTCGAGTGTGGAGTGGAGGGGCGTCGAGGCGGCTTGCCATCTCGGCAGGGCGTTTTCAAGCATTTGTGTTCCGACCAGCGGCAGAAGGATGCCGAAAGCAATCGTCAGGAATAGAATCCACCCGGGGTGAATGGGAGACGGTGCATTCAGACGGATGGGTTTTGTTGTTTCAGTAGCCATATCAGCTCTCTCGTCTTCCTTGCTCCAGTTCCGCCTGTTGTGCGGCGAACTCTTCATTTTTTTGTTCCAGCTCCTCCTGCTGAGACTGCAGTTCTTCGGTCATCGCCTGGCTTTCTTCCAGAAGAACCTTCATTGCTTTGCGTGACTGCGCGGCGTGAATGGTGATGGCGATTCGTTCCGTTGTTTGGTCTAGCAATTGCAGCTGCAGGTCGGTGAAAGCCGTGATCGACCCCAGCTCGACCACACCACTCACCTGATCTTCATACAGAAGCGGAGCGCAGAGGATGCTTTTAGGAACCATTTCCCCCAGAGCGGATGTAACGGTGATGTAGTCTTTCGGCACATCGTTGATGACAATTTGCTTTTTCTCCTGAGCGGCCTGACCGATTAGTCCTTCTCCGAAGCGGAAGGTGGTTGGTACGCCCGGTTTTTGTTTATAGGCGTAGCCGCTAGCCAGAATCAGCTGAGAGTTCTCGCGATCGGCGAGGGAAAGGGTTCCCACTTGAACATCCAGATGGCGGGCAAGATAGGTGATAATATCTGTGCAAAGCAGGGAGAGTTCTTTCTCACCGCGCATCACATTGTCGAGGCCGACGATGCCGGTGTCGAGCCAGTCCTGCTGCTTGGATTCTTCGTGCGCGATATCCAGACTGATTGCCATCTGGTTGAAGGCCGTTGCCAGCACTTCAATTTCATCACCGGTTTGGATGTTGACGTGTACACCTGCATTACCGGATGCCATCTGGCCTGTGGCGCGGGTCAACTCTCGGACAGGGTTGGCTATGGAGCGGGCGACCCCCAGCGATAGGGCGAAGACCAGCAGCAGCGTGATGGCGCCAAGCGCACCAAACGATTTGGCGAGGATTTGGTTCGGAGCGAAGGCCTCGTTTGCATCAATTTTAAGCACCATCCCGAGGTTCAATTTCGGCAGATATCGCCATGCCGCGAGAACCGACTCTCCCCGGTAATCCGTGAAGGTTCCTTCCCCCGACTCCCCCTGTGCCGCTTTCTGAATCGGCTTTGCATCGTTTGAGCCGAGCAGCACATCGCTTTGCAAGGCTGCGTTCGGGTTGTGACGGGTCGGCGCGATTATCAGAATCTTCTTTCCTTCAAGAATCCCCAGAACCATTTCCCCGGTGTTTCCCAGCCCGTTGTAGTCCCGTGCGAAAATGTACAGATTATCGATTGAAAGCTGGAATGCCAGAACCCCGGCCATGCGCCCGTCTTCCATCACCGGTGTCGCGACGAAAGCGGTCATTTCATCCGATACAGCGTGGTACTCGACCGTCAACGTTTCGACTGGCCTGCCTTCTGCCGCCAAACGGAAGACCCGGGCCAGATCGGCTTCTTTGTGGGGGTCGGTCAGTAGATTGGTTCCCAACTCGCTCTCTTGGGTTGTTGTAAACACAACATCACCCTCCGGCGTAATGATAAAAATAGTATGGATTTTTAACGCGTCCGCATAGTTTGAGAGGTAGGTGCCGTGTTTGTGCTTCAGTTCCTGATAGGCCGGCGAGTCCGCCCCGCCGGCGGCGAAAGCCGCGGCATAGGCCCTGACCGTATCCGGGAATTCATGAGATTGTGACAGGAGAATGATGTCGCGCTGCCGCTCCGCAATCAATTCATTGATGCGCTCCACCCGCTTGTCAGCCAGTGCATTCAGTTTTTCATATTGAAGCGTTTGAATTGATTGCGCAGTTTTTTTATAGGCGATGAGTCCGGTGATGGCTAGCGGAACAATCGCAATCAGGAGAAACAGCGTGAGTAATTTACTTTTCAATTTTATTTTCATGCGATGCTCCAGGCGGGGGTGTGGTTTTTTTATTGATCACTCAGGGGTAAATCTCCGGCGCGCCGGATTTCCGGCAGAGGGCATTCACCTCTTTTTTCAGCTCGATCATCCGTAGTTCGCGGCCGACCGCAGCTTTGTTAAATTTCCCCAGCTCCTCATTACGGGCTTTCAGCGATTCTTCGGCTTGTTTGCGTTCCGTTAGATCCATTCCATAAGCATAATTTATATTTTCCAGTGCGATGTATCCCCACAGAATATTTTTTTTGGTTCTGTCTTTACAGGTTACAACGGTTTCTATCGGCTCAATGGGGAGGTGTGTCTGGAGTGCTGTTTGAACTTTTTCGGTCCACTCGGCTTCAATCTGTTTGCGATAGGTTGCGTCTGGATAAGCCCGGATAAACCAGTCTGAAACGAAGGGGTTATCTTTGATAGTATAGCCGAAAAACTGATGGAAAGTCGAGTTTAGATAGATGCACCTCTGTTCCAAGCCGGTTGACTGGAAAATGGCGAACGGAAGGGTTTCGATCATGGCTCGGAAGTTTTTTTCGCTTTCCAGAAGCTGTTGCTCCGCTTCCCAGCGCTCGGTAACGTCCTGATTGGTGCCGATCATGCGCAGGGGGGATCCGTCTTTGGCGCGAATCACTTTGCCGAACGCGTGGATGTGGCGGATTTCACCGTCAGGGCGGATAATCCGGAATTCGGCGTTGTAATCCTTTTCGCCGAGTTTGGCCCGCTTTATAGCTTGTTCTGCGTCGGCCCGGTCGTCGGGATGGATGCAGGCGGCCCACGCTTCGTAGGTCCCGCCGAATTCAGTCGGGTTCACTCTGTACAGTTCAAACATCCGATCATCCCAGACCAGTTGGTTATGAACGATATCCCGATCCCATACCCCGATTCTGCCGGCGGTTGCCGCGATTTCGAAGCGTTCTTCGCTTTTGCGCAGTTCGGCTGTCTTTTTATGGACTTGGTGTCGGAGAACCCAATTGGCCCCGAACAGTATGATTACGGTGCTGCCTATTCCGTAGGCGGCGATCCAGAACCAAAGCGGGATGGGGCGGCGAGTGTCGTCGAGCCCGCCCAGCCATTTGTCATAGATTGTTTTGTATTCTCCGGTTTCTTTCAGTTGCCGCAGACCGTCGTCAAGGAGACTCAGCAGTTCGTGGTTTCCCTCCTGAACAACAAAGCAGTATTTCGTTTTTATCAGATGTGGCTCGGCGTCTCGTATGTTTTTCCAGCCGTTTTTCTGAATCCAGTAGGTCCCCGGGATATGATAGCCTAGGACAAAATCCACTTTTCCATCCGCCAGCAGAGCCAGGGCCTCTTCCTCGCTTGCCGTGCGGGTCAGTGTGTCTCCCCATCCTTGCGCAAGTGCATATTCATGCAACATATCGCCCTCTTGAACCGCGATGCGGCGACCTTTTAAATCGGCTGTATAGGGCGGGGCTCCGGTTCGGGTGAAGACCGAGGCATACATCACCGAGTGCGGCAGCGAGAAGTCTACGAGCCGATCCCGTTCCGGTGTATAGAGCATGCTGGTGATATCGAGTTCGCCGTTCTCCATTTTCTGGATGACCTCACTCCAAGGGTCAGGCTGGACGGCGATCTTGAGTCCGGTTTTGGCGGCAATCGCCCGGAGTAATTCTACATGGAAGCCGGAAGGCCGACCTTGTTTGTCGAGAAACATATAGGGCGGATAGCCAGGGTCATCACCGTAAAGCAGAACACGTGAACGTGCGGTGAACGTTTCACTCATGCCAAGCCATTTGTCCATGAGGCGGCGATGCGTTCCTTTGGCCACAATAATCGCCAGTCCCTCATTCAGTTGTGCAAGGAGTTCACTATTTCCCTTTTTTACAGCAAAGCTGAAGGTCTGTTTGAATTCATCGCTGGGTTTTCCGACCACGTTGATGCCCAGGAGACCCGTTTTCTTTAGCAGGGTCACGCCCATCAACTTTTGAGCAATCACGGCATCGGCTTGACCGTCGGCCAGCATGCGGAACGCTTCTTCGAAGGTCGGGGTGGCGATGATCTGATCGGAGAGCGCGGCGCGGCGCACATACTCTTCCGCATTGTCTCCTGCCATGACGGCAATTCGTTTTCCGGCCAGATCGGAGCTGTCGTGAATCTGAGCTTCATCCTGACGGACAAAAATCGCACCGTGGAGGGTCAGATAGGGAATGGTGAAATCATAGAGTGCTTCCCGTT
>CAYVYL010000017.1:0-34226 GCA_964455665.1 uncultured Verrucomicrobiota bacterium
TACTTTGCATTTGACCGAAGCCTATTTCAAAGAACCTCTATATGGTTATCAGTCCAGAAAAGGGGGCAGTCCTGAATGGCACTAGAAAAAGGTGAAAAAGGTGTCAAAAAAGGTGTCAGTCCTATTATTTTAGTGTTTTCCAAGCATTGGAAAAACCTGCCTCATTTTTTCCAAACATTGGAAAACGTACCCACCCCTTCGATGAACTCAGGACAGGCGGTTAAAATTTTCTTCTATGCTTCCATTTCTTATATGATATCTGATATAAAACTCCCGTTATTTGGACGTTTGCAGGCAAAAATATATCTAATATCATATGGAGGGGTGTGGGGAGAAACCTGAAATATGAAACTTGAAACCTGAATGGAACCAACGGTGAGCAACTCGGGAGTGAGAAGAAACTTGAAACCTGAATGGGGAGACGGAGATCAAAGATCTGAGGTCAAAGGTCGAGCCGAAGCGTCGAGCTTGAATACAGGGTTTATGCGTTGCTCCGAGAGGATGGGAAGAGGGAAGAGGAGAGATGAAATATGAAAGATGAAAATGGGCAGAATGTCGGGCCTTTGTTGAGGTTTGAACGCGTGAGATCGGGCGTTTCTCAGGCGAAGATTTCGCGGGATTCGGGGCTGACGCAGTCGACCGTGAGCCGCCTGGAAAGTGGCGATTCGGATTTTAGAATTGCGACGCTGGAGCGCTATGTGTCGGCGTTGGGGAAGAAGCTGAATCTGATCTCGAAGGATGCGGAGCTGTTCCATTATACCGCGCAGGTTCAGTCGGTGTATGACGGCGATACGTGTCGGGTGGATATCGATTTGGGGCTGGGGATTTGGATCCGCAATGAGAAGCTGCGGTTGTCTCGGATTAATGCGCCGGAGATGACGGGCCCCGAGAAGGCGCTGGGGGTGGTGTCGCGCGACTTCCTGCGCGAGCTGATTGACGGTCAGGAAATTATCATTGAAACGGTGAAGGATCGGCGCGGGAAATATGGTCGCTATTTGGCAGAGATCTGGATCGAGCAGGCGGGCGTTTGGGTGAATGTGAACGACGCGTTGGTCGCTGCGGAGCAGGCGGTGTTTCAGGAGTATTGAGAGCGGAGGCAGAAAGATGAAATATGAAAGATGAATGAGAGCGGCGAAACCCTTTATTTTATAAAGGTCCGCACTGTATTTCATCCGTATACATCAGCGTCATCCGCGGTTAAAAAATGCTTAATTTAGTGCCATTCGGGTCCACCCTTCGCATAAAGCTTCCTTCATGTAGACGCGGTGTCCCCACCGCGTTTCTCTGACTGGAGCTCGGATTTTTTTTGACGGGATAACAGGATTGACAGGATGGAGGCGGGTTTTGGGGTAGGGACGGCTCTCCGAGCTGTCCGCGGTCCGCTCGGAGAGCGGACCCCACCCGATGCATACCGAGTGCGAGGCGGTGCGGATCAGGTTTCGAACCACGAATTCACACTAATTGACACTAATGAGTTTTGCGCGTTTTGAGTCTGAAATGATCCGTGGGACGACCGCGCTTATGGCGCGGTAAACATCCGTGGGATCTATTTTTTTGTGTAAACCGCGAGGCGGTGCGGATCAGGTTTCGAACCACTAATTCACACTAATTGACACTAATGAGTTTTGTGCCTTCTTGTGCTTTTTGTGGCTAAAAAATCTCCCCCTTCGACATGGCTCAGGACAGGCAGGATTGCCAGGATGAAGGCGGGGTTTGGGGTAGGGACGGCTCTCCGAGCTGTCCGCGGTCCGCTCGGAGAGCGGACCCTACCCGATGCATACCGAGTGCGAGCCTGTGCGGATCAGGTTTCGAACCACGAATTTGAACGAGAGCGGATCATTTTTTACAGAAGGTAACGAAGGCGACGAAGGGCCTTACGGTCTGCCATTATTCACCATTGCTCCTGTCCTACTTCGTTGCCTTCTGTAGGATATCTGGGTTTGAAACGCGCTATGTTGCCCTGCAGAATGGCTACCGAAACGGAGCATTGAAACCGTTTCAACTGCGTAGTAGTTTGTCAGTAATAGGATTAAACCGTAACACGCCGGTAACATTCTTTCCGTAGGTTCATTCCCGAACAAGCGGGAATACGCCCGTTCGTGGTAAGTGGAAACTTTAATAGGAGATAGATTATGAGAACACTGAGTAACATCAGAATATTGTGTATCCTCGCAACGGTTACGTTGTGTTGCGGGGCGGTCCATGCCGTCCCGTCGGGCGAACTGTTGCAGCAGGCGCTTTATGCCGAGGAGATTGAAGGCGATCTGACGGCGGCGATAGCCAGCTATGAAAAAATTGTGAACGACGCATCGGCACCGGCCAACCACGTTGCCCAGGCTCTGTACCGTCAGGGCATGTGCTACGTGCGGTTGAAGGACGAGACCAGGGCGGCTGCCGCATTGACCCGGCTGGTGAAAGATTATTCCGATCAGGCGAACCTGGTGGAAAAGGCTAAGCCGGTTTTGGACAACCTGCAATTCTTTGATCCGGCCGCTTTTATGCCGCTCGGAACGTTGGCCTATCTGGAGCTGGGAAGCCCGGGCGGGCAGGTCGAAACCATGCTTGATTCGCTCAAGGGCACGCCTTTCGAAAATCCGTTGAATGCCTTGGCTAAAATGAATTCAGACGCTATGGGCGGCCCAGGACCGGGCATGCTAATGGCTAGTTTTTTAAACCCGAGCATGATGGCGGAATTCAAGAAGATCCGGGGCTATGCTATTGGCCTCGTGGATATTGAAGACGGCGAACCCGCTGCGGTTGCCGTGCTGCATCCCGGCGACAGCGATGCCTTGCGCGGCATGATCATTGCCGGTCTGGGCATAGCCGGCAAGCCCTTGGATCCCGTTGAAGGCATGACCGTCCTGCAGATACAGGACGGGCCGAGTGTTGCTTATGACGATAAGGTTGTCTTTTTGGCCTATCCACGGGAACAGCTGGTTGCCTGCATCAATCTCTACAAAGGGGTGGGTTCCGAACCGTCGCTCGCCTCCGGCAACTCGACCTTCCGGAAAATCGACAAGTTCGAGCGCCAACGCAATGCCGCTACGCTCTGGGTGGATGCAGATACCTTGTATGGCCAGGTACTACAGCAGGCGCCCGATCTTCCGCCGAACGTGCGGATGATCGCGGGCATGCTGGGTGTGGCGGGGATCGATGACCTGCTATTGACACATTCCATCGAGGTGGACAGCAGCGAGCTGAATGTCATGGCGAATCTTAAGGAAGGCGTCCCGAACATGGCCTATGAGCTGATCAAGACTCCGACCCTTGGCAAGGCCGGACTCGAAGGGGTTCCTTCCGAGGCGTTCTGCCTCGTGAGTATGGCCCTTTCGACCAACAATCCTGCACAGATCCAGTTGCTGCAGCAGCAGCTACAGCAGCTGCTGAAGACAGAAAACGGGGAGCCACTTCCCGCTGGATTCCTTGACAACGTTGAGCAGGTGACGCTATTCGCTCTGCCCGGCAAAGCGACCCTTCCAGAGGGAATGCCGTTTCGGCCCGGTGTGGTTCTCACCTGCCGGGACAAAGCTCCGGTGCTCCAGGTGCTTCGGCAGAGGATGGCCGAGTCGTCTGAACTGCCGCCGCTGATTATCGCGGAAACAAACCGCTCGGTTGTGGTTGCCTTTGAGCCGGAGGTTATTGAGGCGTCCATGGCGGCACTGGGGTGTGGGCCTTCGGTGCTGGAAAAAGGGGTGCTGAGCCAGGCTGTTCAGCAGCAAGTCGGCAAAGCACAGAAGATCGTGCTGGTCAGCGCGGCCGGATTAGCCCGGGTGGCTGGCATTCAGGCCACGTTCGATTCCGGAACCGATGCCGAATTGGCTGAAAAGTTGACTGTCGCGTTTGGAAAACTGGCAGAGCAGGTTGAGTCGATGACGATAACGGTTTGTACCGACGAGCGGCCGGAGACCCTGTCGCTAAAGACCAAAGTGAGCGACGTTCCGAGAATTGATAGGGTGCTGGGACCGATTCAGGAGATCTCCCAGCTCAAAGAACAGATCAGTGAGGAGTTGCATCGAAAGGAACACGCGGAACGGCTGGCAAAGCTGGTACCGGCCAAGATCATGCAGACGCAAACGGTTCCCGTACTCGACGGCGATCTGGATGGGTGCTGGGACAAAGCCACGGTCTATCCCGTAGAGAAAACCGTGTCGGGGATTCAAGGCGTAGAACATGGGGAACCAATTCCCGGGAACGCATTTTCCGCCGACTTCCGGATGCTCTGGGATGCGGAAAACCTTTACGTCTTCATGGATGTAACGGATAGCACGCCGAATCACAATTCGCAGATCCTTTGGCCGCTTAGCGACAACACGATCCTGTACATCGATGCCACCGATGCCAAGGGTGAACATTTTGGCCCCACCGACTATGAGTATGCGTTTTGCTGGGATGCCACCACGCCCTTCATGCAAGAAAATAAGCACCAACGAACGGAGAACGTTGTGTACAAAATCAAAACCACGGAAAAGGGCTACCGCGTAGAAGTCGCCTTCCCGTGGGCCACGCTGGGTACGCCGAATCCATCGGCCGGAGCCCTGATTGGCATGGATGTGCAGGTGAGCGACAACCAGGCCGGGCCGCAACGCAATCTGGTGCTCGGCTGGCAGGATGACACCAACGGCACCTGGCAGTATCCGGTGTTGTTTGGTCGTGCCGAACTGGTAACCTCGCAGGAATAAATCATGAATACCGGCTCTATGAACAAAAGCAACCAGCTGCAATGGATAGTGCTCCTGTCCTTGGCCATCGTGCTGCCCACGATCAGCCTGCTCTGGTTCATGAGCCGGGTGGTGGCCAACGAGCGTTTGGTGGTGCAGCAGAAGCTGACCCCCATTTATCAGGAAAAGCTTGAAGATGCAGGAGAGCAGGCCAAGCAGCAGATTCATGTGCGGCTTGATGCGCTTAGCGGGGAAAACTGGGCGTTGAATCCCTATGGTCTTCTGCGCGGGTTGGTGCTGGAGGAAAATTTTCAAGGGGTGGTGATTTGGGATCTGAATGGAGCGCGGGTCTACCCCTCGACCGGTGTTCCATCTTTTTCCAATGACCCGTCGTTGGATACGTCCATGGCCGCAGCCTGGCAGATGGAATTCGTCGAACAGGACTATGCGGCGGCGGCCAGACAATATGAACCGCTGACCGTTGCCGCCGATCCGCATATTGCGCAGACTGCGCTGGCGGGGCAGGTGCGCTGTCTGTCCCGGCTGGAGCGTTGGGAGGATGCCATTGACGCGACGGTGAGCCGGCGCGATCCGTGGGCTGCTTCGGTGAAGCTACTGCTTCTTTCCCTGCTTCAGAAGGCTGAAGTGGAGGACGTGTGGCAGGAACAGATGGCTCTGCTCTGTCGAGAGGTGGCAGGGGACATTTTCAATGGTTCCGGAAAAGAGAGATTGCCGACGGCGCAAAACGTGGTCCTTGCCCGGAAGCTCCAGGAACACATTCAGGACATTGAGTTCCCCGAAAGGGATGCGCTTTCCGAAAGGTTGAGCCGTTTAATCGCAGCGGAAGAGCAGTCGATGGCGGCGCTGGAGACCTTTTCCGCGCCTGCGGGCCCGATTGATGTCCTGGTGCCGGTGTTGATCGGAGGGGAGCGCCGGTATGTCGTCCGCCATCCAATGCCGTTTGGCGAAATAATGATTCTGATGTCGAACGAAGGGCTGGCCTCCGCGCTAGACGGCTATCGGGCTAAATTTACGGATTCGGATGCGCAATTCCGCGTTTTTGATGCGCAAGGCAACCTGATCGCCGGCGAACTTGGAGAGAGGTTCCCGTCCATTGCCTCCGCACCGCTTCCCAAGGGATTCCCGGACGGCCGCGTGGAGCTGTTCTTTGCCGACGGCGATATATTTGACAAAGCGGCCGGGCGGCAGATTGCTGTCTATATCTGGACGGCCGTGCTGGTGATCCTGCTGATGCTGGTGGTCGGCGTTTTCGCCTTTCAGGCGGTGGGGCGACAGATCCGGCTGAACAAAATGAAAAACGACTTTATCGCGACGGTCTCGCATGAACTGAAAACGCCGCTGGCCTCGATGCGGCTGCTAGTGGATACCCTGTTGGAAGGCCGCACCCGCGACGAAGCGCATGCGGAAGAGTACCTGCGCATGATTGCGCGGGAAAACGAACGGCTGACCCGCATGATTGAGCACTTTCTTTCGTTCTCCCGCATGGAGCGGAACCGGAACGCCTTTACCATGGAGCTGGCGTCGCCCGTCGCCATCGTGGAAGACTCCATCCATTCTATTTGCACGAAATACAAAGCCAACGGCTGTCGGCTTGAAACGAATATCGCGGATAATCTGCCCGATATTCCGGTCGATCACGATGCGATCGTCACGGTCTTGATCAACCTGTTGGACAACGCCTGCAAATACACTGCGGACGATAAGCGGATCAAGCTGTCCGTCTTCGTCGCAGCCGACGAGGTTTGCTTCGCGGTGTCGGACAATGGCATCGGTCTGTCCGGAAGGCAGATCAAGAAGATTTTCGACAGTTTCTATCAGGTCGACAACTCGCTGGCGCGCACCACCGAGGGTTGCGGGCTGGGATTGAGTATTGTTCAATTCATCGTAAATGCGCATAAAGGGCGCATCGAAGTTGAAAGCCCGCAGGATCAGGGAAGCACCTTTACCGTGCGCTTGCCAATCAATCGGAAAAACGGAGCATAGACACCATCATGGAAACGATACTCATTGTTGAAGACGATCCCTCCATGCTCACCGGGCTGAAGGACAACTTTGAATTCAAGGGGTACAAGGTGCTGACGGCCGCTGACGGCGAAAAAGGGCTTAATACCGCGCTGAACGCCAAGCCGGACCTGATCATCCTCGATATCATGCTCCCGAAGATCAACGGCTATGAAATCTGCCGTCTGATCCGGGCAGAGGGACTGAAAATGCCGATCATCATGCTCACGGCCAAGGGCGAAGAGTCGGATGTGATTCTGGGGCTGAACATCGGCGCGGACGACTATGTCACCAAGCCGTTCAGCATCAACGAACTGCTGGCCCGTTCCGCCGCCCTCCTTCGCCGTTCGAAAAAGGATGAGGCCAGCGAGGTGGAGGAATTTGGCGACTACCGGTTGGATCTAGCGTCGCGGCGCCTGACGCGCGACGGCGAGGAAATCCAGCTGTCGCCCAAGGAGTTCAACCTGCTGGCTTATTTCATCGAAAAAACCGGTCGCGCCCTGACGCGGGACGAAATCCTCAACGCCGTCTGGGGTTACGACTGCATCGTCACCAATCGCAGCGTCGACCGCTTTGTGACGACCTTGCGCAATAAGATCGAGCCCGATCCCGCCACCCCGGTTTTCATCCATACCGTCCGGCAGGTCGGCTACCGGTTCGATCCTCCGCAGGGCTGATTCCTTCATGTAGACGCGGTGTCCAACCTTCGCCTATGAACAAGCCCGCTTAGTCCGAGCTTTTATGCAGTAGGGTTAGTCAGCTGTTCTCTAGATTTTACCGTGTAAGTGGCAATAACTATTTGACATTTACACGGTTAGTAGTCATCTTCTCGTTATGTGGATTGATCGAAAAGCGGAGGAAGAGATTCGGGAGTTGTTAGAACTGTTTCCGGTGGTTGCCATTCTTGGGGCACGCCAGAGCGGCAAGTCATCATTGGCACGACGGTTGATGGCGGGATGCCCCGGAAGTATTCAACTCGATTTAGAACGGCCTTCTGATTTGCGGAAGCTAGATGATGCCGAACTGTTTTTTGAGGCAAACAGGGGGAGTACAGTTTGCCTAGATGAAATTCAGAGATTACCGGAGATGTTTCCGCTTCTTCGTTCTGAAGTGGATGCTTGTCGTACTCCCGGCCGTTTTTTGGTTCTCGGTTCTGCATCATTGGAATTGATTCGTCAGGGTTCGGAAAGTCTAGCTGGCCGAATTGCATTTCATGATTTGACGCCATTTCAGTTTCGGGAAACAGATATGGATAACGATGCGCTGCGCCGACTTTGGTGGAGAGGAGGCTTCCCAGATTGCTATTTGGCGACATCGGATCGCGCCTCGATATTGTGGCGTGAGAACTTCATTCGAACCTTTGTGGAACGTGATATTCCTCAGCTCGGTTTTCGTATCGATAGTGCCCGGCTCATAAAGATGCTGACACTTTGTGCCCACGAACAGGGGCAGCCCCTCAATTTATCTAAAATGGCACAGTTTCTTGAAGTGACCGGACAGACCGTCCGGAATCATTTTGATTTGTTGTCCGGCACTTTTTTAACGCGCACGCTGCCCGCTTTTTATGGAAACACCAAAAAGAGGTTGGTCAGGGCACCGAAAGCTTATTTCCGTGATCAGGGGCTTTTGCATCATCTGTTGGGAATCGAATCATTCAACGATCTGATGGGACATCCGATGCAGGGGGCTTCATGGGAAGGGTTTGCGATTGAGCAGATCATGATGGCCCGTCCAGATTGGAATTATTCCTACTACCGCACTGGGCATGGCGCGGAAATCGATTTGATCATCGAGACGAAAGATCGTCTGATGGCCGTGGAGTTTAAGTCCTCCCAAACCCCGAAAGTCAGCCGCGGGTTTTATAATGCGCTTGATGACCTCTCCATCGAAGATGCGTGGGTGGTTATTCCGTTGGAAGGCATTTATCCTTCCGGACGTTATCAGGTTGCTGGGCTCGGCGATTTCATTCGCCATATTGTCGCGGTGTAATCACGTGGGATCTATTTTTTTGTGTACACGGCGAGGCTGTGCGGATCAGGTTTCGAACCATTAATTCACACTAATTGACACTAATGAGTTTTATGGGGTGGAGTGGGATTTTTTTTGACGGGATAACAGGATTGACAGGATGGAAGCGGGTTTTGATGGAGGACAGAAAAGGGAGGGAAAGCGGTTCGTCCTGGACGAATGTTCCACACGGTGGAACTAGGGATTGAAGTTGCCTCGGAACACGCAAGCTTGTTTGCGTTTCCGGCAGCGTCTTCCATTCCATATCGCTTTTTTGTCTCACGTTCTTATTCGTGTTGATTCGAGTGATTTGTGGGCAACTCTTGCAGTAGATGGTTTTGTGCCTTCTTGTGGCTAAAAGATCTTCCCCTTCGACTTCGTTGTCGCTTAGGACAGGCCCTTCGACTTTGCTTCCCTCGACATTGCTCGGGACAGGCAGGATTGACAGGATGGAGATGGTTTCTGTTTGAACCAGTAATGATCCGTGGGACGACCGCGCTTATGGCGCGGTAAACATCCGTGGGATCTATTTTTTTGTGTACACGGCGAGGCTGTGCGCTGGCAGGGTGAAGCCCTCGATTTTCGCGGTGTTCAGTTCGAGTTTCCAAGCAGGTTGATCCTGTTCGGAAAGAGAGAATGGAACATCCTGTTGCTCGTTGTTGATGAGGATGAGGAGCTCGTCTTGGGGTAGGGACGGCTCTCCGAGCCGTCTGCGGTCCGCTCGGAGAGCGGACCCTACCAGATGCATACCGAGTGCGTGGCCATGCTGCCAGTCGGGTTTGTTGCCGTCCGGGCCGATCCATTTGATGTCGCCGTTGTCGGTGAAATGTTTTTTGCGGCGCAGGGCGGGGTGTTTTTTGCGCAGGGCGATCAGCTGTTTGGTAAATTCGAACAGCTCTCTGTTTTTTTCGAGCAACGACCAGTCGACCCAGGAGATGTCGTTGTCCTGACAGTAGGCGTTGTTACTGCCTTTCTGTGTGCGGCCGAATTCGTCGCCAGCGAGGAGCATGGGGACACCCTGCGAGAGGAAGAGGGTGGCGAGCAGATTTTTCTGTTGTTGTAAGCGACGAGCCTGAATTGCTGGGTCATCGGTCGGGCCTTCAACGCCGAAGTTGATGCCGTCGTTGTGGTTTTCTCCGTCGCGGTTTTCTTCGTCGTTGGCTTCGTTATGTTTGTGCTCGTAGGCAACGAGGTCAGCGAGGGAAAAGCCGTCGTGCGCGGTGATGAAGTTGATGGAGTGGAGCGGGCCGCTGTTTTTGTGTTCGTACAGATCGGCGCTGCCGGCCAGCCGGGTGGCGAGTCCGCCGACGGTCTGGTCGCGGTTCCAGAAGCGTCGGACGTCGTCGCGGAATTTTCCGTTCCAGTCGGAGAAGCGTTTGCCGGGGAAGTGACCGACCTGATAGCCACCACAATCCCACGCCTCGGCGATGAGTTTGGTGTGCTTCAGTGCTGGCTCGGCTTCGATGGCTTTGATGAGCGGCGGGTTTTTGATCAGCTCCCCGTCTTTGCCGCGGCAGAGCGCGGTGGCAATGTCGAAGCGGAAGCCGTCGACGTGCATTTCTTTGGCCCAGTATTTGAGGCTTTCGACGATGAATTGTCGGGTGACCGGGTGGTTGGCGTTGACGGTGTTGCCGCAGCCGCTCCAGTTGGGGTAGGTGCCGTCAGGGTTCTGTAGGTAGGTTGCGTCTTCGTCGAGCCCGCGGAAGCTGTAGATCCCGTCGTTTTTTTCTCCTTCGGCGGTGTGGTTGAAGACGACGTCGAGGATGACTTCGACGCCTGCGGCGTGAAGCGCTTTAACCAGTGTTTTGAATTCGCTGACCGCGGCGCCGGGTTCGGGTGAGGCGGCGTAGCGGCTCATGGGGGCGAAGAAGCTGAGGGTGCTGTAGCCCCAGAAGTTGAGTAGGTGTTCGCGCGATCCACCGGAGAGGAAAAATTCGAGCTCGTTGAATTCGAACAGCGGAAGGAATTCGACGGCGGTGATGCCGAGTTCTTTGAGGTAGGGAATTTTTTCGATGAAGTCGAGGTAGCCACCGCCGCCGGTGAAGCCGCGCAGGTGTGCTTCGTAGACGATGGTTTTTTCGAGCGGCGTATACGGATGTTTGTCCGCGCCCCAGTCAAAACGGTCGACGACGATGACTCCCTTTGGGAAGTGTTTTCCAAAGGTTGGAAAAACACCGGCGGTGAGTCCAGCGGTTTCGCCCCAGCCGCGCGGGAAGTGAACGGCTTTGGCGCAGGGGTCGAGCAGCCATTGGTCGGGATTGTCTTGGGTGCGGTAGAGGTAGAATTGTCCGGGTTTTGCATCGGGAACGTTTGCATGAAAAACGGATTCTTGGCCTCTGACCCCTGACTTATGAATTCGGGTCATTGCGATTTCGCGCGCAGGTTTTTCTGCCTCCGCTGTATCGAAAAGCATGAGAATCATGGAGTCTGTCGTGCTGTGAACCGCAAACTCCATGTCGTGTTTATGTTGGGTCGTTCCTTTTTTCATTCGCGGCAGTGTAGCGGATGCGGCAAAAAAGGAAACCTGTTCTTTATTTAGATTTTATTCTCGCAACAGAAAAACGGGACTCTATCATTTCCGGCACATGAAGCAGTTTACCATAGCTTTGGCGGGAAGTCCCAACTGCGGGAAAACCACGCTGTTTAACGCATTGACCAGCTCGCGCGAACGGGTCGGCAACTGGCCCGGTGTGACCGTGGAGCATTTCGTGGGCGATTATTCGTTCAGTGATGTCGATTACCGTGTGGTCGATCTGCCCGGCATCTATTCCTTCTCTGCCGGATCGCCTGATGAAGTCGCTGCCCGCAATTATATTCTCAAGGAAAAGCCCGATGTCATTGTGAATCTCATCGATGCGCGTAATGCCGAACGCGGGCTCTACCTGACCGCGCAGCTGCTCGAAATGCGTGTGCCGCTGGTTGTGGTGATCAATATGGGGAATTTTGCCCGCCGCCGGCATATTGAGGTGCAGATCGATCATCTGGCTCAACATCTGGATTGTCCGGTGCTTCAGGTGGAAGTGATCCACAAAGAGGGGATTGACGGGCTCAAGCAGGCGATTGAAACCGCGGTGGCGGAGCGGCCCATCAGCCGGACGCATATTCAATATGATGCCGAAGTCGAGAAGGCGATTAGTGAACTGATTCCGGAAGTCGCCCCGGCCGCTGAGCGCGTGGATGTGCCGGCTCGCTGGCTTGCCATTAAACTGCTCGAGCGCGACTCAGTGGCTGAAGAGCTGACGATCGGTGTCTGCGATGAACTGCTGGCGGTTCAAATCGATAAAATTGAAAAACATATCGGGGAAGAGATCGAAATTGTGATGGCCGATGGCCGCTACGGCTTTGTCCACGGTCTGGCGCTCGATGTGGTGCGCCGCACCGGAGAAATGCGCAAACGAATGTCGGACGCCATCGACCGCATCGTCTTAAGCCGCGCGCTCGGCATCCCGCTTTTCATGGCAGTTATGTATGCTGTATTTTCGATCACCATCACATTCTCCGGTCCGCTTATCGACTGGTTCGACGCTGTTTTTGGTGCAGTGCTCGTCGATGGCCTCGGCGGCTGGCTGACCGGGATCGGCGCGCCGATGTGGATGAAGGTTTTGCTGGCCGACGGACTCGGCGGCGGCATTCAGACGGTTGCCACATTTATTCCGCCGATTTTTTTCATGTTCCTCTGTCTGTCGCTTCTTGAGGAATCCGGCTATATGGCCCGCGCGGCGTTTGTGATGGATCGTAGCCTGCGGGCGATCGGCCTGCCCGGCAAAGCTTTCATTCCCATGCTGGTCGGCTTCGGTTGTAATGTGCCCGGCATTATGGCCGCGCGCACGCTCGACAACGAGCGCGACCGCACCCTCACGGTTTTGCTCAATCCGTTCATGTCCTGCGGCGCACGGCTCCCGGTGTATGCGCTGTTCGCTGGCGTGTTTTTCCCCTCGTACGGTGGCGCGGTTATCTTTGCGATCTACCTTATCGGCATTCTGTTGGCGGCGGGTACCGGGCTGCTGTTCCGCAACACCATCCTCAAAGGCGACGCTTCCACTTTTGTCATGGAGCTCCCGCCGTATCATGTTCCGCGGCTGGTCGCGATTTTTTATCACACCTGGGAGCGGCTCAAAGAATTCATCCTGCGCGCCGGGAAAATTATTCTCATCCTGGTGCTTGTACTCAGCGTTCTCTGGTCGATCGGAACCGACGGCAGTTTCGGCAATCAGGAAAACGAAAACTCGGTGCTTAGCGCCACAAGCCGCGCCATCACCCCGGTGTTCCATCCGATGGGCATCACCGACGACAACTGGCCCGCCACTCTCGGGCTCGTCACCGGCATCTTCGGCAAAGAGCTGGTCGTCGGCACGCTCAACACCTTCTACGGCGCGGACGGGGCTGACCCCGAAGCCGCTATGCGGGCCGCCTTCGACGGGAAAGCCGGCGCCTTCGCCTATCTGCTGTTCGTGTTGATCTACGCGCCGTGCGTCGCCGCCATTGCCGCCATTCAACGCGAAACCGGCTGGAAATGGATGAGCTTTAGCGTCTTCTACCTCACCGCACTCGCCTGGGGCTTCGCCACACTCTTCTATCAGGCCGCCACCTTCCACCACCACCCGCTGCAGTCGGCGAGCTGGATCAGCATTATTCTTGTGGCCATGCTTTCCTTTGGCGGAGTGCTTAAACTGGTTTCGATGAAAAGGGGATAATCCATGTTCAGACGGTTTAGAAAACGGAAATGCAACCAGCGCTGCGGACGCGAGCCCGGCGAAGTGCTGGGAATCTGTTGCGCTCATCCGCTCAGTGACTTCGCGCAGGACGCCAACGTGATGGTGGTTTCTAATAGCGATCGTAAAACCCTCGAAATGGGACTCTTTACCGGGGCGCTCGTCACCGTCATCAAAAACCGGCCGCACGATGCCAACATGCTCGTCGCCACCGGCGAAAGCCGCTACATCATCGCCAAAGAAGCCGCGGTTAAGATTCTGGTGCGATGAGGAATGGAATATGGGAAGAATGGAATGTTGGAATAGAGGAATGTTGGAGTAATGAGAATTCTGAGCCTGCTTTTTTAATGATGGCTTTCCACTAATCCATCACTCCACTAATCCAAGAAGGTTCTTATGTTATCGGACATTATAAAACTACTGAAAGAGCGCGGGCCGATGTCGCTCGCCGAAATGGCGCGTCACTTCCAGAGCGACGTGCCGGCGATGGAGGGCATGCTCGAAACACTCGAACGCATGGGCCGCATCCAACGGCTCGACACCCAATGCTCCAAATGCAAAGGCTGTGTCGAAGTGAAACCCGAAGACGCCGCCATTTTCCAATGCTTGGAAAAAACGGACTGATTTTTCCGGAGTTTGGAAAAGAAAAGCAAGCCGTCATGCAATGACTTCCAAGGTTTGGGAAAAGGGGCAGCCTTCGCGAGGCGAAGCCCGGTGCTCCGACGCAGTCGGTTCCAAACCTTGAAAGAAGAGGGCGGGTTAGAGGGCCTCAAGGATGGCGGTGCAGTCAGGCGATCCGCTGAGGAGTCCTGAGAAATCTTTTTTACTCTCAATAGCGTGTTTGATTTTCGCGGCCGGTTCAGTGCCACCCAGCAGAATGGCGCCGACCATCTTTCCGTCCTGAAAAACAAAGTGCCGGAAATCCGTGCCGGTTTCTTCTTTGATTACCCGGTAGCTTCCATCTTCCGGAGTGAACCGACCGATACTCAGCATATCAATGCCCAGCACCTTGAGCGCGTTGGAGCGCGGGACGCCGCCGAATGCTGTGGAGCCGCCCAGTGCGTTGAGCCCGGCGATGGTTCCCTGAAACTGGGAGGGCCCCCAGATTCCGTAGACCACGCCGTTGTGTTCGGCCAGATCGCCGGCCGCAAAAATATTCGAGTCGGAGGTGCGCAAGTGGTTGTCGACCACTACGCCGCGGTTGACCTCCAGTTTTGCTTTGCGCGCCAGGCAGGTGTTGGGCCGTACGCCGGTGCACAGGATGACCATGCCGCAGTTGATCTGTGTTCCGTCCTCCAGCAGAACGCCGGAGATCTGGCCGTCAGTTCCGATGAGCTGTTTGGTTTGCGCGGATTTTTTCAGCGTTACGCCCAGGGTGCCCATGTGGCTTTCAAGCCGCTGTGCGGCTTCCTGATTGAGTTGGCGGGGCATCAGCCACTCGTGGCTTTCGAGCAAAGTGACCTGTCCGCCGCGCTGCGCCAGCGCGCCGGCGGTTTCGAGTCCCAGAATTCCACCCCCGATGCAGACACATGAAACACCGCTTTCGAGCTGTTGAATAATTCGATCGGAGTCGTCTGCCGTGCGCAGGGTGAAGACTCCGTTAAGATCGGTTCCGGGAATTGGCGGGACGAATGGATGAGAGCCCATTGCCAGAATCAACCGGTCGTAGGGCAGAGAGGTTCCATCATCCAGTTCAACTGTTTTTCTGTCGGGTGATATGGTTTCGACATGTTGCCCGGAGAGCAGATTGATCCGTTGGCTTTGATACCACTCTTCCGGATGGATCATCAGTTCCGCGGAATCAAGTTCTCCGGCCAGATGACGGGTCAGGTTCAGTCGGTAATAGGGGTTGATGGGTTCGCCGGAGATGAGAGTAATGGACGATTCGGCCGATGCGCTGCGAACCGATTCGGCCGCAGAGACTCCGGCAATGCCCGCGCCAATAATAACGATCTGCGCTGTTGCGATTTGGAGTGGTGTATCGGTTCCCGCTTTTTCAAGCGGCTCGAACCGTTCCGGTTCTGCTCCACAGACCGGGCACATCTCGGGTGGATTGTTGCCTTCGTGCAGATAGCCGCAGTCGATACAGCGCCACTGGTTGGCAGTGGGTTGCGCCGATTGCAATGCCGGTTCTTCATAGGGCTCAAACTCGGCGGCGGATGCGCCGCAAACCGGGCAGGACTCCGGAGCAACTTCGCCTTGATGCACATATCCACAGAGAGTACATCGCCATGCCGTTTGAGTTTGAGTCATAATAGAACTTTCGGCTATTTGATTTTTGCGTTCGCCTCACTCTGCAGGCGATAAAAACCAACTTTCCGCCTGTCTTTTAGAAATGTCAAGACGGGTGCTTTTTGTATGCGTTCCAACCATTGGAAGCAGGCTGAGCCTGCACCCGAAAACTTTTCCAAGCATTGGGAAATGAACATTGTGTATTGAGCATTGAACATTCCCGCCTGTCAGGCCTATGCTTTGGTCTTTGGAGATAATCATGTTTGAAACCATTTATGCAAAAATCGGACCGGCTGGAGCGGTGATCGCCGTCCTGTCGTTCATCAGCCTCTACTTTTTTATAGCGAGCGCTGTTTATCTGGCTGTGGTGCCGGTCGGATTCCGCCGGTTTGTGGCCGCGCTGAAAAAAGACGAGCCGGTCGTCACCGAAGAGGCGGCGGCGAAGAATCCGATCTCTCAGGTGCTCTGGACCGCGCTCTCGCACAAGACTCCGCGCGCAGAGTTGCAGGGCGAGGTGTCGTACCTCTTTCAGCGCAATTTCAGCAGCACCTATGTATCGCTGACGATTCTCCGGCTGATTTCTGTGATCTCCCCGCTGCTCGGTCTGCTCGGAACCGTGCTGGGGATCACGCGGGTGTTTCGTGAAATGTCGCTGCAGGCGGCGGTGGATAACGCCGCGCTGGCTGGCGGCATTTGGGAGGCGCTCATCACCACTATCATGGGGCTGACGGTTGCCATTCCGACGCTTGTTTTCTATTACCTGCTCCGCCTGCGTACCCGTTCGCTGATGATTGAAACCATCGAGGCCGTCCGCGATCTGATGAGAGACTAAGAAGAAAGAGGTTAACCACGGAATACACTGAAAACACGGAAGGGGGTATTGATGAGTAATTTGATCTATGAGGAGTTGACCTATAAAATCCGCGGCGCTTTATTCGAGGTCTATAAGGATAAAGGGTGCGGTTTTGTAGAAGGAGTTTATCAGGAATGTTTGGAAATTGAATTTGAGATGCAGGCGATTCCTTTTGTTGCTCAATACCCGTTAAAGCTTTCGTATAAAGGGCGGCCTTTAAAGAAAAAATTCATCCCCGATTTTATTATTGATGGAAAAATAATCGTCGAAATTAAAGCGGCGAAAGATATTACAGATGAAGACCGGGCGCAGGTTCAAAACTACCTGAAAGCAACCGGATATAAACTGGGGCTACTTATAAATTTTGGGTATTACCCGCAACTTCAGATTGAGCGCATTGCTAATTAGATTTCCGTGTTTTCTGTGACGCGAAGCGAGGCTGTTCGCAGAACAGCAACGAACGAAGTGAGTGGCAATTCCGTGGTAAAGACGAGTTTCACATTATGCTTGAAGATTTTTCACTAGATAAAGAGTTTGATGAGGAGATTGATCTGACGCCGTTGATCGACGTGGTTTTTATTCTGCTCATTTTCTTTTTCATTACTTCGACGTTCATTCAGCCGTCCCTGCCGGTTAATCTGGCCAAGGCGGCTTCTGCCGCCGCCTCGACGGAGCGCAAAGAACAGTTGGTCATCACGATTGATGCGGGTGGAGCGCTGTTTAACGACGGGGTGCCGATGGGTCGCGAAGAGGTGCCGGCCCTGATCCGGTCGAACCCCGATCTCGGCATCAACCTGTTTGTCGACCGCTCCGCTCCGTTTGAATCGTTTCTGGCGGTAATCGATGAGGCGCGTTTGCTCGATCGCGAAGACATTTCGATTACAACCCTGCCACAAGACCGTGAATAAGCCCTGCACATTTGAGCGTTGGATCCGTCTGTTTGCATTTGTTTTCAGCCTGCTCCTGTATGTGACGGCTGTTGGCGTGATCTGGCTCTGGGCCGACCGGCTTTCGGATGATAGGTCCGTCTCTGTCTCTGTAAACGCGGTGAACCTGAGTTTCGCGCAGATGGAACTGGCCGAGGAGACGCCGCAACCCTCAGAAGAGCCGGAGCCGGAGATCGTGCCGGAGCCGGAAGAGCAGGCGGACGTGGTGCTCGAAGAGGTTGTTGAAAAAGAACCGGAGCCGGAGCCGGAACCCGAACTGATGCAGGGCGAAGCGCAGGTGACGCAGGCGGCCGCCGCGCCGGAGCTGGCGGTGAACACAGAGGGTCTTCAGGCCTGGATTTTTGAGCAGATTGAGAAGGAAAAATATTATCCCCGCTCGGCGCAGCGCGCCGGGCTGGAGGGATCGTTTGACGTGATGATGACGGTCGATGCGGACGGGACGATCCTCTCCGCGGAAATTTTGTCGGGAGAAGGGCACCTATTTTTACGCCATGCGCTGGAAAAAACGCTTAAAAAGCTTTTGGGGCGAGAGTTCGGCCGTCCGCTCGGGCAGGCCGTGGAAATTCCCATGGGGGTTGATTTTGATTTGCAGTGATTTTCCACTGGATTGGAAAACAGGGGGGTGTGAGGCATGAATTGGGGCGTAATTAGAGTGTGGGCGGCGATTATCTTGCTGCTGGATGCGTCGTTCGGGCTATGGAACTGCGACCGATTTGCCAAGATCGCGCCGAAAATCAATATTCGCCGGGTTGCATTTGTTGAAGCAGGCGTGGCAATTTGCCTGTTGATGGTTCATGTCCTGTTTTAATTGACAAGGAAGGGGTCGGTTCTTATGGTTCCTCGCTTCTCTCGGAAGGGAGGAGTGTTTTTTTAGTGTGAAAAAGGGCTGCCCGATAGTGTAATGGTAGCACACAAGATTTTGATTCTTGGTGTCCAGGTTCGAGCCCTGGTCGGGCAAGATCCATTTTTTGGGCGAAGGAACCCTTATAGTAAGGAATAGACGTTGTGAAAATTTTGGCAGGAACAGCACATCGGGATCTGGCAGAGCGCATTGCCAAAGCGGCGGGCACAGAACTGTGCGGCGCCGAGATCAGCCATTTTCCGGACGGTGAGATTTTCGTAAAGATTACTGAAAATGTCCGCGGTCGCGATTTGTATATTATTCAGCCGACTTCATTTCCGCCCAATGACAATTTGATGGAGCTTCTGATTATGATCGATGCGGCGAAGCGCGCGTCGGCCAGTCGCATTACGGCCGTTCTGCCGTATTACGGTTACGCCCGTCAGGATCGCAAGGATCAGCCGCGGGTTCCGATTACGGCCAAGCTGGTGGCCAATCTGCTGGTGGCGGCCGGAACCACCCGCCTGTTGACGATGGATTTGCATGCACAGCAGATTCAGGGCTTTTTTGATATCCCGGTAGATCATCTCTACGCGGCACCGGTGATTGTGAAGTATTTACGCGAAAAAACACCGGACAATCTGGTGGTTGTTTCGCCGGACACCGGCGGGATGAAACAGGCGGCGGCCTATGCCGATATGCTTGGTGCAGGGGTCGCGGTGGTCGGTAAGGAGCGCAAGAGCGCTGAGAATGTGGAAGCCACCCATCTCGTAGGGGATGTGAAGGGTTGCCACACGGTGTTGGTTGACGATATGACATCGACCGCCGGAACGCTGGTGGCGGCGGCCAATCTGCTGGTTGACGCGGGCGCGGCTTCGATTCGCGCGGCGGTGAGCCACTCACTGTTGAACACTCTGGGAGTGGAGCGTTTGAATAATTCACCGATTGAAGAGCTGGTGGTGACGGACAGTGTGCCGCCGCGCTGTGAGGTGGGACCGAAGGTGAAGGTGCTTTCGATTGCCGAGTTGTTGGCCGAGGCGCTTTGTCGCATTCAGGACAACAATTCGGTGACATCGCTTTTTAAAATTACGTAGAGGAGAAGAAAATTATGGACGCGAAATTAATTGTAAAGAGCCGGGACGAGAAGGGCTCCGCCAACGTGCGCCGCATGCGCCGCGCAGGACTGATTCCCGGAGTGATTTACGGTGACGGCGGCAAAGCCCGCGAAGTCACCCTTCCTCAGCATGAGTTTAAGCTGATGCTTCATCATCACGCCGGCGAGCAGATGATGGTTGCCATTAAACTCGACGGGAAAGACGAATCGGTTTTGCTGAAAGATGTTCAGCACGCTCCGCTGTCCGGTGACATTCTGCACGTGGACTTCCAAGAAGTGTCGCTGACCAAGAAACTGAAGGTCCAGATTGCCATCGAGCTGATCGGTGAGCCCGAGGGCGTGACAACCGAAGGCGGTGTTCTCGACCACACGCTCTACTCGGTTGAGGTGGAATGTCTGCCGGGCGATATCCTCGAGAAAATCGAAGTGGATGTGAGCGCACTCACCATGGGCGACGTGCTGACGGTGAAAGACATTAAGATGGATGTTTCTAAATACGAAATTCTGCTCGATGAAGATACCGCCATCGCCTCTGTTCTGCAGCCGCGTGTCGCAACGGAAGATGAAGAAGGTGAAGAGGGTGAAGAAGGAGTCGAAGGCGATTCTGGTGAACCCGAAGTGATTACCGAGAAGAAAGAAGAGGGAGCAGAGTAGCAGAAGATCGGAACGATGGAATCGTGGAGTGCTGGAAGAATGGAAGGCGCAGATTGGCAATTCGGTTTCTTTTGGCAGCCCAATAATCCAATGATCCGGTATTCCATTATTCCGCGTCCGAAGGACGCTAGGAGAGTTTGAGTGAAGTGTGTTATCGGGCTTGGAAATCCGGGGCGGGAGTACGAAACGACCCGCCACAATATTGGGTTTTTGGTGCTGGATGAACTCGCAGCCCGGAACGGCCTTTCTTTTCGCAAAAGTTGGTGGCATCCCGCTGAGATTGCGAAAGGAGCTGTTGGTGATGAAAAGGTCTGGTTGGTGAAGCCGCAGACTTTTATGAACCGGAGCGGTGCGGCCGTGAGGCCGGTTTTGCGCAAAATGAAGGGCACGCTGGCCGATTTACTGGTGGTGTTTGATGATACAGCTTTGGAATGGGGCCGTCTGCGTGTTCGGACGCAGGGATCCGCTGGCGGGCACAACGGAGTGCAGTCGATATTGAACATGTTGGGGGACGGTGCTTTCGGCAGGATTCGGGTTGGCATCGGTTCGAAACCTGATAAGGTGTCGCTCTCAGAGTATGTTTTGGGGCCGTTTTCAGCCGCGGAGCGGCGGGAATTGGACGAGGTGGTCGGCCGGGCGGCCGATGCGGTGGAGATGGTCTGCGGCGAGGGAGTCGCGCGGACAATGAACGTTTTTAATTGAGGATACAGGAGCAAGGAGAAAGAAGTTGAAAGCATTATACGAAGGACTATTTATTTTTCCGGAGACGCTGGATGAAGAACAGCTGGATCAGGCGATTGACGCGGTGAAGGGTGAACTGGAGAAGCTCGACGGCTCTCTTGAAAGCTCAACCCGTCTCGGCAAACGCTCGTTTGCGCGTCCGATGAAAAAGAAAAAGGCGGGAATCTACGCGATTATCATGTTCCGTATCGATGGAGCACAAATTCCCGCGCTGAAGCATCGCCTGAAACTCGGCACCAATGTGTTTCGTGCGCAGTTTGTGAAGAAGGATGAGTTGGAGGTAGTGCAGGAGGCGTAAGATGTCGACATTGAACCGAGTATTCCTGATGGGCAACCTGACCCGTGATCCCGAAGTGCGTTATACGCCCTCGGGCACGGCGGTGGGTGACCTCGGGCTGGCCGTGAACGAGACCTATAAAAACAAAGCTGGCGAAAACGTCGAAAGCACTGTTTTTGTGGATGTAGAAGTCTGGGCCCGGCAGGCCGAAACCTGCGCCGAATACCTCTATAAGGGGTCGCCGGTGTTTGTGGAAGGGCGTCTGAAACTCGATCAGTGGGAAAACCAACAGGGCGAAAAGCGCAGCAAGCTTCGTGTGCGCGCCGACCGGGTTCAGTTTCTCGGATCGCCGAAACGGGCGGACACAGCCGAGGCGCCGAAAAATGAGGCTCCGGCTTTGGAGGCCCCTCCGGCTCCGTCTGGAGATGATGAAGACATTCCGTTTTGATAAGGAAAGGATAGTTAAATGGCTTATATGGGAAATAAAGAGGAACAGAGTAGCGGTCGCCTTCTAGAAGGCGTGACCGAAATTGATTACAAGGATGCTGAACTGCTTCGCAAGTTCATGACCGAGCGAGGAAAGATTCTTTCCCGTCGCTACACCGGCGTGACTTCCAAACAGCAGCGTCAGGTGAAACGGGCCATCCGCCGTGCGCGGGTGATGGGCTTGGTTCGCTAAGGAATTCAGAGGAGAAGAAAATGGCTGTAGAAATTTTATTGATGGACGCGGTTCCCGGACTCGGAATCGAAGGCGATGTGGTTCGCGTGGCCGATGGCTACGCCCGCAATTACCTTTATCCGCGTGGAATCGCGGCGGAAGTGACCGACGGCAAAAAACGCCAGGTTGAGAAAAAACGGATTGAGCGCCTTGAGCTCATGAAGAAAGAACAGTCTGCTGCAGAAGAGCTGGCGAAGAAATTCGCGAACATTTCCTGCACGATCGCGGTGAAAACTTCTGAAGCCGGAAAACTATTCGGCTCGGTAACAGCGGCTCAGATTATTGAAAAACTGGCCGAACAGGATGTCACCCTTGAGCGCAATCAGATCAAGCTCGCCGCTCCGCTGCATGAGCTCGGTGTATTTGACGTGGAAATTAGCCTTCACCCAGAAGTGAAGGTTGCGCTGAAGGTTTGGATTGTTGAGGAATGAGTTCTATCGATCAGAGCGGATATCGTCTTCCGCCCTATAGTGAGGAAGCCGAGCGTGGGGTGCTCGGTTCCGCTCTGATTGATTCTGAAAAGGTTCTCGAGCTTTGCTCGGACAATCTGATTGCAACCGATTCGTTCTACGTTCCCGCCCACCGGCATCTTTTCGAACAGCTTCGGGAGATGACTCAGACCGGCAAGGCGGTCGATCTGCTCACGGTCGGTGAGCATCTGAAACAAAGCGGTCGTCTCGACTCCGTTGGCGGTTACGCTTTTCTCGAGGGGCTGATCGACAGCACCCCGACGGCGGCTCATGCCGAATACTACATCGGCTATGTCCGCCAGAAACACCTGCTTCGCAACATTATTGACGAAGCCACCTCCGCCATCGACCGGTGCTATACCGAAACGGATGATGATGCTGAATCCATTCTGAACCGGACCGAATCCGCCTTCTTCGATCTGAGCGGCCAGCAGGTCAGCAAAACCGAGGACTGGAAGGTCACGGTGAATCAGACGATGGCGAAGATTGACGGCAAGCAGTCCTATGGCGTGCCGACCGGCTATGTCGGTCTCGACAAAAAACTGCGCGGCCTCCATCCCACCGATATGATCGTGCTTGCCGCCCGTCCCTCCATGGGAAAAACCTCTCTGGCAATGAACATCGCCGAAAACGCCGCGCTCGGTAAAAATAAAGAGCATAAGCCCGCTTCAATCGGGGTGTTCAGTCTCGAAATGTCCCAGGAACAGCTGGTGCGTCGTATGCTCTTTAGTAAAGCGCGGGTTCCGGCCTGGAAGGAAGATGGAATCAGACCTCACGATCATGCGGCGCTGGTTAGTGCGGCCGACCAGCTCGGCAAAGCAAAGATGGTGGTGGACGATTCCGCCGGTTTGGACGTAATGGATCTCTGCTCGCGCGCACGCCGCATGAAACGGCTCTACAATATCGATCTGGTTATAATCGACTACCTTCAGCTTTTGCACGACAAGCGTCGCATGCGCGACGGCCGTCAGCAGGAAACCGCATCCATCTCCAACAGCATTAAAAAGCTGGCGAAAGACCTGAAAATTCCCGTGCTGATTTTGAGCCAGCTCAGCCGCGCACCTGAACAGGGCGGCCGCGACGGCAAACCGCGCCTTTCTGACTTGCGTGACTCCGGTGCGATTGAACAGGATGCCGACGTAGTTCTTCTTTTGACCCGCCCTTCCTTTAATGATGCTCATAAAGGGGAAGTGGACGAGGATGATCCGTTGGCTGAGGTGATCATTGCCAAGCACCGTAATGGACCCACCGGCGAGGTGAAAATGAATTTCTTCAAGGAATATACCCGCTTCGAAGATCGCGATGAACACCACACGGACGAAATGGAGTAAATGATCTTATGACGACCGCAACAAAACGATTTCTCAGTTTGCTGATCCTTAGCTTCCTGTTGTCTGCGACCGGATGGTCCGCCGTGATCATTAATGACATTCGAATTGAAAACCCGGAGAAGAGCGAACTCGATCCCGCGTTTGTCCGCGCTTACACGTCTCTGAGGGCTGGGCAGGAAATTGAATCGGAAACCGATCTGAACGCGGCGGTTGCGCAAGATGTTGACACCCTGCGCCGTTCTGGCCGATTTTCCTATGTGCGTGCTTCTGTGGAACAGACGGAGGACTCGTTGGTTCTCGTCTACAGCGTGACCCCAAGACTGCGCCTGCGCCAGATTGAAGTCTCCGGAGCGGATGGAGTTGGCAATAAAAAAATTCAAAGCCAGTTGGAACTCGAACTCGGCGATTATGTGGATGAGGCGATCGTGGGTGAAAAGGTCCGCAAGGCCGAAGCCTACTGTCGGCAGAACAAATATCCGGACGCCGCTGTTTCATGGACTCTGACCGGTGATGAGGAAACCGGTGCCGCTGATTTGAGGATCACCGTGGTGGAAGGGGAGAAGTTGCGTGTCAAAAAGGTGAATTTTGAAGGCACTCGTTTCATGAGCGACCGCCGCGGTGCGCGGATGGGTCGTTTCTTCGGAAAGCTGATTCCCGGCGAGCCGGACTTGGAAGGGAAGAAACTCCGCTTCGAAACCGATGAGCTGCGCGCACGGCTCAACCAGAAAAAAACATTCTGGATCACTTCCTGGTTCGGAGCCTATCGCCCAGAAATGATCGATCCGGACATGGCTATTTTGCGCAGGTTTTACATGAATAATGGATTTCTCGATGTGACGGTTGATTCTCCGGATGTGAAAAATCTTGGGCGCGGCTGTTTGGAGCTGATCTATCGTATCGATGAAGGGGTGCAGTACAACGTCGGGTCATTGGAACTTGAAGGTGCGGAGATTTTTGCCGCCGAGGATCTGAAAAAACAGATTCGTTTGACAACGGGGGATGCTGCCTCTCAATCTGCTATCGACGCCGCGGCTGCGACCGTGCAACGTTATTACGGCAACCGGGGGTATATTCGTACGTACGTGGAACCGGTAATCGAAAAAAATCCGGTTGAGCAGACCGCGAATATTCTGCTGCGCATTCATGAAGGAGCGATGGCTTATATCAATCTGATCGACATCCGCGGCAACGAGAAAACCCGTGATGAGGTGATTCGCCGCGAGTTGGTCGTTGTACCGGGCGAAATGCTCCATCAGCAGAAGGTCGAAACCAGTGAGCGCCGGGTGAAAAACCTGGGCTATTTTGAAACGGTGGACAGCACCTATGTTCCGGCGGAAGGCACCAACACCTATGACCTGGCCTTCAAGGTCAAAGAAAAGGCGATGGGAAGTTTCATGATTGGTGCTGGATTCTCCAGTGTGGACAGTCTGGTCGGTTTTGCTGAGATGTCGCATGGCAACTTCGATATTCGCCACTGGCCGCCAGTCGGGGATGGGCAGAAAATGAAAATCCGCGTGCAGGCTGGCGCCGAGCGTCAGGACCTCGAGATGTCATTTGTTGAGCCGTGGTTCATGGATCGCAGGCTGGCTCTTGGGGTCGATCTGTACAGCCGTGATGCCGGTTACTACAGTGATTATTACCAGCTGCAGACGGTCGGCGGACGGGTCTCGCTCAGTAAGCCGCTCAGTCCGTTTATCCGCGGAACCCTTAGTTACTCGCTAGAAAGTTTTGATGTGTATGATGTTTCGACGACTGCCCCAACAGAGATTGCGGCCGAAAAGGGGGCTCGCACAAAATCGACCGTCGGTGTCTCCATTTCCCGTGATACGCGCGATCAGTTCTATATCCCCACCCGTGGTAACCGGACGACGGTTTCGGTCGAGCTGTCCGGCGGTCCGCTTGGCGGCGACACGGAAATCTTTTTTCTGGAGGCAAAAACATCCCACTTCTGGCCGCTCTGGAAAGAGCATGTGCTAAACGTCAGGGGTGAGTTCCGCACGGTGGACTCGTATGGTGATGGAGATGTTCCGATTTTCGACCGCCTGTTTCTGGGTGGGCCGCGTTCGATCCGCGGATTTGAATATCGCGATGTCAGTCCACGTTCCAACGATGTTGGTTCGGATGAGCCGATCGGCGGCAAGAGCAGCTACTTCGGCAGCGTGGAGTACACCGTTCCGCTGTGGAGTAAAATCCGCGGAGCCGCGTTCTACGACATCGGCGCCGTCGCGGTGGGGGCGTTCGACTTCTTCACCCCAGATATTAATTCTAGCTATGGGTTCGGTGTTCGGCTTGACATGCCGATGTTCCCGTTGCGTCTGGACTATGCTTTTCCGCATCTAACGGATAAAGACAATGAGGGAGCCGGCCCGCGCTGGAACTTCCTGCTGGGATACACATTTTAATTAGGAGGGAATCATCATGAAAAAGATTTTTTTAGCCGGAGTCGCTTTGTTCATAATGGCCGCGTCAGCCACAGCCGTGGAACGCATCGTTTTTGTCGAGCTTGAACACGTTTTTAATGAGTTCTACAAAACCCAGTTGGCTAAAGCCAAGCTCGAGGTGCAGCGGCAGGACATTGAGGATGAGCGCCAGCTCATGGTGAACGAAATGACCGCGATGGGCGAAGAGGTTGATACCTTCAAAAAAGAGGCACGTGACATCACCCTGTCGCAGGAGATTCGGGACGGGAAACGGATTCTTTACGAGGAACGTCTGCTGGAACTGCGCGACAAGGAAAAAGAGATTGTGGACTTCACCCAACGCCGCGGGCAGCAACTGCAGTTGCAGGTTACCCGGATGAGCCAAACCATTATGGACGAAATCCAGCAGGCGGCGGTTGAATATGCCAAGCAGGAAGGGATGCTTGCGGTCATCGATAGCTCAAAACGCGGCTCCGTCATGGGGGTTTTCATTTATACCCATCCCGATGTCGATATCACGGAGGCGATGCTGGTCATGCTGAACAGCAAGCGTCCGGATGTGTTGGAAGAAGATGACGGTTCATCCGATGACACAGTAACAGAGCCTGTCGAAGAGAATGTGCAAGAGGGAGCAGAAGAAGAATGAAGCTCTCCGAGTTAGCTGAAAAAGTTGGTGGGGCCCTGGACGGTGACGGCGACATCGAAATCCGCGGTGTTGCGGGAATTCAGGACGCCGTTGCTGATGAGATCACTTTTGTGGCGAACCCCAAGTATGCATCAGGTGCTGCAGCCACATCGGCCGGAGCTATCATTGTTTCCAAAGATTGGAACTCGCCCTGTCCGGCTGCCATGATTCGCACCGAAAATCCGGACGCCGCCTTTTCCGTTGTGGCCTCGCTGTTTTATGAACCCGTTTCGGCGCCCGTCCCGGGAATGCATCCAACGGCTGTTGTCGCTGATGATGTGGAACTGGAGGAGGGCGTCAGCATTGGTCCACACTGCGTGATCGAAGCAGGGGCCGTTATCGGCAAAAACACCGTCATTTCGGCTCAGGTCTATGTCGGTCATCAGGTTCGTATCGGTGCGGAAAGTTTTCTTTATCCTCAGGTGTCGGTCCGGGAATCGTGCGTGATTGGCGACCGAGTGATCATTCACAACGGAACTGTGATCGGGAGCGACGGCTTCGGTTATTCAGTTGACGACAAAGGGGTTCGGACAAAAATCCAGCAAATTGGAATTGTGCAGATCGCCGATGATGTGGAAATTGGTGCAAACGTTACCATCGACCGCGCTCGTTTTGGGAAGACCTTCATTGGTCGCGGCACAAAAATTGATAATCTGGTTCAGATTGCTCACAACGTAACCATCGGTCAAAACTGCGTGGTGATCGCACAGGTTGCTTTAGCGGGAAGCTGCACACTGGGAGACCGGGTGATCATCGCCGGTCATTCCGGCGTTGCCGGTCACGTCAAGGTTGGAAACGATGTGGTCATTGCCGGTAAAACCGGTGTTACGAAAGACGTTGCCGATGGGCAGTATGTCATGGGAATGCCTGCGATGCCGGCGGCAAAATATAAGCGGATGTTTGCCGCACCGATGTTGATTCCGAGATTAAAGAAACGAATCGCCGCGTTGGAGCAGAAACTGAATGATCTGAGCGAACAGATATAGCAGTTACAAAATTGTATTTTTACAGGCAAATCAGGCTACATAAATGTGCAAATTTTTTATTTTTGTAATGAAAAGCGCCGAGAGAGTTTCTGATACAAGTAGTTCATAATTAGATTTTTATATTTATATAATCCTGTAGTTCATGTGGCGGCATACTTATTGCTAAAAGGGTGGTCTCCTCTCACTTTTGTGATGGGAAGAGGGTTGAATTTGTTTTAATGAGAATGCGCAATGCGCAAGGAGAGAAAAATGGTAGATCCTAAAGAGTTGTTCGGAGAAAATGTCTTCGGGTTCCAGGCGATGCAGGCGCATCTTTCTGACGCAACCTTCGAATCCCTGAAAGAAACCATCGATACCGGAAAAATGCTGGATGCAAGTATTGCGGATGAAGTGGCTGAAGCGATGAAAGAGTGGGCCATGAGCAAGGGTGCCACCCATTATACGCATTGGTTCCAACCGCTGACCGGTGCAACCGCTGAAAAACATGATTCCTTCATCTTCCCTGACTTTAAAGGCGGCATTGTCACTCAGTTCTCCGGTGACGAGCTCATCCAGGGTGAACCCGATGCCTCCAGTTTCCCGTCCGGTGGCCTGCGCGCCACTTTTGAAGCCCGCGGTTATACCGGGTGGGATCCGACCAGCCACGCTTTCATCAAATACGGCGAAGCGGACGCAGCTACTCTTTGTATTCCGACCGTCTTCTGTGGATACCACGGTGAAGCGCTCGACAAAAAAACTCCGCTTTTGCGTTCCATGAAAGTGCTCTCCGAGCAGACCGTGCGTCTCGGCAAGCTCTTCGGAATCGACTGCGGCGACGCCATGGCCAAAGCCACTCTCGGTTCGGAGCAGGAATACTTTCTTATCGACGAAGAGCTCTACGCTGCCCGTCCGGATCTGATTCAGACCGGCCGCACTCTCTATGGCAAACCGGCCAGCAAGCATCAGCAGCTCGATGACCACTACTTCGGGGCCATCAAACCTCGCGTTGCCGCCTTCATGGCCGACCTCGATCGTGAACTCTGGAAACTCGGGGTTCCGGCCAAAACCCGTCATAACGAAGTGTGTCCTGCGCAGTTCGAACTGGCTCCGGTTTTTGAAACGCTCAATATTTCCGTTGACCACAATATGATCACGATGGAAGTGATGAAAACTCTGGCTGAAAAGCATGGGTTCGCCTGCCTCCTGCATGAGAAACCCTTCGCCGGGGTCAACGGTTCCGGTAAGCACAACAACTGGTCCATTACGGGTCCGGACGGAAAGAACTGGCTGAAGCCAGGGGATACCCCGCACGCCAATGCCAAATTCATGACCCTTATCTGCGCGCTCATGAAAGCCGTTGATACCCACGCTGACCTGCTGCGCGCTTCGGTTGCCACGGCGGGTAACGATCACCGCCTCGGTGCTAACGAAGCCCCGCCGGCTGTTGTTTCCATCTTCCTCGGCGACCAGCTCACGGATATTGTTAACCAGATCGAAGCGGGCGGAGCCAGTAGTTCCAAAGACGGCGGACAAATCGAGTTGGGTGTCGACCTGCTTCCGAAACTGCCGCGCGGCAACACCGATCGCAATCGCACCTCACCGTTTGCCTTCACCGGCAACCGGTTCGAATTTCGTGCGGTTGGTTCCAACCAGAGTGCTGCGGGTGCGAATGTTGTGCTCAACACGATCGTTGCTGAATCCTTTGACTACGTCTGCACCAAGCTCGAAGAGGCTGTTGCGGAAGGGAAGGAATTTAACACCGCTCTGCAGGTCATCCTCGCCGACATTATCACAGAGCACAAACGCATCCTGTTCAATGGTGATGGCTATACCGACGCATGGCTCGAAGAAGCGGCCAAACGTGGCCTGCCGAATCTAATTAGTTGCGAAGCCGCCCTCGAGCCGTTGGCCACTCAGAAGGCCAAGGATCTTTTCGCGAAGTACGGTGTACTGAGCAATGACGAGCTTGAATCTCGCTACAACATCTATACGGAAGCGTACGAGACCTTGATTGGCATCGAAGCGGCTACCGCGGCTGATATCGCAAAAACCATGATTATTCCGGCCGCGGTCACTGCGATTACGGAATACTCAAAGGTTTCAGCCGTTAAGAGCATTGAAAAAGAGATGTCTTCGCTCCTCGAGAAGGTTGTCCGTGAAGTTGTCACGCTTGAAAAAGCGGAAGAAACTCACGAGAAGATTGCAGCCATGAATGAACTTCGTGCATCTGTTGATGCGCTCGAAGCCATCGTTCCGGCGGATCTCTGGCCGATGCCAAGCTACGCTGACATGCTCTTCATTTCTAATTGAAGAACATGGATTCTGAAAGCCCTCTGCGCGAGCAGGGGGCTTTTTTGGGTAAAAACAAACCCAAAATAGAGCCGGAAAGCTGCATTCCATCAAAAAAACAGTCAAAAAACTGATGCAGGCCGAAAAAAGGCAAGTTGCCGGAATGGATATCTTTGACAGCGTTGTAATCTATTGCTAAATTCCTGCAACACCGCAGGTTGCATTTACGCGCTATAGGCGCATGCGGGGATCTTGATCTGGATAGGAGGCAATGTTATGTCAGCTTGGGCGATTGTTTTAGCATGTGGCAAGGAGCAGGAAATCACATCAGGAGTGGACGTCGGCTTCCTCGTATTGGGCGACCGACCGGTTCTGGCGCATTCTCTGCAGACACTTCAGCAGTGCGAACTGATTGAAGGCATTATTCTTGTTGTTAAAAAATCGCGGGTTGATAACACCCTCCAGGTTGTCCGGTCGTATGGGCTCAATAAGGTGAAAAGCCTCGTGGCGGGAACCGGCTCAAGAATCAGCAACTTGAAAAAAGGGTACGAACAGCTTCCGGACGATGCCACCGCCGTTCTGGTTCATGCGGCTTCCCGTCCCTTTGTTGAGCTTGACGTCGTTACCGAAACCATTAAGGCCGGCAAACGCTACGGCGCGGCCATAGCCGCCGTTCGTAGCACCGATGCGGTCAAACTGGCCGAGAAGGGGCAGAAAGTTACCAAGTCCGTCGATCGGAACACTGTCTGGATTACGCAGACCCCGCAGGTCTTCAAACGCGATGTGTTCGAAAAAATGCTCAAGAGCGGTGTGAAGCTGGTGGATGACGAATCCGCGCTACTTGAAAAAATCCGTCAGGAAATCCATTTGGTGGTTTCTTCGGAGACCAACATGAAAATCAGGACCGCACAGGAGCTAGAACGGGCCAGTGCACTGGTGAATCTGAATCAGTAGGCGACCCCGAACTGCTTAAACTCTCCCGTTGGTGCCGAGCGGCGAGCTAGCTCGTTGGTAATGGTTTGATCGAGATGTGAGTTGCGTATGGCCTGCAGCAGAGACATTAGTTGAGCCTCTTCGCCCTCCGCCACCATCGACACACTGCCATCGAACTCATTTTTCACCCAGCCGGTCACAGTGAAGTTCTGCGCCAGATTCACCACCGTGAACCGGAAGCCGACTCCCTGCACCCGACCTTCATATCGAACGGTTATTCTCTGATTCATCTGCGAGGATATAGAAATTGAAACTCTGCTCCTTTGTGCCTCTGTTCCTTTGCCCCTATTAAAGGGCAAAGTAATACGACTGCGGGTGATGGGTGATCAGCGCGAGAGTGGAGACCTCTGGGTCGCACATGAACAGCTCGGTGGTGCGCAGGTCAATGCGTTCCGTGTCGAGCAGATCGCAGACGACTTTATTCATTTCCAGATCGGGGCAGGCGGCATAGCCGAAACCGAAGCGGCTCTGGTCGAGCTTGCGATCCCAGATCTCGCGTAGCGTTAGCTCGCCTTCATCCGATCCCCACTGCAAACGCACCTGCCGATGCATATACTCGTTGAGCGCCTCGGCGGTCATAACGGCGAGGCCGTGGAACAGGAGGTAATCCTGATAGTTGTCGGCATCGCGCAGCTCCTGCTCCTTTTCCATCACCTTGTGGCCGATGGTCACGGCGGTTAGCGCGCAGACATCTTCGTCTGGGCGGAAAAAGTCGGCTAGACAGTGGGACGGTGCTTTCTTCTGGCGCGGGAAAGGCATCGGAGTTTCTTCGCCCGTTTCCGGATTGGTCAAATAGAAGGTGTCGTCCTCCGCGCGGCATTTAAAAAAGCCGTGAATGGTTTTTGGCTCAAAAATTTCCCGGGCCTGCTCTTTGATTTTTCTAAGGTTTGGGAAAACCTCTTCGTCGAGTAGCTTCTGATATTCCTTGTCAGTTAGTTTCCCCTGCTTATAGCCCCAAGAGCCTTTAATCAGTCCGTTCATATCCAGATACTTCCATATTTCATCAAGATCAAGATCGGTGGAGACCCATGTGTTGAGCTCCACATCGGGAACCGGCACATCCTTGGCAATCGGTTCGGTTGCAATTGGTTCCTCTACAGTGTCCGGCACATCGCAGCCGATGCCGTCGCGCGTCGGCGCGACGTACTCGGGAAGCTTTCCGGTATCCTTCAGCACCTGCATCGCGGCCAGACCTGCGAAGGCGTCTTTGCAGTAGAGCACACCGGATGTGTAATGCGGACGGCAGGCTTTGTCGACAAACTCCTCAGACAGCGCCGCGCCGCCGAGCAGCACCGGTGTGGTAAACCCGTTATGTTCGAGAATCTTTATGTTTTCGGCCATCACAGCAGTGGACTTCACCAACAGTCCGCTCATGCCGAGCGCGGTGGCATCGTGCTCCTTCACTGCCGCCATCATTTTTTCGATGGGAACCTTGATGCCGATGTCCACGCAGTCGAACCCGTTGTTCGACAGGATGATGCCGACCAGGTTTTTGCCGATGTCGTGCACGTCGCCCGCGACAGTTGCCAGAATGCACAATGGCGGCCGTTCGCCCGCCGCGCTCTTTTTCATGAACGGTTTGATCATATCGACCGCGTGCTTCATCACTTCGGCGGATTTAAGCACGAAGGGCAGTTGCATAATACCGTCGTTAAAGAGGCGTCCCACCTCTTTCATCGCCGGGAGCAGTATTTCATTTAAAATGTCTTCTGCGGTGTGCTCTTTGAGCAGATCCGGCACCGCCGGATCGAGCCATGGAATTTTTCCGCGGAGTATTGCATCGGTCAGCACCACATCGGCGGGGCGGGCGATCATCACTTCTTCGGGTTCCTCCTCGATGGTCTCGAACAGATTGATGTAGTTTTCGAGCGGGTCGCCGTCGGTCTGGTCGTTGGCCAACAGGGCTTCGGCACCCTTGCGCAGCTCTTCCGGGATCTGGTTGAGCGGAACGATCGACGCCACGTTGATAATGCACGCATCCATTCCTGCTTCGACCGCCTGATGCAGGAAGACTGCATTGATGATTTTGCGCAGTGCGGGTTTGAGTCCGAACGAAATGTTCGACAGCCCGAGCATCGTGCGTACGCCCGGTAGTTCGGCTTTGATGCGCCGGATGGCTTCCAAGGTTTGGAACGCCGCGTCGCGCAGCGTTTTGTCGCCGCTGCAAATGGTGAAGGTGAGCGGGTCGATAAAAATCTCGGTGGCTTTGAGTCCGCGCTCAACGCAGAAGTCCACCAGCCGCTTGGCGACGGCTAACTTTTCTTCGGCATTCATGGCCATGCCTTTTTCATCGATGGTCAGCGCAACCAGGGCCGCGCCGTAGCGCCGTGCCATCGGCACAACCCGTTCGGCGCGCTCGCCGCCGTCTTCAAAGTTGATCGAGTTGATCATCGCGCGTCCACCGTACAGCTTGAGGGCATCCTCAATCACATCGGCCGAGGTTGAGTCGATCATCATCGGCGCCAGACACTCGCGCGCCATGCGCGGAACGAGCACGGCGATATCCTTGCGCTCGTCGCGCCCGGCATAGCCGCAGCTCAAGTCGAGGATGTGCGCGCCGGTTTCTTCCTGCTCGGTGAGAATGTGGAAAGCATTTTCGTAGTCGTTGGCCAGCAGGGTGTCGCGGAATTTTCGCGAGCCGGTGGCGTTGGCGCGTTCGCCGATGTAGAGCGGGGCGGGGTCCTGCGTCAGATCGACGGCCGAGAAGAGGCTAGCCACTTGATTGGTTGTGGGGCAGACATTCTTGTCTGCCCATTTGCTGGAGGGTGAGCAGACAGGAATGTCTGCTCCACATATCTTTTTACGCAACAGACGAATGTGCTCCGGCGTGGTGCCGCAGCATCCGCCGACAATGGAAAGACCGTGGTTGCGGGCCAGGTTGGCGACTTTTTCGGCAAACTCAGTTGGCTGAAGCGGATAGTGGACGGTTCCGTCGACGCGTGCTTCGGGCATGCCGGCGTTGGGCATACAGGCGAGGCGCGCAGGCCACAGTTCGGAGAAGGTATCGAGGTGGTGCTCCATTGCGTCGGGGCCGGTGGCGCAGTTGAGGCCGAGCACGTCGATCGGGTAGGGTGCCAGAATGGTGGCCGCCGCGGCCGGGCTGGTGCCGACCAGCAGGGTGCCGGTGGCTTCTACGGTGACGGAGACGTAGCGCAGGATATCGCTGTCCGTTCCGAGAAGGTCGTCGGCGGCCGCCAGCGCGGCTTTAATCTGCAGCGGGTCCTGACAGGTCTCAATCATCAGTCCGTCGACTCCGCCGTCGAGCAGACCCTGAATCTGAATTTTGTAGCTGTTGCA
>CAYVYL010000018.1:0-33911 GCA_964455665.1 uncultured Verrucomicrobiota bacterium
TAAGGCCCTTCGTCGCCTTCGTTACCTTCTGTAAAAAATGATCCGCACAGGCTCCGTCCTCAATACTCCTGAAACACCGCCTGCTCCGCAGCGACCAATGCGTCGTTCACATTCACCCAAACGCCCGCCTGCTCGATCCAGATCTCTGCCAAATAGCGACCATATTTCCCGCGCCGATCCTTCACCGTTTCAATGATAATTTCCTGACCGTCAATCAGCTCGCGCAGGAAGTCGCGCGACACCACCCCCAGCGCCTTCTCGGGGCCCGTCATCTCCGGCGCATTAATCCGAGACAACCGCAGCTTCTCATTGCGGATCCAAATCCCCAGCCCCAAATCGATATCCACCCGACACGTATCGCCGTCATACACCGACTGAACCTGCGCGGTATAATGGAACAGCTCCGCATCCTTCGAGATCAGATTCAGCTTCTTCCCCAACGCCGACACATAGCGCTCCAGCGTCGCAATTCTAAAATCCGAATCGCCACTTTCCAGGCGGCTCACGGTCGACTGCGTCAGCCCCGAATCCCGCGAAATCTTCGCCTGAGAAACGCCCGATCTCACGCGTTCAAACCTCAACAAAGGCCCGACATTCTGCCCATTTTCATCTTTCATATTTCATCTCTCCTCTTCCCTCTTCCCATCCTCTCGGAGCAACGCATAAACCCTGTATTCAAGCTCGACGCTTCGGCTCGACCTTTGACCTCAGATCTTTGATCTCCGTCTCCCCATTCAGGTTTCAAGTTTCTTCTCACTCCCGAGTTGCTCACCGTTGGTTCCATTCAGGTTTCAAGTTTCATATTTCAGGTTTCTCCCCACACCCCTCCATATGATATTAGATATATTTTTGCCTGCAAACGTCCAAATAACGGGAGTTTTATATCAGATATCATATAAGAAATGGAAGCATAGAAGAAAATTTTAACCGCCTGTCCTGAGTTCATCGAAGGGGTGGGTACGTTTTCCAATGTTTGGAAAAAATGAGGCAGGTTTTTCCAATGCTTGGAAAACACTAAAATAATAGGACTGACACCTTTTCAGATATCATATAAGAAATGGAAGCATAGAAGAAAATTTTAACCGCCTGTCCTGAGTTCATCGAAGGGGTGGGTACGTTTTCCAATGTTTGGAAAAAATGAGGCAGGTTTTTCCAATGCTTGGAAAACACTAAAATAATAGGACTGACACCTTTTACTGACACCTTTTATTACAGTCTCAAAACCGAATGTACCCATCATGAAAAATATACCAATCGAGCTCAGGCTCGACAGGGAATCTTTGAATACATCGAGCTGTTTTATAATCGCCGTCGAAGACATTCGACCTTGAATTATAAAGCCCCGCTCGTGTATGAAGAGGAATCGAAGTAATGCTAAACCGAGTGTCCGTCAAACTGGGGTTACTTCAGGGTGACCCCTTCTCCCCCTTCTCTTTCCCCTTTTCCCCCTTTTCCACTATTTAGATGTTTAAGATGTTCTCTAATTGCTAATGAATCAGGATCCAAATCCGCAGCCCGATTGAATAAAACTCTCGCGTCATTATACCGCCCCTGGGACGCATAGATAAGTCCTTTTTTTTCGTATGCCCACGAGTCATCAGGTTTTGACTTAATCAACTTATCTAAAAAACATGCTGCTTTTTGATATTCTTTCTTATAGATGTATATTTTCGCAATTCGATAATACAAATGGTCAAGATAAGAATCATCTATCGACTCGTTTTTTAGAGCCTCGAGATAATCCGAAAGGGCATCATCAGTCTTTCCCATTAAGGATTTCAAGGCCCCTCTAAAAAAATAAGTGCGTCCATCCCTATACAGTTCAATTGATTTATCATAAGCGCGCAACGCCAAGTCGTTTTTACCCAGCTCGGCATAGGCCCTTCCGCAATAGTAATACGCTTCATGGTCGGAGGGCTTTAACTCAACAAATTTTCCATAGGCTATCAGTGCATTTTCAAAATCCCTTTGTTCATAAAACATCTCCCCCTTTAACCCATAAGAATAAGAAACAGTCGGGTACAGCGCCTCAAGAGTGTTCAAATCAGCAAAAGCCTTTCTATATTCAGATATAGAGCTCCAAAGCGCCGCCCTGGAAAGATACCCCAATGGGAAAATTGGATTTTGCTCAATAGCATCCGTAATATTCTCAAGCGCTAGCGGGACATCTCCACTCTTCCAGCCAAAAACCCCTTCTACCAACAACCGATGATAGCTCGGGGTATTAGAGTCGAGTGTGAACATTTTTTGAATATTAATTACATCAACGCCGTCCCTTTCGAATGGCATGCTATCAAATTCCAAAAACATTTTTTCATATGCCGCTTTAGCTTTTTCTGTTTCGCCATTTTGAAAAAACTTATCTCCTTTGTTCTTATAATGAGTCGCCTTCTCAAAGATCGTTTTTTTTGTCTGATCTTCATAAGCAAAACGTGCTCCATTTTGCTCATTTGTCGAACCCTGCCCGCAACACGCTGATATTGTTAAAACTATCAATACCCCTAAACTCACTGCTGTATGTTTCATGATCTGTCTCCAAATACTAATTTTCACCCTATCGGCCGTTACTAATAATAAGGATCGATAAGAGGGCGATCATAAACCTCTCTCCACTCCTTGTCCTCTTTATATAAGTCAAAAAACTCGCCAAACCCCGATGAATCCTTAGGATCCGGAATCCCAGATCCCGTAGTCAACAAAAACATTAGTGTTGCGTCAAGAACACGGTCATCAAAATTCGCATCCGACGGCTCTTCCGACGGCTCTTCCACTGCCTTGGCCCATTCGGGAGCATCTTGAAACATGGAGGAAGGTGAAGAGGGTTCTGGATCTTCCTCAAGAAGTGTTTGAGCATAATAGTTCAGTTCAACTTCACCTTCCTCCGGGTTCTCGCCGGGCTCGAACTTATTCTTCTTCTTTTCCGGATTAACCTTGGAAAAGGGAAAAGGTGGAAAAGGTGTCAGAAAAGAAAAGGTGTCAGTGTAGACATTTGAACATTTTCTCCAACTTCCTTTTCCCATCAGGGCCGAGGTCAGTCCTATGCCTTTTCCCAGACTCCTAAAACAATCCGGAGAGACCCTGTTTTTAATCGGGATTTCCCAATGATCGACTGAACCCATTTCTCAACTTTTTTCCAAACATCAGTTTTTATTCTGACACGTTGGAACCATTTCTACACCTTTTTCCCAAGGGCCTGTGGTGAGTTTGTCGAATCCATTGGAAAATGAATCAGTATATTTTCCGAGGGTCGGAAAGAAAACCAAAGCCCTCATGTTTCTGGACCGGTGGGCCGGTATTATAGATCCGGCAACTAAATATCGGGAATTTATAGCCACAAAAAACACAAAGCAGATTCTGATCGGGGCGGCCTATAAGCCGCCTCTTTTTTTGTGCCTTTTTGTGGCTAAAATATTCGCGGTCATCAGCGTTCATTCGTGGTTAAAATCTTTGGTTGCGGCTCTGCCGCGTCTTGAACCGTTCCTCGCGTCACTATTTTACTTCACAAAATTATTTATCGCTGCGCTTTCGGGGTGGTTAAACTTCCTATTCCCCTTCGGACGGCTCGCTCGGAGATCTCGCCCTACCCTTCCCATCCATATCATGCGCGCTCACCGCCCGTACCTACAGAGCCCGCATCAGGTCTGCCGCCTCTCCCTTTCGCGCTTCTTTCGCGTATTTAGCGGTCAAAAAAACAGCCAAGAATCGGCCCGCGAAACACGCGAAAAAATAGCAACCGAGTCAATCTGTAGACCATGCACCCCACTAGGCGGTCGGGGAATCTGAGCCCCAACGGGATTGACAAACATAGCACTTAGTGCTATATAAAAATCATGGAAGATTTAATGACCCGACACTTCGGCAAATGGGTTTCAAAACAACAAATAAACTCCAGCGAACTAACAACAGCCCTATCCAAATGAGAAGTTCAATCGCAAAATCAATTACAGAAACCGTATCCGACCTGAACAAAAGCGGAATCGTTGACGATATTACCATGAAAAATATCAACAGTCTCTGCATCCCGGACGTTCACGACTACACCCCAGAAAACATCATTTCCATCCGTAAAAAAAACCAGCTCAGCCAGGCCGCGTTAGCCACGGTTTTCAACATCAGCCCCTCCACAGTTCAGAAGTGGGAACGGGGCACGAAAAAACCCGCAGGGGCCTCCAGAAAACTACTGGATGTGATGGAGCGAAAAGGCATTGAAGCGCTTGTATAAAAAGACAGCCCCATGAGGACCGCAGGCGGACTGCCCCCGTCAACTGGTTGTAGGACGCGCTTCCTGTACCCAGGAGCGTGTGCGTATGCGCAAGGTTTAACCGCAAAGTGAACGGAAATGGCCAAGAGTTTTTTTGACCGGATCAACAGGATCTTTGACTAGAAGTTATTTTGCCAACTCAACCTTATCGGCCCTGTTTTTTTATCCTTTCGTGTCTTTCGTATTACTATCCGTCATTTTCTTTTTTTATGCACATTTTCAGTGCTTCAATTTTTACAAACTGTTGTTCCTTCGCAACTAATCAGGAGCAGAATTTGCCACAAAAAACACAAAGCAGATTCTGATCGGGGCGGCCTATAAGCCGCCTCTTTTTTTGTGCCTTTTTGTGGCTAAAATATTCGCGGTCAAAAAAAACAGCAGAGAACCGGCAGCATTCCTGAATGATTTTACCATCTCTTTTCCTCTGCCTGGTGCGGTGCGGGCTTCTGGTAAAATCATGGGACTAGGTTCAAAGGACGGGATCAGGCAAAAGGTATCGACCCTGTTTTAAATGATGATTTAGACGGACGAACCTAAATGGAGTTCTACAGAAGGCACCGAAGGAAAACGGGCAGAATGATGGAACGGTGCGGATCAGGTGCTACCCCCACCCCCCGTTCGCCCCGCTCACTGGAGTAGGCAGCCGAGCAAGTCAGAGACAGTGCGAATCATTTTTAACCGCGCAGGAACGCAGAGAACGCATAGAGGAGAAAACAGGCCGCTTCTTGCCGGTCGTTTTGTTTTCTCAAATTCCCGTTAGTGTCAATTAGTGTAGATTAGTGGTTAGAATTGATCTTTCTCCTCCATGTCATACGCGGTCACCCTTCGACGGTGCTCAGGACTGGTCGCCCGCGGCTACAGAGCCCACCCGTCGTGAGCCGTGTCGAACGGTCGAATCCATTGGAAAATGAATCAGCACTTATTCCAAGGGTTGGAAAGAAAACCAAAGCCCTCATGTTTCTGGACCGGTGGGCCGGTATTATAGATCCGGCAACTAAATATCGGGAATTTATAGCCACAAAAAACACAAAGCAGATTCTGATCGGGGCGGCCTATAAGCCGCCTCTTTTTTTGTGCCTTTTTGTGGCTAAAATATTCGCGGTCAAAAAAAAACAGCAGAGAACCGGCCCGCTAAACACGCACCTTGAAGCGCAGCGAAAAGATAATTTTGCAACGCAAAATAATGACCACGGGTCATGGTTCAAACGACTGCGTCGCACGCGAAAAACTACGAATGGGACAACCTGTCCGCCGTAATCTTGACGGAGAAGAAAGCCTGCACCCATTATTTTTCCAACCGCTGAGAAAAAAGGAGGCCGATTTTCCAATGTTTGGAAAACCGGCCCCTAGCATAAACGATACAACCGCTTATTTGATGGCGATGTGGAGCCACTCCTGAACGATGGGCGAGAACTTCACGACCACCGGGGTGAAGACCACGCTGACCATCGTCATCAGTTTGATGAGAATGTTGAGCGACGGACCGGAGGTGTCTTTGCAGGGGTCGCCGACGGTGTCGCCAACGACTGCGGCTTTGTGAGCATCAGAGCCTTTTCCACCGTGCGCACCATTCTCGACATATTTCTTGGCATTGTCCCAAGCCCCACCCGCATTATTGAGCATGGTGGCCAGCACGAAGCCCGTGGTCAGTCCACCTGCCAGCAGACCCATCACGCCGGGGACGCCAAGAACCAGTCCGGTCGCAACCGGAACAATGATGGCAAGCAGCGAGGGAACCAGCATTTCTTTCTGAGCGCCCTGCGTGGAGATGGCGACACAGGCGGCGTAGTCCGGCTTGCCAGTGCCTTCCATGATGCCGGGAATTTCGCGGAATTGACGGCGGACTTCTTCAACCATCGCACCCGCGGCACGGCCGACGGCTTTCATGGTCATGGCGCAGAAGACAAAGGCCATCATGCCCCCAAGGAACAAGCCGCAAAGCAGAAGCGGGTTCATGATATGCAGCTCAAAGGCGTCGACAAAGTCCATGATACCGGCGTGCTCGGCGGCATGCCGGGTGAAGCCGAGGAATTCACCGGTTTCGCCGGCGAGGTTTCCAATCCACATTTTAACCTCTTCGATATAGGCGGCTAGCAGCGCCATGGCGGTGAGCGCGGCCGAACCAATGGCGAAGCCTTTACCGGTCGCGGCGGTGGTGTTGCCCAGCGAGTCGAGCGCATCGGTGCGCTCGCGCACTTCCGGAGCCAGATGCGCCATTTCGGCGTTGCCGCCGGCGTTATCGGCGATCGGGCCGTAGGCGTCGGTCGCCAGCGTGATACCGAGGGTGGCGAGCATACCGACGGCGGCGAAGCCGATGCCGTAGAGACCCATGGACATATCAGAGAAGCCGCCGGCGAAGCCGAAGGCGCAGATGATGCCAGCCACAATGGTGATGACCGGAATGCCGGCGGAGTACATGCCAGTGGCGAGACCGTCGATGATGGTTGTTGCGGGGCCCATGACCGCCTGTTCGGCGATGCCTTGGGTCGGTTTAAATTCAGCGGAGGTGTAATATTCGGTGGCCTGCCCGATGATGACACCGGCTGCGAGACCGGAGATCACGGAAAGGACAATGCCGCCGGAGATCATGCCGAGCTGCCACATGCCGGCGAGCGCCAGCACGATAAGAATGGAGCTGCCGAGCGTTCCGGTGAGAAGTGCACGCAAAAGGTTCTTCTGGGTGGCCCCGTCTTTACAGCGAACCATAAACATTCCGACGATCGAAAGCAGGGTTCCGACACCGGCAACCACCATCGGGGCGGTGACTAAACCAATAGCCGCGTCTTTCGCCACCTCAATGGCTTCCGGGGTTGTCGCCTGCATGACATGGTGTGCCCCCACAGCGGCTCCGAGAGCGGCGGTGGCGAGGATGGAGCCGCAGTAGGATTCGTAGAGGTCAGCGCCCATTCCGGCGACGTCGCCCACGTTGTCCCCGACGTTGTCGGCGATAGTTGCGGGGTTGCGGGGGTCGTCTTCGGGGATTCCTGCTTCAACCTTGCCGACGAGGTCGGCGCCGACGTCAGCGGCTTTGGTGTAGATGCCGCCACCAACACGAGCGAACAGCGCCTGAGTGGAGGCACCCATTCCGAAGGTGATCATGGTGGTGGTCATGTGGACCATTTTTTCAACCACGGTACAACCGGCCGGAACGAGTTCCATACCGAGGAAGTGGAGTCCTTCGGTCATATTGGCGGAGGTATAAACAAGTTGGTCGAGCACCCAATACCAGATGCAGATATCGAGCAGACCAAAGCCAACGACAACCAGGCCCATGACAGCGCCGGAGCGAAAGGCGACCAGCAGGCCGCGATTGAGGCTTTCGGAGCAGCCCTGCGCCGTGCGCGAGGAAGCGGCGGTGGCGGTTTTCATGCCGATGAATCCGCACAGACCGGAGAAAAACCCGCCGGTGAGGAAGGCGATCGGAACGAAGGGATTCTGAATGCCAGCCAGAGCGAGGCCCTGCAGGATAATCAGCAAAACGAGGAAGACGAGTGCAACCACCTTGTACTGACGCATGAGATAGGCCATGGCGCCCTCACGGACGTGTCCGGCAATTTCGATCATGGTGGCATTTCCTTCGGAGGCCCCCATCATCTTCTTATAAAAATAGACCGCAAACCCCAGCGCCAGAACTGACGCAATCGGAGCCACCCACCAAATACCTGGAATTACTGAACTTTCCATTCCCGTTCCCTTTCGCTAGTACACCGTATTCATAGAAATTTAAATCGTCTGCATTGTTACACTACAAAAGCATAAAGAAAGGAGCAAGTGGCTTTCTTAACCATTCGATATAAAATCGAGCGAGAAAGAAAATCAGTGCAGAAAAACAACGGTAAGGGGGGATTTCCCAAAGGGTGTAAAAAACCGCTATTCAGCGAATTTTGACAACGGCTCTTTCACTCTGGATGGAATGAGGTACGAATGAAATCCAGGTGAAAAGCCGGGGACAACGGGCGCTTGGTTGGGCGACTTGACCCTGATAGTTCGACTTTATCTACAGCTCAGTAATCGAATACAGCGATGTAATAACTAAAAACAATATTGCGCCCAGTAACGAAAAAAAGAACATAAAGAACACAGAATATCTATCTGCGGACTTCTTGAGATAGCATCGCCCGATGATCGACGAGAAAAATAGCGTCATAAAGGTCGATATCAAAACACTGTCGCCCAAAGAGGCCTCTCGCCAGCCAAGCAAATGTAGAACAAGACCTGCCTGCCCCCCCCCACACAGCAACGCCTATGAAAAATGAAGCATAGTTTTTTACTATGTATTTGTTAATCTTCATGGGAGTATTTTATCCAATAAAATATTAAATGATTCGTTATAACTCGGCCCTAAAGGAGCTATTTCATTGAACAAAAATTCCGTCATTTTAGTTTCCAAAGAACGTGTTAACAACAGCACCTGCAGCCGATCACGCTCTTGTGTCGAGGCCGTCTCTGCGATAGCGAGTCCGCATAGACAACGAAAGTTATCGACGTTTACTCCGAGACCTAACCAACTGGCGCGTTGCAAGGAATACAATTACCCAAATAAAAACAAAGGCTAAGGCAATCAAGTCACCTCTAAAATCGTATACATCTCCCAACCCCCAAATTACTCCTGCTATGATCAAAACAACACAATGCAACACACCAAGCCAATTCTTACCTTTGACTTCCCAGGAAACAATGGCGGTCACCCATAGACAACCCAAACTAACGAAGATAATTTTTTGAAGATCAGGGCTCATAATTCGTTTACTTGTTTAGTTTTACATTCGAAAAGTGAGTGGACGAATTCTGTGCTGGCTGATTTGGAATATCTTCGTAATACGACATCCCTGTTTTTACGGTATTTTTCACCACAGGGACAATGGAGCCACGGCCTACCGCCGTCCCTAATTGCCTGAGAGCTTGATTCCGTTGGCTTATTTGTAGAGCCGTCTTAACTGGGTTTCTAAATTTCCCAGCCGCCATAGCAATTTTTCTGGCCTTAAGTGTTTTTCGAGTGTGGTTAAACACCTTCGTAGCCTTAATCGCTTTTTTTCCTTGTGTAATAACACCTACTCCTACAGCACCACTGCCAGCTCCGATTGCGGTCGATGCCCACACAGATTTCCAGTCCAAATCTGAGTTCCACTCATCTCCTTGAACCAGATTTGCCGCCCCTTGCAGTAACAGTTCACTGGCAAATCCTCCGACAGCTCCCCCAATGGCACCTACCCAAGCAACTTCACCAGATGGGTCTACGAAATAGACCGGGTTTAAGTTTCCATATGCATAGAGATTCACGCCGCCATCGATCCCCATCGGGTCGGAGGAGATGAAGCGCTTCATTTTGCTAGAGTAGGCTCGGTGGAGGGTCAGATGTAGGTCGGTGTCTGCATCGTAGTAGACGCCGTATCCGCCGAGCCATCGGTATGGGGTTTCGGTGGAGCCGGTGTGCGTTGCGTAGCCATAAGGCATATACGCGAATTCGTCGGTTACGGTTCCGGTTTCGTCGGTGAGTGCGAGGGTGGAGCTGAGTTCATCTTGATGATAATAGCGGACAGTACCACCGGGGTCACCGCCCCCGGCTACAGTGTCGATGTGCGCCAAAAGACGGAACCCAGCCCAGACGTAATATCGCGTGACCGCACCAGAAGCGTCTGTTTCAGCCAATGGGCGCTTGAGACCATCTGCGCTATCCACAACGAAATAATTGGTCGTTACCGTCCCCCCATTCGTGTGAATTCTCGCGATTCGTGATCCACTTGCATCGTAAAGATATTCAACATCCGCATAAGGAAGACCTCCGGTGGCTCCTGTCAACCGGTTGTCATAGTCCCATGTGTAGTCGGCGGTGTATTCATAGATTGCTGAGTTGGTGTTCCAACTCGGGCGTGAGACATCTTCCTGTGTGAGGCACCCGTTGTCGTTGTAGGTATAGTCGCGGTCATACCACTGCTCAAGCTGGCTTCCGAGCCACGTATCTCTTTGGGTGATTTTGGTGAGCCGGTCGGCATCATCGTTTTCAAAGCGCTGTTCACCTTCAATCATTTCAGGCTCTAAGCCTGAAATGATATTTTCAGAGGTCTTGTATCCGCGCGGGTCGCGGATCATTGAACGCTCAACAAAGTTGGAGCCGTTGTTGTGGCTGAATGAGATGACGCGGCTTTCGGCATCGTAGCCGAAACTTGAAACCACAGAATTCGGGTAAACAATGTTGGTCATCCGCGAAGCGCTGTCGTAATTAAATGATGTTGTTTTCGTGTCGTTCGTGTATTTCGTGGTGACACTCTCCAGCCGATTATCAGCGCCATATTCGTAACTGACAACGAGTCCCCCGGGATAAACGATGTTGGTGCGGTTGCCGTTGAGATCATAAGAGTTTTGAACCACGGAAGACACTGAATACACGGATTGGGTCGAAACAGTGAGGCGGTTCATTTCGTCGTAGCCAAACTGGGTCTGAGCAGACAGGAATATCTGCTCCACGAGATTGCCGTTCGGATCATAGTCAAAAGTTGCTTCAGTTGCGTCGGGATATTCGACACTGTCGATCCGGTTCATTTCGTCAAAAATGTAGGCGGCTGAACGGTTCATTGCATCCAGACGATTGGTCATGTTTCCGTTTTCATCGAAGGCAAGGCGGATCACCCGCCCGATGGCGTTGGTGATGGAGGTGACACGTCTCTGCGCGTCGAAACCAAAGATGACGGGTTTGTCTTCGGCGTTATGAAAACCGATACGATTGCCAAGCGCGTCATAAACAAACTGCTCTTCAGCCCCAGTGGGGCGGAGGTTTTTGGTTTTGCGTCCCAATTCGTCGTATTCAAACCCCCAGTTTTTCGAAGCGGCATCGGTTCGATTGGTCAGTTGACTCAACGAATCATACTGTCGCGTGATTCGGGATAAAGAATTCGAAGTGACAACAAGCCGGTTGAGATCGTCGTATTCGGTGACGGCCCATAGATTCAGGCCGGAAGGATCGATGGTGGAGTTGGTGATGTTTCCGTTTGGATCATAGGCATTATCAATTTCGGAGTACACAGAAGAGGTTGCAATAACTCGTCCAGCGGCATCATAACTGTTACTAACAGTGTTGCCTTGTGGATCGGTGACGGCCACGAGCCAGTCGCGCGTATCATAGTGATTGCTGACGACGCTTCCGTCGGGATATGTGATGGTTGATTGTTTATACGTAGGCGTCCATGTGGTTGTGGTTGTCTCGCCTTTGCCATCCGTCGTTTGTTCCAACAGGCCATTAGCATAATAAGCATTGCTAACCGTTGACCCATCGGGGAATTCGGCGATCAGGGGGTTTCCGGTATCGTCATACGTGTATTCGGTTATTTTCCCTCTGGCGTCGGTTTTCTGAATCAGTTCACCACGAGCGTTATAATCAAAGTCGACAGTTCCAGCGTCAGTGGAAGTGATGGTATCAGGGTTACCAAAAGAATCGTATGTGTACGTGGTGAGGTTCCCGTTCGGATCAGTGAGGGTGTTCAGAAGGCCCTGATGGGTTCCGCTCGTGTAGTAGGTGCGAACCGTTTCTCCATCAAGGGGATCGGTTGTGAGAATGAGGTGATGCGAGGTGTCATATTCATATTCGGTGACTCGATCCAACGGATCGGTTTGTTTCGTCAGGCGATGCTCCGAATCGTATTCATATTTCCATGTGCCGTCTAATGCATCGATCCGGTTGGTTAGGTTGTGATTTGCATCATATCTATACAGGGCGACATTGAAATTTGGATCAATATTGAGGGTTCGGTGTCCCTCTCCATCGTAAGCGTTATATTCGACATTATGGAGCTCATCTTCGGCGGCGACATTTCTTCCGCGGTCATCAAAATGGTGCTGTGCCATTCCCCCTTCAGGATCCTGTTCAATGCCACGCGGGCCGGTTATGAATATTTCCCAATCGTGTCCGGACCCATTTCGCTGAACGTCAACCTGTCCCAACCGGTTGTAGCTGTTACTGGCGGTGATCTGACTCAGCGGATCTTGGAGGGTACTCAGCAAATGCGGATTGTTGGTGTCGGAATACCCAAAATTCCATTCGTGTAATTCGGAATCTATATAGGCGGTGAGGTTGTCATCGGCATACTGATAAGATACGGATCGTCCTGAAGAGTCGCTAACAGAGGAAACCAGATCGTTGGTATAAGAAAGGGTAAGCGTTCGTCCGTAGCGATCTGTTACGGTTTGGAGGTTGGTGGAGGCGTTATAGGCAAAGTTCAGTCCTTTGCTATCCGCATCGAGCCATGTACCAATGGTTCCATCCGGATTGAAAGTCAGTTTTTCGTCGAAACGCCGATTAAGAACAAAATGGTCTCCGTCTTTTTCAAGAGCAGCCGTTTCGCCGGGCGGCGGGCTGTAGCTACCGTCAGGCAGCTCAATATACTCGAGTGATTTGGAACCGATCTGGACAGTAACCGCATTTTCAATCAGCTGATCCACACCCCATTTTGTCGTTAAAATGGCAGTGGTCCAACGGGCGACATCAGCTTCTCCTTTCATTAGATCTAGAAGAACAAGCCCCTGCACAATCTGCGCAGCGGCATCTTCGGCACGACGTGAACCCAATGCCGGAGCCGGATGACTGACGCGACGGGCTGCAATTTCATAGCCGTGAGTCCACCCATAGCCCAACGGGCCTTTTCGTCCGCTTTGGCCGCCGTTGTAGTGGCGGGAAAAGGCTATGTTTCCCATCGAGAGATCAACCCGGTCGTACAGGAAATCACCTGTGTTCAAATCGATAGGATCAATAGATGTGGTGATTTGTCGATTTGGATCGGGAAGTGATATCTGTACAGTTCCGACCGTATTCTGGCTGACTGAACTGGAGAACTCCCAGCTGCTGTCTGCACCATAGCCTCCGCTATAGCCTCCTTTGATCATCATGCCCATATAATTTCCGCCAACATAGATGTAACCTATGCCAGTCCATTCAAGCAGGCCAATATTTGCATCTTTAGGAAGCAGCAACGTTCGTCCATTGGTGATGTCTAAATCAAGGGTTTGCAGGATTGAAGACGTATAGTTGGTGAGACTGCTTCGCACCGAACTCCAGTTATTGTTGTCTGCCAGGTACGTGCGTCCGCCATCAGCATTATTGATTTGCATTAATTTAATGGTGGAAGCACAAACACGGTCGGCTCCCTGACTTTGCTCAAGTGTGCCGTGTTCCAACCCGCTGACGAGATACATGGCCGACTCAAAAAATGAATCCTCTTCTCCGCCGCTGGTTCTGGGCGTATTTGCGAGCTGAATGAGCGGAAGATCAACGTAGTAGCCATGGTCAGTCCATCCAAGAATCCCCACAAAATAATTGAGGTTATATCGGACATCGGCCAGCTGGGCTAAAAGTTCGTAGCTTAACCGCCACGCTTCTAGCCCAGCATCTATAGTAATCTGCATCCCTCCACCGACGATCTCTTCACTGTCAGCCGCCGCGTTTTCAAACTGGGCCTTCTGCAAAGCCTTGTTGTGAAACTGAGTGATCTTTTTTGAACTGCTCTCAAAATCATGCGCAATCAGATATTTTCCGCCGCAAATTAAATCAAAAACATTCGTAGTCACCGTTGCTCCCCACTCTTCGGGCTGTGTGATGAAAACTGAGAAATCGTTGGTGGAATTCTGCGTAGTAGCCGTTCCTGTTTCCATCAGGTTTCCGTCCACCTTCAATAGCGGTTTGTATCCGTCCGTTTCGTCATAGAAGAGTGTAATCCGTTTCCCGGCGAACTCATATCCTTTTAAGGTCTGATCGATACCGCGATGCTGTATGCGAAGAGTCATGTGATTGACGGCCGGAACCTGAGCAAAATATTGATAGGAACCGGAATCCAAACCTAAGGCGTACGGCAAGCCCATCACAAAAGAACCATGCACAATCTCCGATCCGCCAACAATTTCTCCAATAGAACGATTGGCATGATCGGACTGAATTGTATGAACCAGATTAGTGACATACGAAATCAGCCGATCACAGATATTCGATTCATTGATCTGCTCCACGTAATCACTGCCAAGCGTAGCGCCGACTGTGGCATAGGCTAGAAAATTGGTGGCTTCATATCCCATGGCCGCCTGAAGATCGATACCAACTGTTTGTGAATACTCTTTAATAGCAGGGTCAAGTCGAGACCATGTGCCGTCATCATAAAAATCAACCCACGTGCGGCGGAACACCATGACGCCCTCTCCGCCGCCGTACACCAAACGACCGCCTTTGCTCAGCACAGAAGCCGCCATTACATCCGATTCAACATTCAACCAGGCCTGCACGTCCTCTACGGGATAATAAACATAGGCAGTTCCAAACTCGGCGGTATAGCCCGAAGCGCGCAACAGGGCGATCAGCAATGCAGATTGATCCCAGTCATTCCCGCGACCGGCCAGAAGGCAGCCGGTAGCGCCGTTGTACAATCCATACGTCGGCACGAAATCAATTTCGTTGCGCACGTATTCGAAAATATCGACCAGATTATATTTCAAGGCTCGAGCCATCGCTTCAATCTCAGGCGTAATCGTCGTCTCCGTATCAGGAATTTCCGAGGATGCCATCGCCATTGCGAAAGGGGCAGAAATTCCACTTCGCTCAGACAGGGCACTCATCGTTCCCAAATAAGGTGTCACCGGTTGGTCGGCGGCTTCCCGCCACTCCGCATTTCCCACACCGGCAATAAAACAGATTCCCAATAAAAATATAAATTTTTTCATTATTCCGACCCTCCCTCGTCCACTATGTTGGTCGAAGACGACGGCGGCGGAATCACTGCCAAAATCCGATAAAACGCATGGCGGTTCGTAATGTCCTCATGCGTCCAGCTGTTCACTGGCGGAGTCGCAGGCAGATTGGTTGCACCGGAAATCCATTCGCCATCCGTCAACTGCCACATAAATTCCACGGCATAGGTCTTGAACGGAACGCTCGACCAATGAATGGTGTAATCATACGGTTCTAGCGGTCCGCCGCCACCGGACATTCCGCCGCCCCATCCGGCAAAGCACGAATCATACGAAAACGGATTGGTTCCCAGCATCCACTCATTCCGGTCACAAATGCCATCCCCGTCGCTGTCGCACAGCATCGGGTTGTAGTCCGGCCCCCAGCATCCAGCCAGATAGGCTTCGAGAGAATCGGGCATACCATTCGTATTCGCATCTCCAAAAGTCATCACCTCCGAAAGATTATGAACCGATGTAGGAGAAAACATAGATGAGTCCGCCGACTTCGAGGATGAAACCAACCGCCCATCCGCATCGTAGTTGTAAGAAAGCGACCCTGCCAACGCAACCCCAGCTAGCAGTGTTAAAACAAAAATCTCTGGTCTCATATAACCCCTTTCGAAAAAGACCAATTACTTTAGGATAACAACGGGATCAGTCAAGAAATTCCAAAATCATTTTTACGTAGTATGGCTACGTGGATATCGCGCCTACTAAAAACGCAATATGACTGCGTGATAAAAAATCGCTTAGGAACAAGAATTGCGACCCTCCGCAAGCAACAAGGCTTAACACAAGAAAAGCTAGCCGAAAAAGCGAGCTACTCTGTCGAATTCATCAGCTTTGTTGAGCGTGGAATTAACGCACCATCGATTGAAGGCTGTGAGCGAATTGCCAACGCCTTAGAAATTTCGCTCAAAGAGCTATTTGATTTTTAATCGAGCAAAAAACAGCCTATTTCTCGAATTTTGTGACGGGCGAATGTTGCCATTCCCCTACGGATCATTTCTTTCGGAGAATACCGAAAGCACTTTCGCTATCGCTTCCGCCGTCGCTCTGCGAGCTATGGCGGCACATGATTTTTCCAATCCTTGGAAAACCCACCTATTCAGCGAATTTTGCGACAGGCGAATCTTCCAGACTCTGGAAAATTTCGAGCTCACGTTCGCAGACCTTGGAAAAATTGGCGAGCAGGCGGTCGCGCACGGCGTCCATCGGCGGGCAGTCGTCGCCCAAAACGGTCTGCATGGAGGCGACGGGTTGGCCAACGAGTCCACACGGAACAATGGTCTGAAAGCCAGAGAGATCGAGACTAACGTTGACGCTCATGCCGTGGAAGGCGACCCAGCGCTTGAGGCGAAAACCGATGGCGGCCAGCTTGCCCTGCTCCGTCCAGGCTCCGTTTTTACCGTCCACGCGAAATCCTTCGACGCCGAAATCGGCCAGTGTGCGCAGAGCGACTTCTTCGAGGTTCCAGAGGTAGCCATGCGAGTCAGCCTCGGAGCCGCCGAGGTGGATAATAGGATAGAGCACCCACTGGCCGGGGGCGTGATAGGTGACGTCGCCGCCGCGCTCGGCGTGAAACACTTCGATGCCGAGGGCTTTGTATTCTTCGGGTGTTTTGAGCAGGTAGTTGTCGCGCCCGCGGTTGCCGAGGGTGATGGTTGGAGGGTGTTGCAGGATTAGGACGGTGTCGGGAATTTCGTCGTTCTGCCGTGCTTTGAGCAAACGGTGTTGCAGGTCGAGTCCCTGCTGATAGGGAACCGGTTCATCAAACTGGACGGCCAGAGCTTTCATATTAGTCGTTTCCGCCTCCGGCGGATCTGCCAGAGGCAGAAAAAACGAAGAAGGGCAGTTTGCACTGCCCTCTGATCTCCGTTCTCTAACATCTGATCTCCGGATTCTATCCCGCGCAAAGGTCGTCGTATTCTTCCGCACTCATCAGATCGTCGACGTCCTCTTCTTTCACAAATTTGATTTTGAAGAGCCATCCTTTTTCGTAGGGGCTTTCATTGACCAGCTCGGGGGCGTCATCAAGAGCTTCGTTGACTTCGACAATTTCACCGGGGATCGGCGCGTAGATATCGGAGGCGGCTTTGACGGATTCGAGTACGGCGACTTCGTCGGTGGCTTCGACGATCGTGCCGACTTCGGGAAGCTCGACAAAGGTGAGGTCGGAAAGCTGACTCTGCGCGAAATCGGTGATACCGACTGTTGCAGTGTGCTCGTCCATTCGAACCCACTCGTGAGTTTTTGCGTAGTAGAGATCTTGCGGGGATGTCATAAATTTTCTCCTCAACTAACTATCATAAATTGGAGGCGTGAAGCGGAATTGAACCGCTGTAACAGGTTTTGCAGACCCGTGCCTAACCACTCGGCCATCACGCCCTCATCAAAGGGCAAATAATGTAATCGGCCTTCAAATTGTTTAAAGCATTTTTTTTGCAAAATCCTCATTTATTTTCCGATCACGATGTTATCGATCAGCCGCACACCGGAAAACTTGACCGCCAGCGCGACCCGCGCGGGCTTCACACCGCCGGCGGAATAGGTTTCCAATGGTTCGACAAGCTCACCACCAGTCGGGTGGAAACTCTGCAAAAACTCATCGTCGACGATTTCAATATAGTCCACTGTGCCGGACGTTTGTTCGATCCTTTCACGAATCGCGGCCTTCAAAACGGCGGCATCGCGCTCACCGGCGGCAACCAGCTCCTTCGCTTTTTCCAATGATTGGAAAAGACAGACAGCCTCGGCGCGTTCGGCGGGCGAAAGGTATTTATTGCGCGAGCTCATGGCGAGGCCGTCGGCCTCGCGGACGATCGGGCCGGGCACAATATCGACCGAAAAGTTGAGGTCGCGCGCCATGCGGCGCAGAACGCGCAGCTGCTGGGCATCTTTTTCGCCCAGCACCATAACGTCCGGCAGAATAATATTCAGCAGTTTGGCGACTACCGTGCAAACGCCGCGGAAGTGACCGGGGCGCGCCGCGCCGCAAAGCACGCCAGAAAGCGATTCCTCGTCGACCCAAACGCTGTGGCCATCGAGGTACATGTTTTCAGGGGTTGGATAAAACAGAAAATCGACGCCCTCTGCGCGGCAGAGTTTTTCGTCGCGCTCAAAGTCCCGCGGGTAGGCATCGAGATCTTCGTTCGGGCCGAACTGAGCCGGATTGACGAAGATGCTGGCAACCAACACATCGCAACGCTCGCGCGCCAATCGCATCAGCGACAGGTGACCTTCATGCAAAAAGCCCATGGTCGGCACAAAACCGATGGTCTTCCCCTCGCGGCGCAGAACCTGCGTTGCCTGTTGCATTTTTTCGGGCGATTCAATGATTTTCATGACTACTCAGCCAGCTGTACGTCCACCTGATAAAAACTTTCAGATCGATCAACTGTATCGGTCCAGCTGGATTGAGGCCAGAGGATATTGGTTTTCAAGGGTTGGAACCCGTTCGGCAGATTGGTGGAGCCATACACAGAATAAACGCGCCCGTTGGTCGCGTTCCATTGAACCACAAAGCCGCTGGCGTTGGTCAGCGCGGCCCAGAAAAACGACGCCGGATTGGTCGGGTTGAGGCCGGCAATATAGGCTTCAAGAATCGTATTCACGCCGTTGGACGCCACTGCATCTGGGTTTGCGTTGGTTTCACCGCCGAAGTAGAGAACTTCCCAGTCGTTTGGAATGCCGTCGCTATCGATATCATCAAGCGGAAGCATCGTATCACGATAAGCGGCCAGAACACTTTTCAGCTCGCGCATAGTGCGCGCATTATCGCCATCCACTGAATCACCGACCGCATGGGTACTGTCGCCAATATAATTGATGCTTGGGTTCGAGAAATAGGCGACCTGCTTATATTCATTCGTACGGTCATTGTTGGAATCCTCATAAGTCATAATGGTGCAGTATCCGTCCGTTGCGGTGGATTGCGTATCATCCCACTGCCACCCAGCCGACCATTTATTCTGCCGCCAATCAGAAAAAAACGTTGGCCCCGGATCTAAAGCGACTACTTGATTTTTAGAATGATGACATCCCATATTATGCCCCCATTCATGGGCTACCGTGTAGGTCCAGCTCGATTGCCTCACGCGAGCCAAACAAAAAGCCCTATCCGGTATGCCCGACTGATACTGCAATAACCAACCCACACCACCGACCTCTTCGGTCATTTCAAATAAACAGACGAAATCCGCGCCGTACTGATCCCGCCAATCGTGCACGTCATCCATCTCACCATCATTGTCAAAGGTCAAATAATTCAAATCATCGCTATAGCCGCCACTATTGGTCGATTCCGTGTAGTTGATTTCAGCACTGTGAACCAGCCGCAGGTAGATCTCCGTATTCGAATTAGTATGTGCCTCATTGGCGCGCTGCATGGCCTCGGCAATATTGTCATTCATGTTGGCAACGTCCCCCTCGTAAGCCAATGCCGCCGGGGTATAGACAATCATCACATCGACCACCGTGGAACCGGCCGGAGCATCGGCCAATGCGACCGGCTCAGACAGAGAATCAAAATTTGTCTCTGCAGCCTGCTGAAAAATCGCATCCGCTACCGGTGATTCCGCGCCTTCTAAAACAATAGACTTCTCTCGATCTACTTCGATGGCGTAATGCGCTTGGTTCTGGGTAAGGTAGCGAACCGCATAATCGGCCCCACCCGGCACTTCAACTGAGGCACGCATTTGCCCATCACAATAAGAAAGATAAACTGTGCCATGCTTATCTCCGGTTAAATGTGCAGTTGCACCAACCGAACCATTGGGATAGCGAGTCACATTACTGAGCTTTGCCTCAAATACCGCATCATCGAACAGCGCCAACGTGATGACATCGCCCGCCTTCAGCACCGGGTCGGCGGTCATCCACGATGGGTCCGGGAAAATTCGTCGTACGCGCCGGGCTGCAGGCGACCGGCTCGCCCACGGCACATCCGTCGGCTCACTGCCGGAGATCAGAGCAATAGGAACAGCTTCTTCTTCAACCGTCTGGGAAGAAGCCAACGGGGGCGATTCAGACTCTTTCGCCTCCGGGAAAAGAGCCCAAATCAAGAAGCCCAACAGGCAAACAACTCCTGCCGCTAAAATGAATCGCTGCCACTTCATGGAAGAGTCACATCCACGCGATAATAATTTCCAGCGCGCTCCACTGAATCCGTCCAACTCCACCGCGGCCACGGGACGCTCGTTTCCAAGGTTTGGAAACCGTCCAACAGGTTCGTCGTGCTCCATACCGAATAAACACGCCCGGAGGTTGTATTCCACTGGACGACGTAGCCATTCGTCAGCGCAGTATTAAAGAACGAATCTGAATTCGTGGGGTTGAGCCCGGCGATATACGCCTGCAACACCGTATTCAGACCATTGGATGCAATCGCAGATGGGTTCGCATTGGTTTCGCCGCCGAAATAGAGCAACTCCCAGTCGTCCGGAAGGCCGTCGGAGTCAATATCGTCAATTCCCGAAGACAAAACAATCACATCGAAGGACGAAGACCGGGGGCCCCACGCATTGCCATCATAGGCCTGAAGAGCTAATGTATTCGTACCCACCGGCAACGAAACCGTTTCTCCGGTCAAACTACTTGAAGTATCAATGATTTCCCAGTCGTACCAACTTCCGCCGGAAAACTCGATGCTGTCAAGCCACACACCATCAATAGTGTAGTATGAATCCCCAACCACATATTCAAATCGGATCAAAATCTCTGACCCTGCATAAGAGGATAGATCAACCGTTTTTAACTCCCAACTCAATGATCCGTAATAATCGGTTAACGAATACTCCAAAGACCAAGACTGCCCGTCATCATCAGAAACCATAACCCGGAACACTGAGTTCCCTAACCGTGTTTTCAGTTGAAAACTCAATTGCGCTCCCGACTCAGGCACAAACTTCTCAATAGAGGTTAAATGGTACTCGCGATTGTTATAACCTGCTTTCTCCTTGTAGAAACAATCACCTGAGTAGCCAGCCGTTGAAATATCCCAATCCATATATTCCGTTGTCGAGGTGATCGCGAAATTCAAAAAATCCTCTGCTGGGTCTGTAAATGTTGAGCTCTGCAACACATGAGACAGCACGGAAACCGACTGAACCTCTGCCGTGCGGACATTGGCGATATCCCACGCCAAATCAACCGCTGTCGAATCGTTGGTTGTCCCACTTTCCGTTACATTCACGGGAACCATAGCGGGATAAAGCCCTGTTATACAGCCATCACCAACCCCATTCGGGATTCCATCAATCAAATACCAACCATCATTAGAACTGCCCCAGCCGTAATTAACATGGAAAAATTCACCCAAGCCTTCGTCTCGATAGCCATCAGCCACCATGGCGTGCCCCGGAATACTCAAAACAGCCGGACGACCCGCCAATAGCTCAGGTTGTAACTGATCCGCAATATTCTGAGTATTACTCGTGTCATACAAATAAGTTCCCTCTTCATAAAAAAGAGCGGAATTCATCATCTCCTTCAAATCATACATTGAGGCCCAAGACCCATTAGTCGCGTAATCCATCTCAACAGCCACACCCATTTCATACATCAACTCAGAAACAGCATCCACGGCGACCGACGGCTCACTGCCCCATGGGTCGTAGCTATCCTGCATATTGGCCCAATCATAAGAATCTGAAAAAACCACACTATGCGCACCGGTTATGCTCCCCTCGCTATCTGTATAGCTATGTCCCCCAGTCCCACGATAAGGCCACTCATAAAAATTCATAATCTGCGCGCCGACCACCGCGACACAACCGACTGCGGCATGCCCGTCGTAATACGAAGAAGCGGTCGCATCCAACGGACACAACTCATTGTAATGATTGTTCTGATTCCACGTCGTCGTTAAAAACGGGCCGATATCAGCAGAGGTGGCAGAATACAATGGAAACACCCCCTCCTCTGGCTCCAGCAATTGCTCCCATTGCAATAGATTCTCAGCCTCATCTAGAGCTTGGAACACATCCAGCGCATCTGCTTTGGTTGAAATATTCAGCATTTTTTTATAGCTATGCTTCATGGATTTCTTCAACAGGCCGCGAAACGCATTCTGGGGCAGATCATCCAAATTCAACGACCCCGACTCACTATAAGCAATAATCGGCGGCAACCGCTTATCACTGTTCATAATGACAAACCCCTCTGGATCCAACTCAATGGCATAGAGAGGCATCGCGCCTTTTTCCAGCTTAAGCTTTTGAACGGTTTTAATCTGATAGGCCTCTTGGAAAAACGGGGCTGTTTTCTTCTTAAAACGCGCCGACTTGCTCAACCACGTCCCAAACACCTTCCGGACATCCGACTCTTTAACCGACTGCGAAAAAGCCATTGGAGTCATCAACCCCAGCAATGCCAAAACCAAAAACACTCGCTTCATTTTCTCTCCTCCTAGCATATCTAAAAATCTAAACCCACATCTGAGCTTTAGAATGGGCTTCTTTTGTATTTAGAACGCCTATTTCTGCCACACGCTTCCCATTACGTTTAGCAATAAGCATGCCGCAACCATCCATATTCTACAGCTAGTTGGAAGCATATCAAACGACGCAAGCCGATGCGGCATTACACCTCGGGAAAATCCCCGTTCTCGACATCGGTCTTATAGGCGGTCAGTGCCTGCTGGATCTGCGGTTTGAGATCTGCGAATTTTTTGACGAAGCTGGGCACGTGCCCCTGCCCCATGCCAAGCAGATCGGTATAGACCAGCACCTGCCCGTCACAATGCGGGCCAGCCCCAATTCCAATGGTTGGAATGTTCAGTGCGCCGGAAATTTTCTGCGCCAGCTCAGCGGGAACGCATTCGAGCACGATCGCAAACGCCCCGGCCTGTTCGAGCACCATGGCGTCATCCATCAGCTGACGGGCCGCCTCGTCGGTTTTGCCCTGCGCCTTGAAGCCGCCGAACTCTTTAACGCTCTGCGGCGTCAGACCGATGTGACCTAAAACCGGAATCCCGTTGGCAACCAGTTTTTCCACCAAAGAAGCACGCAATACCCCGCCTTCGATTTTTACGGCATCGGCTCCGGCCTCTTTAATAAAGCGGCCCGCGTTTTCAATCGCATGCTCCACAGTGCCCTGATAGGACATGAACGGCATATCGGCAACAACGAGTCCATTCTGCACGCCGCGGGAAACCGCGGCGGTATGGTGCACCATTTCATCCATGGTCACCGGCAGGGTGTTTGGGTAGCCAAGCACCGTGTTCGCCAACGAATCGCCAACCAGAATCAGCGGAATGCCCGCCTCATCGGCATAGCGGCCACTTAACGCGTCATACGCGGTCAGCACGGCAATTTTCTGCTCACCCTTAAGAGCTTTTATTTTTGGGGCTGTCCAGGTCATATCAGTTCTCGGTTCAGGGTTCAGGGTTCAGGGTTCAGAGTTCAAAGTTCTCAGTTCGGGGGTCAAGGTCTCGGGTTATCTCCAAACTCTTTTCGCGGAAAAGTTACCACTTTTCTACGAACAGCCGAACATCGTCATTCGCAGGCATCTGTTCAAGAATATTCTGCACATCACTCTTTGTGCCGGGCAGAACCAGATCGGGACACACATCTGCCAGCGGCTTAACCACAAACTGCCGCTCCGCCCAGCGCGGATGCGGAACCTGCAACAAATCACTGTCGACCACTTCATCGCCAGAAAAGAGAATATCGATGTCGATGGTGCGTGGCGCGTTGCGATCTTCGGTGCGCACCCGTTTCAGCGCCGTCTCCACCCGCTTGATTTTCGGCAGCCACTCGTCGGCCGTATAAGGACTTTCAACCACCAGCACGGCGTTAAGAAATTTCATGGCGCGGTATTCATCTTTCACACCCACCGGTTCTGTTTCGTACACCGAGGACTGGTCTACAAACACGACCTGCGAGTCGAGCAGAAGCAACGTCTTGGCCTGACCGAGCAGCCGCAACCGCCTGCCCACATTTGATCCCAAAGAAAATCCGGTTTTCATAACATCCCTTTTGGACTGCGGTGACTTGCCGAAGCTTCGGGGCGCACTCCCTGTTTTTAATACTCAATCGTTCCTTCAAAAACATGCTCGGTCGGTCCGCTGAGCGTCACGTCGTGCGCGCTGTCCTCCGTCAAGGTGCCGTTCACAATCAGCACATCCCCGCTGCGGGTATGCACCTTCACCGGCAACTTCACCCATCCGTTTTTGGCGGCCACCAGTCCGCAGGCGGTCACGCCGGTTCCGCAGGCCAGCGTCTCCGCCTCGACCCCGCGTTCATACGTGCGCACCGACAGATCCCCTTCCGGGGTAATCTGCATAAAATTCACATTTGTCCCTTCCGGGGCAAAATCGCGGTGACGGCGCACCATCGAACCCACCTCCTGCACATCCACATCGCGCAGGTCTCCCGTGCGCATCACCACATGCGGAACGCCCGTATTCACCGAGCCGTAGGTCAGGCTTCGTTCCCCCAACTCCAGTGACCCCGCCAGATTCCACGCCGTCGGCGTAGTCATCCAAAGGCATGCACCCTTCTCCAAGACCTGTGCGCGAACCTGTCCGGCTTTGGTTTCGATCGTCATCGACTGCTCGACAGCCCCTAGCTCATAGGCCAGCACCGCCACGCAACGCGCGCCGTTGCCGCACATCGCAACTTCGTTGCCGTCTGGGTTAAAAAACCGCATGCGGAAATCGGAGGACTCAGACCGTTCGATCAAAATGACGCCCTCGGCGCCGATCCCCGAATGACGCGCCGCGATATGGGTGATGAACGCCCGATCTTCGACCGGAAATGTTCCGTCCCGGTTGTCAATCAGAACAAAATCGTTCCGTGCGCCATGCATCTTCCAGAATTTAATTTTCATGAGTAAACCGCCGTGATAGCTTTTGCCCTCGATGAGCAACCCATTAAACAGTAGCGACGCCCGAAATGAAATAGCAAAACTGCGGACGGACATTGAACGGCACAACCGGCTGTACTATATCGAAGCCGCCCCAGAGATCACAGATCGCGAATTCGACCTGATGTTGCGACGTCTGACGGACCTCGAAAAACAGTTCCCGGAACTGGCCGACCCCAACTCGCCGACCCAGCGCGTCGGCGGCGCACCGCTCAAAGGATTCAAGAACGCACCGCACGCCATCCCGATGATGTCGCTCGACAACCTCTTCACCCAAGAAGAGGTCGAGACCTACGCCACCAAACACGACGGACCCTTCATTCTGGAACCGAAGATCGACGGCATCTCCATTTCCGTGCGCTACGAAAACGGAAACTTTGTACAGGCGCTCACCCGCGGCGACGGCGAGCGCGGCGACAATGTTTCCGCCAACCTCAAAACGATTCCGAGCCTTCCGCTGCGCCTGAACGCAGCAACCCCGCCGGCCGTCTTTGAAGTACGCGGCGAAGTCTATATGACCCGCAGTGGCTTCGCCGCGCTCAACGAACAACGGCAGGAGGCCGGACTCGATGCCTTCGCCAACCCGCGCAACGCCTGCGCTGGCTCAATGAAACTGCTCGACCCGCGCGAAGTCGCCAAACGTCCGCTCGACATTCTCTTCTACGGCACCGGCCAGCTCGATGGCTTGTCGTTCGCCACCCACCGCGAACTGCTCGACACGCTAAAAACTTTCGGCTTAAAAATCGCCCCCTTCACGCCAACCTGCCAAAACGGTTCCGAACTTTGGAAACAAATCGAACAGCTCAATCGGCAGCGCGACGAGTTTGAATACGAAATCGACGGCGCCGTCATTAAAATCAATGACCGCGCCCGCTACGCCGAGCTCGGCGGAACCGCCAAATTTCCTCACTGGGCCACCGCCTACAAATATCCGCCTGAACAGGCCGAAACCACACTCAAAGGAATCACCATCCAGATCGGGCGCACCGGTGTGTTGACGCCCGTCGCCGAGCTCGAACCGGTGCAGCTCGCCGGCACGATCGTCAAACGCGCGACGCTCCACAACGAAGACGAAATTCAGCGCAAAGATATCCGCGTCGGCGACCGCGTCATCGTCGAAAAAGCCGGTGAAATCATTCCCGCCGTCGTCCGCGTCGTTACCAAAAAACGAACCGGCATCGAACAGCCGTTCAACATGAGAGCCGCCTGCGAAGAGCTTGGCATTAATCCGGTCAAGGTCGAAGGCGAAGTCGCCTGGAGGATCGACGACCTGCATCATCCCGCCATGCTCAAGCGCTGGCTGACTCACTTTGCGTCCCGCAACGGAATGGATATCGACGGCCTCGGCGAATCAATCGTTGAGCTACTCGTCGATGCGAAACAGGTCAAAAGCCCCGCCGATCTCTACGAGCTCAAAAAACCGCAGTTGCTTTGTCTTGAAGGTTTCAAAGAAAAGAAAGCCGCCAACCTACTCGCCGGAATTGAGGCCAGCAAACACCGCCCCTTCAACCGCATCCTCTTCGCGCTCGGCATTCGCCACGTCGGCAGCGGCGCGGCGCGCATTCTCGCCAAAGAGTTTCCAAACATCGGAAAATTGATGGACGCCGACATCCAAGCATTGGAAAAAATACGCGACATCGGCCCCATCGTTGGAAAAAGCATTGTCGACTTTTTCCAAACCTTGGAAATTCATCCCGCCGCAGGCGGGAACAAGGAGTTGGTCGAAAGGCTGCAGGCGGCTGGCATCAATTTTGAACAAGCTACCCAAAGCGGAAGCGACGAGCTGACGAATCTCACGTTTGTTTTGACCGGCACCCTAGAAAGCCTGGGCCGCGACGAGGCGGGCGAGATGATCCGCGCGCGCGGCGGGTCGGTCACCTCGAGTGTTTCCAAAAACACGGACTATGTGGTCGCCGGAGCCAAAGCGGGTTCCAAGCTGGCCAAGGCCGAATCCCTCGGCGTGAAGGTGCTCGACGAAGTCGCGTTTCTCGCTCTGTTCGGTGACGCGCCGGCGACGAAACCGAAGCCCGGCCAGGGCGAGCTGTTTTGAAGGCGCAAGCAACCCGGTCGGCGCCATGGCCTTTACAAGCCGAGGGGCGCGGCGTATGTAATAGAGTATACAGGCACCCGCAGAGAGAACTCCTATGACAGAAACTTTTTCCGAATTCTGGAACATTTCCATAAACACAACCGAAAAGCTTTTTTTCACCGTCACGGCGTTAACCGTTATTGCGCTCTTCCGCCTGCTCACCGGGATGCTCGTCAGCCGAAAGGTGAAAGATGACAAGCGGAGCTACCATGTCCGCCGAACCGTCACCTATGTTTACACAGCGATTGTCTTTGTGGTGGTCGGCTCGATCTGGTTTCAGGGAATCACCGCGTTGAGCACCTTTCTCGGGCTGGCCAGCGCCGGTCTGGCCGTGGCACTTCACGACACCATCGCCAACATCGCCGGTTTCTTTTTTATTGAGGCGCGCAAGCCCTTCCGAGTTGGCGACCGGATCGAGCTAGATCATGTAAAAGGCGATGTGATCGATATCCGGCTGTTTGAGTTCAGTATTGTTGAAGTGGGCAACTGGGTCGATGCCGATCAAAACACAGGGCGCATTGTTCATGTCCCTAACAGCATGGTGATGCGCTTGCCGCTTTCAAACTACAACATCGGCTTTGAATATATCTGGAACGAAATTCCAGTGTTGATCACCTTTGAGAGCAACTGGAAAAAAGCCAAGGCGCTGCTTTCCGAAATCGGCAACAAAAATGCGGAGTCCCTCTCCCGCGGAGCGCAGGAACAAATCCGCCGCGCCGCGCGCAAATATCTGATCATCGCCGGCACACTAACGCCCACCGTCTATACGACCGTCAAAAACAGCGGCGTGATGCTGACCATCCGCTACATCGTCAATCCCCGCCAGCGGCGCGGAACCGAGCAACAGATGTGGGAGGAGATTCTCGACGTCTTCGCGAACGAACCGGACATCGATCTTGCCTACAACACCACCCGCTTCTATACGGCAGCACCCAATGAAACAACCCCGGCGAAAATCCTCTCTCCGAGCCCCCCTGCAAATAAGGAAGATTGAGCCCAGATAAACAAAAACTTTCCCCCGATGCCGGTTCGTGTTATTCGTGGGCACTTTTACGAGGTAAATTATGGCGAAACAGAAAATCGGTTTAGGTCGCGGGCTCGACGCCCTCATTCAGGAAAAGAAGGTAACCGCGCCTGTCGCGAACACTCCGGCACCGGACAGCGAGGGCATCACCAAACTTTCCATTAAAAAGATAAAAGCCAATCCGGGCCAGCCGCGCCACACCTTCCGCGACGAGCAGCACAAAGAGCTGACCGCCTCGGTCAAAGAGCACGGCATCCTGCAGCCCCTGCTCGTCCGCGCGAAAGGCAAACAGTTCCAAGTGATTGCTGGGGAGCGCCGCCTGCGCGCCGCCGCCGCCGCCGATCTGCCCGAAGTACCGGTCATCATCCTCGACATCAACGACCAAGAAGCATTCGAAATCGCGTTGATCGAAAATCTACAGCGCGACGACCTCAACCTGATGGAAGAAGCGGAGGGCTATAAAGAGCTGGCCGAAAAATTCAACCTCACCCAGGAAAAAATCGCCAAACGCGTCGGCAAAGCCCGCGCCACCGTCGCCAACATGCTGCGTTTGCTTGATCTACCCAACGGCATCAAAAAAATGCTGCAGAACGGACACCTTTCCGCCGGACACGGCAAGGTGCTGCTCAGCGTGGAAATCGATCAGGAAAAAGAATTCCTCGCCACCCGCATCATCCGCGAAAACCTCTCCGTGCGCGCGCTCGAAAAAATCGTTGAAAAAATGAAAGCGCCACCGAAAAAGAAACGCGCGCAAAAAAGTGATCTGCCGCTCGACTACGTCCGCCACCTCTCCGAAAAACTGCATCAGCATTTCGGAACAGCGGTCAAAATCAACTCCACCAAAACACTGGCCAACGGCAAAAAGGTGAAGGGCTCAATCGAGATCGACTACTACAATAACGAAGACCTCACCCGCGTCCTCGAAATCCTCGGCATCGGCTCGGACGATCTATAGCGGCAAAGCCGCTGTCAAAAATCGAAGGTCTAAGATCAGATGAAAGAAATTATTCTCAAACAGAAACTATCCGGCATCCTCGGAATGCTTCTCGGCGGAGTGTTTCTGGCATGGATCGGATTCATCTGCGCGGCGGTGCTAAACAATATCATCTCAATCATCCCGGCAATATTCGGTATTCTAGGTATACGCTGGATTGTGATCGCGGCAGCTATGCTACTAAACCGAAGTCGCCTTTCGATTCGCATCTCACCCGACGGAATAGAACTTCCAACAGGAACCGCATTCCGGCCCAATGCGCCTAAACAAACGATTCCTCACTCAAACATTCTGCAAATCGACAGGCACGTATTCCTGCGAGGACGTGGAATCAAAATTATCCAAACTGGCGGCTCGGAAATTTTCGTTGATATCCGACGTTACTGCAGTATTAAAAAATTCCTTACCCTATGTCGCAAAACGGGCCTACCACTCGCTTAATTGCCTCATTTTCCAAACATTGGAAAAATTGGAACGAACAGTAACACCTGTGGCGTCATAAATTTCCAGGGTTGGGAAATTTCTGATTCGTGCCTATTCGTGTGATTCGTGGGCGATTCTTACGCCGACTTTTTCTTTTTGGCGTCACCCAGTTCGATGGGGTGGGCGCGGCCTTCGACGACGTCTTTGGTGATGTGGCATTCCGTGATGTCGGCGCGCTGCGGCACTTCGTACATCACGTCGAGCATGAGGTGCTCCAAGATGGCGCGCAGTCCGCGAGCACCGGTTTTGCGTTTGAGCGCCATCTTAGCGAGCGAACGCAGGGCGTCTTTGTCGAAGTTTAGTTCCACGTCGTCCATGGCAAGCAGTTTTTTGTACTGCTTGACCATCGCGTTTTTCGGGACGGTCAGGATATGAACGAGGTCATCCTCGGACAGTTCCTGAAGCTGAACAACCAGCGGAATGCGGCCGATGAATTCAGGAATTAGGCCGAACTTGAGCAGGTCTTCCGGCTCAATGTTCATCGTGACGGGCTTCCACTCCTCAACCATTTTATCCGCTGCACCGAAACCGAGAACTTTTTCATCAGTGCGGAGCTTAATGATTTCGTCGATGCCGACAAAAGCCCCGCCACAAATGAAGAGAATGTTGGAGGTGTCGAGATCGATATATTTTTCCTGCGGGTGCTTGCGTCCACCCTTCGGCGGAATTTTTGCAACAGTGCCTTCGATGATTTTCAGCAGGGCTTGCTGGACGCCTTCGCCCGACACATCGCGAGTGATAGAGACGTTGTCGGTCTTGCGGCCGATTTTGTCGATCTCATCGATATAGACGATGCCGCGCTCGGCTTTCTTTACATCGAAGTCGGCGTTCTGCAGCAGGGAAAGAAGAATGCTTTCGACGTCTTCACCCACGTAACCGGCTTCGGTGACGGTGGTGGCGTCGGTGATGGCATACGGCACGTCCAGAATGCGGGCCAGGGTTTTGGCGAGCAGGGTTTTGCCGGAGCCGGTGGGGCCGACCAGCAGGACGTTGCTCTTTTCGAGCTCCACGCCGTCATCGTCGCCGGGATGCATCATCCGTTTGAAGTGGTTGTGCACAGCGACCGAGAGAACCTTTTTGGCGTGCTCCTGCCCGATGACATATTCATCGAGATGCGCTTTGAGTTCATGCGGTTTGAGCATGTTAACGGGCGCGGTCTCTTCCGAGGGTTTCTGCTGCTGCGACAGCATCGCATCGCACAGCTCCACGCACTCGTCGCAGATGAAAATACCTTCGGGCCCGGCAATCAGGCTCTGCGTGTCTTTTTCGTTTTTCCCGCAAAAGGAACAAAATGGTCTTTTTTCTTTAGTGCTCATAAAAAACTTCGGTTTTGTTAACAGCTATCCGGTATATGGAGCCCCTGTTAACTGATTTCCATTAACTGATAACCACGAAGAAGCTATTGCTTCTTCGTAACCACTTCATCGACGAGGCCGTATTTCACAGCTTCGGCGGCGGACATGAAAAAGTCACGATCGGTGTCTTTTTCGATCGTTTTGACCGGCTGGCCGGTGTGATGCGCCAGCAGTTCGTTGAGTGATTTCTTCATACGAAGAATCTCTTTGGTCTGGATTTCAATGTCGGTCGCCTGACCCTGCGCGCCGCCGAGCGGCTGGTGAATCATGATCCGCGAGTTGGGCAAAGCGAAGCGTTTGCCTTTGGTGCCCGCGGCGAGCAGAACGGCCCCCATGCTGGCGGCCTGCCCCACGCAGTAGGTGGTGATCGGGCATTTCAGAAACTGCATCGTGTCATAAATCGCCATTCCCGCAGTGACTACACCGCCGGGCGAATTGATGTAGATGCTGATGTCTTTGTCCGCATCCTCGCTCTGCAAAAACAATAGCTGGGCGATCACTAGGTTGCTGACCGTGTCATTGATCTCGGTGCCGAGAAAAATGATGCGCTCTTTAAGCAGGCGCGAGTAGATGTCGTAGGCGCGTTCGCCGCGTCCGGTTGTTTCAATTACGGTTGGGATAAGCATCTGTGCGGTTTCCTTCATTTGGAGCCTCCGGCTCGTTATTTGTTATCGGTTATCAGTGATTTCGGAAAAAGCACTCTCCGGCCTGATACCCATTAACTTCTTAACTAATAACCTACTTGATCTTGGCATTTTCGATCAGGAATTCAATCGCTTTGCCAAAACGAATCTGGTCGGCCACATCGTCTAGGTGCCCCTCTTTTTCCAGCTCCTTGCGGAAGTCGCCGGCATCGCGCTGCTGCTGAATCGCCATTTTGGTGATTTCTTCGGAAATTTCATCTTCGGAAGCGGACAGTTCCTCTGCCGTGGCGATGTCCATCATGATGTAACGCAGTTTGACCTGCTCATCGGCTTTCACCTTGGCTTCTTCCATCATGTCCTCGGACTGCGCGGACACCTGCTCCCGGCTCATGCCCTGCATCATACGCTGACGGGCCATTTCGTACATCAGGTTGCGGGTCTGATGCTGCACCGCCGTTTCCGGCACATCGAGTTTGGTTTTCTTCAGCAGTAATTCGCAGATTTCGTCTTCCTGACGGCGTTTTTCTTTCGATTCAGCCGCTTCGGTCAGATGCTGGCGGATATTGGTGCGCAACTCCTCGTCGGACTCCACGCGTAGTTTTTTCAAGAATTCTTCGTCGAGCTCCGGCAGCTTGCTTTCGCGGATGCCGGTCACTTCCACCTTAAATTCGGCCTTGAGGTCGGCAAGCTCTTTCACGATGAATTCAGCGGGAAAGGTTATAGTAACATCCCTTTTGTCGCCGATCGACGCGCCGATCAGTTCTTTGCCCATGCCCGGCAGGAAGGACTCATCGTCGCAGGTGATCCAATATCCGTTTCCCTGGCCCATTCCCCGCGCTGCCGGAACCTTTGTTTCCAACGGTTCGCCGTCGATGGTTGACTCGTAGGAAACCTGAACCATGTCATTTTCTTTGGCAGGGCGACCTTCAATATCCTCATGAGTCGCGTGCTGACGGCGAATGCTCTCAACGGTTTCGTCAACCTGAGCATCGGTCACCTCAACTTTTTCGGCTTTAATGGAGATTCCCCGATACTTCGGCAGCTTAAATTCCGGCGGCACATCCAGGGTGACCGTGAACGTCATCGGCGTGCCTTCGACCACCTCCGGCTCGCTCACATCAATGATCGTAAGCACCTTCACCTTCTCGGCCTCGATGGCCTCGTGGTAAAACTTCGGCACTAGGCGATCCTTCAGATCGGCAGTCATTTCCTTGGCAAACTTCTTCTCCACCAGATGTTTAGGGGCTTTACCCTTACGGAAACCGGGAATCGCCACGCCCTTGGCGTAGACTTTCAGTAGCTCGGCGCGCTCTTCAGCCACAACATCGGCGGGCACTTCCACCGTCATTGTTTTGCGGCAGGTGCCGGCATTCTTGAGTAAAACCTTCATAAAATTCTCCTGTTCGGTTCAAAAGTCGAAAACGGCAGACCTTACGGCAGCCCCCCTACAAGGTCAATTTCCAAGCCTTGGAACTTTTTTTGACAGCCATAGCCTCCGACGACGGCTAGTTCAGCCCATTTTTCCAAGGTTTGGAAGCAGGCTGACTGTCCGCCGTAGCCTTAGCAAAGGAGAGAGCCTGCACCCCTTTATTTTTATAATACTTGGAACTTTGCTCCCATGCGCCTATGTGCCTTTGCGCCTTCTCCATCGTTTGGGGTTGCTTCATTCCCCGAAAAGCGATTTCCTGTCTGTCCATTTTCAACAAACAGACAATTTCATGAGCGACAAAGCAAAAATCATTTACACGGTCACCGACGAAGCGCCGGCGCTAGCCACCCAATCCCTGCTTCCGATCATTGAAGCCTACACCGCCGCCGCCGGCATCGCCGTTGAAACGCGCGACATCTCGCTGGCGGGCCGCATCCTGGCTCAATTCCCCGATGTGCTGACCGAAGAGCAGCGCGTCGGCGACGCCCTCGCTGAGCTCGGCGAGCTCGTCAAAATGCCGGAAGCCAACATCATTAAGCTTCCCAACATTTCGGCCTCCGCGCCGCAGATGAAAGCCGCCATCAAAGAGCTGCAGGACAAAGGCTGCGCCCTGCCCGAATATGACGATCCGTCCGCGCAGCCCCGCTACGACAAGATCAAAGGCAGCGCGGTGAACCCCGTGCTACGCGAAGGAAACTCCGACCGCCGTGCCGCCGCCGCCGTCAAACAGTACGCCAAGAACAACCCGCATCGCATGGGCGAATGGTCATCGGATTCCAAATCCAAAGTTTCGAGCATGGTTGCCGACGATTTTTTCGGAAACGAAAAGTCGGTGACGGTTCCCGAAGCGACCCCCGCTAAAATCGAGCTGATTGCCGATGACGGCAGCGTCACCGTTTTAAAAGACAACCTGCCCCTGCTTGCCGACGAAGTGCTCGACGGCACCTTCCTGAGCGCCAAGGCGCTGGATGCCTTTCTCGCCGAACAGGTTGCCGAAACCAAAGAGGCCGGCACCCTCTTCTCCCTGCACATGAAAGCCACCATGATGAAGGTCTCCGACC
>CAYVYL010000019.1:0-32383 GCA_964455665.1 uncultured Verrucomicrobiota bacterium
CCTCTGCGCCCGTGTGTTTCACTTTCGTGTCTCACTTTCATTGGCACATAGGGACATTGGAAAAAATAAGCGACCGATTCTTCTGTTTTTTTTCAGGCGTTGCTGCTGGTTTTTTTAATTGTTTCGGTTTGCGGTGAGGCGGGTGTTTTAAGCCACATTTAAAGGGTTTGCTCTTGTTTTTATAATAGGGTTGTTTAGCCTGATCTTCCCGTTAAACCGTTCGATACGGGTCGGAGGTGTTTCTGGTAGGAGCTGTAAAATATGATTAACCGAATAATTGCTGTATTCATTGCGGGGCTTTTTTCCGCATCTGTGTTTGCTCAGGAGCCCGTGTCGCCGAAAGGGTCTGCGTTTTTAGAGGAACCCGGGCTGCCGGAAATAACGACCCTTGAAAACCTGAGTCTTCGAATTGAAATGGAAAAGATTCCAAAGGCAGAGTTAGAGACGTGGGGCCTTAAAGATGATGGACAAGGCCCTACCTTTGTCGAGCATGATGGGGTTCGGTATTTCTTGGAGTTCAAAAATATTGGAGGACAGAGCCTGACAAACCTGACCGTCCAGTATCGCTGTTATTATGAGCTCGGGCAGTCTTGGAGTGACGAATTAAAAAACAAAAAGAGTATTGAGTTTCACTCCGGGGAAATGGGGATCGACTTAATTAAACCTTGGGGGCGATTTAAAGCAGAAACAGAGCCTTTTATTATGGTTTCTAGCTCACGGCGAAGCGGATATCCGGACACAAAAAGCCTGCCGAAACAGATTCGATCTAAGCTGGTTGGATTGTACGTTCGGGTGTTTCGGACTATAGGCGGCCAGGGAAAATACCGCGAGTTTTGGAGCCTAAGTCCCTCTGATTAAGAGTTGCTCAAGGAAGAAAAATGGATCGGATGCCGATGAGGCAGGCGATCCGGCCAAGGGAGTTCTCGCAGTAAGTTTGTTTCTTGCGGGTTTCGTCTGACGAATCGTCATCAATTCCAATGTTTGGACAAAATTAGCGCTCGAAACCGGCGGTTTTCAAGGGTTTAGAAGAGCCGATTTAAACCGTTCGATTTGTAAGGGTTTCTGGGTTTCCCCTTGATTTCTTCAAGAGATTGTTTGACTCTTGAGACTATGAATTCAATTAAAAAATCTTGTTGGGCAGGCTGGGTTGTTCGTTTGGCAATCTGTCTGATTTTTTCTGTTCCGTGTATGGCACAGGAGCTGTCATCTAAGCTTTCATCGAAAGAATTGTTTGAGAAGAATATTTTGCTCAAAATCAAGCAATCTCGGCTGAAAGGAAGAGATCTCAAAGAGATGGGTTACGAAAGTGATCATGGCACCGCCGATGTTGATTATGACGGCTTTATTTATACCCTCGATTTTCGCAACGGATCGGAGGTTGCGTTTGAAGATTTGAAGGTGGAGTGCCGGTTTTTTTATACGGAAGAGAGTCGGAGCGGCAAGTCTGAGCAGAAATATTACGAGGATTCTCTGGAGATGAGCCTGAAGCCCATGGGCCGCTATACGTTTGAGACCCAGCCATTTGTCCTTGTGTCCTGGGATTTGCGTTCGGGGTACTATTTTGGTGATGGAACGACGAGCAATATGGATGCTGATGCGGATGGTTTGTGGGTTCGTGTGGTTTACACCACGCCGGACGGCAAAAAACTTCAGCGCGATTTCTGCAAGCCAGAGTCTCTTTCCACCCGTGCTAAATGGGTGGAGGCTCCGAAGTCGACAAAATAGAAAAAAATAACAAATCGTGATTTGTAGATTGAGATCTATTTGATGCCAACGATGTAGGCGACCCATCCAAGTGAGTTTTCGTACACCTTGCGGCGGCGATAGGTTTCGTCGGATTCGCCATCCTTATCCCAGCCGTGCAGGTAGACTTCGGCGGATTGAAAACCGGCCTCAATCAGCAGTTCCTGCAATTCCGGCAGGGTCCATAAACGCCAGTCGTAGGTGAAGGCTTTTTTGATTTTTCCAAACCTTGGAACGTTGAAATGGATGTAGTTGACGACGTGGTGGTCGATGACGTTGTAGACATCCTGATCCCAGATATATTCAAATTTTGGAACTTTCGTACCGTCTTTAGCGGTGAACTTTTCGACATCGCGCGGCTCAAGCTTTGTCTCAATGGATTCTGTCCCGCCATACAGATCCATTATAAACAGGCCGTCCTTTTTGAGCGATTTGCGCACCGTTTTAAAATAGGCGCGTAGCAGGTCGCGGGTTTTGAAGATGCAGTAGGAAAAGTTGAGTGCCATCGCCAGATCGACCGGCGGGGTTTTGGCGGTCATCACATCGCCGCAGATTAGCTCGATTTTACCGGCTTTATCGCCGTCCGCCTTCGTTTTACTACGGCGTGATGAAATGTAGGGAATGTTGTGCTCTCGTCCCCAGTCGAGGGTCGGTTGGTCAATGTCGACGCCCCAAGCGCGGTGTTTGGATGACCGTCTGACCCACTCACAGGCCAGCGCCGCTGTGCCGCAGAAATCCTCCCGTAGATCGCGTGCCGGCCGTTTGCGTTTGTTTTTGAAAACCCGGGCGGCAAAGTCGAGATCGGCACCCACGTCTTGCACGGCCGCTTCGTAGAGGTGGTGCAGATCCGGCATTGCCTTTTTTAGCGTTGATTTTTTCATGTAATGAGATCCTGTTGAAAAGGCGTAAATTACCAATAAACAATGCTCAATGTACAATGCTCAAGCTGGGATACTCAATGAGGACTCTGGTGTGAATTGAATATTGAATGTTGCGTATTAAATATTTATGCGAAGTGTTTTCCGATGATTGTTTTAAGATCGTTGTGAATTGCCGGGGTGGTGCAGAGGAAGCGGATTCCGTGCGTTTCGCCGCGCGGCCATTCGGTGATGGTGGCACCGGCGCGTTCGGCGATCAGGCCGGCCGCGGCGATATCCCAAATATAGAGGCCGGGTTCGTAATAGCCGTCGGAGCGGCCGCAGGCGACATGGCAAGTGTCGATCGCCGCGCAGCCGATCATGCGGATTTTGTTCACCTGCGGCGCCAGTTCGCTGAAGAGAGCGATCGCCCGCGGGTCGATGTCTTTGGTGAGTCCGCCAAAGAAGGTGGCCTTTCCAAGGGTCGGAACATTGGATACGTGGATGAGCTCACCATTGAGCAAAGCCGGTCCGTCGACGGTGGCGGTGTAGCACTCGTCCAGCACGGGAACGTAGACGCAGCCCGCCAGAATTTGGGTGTTGTGCCGGACGGCAATCGAACAGCACCAGGTTGGAAGGCCCTGCGTGTAGTTGGCGGTTCCGTCGATCGGGTCGATAATCCATTCAAAATCGTGTGTTGTTTCGATGGTGCCTTCTTCGCCAAGAACGGCGTGATCAGGGAAGTGCGAGAGGATAATCTTTTCGGCCAGAGTCTGGCACTCGCGATCCATCACCAGTTTGATGTCGTGCTCGAACTGCTCAATATATTCTTCGCGGCGGTGAATGTTTTCAAGCGCATAGCTTCCCGCCTTGCGGGCCGCCTCAATGCAAACATCTACAAGTTGCTGATGGGTTGGTTTGTTCATCCGGCAAAAACTACCTGCGAAACCATCTGTCCGCAAGTCTGTGAGAAAACAGGTTTCTGTGTTTCCAAGCATTGGGAAAATGATTACACTCTATTACTTATACGCAGGAGGTATGGATGGATATTCAGTTGAGTGACTGTTTGAGTCAGGAAAACGTTCTTTTTGAAGTGGAAGTTTCGGCGCGGGATGAAGTGCTGGGCATGCTGGTAAGCCGGCTGCAGAAAACCCGGGACGGGTTCGATCCCGTAGTTGCTGAACAGGCTCTCAAAGAACGGGAGGCGGTTCTTCCGACCGTGATTGCTCCCGGCGTGGCTTTGCCTCATGCCCGTCTGGATTCTCTGGAAATGCCTCTGGTCGCCATTGCAACAACCCGTGCTGGAATCGTTTTTGATGCAGATAAGGATCCGGTACACCTCGTTCTTCTGGTGCTCACCCCGAAGAGCGACCCCAGTGCCTATCTGCGAATCCTCTCCATGCTCTCCTCCATTCTGAAAGACATCAATGTGCCGGAGTTCGTAGCAACGGCATCCGCAGAGAGTGTTTGTAAACTTTTCCTGACGGAAGACACATTGGAGGACGTTTATTTGACGGCCGCCGATGTGATGGATCGGAATCCTGTGACCCTGTTGGAGAGCGATACGCTGAACCGTGCGATTCATGAGTTTTGTTCACAGCAGGTGCAGGATATCCCGGTGATTGATGAAGAGGGGGATTTGCGCGGAATTATTAGCATGGAGGATCTGCTTCGCCAGAGTTTGCCGGAACATCTGCTCTGGATGGAAGACCTGACGCCGATTCTGCGGTTCGAGCCGTTCGCCGATATGATCAAAAAAGACCAAGAGACCAAGCTAGCAGATTTTATGCGCGAGGATCAGGTGACGGTTTCCTTAGATACGCCGGCGGTGCAACTCGCAAAAATATTTCTACGTCAGGGGGTTCGACAGATTCAGGTGCTGGAGGGTCGTCGACTGGCCGGTGCGGTGGATCTCGCGGGCTTCTCAACTAAACTTTTTTGGGCCTAGTGTTTTTTCCTAATCCTAATCAACCTCTGCATCCTAATCCCTTCCTGGGGCGGTCGGAGTGAGATTAAGATTAGGAGGTTGATTAAGAGAATGAGGATAAGAATATGCACGATGATAATCACGGAGGAGTACTGACTCGAAAACAGATGATCGGGCGCATGACGCTTTTGCTCGGGATCAGTCTCAGCATCGGGTTTGGCGGGGCCGCCATGGGGTTGACCAGCCAGCAGTCAGCGGCAACCTCTGTTTTTTTTGCCATTATCCTGGGTACTCTTTTTTTCTGGAACTTCCGGCTGGCGATCGCCTTTCTCGGGATTGGGGTTCTGATTTGCACCAAATCGCTTGATATCGACCATTTTGTGAAAGAGGCGTCCCTGCCGGTGATCCTCTTTCTGGTCGGCATGATGATTATTGTTGGCGCACTGCGCGATCTCGGTTTTTTTACATGGATCGTCCAGAGCATTATTTCCATTCCGAGAATCACCGGCCGCAAATTCATTGCGGTCACGGCAGTCGCCTCCGCGCTGCTTGCCTGCGCGGTGGACGAAGTGACCTCCATCATCTTTATTTCCACGCTCGTTTTCCAGGTCTGCAACCGCCTCAAGCTTAATCCCGCACCGTACATTATCATTTGTGTTTTGTGCACCAACATCGGTAGCGCCGGCACCATGATGGGCAATCCGGTCGGCATCTACATCGGCACCAAAGCTCATCTGACCTTCTCCGATTTTATCCAGTGGGCCTTCCCGATCATGGTGCTGGCTCTCGGCTCTTGTGTGGGTGTAACCATGTGGTGGTACCGCAAAGAGCTGGATGAGTTTGACGCGCGCCTCAAAGAGCGCATGGATCGCGATCTCAGCTTGGTCCCGAAGGTGAAAGTTCCTTATGGTAAAGGACTTACCGTTCTTATTTTGACGCTCGTGTTCATCGCTTTGCATCATACGCTCGAAGAAGCCCTCCATCTCGACCCGAACAGTATTCTGCTCGTCGCACCGCTCGCCTGCGCTGGGGTGATTATGATTTTTAAACGCGATCGCGCCCGCCACTACGTCGAGGCCGAGGTCGACTGGTGGACCCTGCTGTTTTTTATGCTGTTGTTCGCCATCGCCGGAACGCTGGCCTACACCGGGGTCACCCAGCTGATGGCCGACCGTTTCATCTCTGCATTCGGCACTGACATCAAGGTGCTCATCCCCGTTATTATGGCGACGACCGCGGTCGGCTCAGCCTTTGTCGACAACGTCATCTTTGTGGCCGCATTCGCCCCGGTCATTGAGGCACTGGGTGAAAGCGTAAAAGTCATGCCGCTGTGGTGGGCGCTGCTGTTCGGCGCCTGCTTTGGCGGGAACATCACCCTCATTGGCAGTACCGCCAATATTGTCGCGCTGGGCATGCTCGAAAAAAACTTCAAAATACACATCAGCTTTTTTCAATGGATCAAAATTGGCACGCTTTCGGCATTAACCGCCTGCCTGATTGCATGGGGAATGCTCACCGTGCTTTGTCCGCTGATGCCCGACAACGCGGAGCGGAAACTGCCTGCGGTGGAGGCCGCCGCGCACTGAGGCGGGTTTCGTCGGGACGTTTCCCGACTTCATTATTCCACGGTTCCGCTGCTCCAGCCCTCCAGCGCTTTCGGTTTGCCGAGGATCATATGACCGAGAACAGCCCGACGCAGGGTCTGTTTGTCGGACGAATTGATGATTTTTCCAGCCTTTGAAACCCCATAGCCTGATTTTTCCGAACCTTGGAAGCTGAGCTTCATCGCGGGAAACTTCATAGATGGCATAGCGCTTTTGAACGAGCGGATATCCACATTCGGCACTTCGATGGGTTCCGGCGTTGGAAGGGGCTTTGGCTTCGGAAGGGGCTTTGCCCGGCGGACCGGCTGCACATCGGGCAGGGCCTCTATGTCGCCGGGTTCCCACGGGCGTTCCGTTTTGATTTCTTTCGGTTCCGGCGGGGTCGGAATTTTAAATTCCTGAGCGCCGCCCAGCTTGCGCATGAGGTCGCCAAAAGGATCTTCGAAGCGTTCCTCTGCATCATCCGATGCCGGACGTTGCGGCGGCTTCTTTTTGGCCGCGCCGGCGATCTGGGCAATAACCCAGAATACACCGACGATCAGCCAGATGAAGCCTTCGGCTTCTGCTTTGACGAGGAAAGAATTCACTTATTCTCCCTTGGGTTCGTCGCCTTCAGCGAGGGATTCGCGCATGGAGGTGTCGGCTAACACATTTTGCATTTTGTAGAAGTCCATGATGCCGAGGTTGCCGTCCTTGAAAGCCTGAGCGATGGCGAGCGGAACTTGCGCCTGTGCCTCAATCACTTTGGCCTGCATTTCCTGCACGCGCGCGCGCATTTCCTGTTCTTGGGCAATGGCCATGGCGCGGCGGCCTTCCGCTTCGGCCTGACGCATCTTTTTGTCGGCTTCGGCGCGTTCGGTTTCAAGCTGCGCACCCACGTTGGCGGTGTTGGCCGTTCCGGCTACGGAAACGTCCGCAATGTCGATGGAGACGATTTCAAAGGCGGTCTGTGCGTCGAGGCCGCTGTCGAGCACCTTTTTGGAGATGCTGTCCGGATTTTCGAGCGCGTTTTTGTAGGAGGACATCGAACCGACGGCACTGACAATTCCCTGGCCGACGCGGGCGATGATCGTGTCTTCGGTGGCTCCCCCGACGAGCTGTTCAAGGTTGGTGCGAACGGTTACGCGTGCTTTGATCAGCAGTCGGATTCCGTCTTTGGCCACCGCATCCAGGAAGGGGGTTCCCTTTTCGGGGTTGGGGCAGTCGATGACCTTGGGGTTGACGCTGGTGGCGACCGCATCAAGGATGTCGCGGCCTGCGAGGTCAATGGCGGCGGCCTGCTGGAAGCTCAGCTCAATGTTAGCTTTATCGGCCGCAATCAGCGCCTGTACGACATTGATGACATTGCCGCGGGCGAGAAAGTGCGCTTCGAGCAGATCGGTATCAATATCGATTCCTGCCTTGGAGGCTTGAATGCGCGCGCGGGTGATCAGCATGACCGGCACTTTGCGCAGGATTTTCATCCCGATCAGGCTGCTGAGCTTGATATAGGCTCCCGAACCCCAGGCCTGAACCCAGGCGGCGAGAACAGAAAGAATGATGGCGGCGAAGACAAATACGACGATGAGCAGAAAGATGCCTAATATGGTTCCCATGAGTTAACCCTCCTTATTGATTTCATTGACAGCATCCGGAGTCTGGATTACCAGAACCGGTTTTTTGAAAAGAGATATGAGCAGCGCTCCAAAACCGAAAATGAGGATCACAAAGTTGATCAGCATGCCGGTGGCTTTGAAACTGGTGAGCGCGTAGATGATGAGTAGGCCGAGCGCCAGCGGGGCGGCAGCTTTTCGCTTGTTGAATTCCTTGCGCCTCAAAAGAGCCGACCCAATCCAGAGTGCACCGGCAATTTTGCTCAGGTAGAGCAGGATGAAATAGAAGAGAAAGATCAAGATGCTCAGCGGTAGGCCGATCAGAGTGAACAGCAGTGCGAATGCGCCCATCGGGATGATGACCAGCCCGGCAAAGCCGGCCAGTGAGCAGAGCCCGCGCGATGTATTCAGTGTATAGAGCGTCGTGCCCATATAACGGGGGAAGAGTCCGGCGAAAACTAGCCCGGTGATCAGCGCGGCAAGTCCGAACATAAAATGAACGGGGAGGTTTTTCTTCAACAGTTTTCGGACCGGGGCGGCTTCAAAGGTTCGATTTAGCGTGCCGCTTAGTATAACAGTCGGGGAGAGCACCAGTTCATTGGGTGCGGTGTAGATCAGGTCGCCGTTCAGAATGGTACCCGGCAGAATCACAATTTCCTGAGCCGTAATAGTTAGGTCGCCGTCGATTTTGCCGCCGATTATGGCTCGTTGTGCAATGACCCGTGCATCCCCGGCGACGGAGCCCTCGATGATGACATTTTCTCCGAAACACAGGACGTCCTGATAGAGTACGGCTGTCCGGCCAATTTTTACGGTGGTTCCGCCGGCAATCAGAGAGCCGTGCAGCGTGCCGAAAACCTGCGTGGTTTTGGAAATCAACCGGACATCGTTCAGAAAAATTCCTTCGGCAGTAATATCGTTTCCCGCACTCCAGACATCGCCGCTAAATGTGCCGTTGAGCTCAATCATCGGCGCGGTCGCAAATAGGTCATTGGTTGCGGTGCCGTTGATGGTGATCCTCTGTGCGGACAGCCAGGTTTCATTCAGAATCGATGCGTTTTCCGATACGACGAACTCGTTGGTCTGGATGAATTCAACCGCGCTTGCAACCTGTACCGCCAGCAGTACTGCTAGCGCAATCCCGAATCCCGTATCTCGCATCCCGTGTCTCATTCTTCCATTTCCTCTACATAAATACGGTTTCCGGACACCCGGACGATTTTAACGGGGGTGTCCTGATCGATAAACGTTCCGTTTTCGGCAACCACATCGGCGCGCTGGCCCTCAATGACCGCTTTTCCGGCCGGGCGGAGTTCGCTTACGGCTGTGCCGGTCATGCCGGGTTTCCATGGAGAGTCGTCGCGGTCTTTTTTATCGATTTTTTGCGACAGGGAGAGCGCTCGGCCGATCGGACTTTGCGGGAGGTACTTCATCCAGATAAACACAGCTAGACCTGTCAGGCCCAGAATGACAAACACGCTGAGCCAGCCCAGCCAAAGCGGGAAAATATTGAAGCCGATAACCGCCGCGGCGATCAGCGCCGCCGCACCGAAAATGCCGAGCACGCCGCCGGGAACAAAGATTTCGATTCCAATCAAAAACAGCCCGCAGGCTAAAAGAGTAATGTACCAGCTCATAAGGTTTGAATATTACCCGCCTGCCGCAGAGTTGAAACACAAAACTTTCCAAACCTTGGAAGCAGGCTGCCTGTCCGCCGTAGCCTTGGCGAAGGAGGGAGTCTACACCCAGTAATTTTTCCAAGGGTTGGAAAAAATAAGCGGAAAAGTTCCAGACACCTGTGGTGAGTTTGCCGAACCATTGGAAAAAAGGGAAGGAGAGATGGGTTCTCTCACGAAAAGAGTGAGCCGGCTGGGGCTCGAACCCAGGACCCTGTGATTAAAAGTCACATGCTCTACCAACTGAGCTACCGGCCCGTAAAATACGGAAGAGCGGATAAGGTAGAGAAGCGGGGGCGGGTTGTCAAAAGCAATGAACATAAAAGTTCAACTTTCTGGCGCAGAAAAGCAGCACGGGGGTTTTCATTGCCAATTTTCATGTTTTGACCGCCGCGATTATAGTCAATGCAGTCTTCTGTCTCTGCTCATGATAAATTATCATTTCGGCGTGTTGGATCTTCTTTATCCTCGAAATTGTATTGGGTGCGGTTCGGATTCTCCGGAGCCCTTGCGGTATATCTGTTGGGACTGTCTCGCCGATACGCCGAGAGTGGAACCTCCGTTCTGTATGTGCTGCGGCGACCCTGTCGCCGGCGATATCCAGCACGACTACACTTGTTTTGCCTGCAGCCGCCAAGTGCCGCATTTTGATTTCGCCCGCTCGGCAACCCGCTACGAGGGCGCGGTTGGCGAAGCGCTGCGTGCACTGAAATATAACAACGCGCTGTGGGTTGTTGATGATCTGGCCAGTCTGCTCCAGGCCTGTGTGAATGCGGAATATCCCAGCGTGGATTTCGACTGGATCACATCCGTTCCGCTCTTTTCGGCCCGCCGACGTGCGCGCGGCTTTAATCAGTCGGCGCTTTTAGGAGCTGCCCTGGCGCGACGGATGGAACTTCCCTATAAGGATAAGAAGCTGCGGCGTGCTCGATCGACTGTGAGTCAAACGGGTTTGACAGCCCCTCAGCGTACCGCTAACGTATCCGGCGCGTTTAGAGCCGGGCTTTTTGCCCGGCTGAATGGTAAAAGGATTTTGTTGGTGGACGATGTGATGACCACCGGCGCGACAGTCAATGCCTGTGCCGGCGCGCTCAAAAAGGGCGGTGCGGAATCGGTGCACGTGATCACAGTGGCTAGAGGATGACGGAAACCATGGAGTGATGGAATAAGGGAGTACTGGAATGCTGATTTTCCAATCCTCCACTGTTCCAACTTTCCAATATTCCAGAGGGACTACTTATGGCTTTAGGATTTGGTAGAAAAAAATATTCATCAGTTCAGGTTCGCAAGCGGGATGTTCCCGGTGGGTTGTGGGAAAAGTGCCCGGGGTGTAATGAAATTCTCTACGCCAAGGAACTGGATGAAAATCTCCAGGTCTGCCCCAAGTGCCAACACCACTTCATGCTTCCCCGGCAGGACCGCATCAATCTGTTTGCCGACGAAGGAACCTTCGAAGAATGGGATGCCAATATGACGTCTGCCGATCCGCTCGGTTTCACCGGTCAGGACTCATACATCGCCAAACTGGAAGCCAACCAGAAAAAAACCGGTTGCAAAGATGCCGTCACCTGCGGAGCTGCCAAAATCAACGGTCGCTCGGTTGGCCTCAGCGTGATGGACTTCAAATTCCTCGGGGCCAGCATGGGCAGCGTGGTCGGAGAAAAAATCACCCGCCAGATTGAACGCTGCACCGCCGAAAAAATGCCCTGCGTCATCGTCTGCGCCTCCGGCGGCGCCCGGATGTATGAAGGGCTCTTCAGCCTCATGCAGATGGCCAAAACCAGCGCCGCGCTCGCCCGGCACGCCGCCGCCGGTCTGCCGTACATCCCTATTTTAACCCACCCGACCATGGCGGGTGTCATGGCCAGCTTTGCCACCCTCGGCGATATCATCATCGCAGAGCCCGGTGCCCTGATCGGCTTTGCCGGCCCGCGTGTGATCAAAGAAACCACACAGCAGGATTTGCCCGAAGGCTTCCAACGCGCCGAGTTCCTTGAAAAACACGGACTCATCGACATGGTCGTGCCGCGCGCCGAGCTCAAAGGGCGTCTCACGCAGATTCTCGACTACATGATGGACTAGGTAAATACTCAACACCCAACACCCAATTTTCAATGTTCAATTTTCAATGTACAAAGATCAGGCATACGATTTAGAAGACCGTTTGGTCGGCTTTGCGGCCATGGGTTTGGACGTTACTGAGCAGCTTCCCAAAACAACAGCAGGAATCCACGTTGCCGGCCAGTTGACACGATCCGGAACTTCACCGGCAGCTAATTATGGGGAAGTGCAGGGGGCTGAATCTAGAAAAGATTTCATTCATAAATTTGGAATTGTCCTTAAAGAACTAAAAGAATCCCGCGTGTGGTTGAAAATCATCAACCGAAAGAAATATCTAACCGCCGAAGTCGTTGATCCTGTTTTGAGTGAATATGTAGAACTGATTCGAATCAGCGGAAAGAGCATTTCAACCGCGCGCAAGAATACTCATTGAGCGTTTCCACCCTTGAACATTGGGTACTGAATATTGGGCACTGAATATTGAACATTGGGTACTGAACATTGAACATTGGGCACTGAACATTGAACATTGGGCGCTGAATATTGAACATTGAGCACTGAATGCTGAACATTGAGCACTGAACATTAAACATTGGGTACTGAACATTGGGTACTGAACATTGAGAGTTGAATATTGGGTACTGAACATTGAGCACTGAATATTGAGCACTGAGCACTGAGCACTGAACATTGAGAGTTGAACATTGGGTACTGAACATTGAATATTGAGAGTTGAACATTGAACATTAAACATTGGGCACTGAACATTAAACATTGGGTACTGAACATTGAGAGTTGAACATTGAATATTGAACAATTATTCGCGCGCACCGCGCACGGAATTAAGCCCGGGCTCGATGTCATTACCGCATTGCTCGAAAAGCTCGGCAATCCGCACCGCGGACTGAACGTCATTCACGTCGCCGGGACCAACGGCAAAGGCTCCGTTTGCGCCATGATCGAATCGGTGCTGCGCGCCTCTGGCAAAAAAACGGGGCTATACACCTCGCCGCACCTGCTTCGCTTCAACGAACGCTTTCGCGTCAGCGGACGGGAGATTTCCAATACCGATCTCGAAAAGCTGATCGCCGATGTCGAAGCCGCCGCGCAGAGCCTCGACACCCGGCCCGCCACCTTCTTTGAAATCTCAACCGCGATGGCCTTCGAGCACTTCAAACGCTCCGGCGTTGACTACGCCGTCATTGAAACCGGCATGGGCGGCCGCTGGGACGCCACCAACGTCGTGCAGCCCGTCATCTCCGTTATTACCCGCATCGCGCTCGATCACACCGACTACCTCGGCGACGACCTCGAAAAAATCGCATGGGAAAAAGCCGGCATCATCAAAGAGGGCGCGCCCGTCATCTGCGGCCCCATGCCGGTGGAAGCCGAAGCCGTCATCTACAAAGAAGCCGCCGAGAAAAATGTTCCAATCCTTGGAAGCGAAGAGGCTGTATTTTTCCAAACATTGGAAAGTCGCCGCACCGACCAGCTCATCGACATCGAAGCCAGCGGTCAGGGCTACCGCAACGTCCGTCTCCCGTTCGGCGGCAGCTATCAGCTTGAAAACTGCGGCATCGCTGTCGCCGCGCTCGAAGACCTCTCCGACATCAAAGGCATCCGGTTGCAGGTGAAAAGGGGGCTTGAGCAGGTCAAATGGCCCGGCCGCTTCCAGATGCTCTCCATGAAACCGCCGATGATTTTCGACGGCGCGCACAACCCCAACGGTGCCGCTACGCTTTCCCAAACAGTGGAAGAAATTTTTCCGAAGTTCGGAAACGGCTTCGTCTTCGGCTTCATGAAAGACAAGGATGTGGCCGGAATCTTTGAAGTGCTCGCGCCGGCGGTCGAAAAAGCCTGGGCCGTCACGCTGCCCAGCGACCGCGCCATGAGCGCCGAAGAAATTGTACGGCTCGGGAAGGCCGCGGGAATCGATATCGAGCCGGCCGAAAATCCGCAGAACGCAATCGATTGGGTCAATGCCGGCAAAAAGCGGCTTCTCTGTTTCACCGGGTCGTTGTATCTTGCTGAAGTGCTAAAAAAACACGGACTGTTTGCTATTTAATTCTCTCTCCTAATCATACTTTTAATCCTAATCTTAATCTGTTCTAGAGAAGGGGATGATTAGGATTAAGAGTATGATTACGATTAAGATAGAGAGGTGAAATGAAGGATAATCTCCATATTGCCGTCGCCTGCGGCGGAACCGGTGGACATATTTTTCCCGGACTTGCCACTGCGCGCGCACTACGCGACCGCGGCCATCACGTCACCCTCTGGCTTTCCGGAAAAAACGTGGAAAGCACCGTTTTAAAGGGGTGGAAGGGCAAAATCATCACCATTCCCTCCGAAGGATTTCAGTTCGGCCCGCTGCGCTCGCTGCTGACCGCCTGTCGCATCGTTCTAGCGATTATCCGCTGCTGGATCGCTATGCTCCGCCATCGCCCCGACGCCGTACTCGCCATGGGTAGCTATTCCTCCATCGGCCCGTGCCTCGCCGCTCGCTTGCGCGGCATTCCGGTAATTCTGCACGAAGCCAACGCCATTCCCGGCAAAGCCGTCCGCCTGCTGGCTGGAAAAGCCGCCCGTATTGCCATCTGTTTTGAAGAAACCCGCTACCATCTCAAAGGTCTGGATCTCGTCACCACCGGCATGCCGTTGCGGCCGGAGATGAAGCGGTCTGAGGACAGCGGTCAGAATTCAGAATTTAACCTTCTCATCATGGGAGGCTCCGGCGGTGCGCACGCCGTAAATGAAATAGTCTCCGAGGCGATCTGCCTTCTCAAATCTCAAGTTTCCGGTTTTAAGTTTCAAGTTTCTCATTTAACCGGTCCGGCCGACGAATCGCATATTCGCCGACGCTACGAAAATGCGGGTGTGGATGCCGATGTGTGTGATTTCACACAGAAAATGGCCGCGCTTTATGAAACGGCGGATCTGGCCATTTGCCGCGCTGGCGCCTCCACCTGTGCCGAGCTCGGGGTGTTCGGTCTGCCTGCGCTTCTGATTCCGTATCCGCACGCCGCCAGTGATCACCAGACCGCTAACGCCCGCTCGCTCGAAAAGCTTGGCGCGGCCGATGTCATTCAGCAGGCCGATATGACCGTTGAATGGCTGGTTGATTATCTTCGCACCCAGATTTCAGAACCGGAGCGGTTGGAAAAAATGCGGGCCCGCGCGGTTCGAAACGATTCACTGAATGCCGCCGCTAAACTCGCCGAAATAGTCGAACAATGTGTGCAGACATAAAAAAGCTTCTTTCAGCACCGCGCCGGATTCACATGCTCGGCATCGGTGGCATTGGCATGGCCGGGCTCGCCTTCCTGCTTACGGAGCGCGGGCACGCCGTATCCGGTTCCGACGCCCAGGAAAACCGCCAGACCGACTGGCTGCGCGGGAAGGGCATCCCCATTCACAATGAGGTGCCGCCCAATACCGAATGGATCATCCGCAGCCGTGCGGTGCCGGATTCTCATCCGGATGTGCGCGCCGCGACCGTTCCGGTCAGCTGGCGCGGTGACGTGCTGCCCGCGCTGTTGCGCGACCGCTTTACCATCGCTGTCAGCGGCACCCACGGCAAAACCACCACCGCCGCCATGATCGCCCAGATTCTCGACTGCGGCTATTGCATCGGCGGCGAAGTCGATGGCTTCGACGGCGTCGCCCGCGACGGCGAAATCATGGTGGTCGAAGCCGATGAGTCGGACGGAACCGTCGCCAACTATCACCCCGACATCGCCGTCATCACCAACATCGAATACGACCACATGGAGCACCATGCCAGCGCCGAGGCATTCGAGGACTGCTTTAAAACATTCATCGCCAATGCAAAGCAGACAGTAATCTATTGCGCTGAAGATCCCGCCGCGACCCGGCTTTGCAAAAATAATCCCAAGGCGATTCCGTATGGTTTGGATGAGCTTGTAGGACAGGCTTCTTTGTATTCAAAGAGCCTGTGTCCTTCGAACACACGCTCTCGGATACGGGAAGCGTGTCTTACAATAAGAGTTCCATTCCCCGGCCGTCACAACCAGTTGAATGCAATGGCTGCCGCTACGGTCTGCAAACATTGGAAAACGGAAGCGGAGATCGCAGATGGTCTGGCCGGGCTAAAGCCAATTAAGCGGCGGTTTGAGATCATTTTTAAAGGCGAATACACGGTGATTTCCGATTATGCGCATCACCCGACCGAAATCCGTGCGCTGATTGATACCGCGCTCGAAACCTTGAAGCCGAAGCGCCTGCTTGGCGTTTTTCAGCCGCATCGCTACACCCGCACCCTCGCGCTTGGCCCCGACTTTCCGCCCGCTTTCCAGGGGTTGGAAAAACTGTGGCTGCTACCGGTCTATGCCGCATCCGAAGAGCCGATCGAAGGCGGCACCACCGCCGACCTGATCGAACGTTTTTCCAATGATTGGAAAAAACACATAAAATTTTTCCACACATTGGAAAAAACGTGGCAGGATGTTAGTAATGAGCTGAGAGTGGGCGATGTGCTACTCATCATCGGCGCGGGCGACATAGAGAAAATAGGGGAATGGAGTAAGGGAAAAGAGGATTGATGGAAATTTCAATAATCCAACACTCCTCCACTCCATTTCCCCAAGGCTGTTTATGAGATTTGTTTTGTACAATATTCGATACGGAACCGGCGGCGGGAAGATCCACTTTCCACTGTCCGGCTATCTGGGCCGCAACGGCAAGACGCTGGAAAAGATTGGCGATTTTCTGCATGAGCTAAAACCGGATGTCGCGGGACTGGTCGAGGTGGATGCCGGTTCGTATCGCACCGGCAAAACCAATCAGGCCGAAACACTCGCCAAGAAGCTGGGGCATTATCACGTCTACCGCTCCAAATACGGGAAAGATTCATGGACCCGCCGGGTTCCGGTGTTTAATCAGCAGGGCAATGCGTTTGTGGTCCGTGATGGAAAACACCGCGAGACATTTCATTATTTTGAAAAAGGAATGAAGCAGCTAGTGATTGAGCTGGATCTCGGTGATGTTGCCTTTTTTCTTATCCATCTGCCGCTGGGGTCGCGACTGCGCCACCGCCAGTTGGGGGAGCTGTACGAAATGCTCCAGTTGATGCAAAAACCCTATATTGTGGCCGGAGATTTTAATGCGTTGTGGGGTGAGCAGGAAGTACGACTGTTTAAGGCGGCGACTGGATTGAAGAATGCGCATGCGTTCAATTCACCGACGTTCCCCAGTTGGAACCCCAAGCGCCATCTCGACTTTATTTTCCACAGCCCGGGCATTCACATCGACCGCTGTTGGATGCCCAAGGTGCTCTACTCCGATCACCTGCCCATCGTCTGCGATTTTAACGTTCTTTAATGGTGCAGGTTTTTATCCGCAGAGGCCGCAGATCGTTGCGGGTCAGGCTGCAGAGAACACAAATAATTTTGACGGGATAACAGGATTTACAGGATGCAGTCCATGGAGGGACGGCGGCCTCCCCGCCTTTGGCGGGGCAAGCGCCGAGTTTATCCCGAAGAATGCGGGACCGTCCGGTGCGGGGTAAATTTTTACCACGGAACACACGGAACACACGGAATAGAGGGTAGGGCTGACCTCTGTCTTCTGAACTTCTAACCATGAACTTCTTACTCATCTTTCATACTTAATCTTTTTCCGTTCCTTCTTCCGCATCTTTTTAAAATCCCGTATGATGAACCCTTGTTTTTTGGAGACCTGAGGTATTCCGAACGTGCTTTTTGTATTTCAAAAAGAAGCGACCTCGGAGCGTCAGTTCCCGAAGGCGGGAACGGCAATTTGAGAGAGGTGTTGTTATGGCGAAAAATGAAATAGAGAAAAAGCATCACCAGACATTTGAGCAGATCAAGCAGGTCAATGAATGTGATCAGGAATTCTGGTGGGCACGAAAACTAGGCAAAGTGCTGGAATACGTCGAATATCGAAATTTTCTTCCTGTCATAGAAAAGGCCATGGTGGCCTGTGAGAACAGTGGGCAAGAGATTGCAGACCATTTCGTGGAGGTGCACGAGATGGTTCCGATCGGGTCGGGGGCAGAACGGGAAATGCCATCCTTCGCACTTTCTCGTTACGCTTGTTATCTGATTGTTCAGAACGGGGATCCGACTAAGCCCGTGATTGCCAACGGGCAAACCTATTTTGCGATTCAGACCCGCCGGCAGGAACTGGCAGATGATCAAGGCTTTCAGCAGCTCAAAGAGGATGAAAAACGTGTTTTCCTGCGTAATGAGCTGAAAGAGCACAACAAGCAATTAGTTGAAGCCGCTCAACAAGCCGGAGTCGAAACGAATCTAGACTTTGCTGTTTTTCAGAACCACGGATACAAAGGTCTCTACGGGGGCTGGATGCTAAAGGGATTCACGCTCGAAAAGGATTGAAGAAAAGTCACCAGATTCTCGATCACATGGGAAGCACCGAGCTAGCGGCCAACCTGTTCCGTGCCACGCAGGCAGAGGAAAAGTTGCGCAGGGATGAAGTCCAGGGAAAGGCCAACGCGAATCGCACTCACTTCGACGTTGGCGCAAAAGTCCGCAAAACTATCGAAGAACTCAGAGGTACCATGCCTGAAGATCTACCTACCCCGGACGCCAGCGTGAAAAAGCTGGAACGTGAACAGCAGAAAAAACTCAAAGGCGACAACGAGGAATGATTTTTCCCCAACGTTTGGAACGCCTTCAACGTTTTCAACGGTAATACGCGCACCGCGCAGACCGCTGTCTTCTGACCTCTGTCCTTTGACCTCTGACCTTTGTCTTCTGACCTTTGATCTCTGACCTTTGACCTCTGTCTTCTGACCTCTGTCTCCTGTCTTCTGACCTCTGTCTTCTGACCTTTGACCTCTCGAAGCAACGCGAAGACCCCGACTCTTCGGGGCGAACACTGACCTTCTAACCATGAACTTCTTACTCATCTTTCATACTTAATCTTTTGCCGTTCCTTCTTCCGCTTTTCTTTCAAATTCCGTAGCATCACCGCAGTTTTTCGGGGTGTGAATTTAAAGGTGCACGAAACACTAAAATAATAGGACTGACACCTTTGACTGACACCTTTGAGACACCTTTGACATCGGCTGAGTCAGAAAGCAAAGGAGTGCTGATAATGGAAGAGAAAAGTAAAGTAAAGTTTAGCGGATCAAAAAGCTTTTTAACGTGCCCTTTGTTTTCGAAGAAAAAAGCCGATGAATTGCGAGAGGTTGTTTCCGAATCCAATAAAATTAACGACCGCGCGCAGGCTGTTGAATCCTCGGTTAAACAGCTGGAAAACCTTCTGAAAAAATCGATTAAAACCCTGCTTAATGAGCAAAAGGCTCTTTCTAAAAAAATGCAGCGAGATGGGGATGGCCTGAGCAAGGCGATCGAAAGATCTTTAGACTTATTGCGCTCGGATATTATTGGTCAAACAACACAAGTTCAACTATTTCAAAAAACTGCGTCGGGTAAGGTAGATAGCGCCATTGAAACGGTTGTCGGTGTAAATGGCAGTATCGGCGGGATTCGGGACTATCTTTCAGAGAACAATAAAACCCTCCAGCGGTTTCAGGCTGGGTATGATTATCAGATTCTCAAAAACTTTGTGCGTCAGATAGCCCGAGTGATTAGTGATCTGGATCAGAAGATCGAAAAGGCTCCTAACGAGTCAAAAGAGGCTTTAAAGGAAGCCAGAGAAGATCTTGTTGAATTGCTTGAACGAAATGGTATTGAACAAATCGTTCCGGCTTTAGACACCTCGCGTGAGGGAAAAGAAAAAGAGATAGAGGTTTCGTCGGAAAAAGTAAAAACGGATGATCCTGGGAAACGAAACCTAATTGCATTGGTTGAACGTGTGGGTTACCGATATGAATTTAATGACGAGCAGGAAAAAATAATTCAGGCCGCTCAGGTGAAATTATACGAATAAATTGGGAAGGGAAATCATGGCAAAAATAGCAGGTATAGACTTGGGAACCACTTTTTCGGCAATTGCACACCTAAATGAGATGGGGCGACCTGAAGTGATTCCAAATGTAGACGGGGATCGCATCATGCATTCGGCAGTATATTTTTCTGAGGGGGGGAATGTTCAGGTTGGCGCGGAAGCCGTTCGTAGTCGGTATGAGGATGATTCTCGATCCGTTCGTTGGATCAAAGCGCGCATGGGTGACGCAGATCATCGCACCTCGATAGATGGAAAAGAACACACACCGGCGGAGCTTTCGGCGTTGATCCTGAAAAAACTACATCAAGATGCGATTCCGCAGGTTGGAGAAGTTACGGATGTTGTGATTAGTATTCCAGCGAACTTCGGCGAAGTAGCGCGTAAAGCGACTATGGATGCAGGAAAGATAGCTGGTCTGAATGTGGTCGGCCTTGTCAATGAACCGACTGCCGCTGCTTTTTACTATGCAATAACAAATGAGATTGCCGGACGTGTCATGGTTTTTGATTTAGGCGGTGGGACGTTTGATGTCTCTGTTGCCAATGTCGCCGGGAAAGATATTGATATTGTGGCATCCAGTGGGGATCGGGATCTGGGAGGGTCTCAGTTTGATCAAAAGCTGCTGGAGTATTTTGATAAAAAATATAAAGAGGAAACAGGCGGAAAATTATACAGAACGCCCGAAGAACGGGCGGAGTTCGAAGACTACGCAGAGGAGACCAAGAAGTCGTTATCTAAAAAAGAGACGGTTAAATTTCGGCTAAAAGGCGAGGAGGGTACTGTTAGTGGCGAAATCACACGGTCTGAATTTGAGTCGCTCATCTCCTCAGACATCGCTCGAATTGAAATGTTGATCGAGACTGTTTTGGATGAAGCAAAGTTTGAGGCATCTGATGTGGAGAAAGTTCTTTTAGCGGGAGGAAGTAGTCGCATCCCCGCTGTTCGGCGATTGCTTAAAGAAATGTTCGGATACGAGCCGACACTCGCGGGGAACGTGGATGAGTGTGTCTGTTTAGGTGCAGCTCTGTATGCGGGGATTCGTTTACTGGAAGAAGAACCATCGAAAGTGACTGACGGACAGGCGGGGGCATTGAAAGACATCAAAGTGGGCGAGGTTTGTAACGCCAGTTATGGAACACATTGTTTTGCCCATGACGACGTCATAGGAAAGACAGTGCTTAAAAATGACATCTTGATTAAGAAAAGTAGCAAAATTCCCTGCGAGGTTTCGAGAACCTATTTCACGGTACGACCCAATCAAGAGGTTGTTGAGGGGAATGTTACACAAGGTGAATCTTCTGATCCAGATTTTGCTCCAAAGATTGCAACCGGAAAACTCCAATTACCAGCAGGTTTACCGGAAGGAAGTCCCATTGATGTGACATATAGTTACGATAAAGATCAGCGGATGAGCTGCGTGTTCGAGCATAAAGAATCCAGAAAAAAACTGGTAATCAACCTTGATATTGAAAGCGGGACTTCAACATCCGAAAGGGTTGAGGATAAGCAGGCCAAGATGGAAGATTTCACTATTGAATAACTAGCCGGCGCAATCTGAATAGAGTTCCAGTGAAAAAGAAAGGGAAGGATACATAATGGGGTGGTTAATCGTAATTGGTATCGTTGCTTGGGTTGTCATCGCGAATGTTAAGGGGAGTTCTTCTTCTTCAAGCTCTGGCTCTAATTCATCGAATGAGTTCAGAATTCGTGTTCGAGAAGCAGATCAGCTTTTCGGGGAGACAACGGCAAGAGTTTTTGCTGTTGAGATGCGTGGTTCGATCATCGCCCCGCATGACGGATATACCGCAAAAACCGAGTTATTTGTTGCTGATATCACTACAGGTGAAAAAGAGCCGATTATCTCTGCAATTGATGTATTGCAGGCCAAGGATTCTATAGCGTTGGGGTTTAGCACAGCACAAGAAATTCCGTATATGATGTCAGTAATCAATGATTGGATAACACTCGTTAAAATTCCAATAGATACGCTGACGTTCCCGCGTTCCGGAACAAGGAAAATAGAGTTTTTTGTGTATGTAGGAGGAACGTCCGCATCCTCAAAAACGACGATAAGTCATACAAGTTCTGAGCCGGGCTATTTTGATGCTCGCGACAATCGAAAGAAGTTTGAGGAAAAGGCTGTCGAGTTAGCATTTTCGGTCAGTGCTTCGGATGGCGATGTGGATCGTGCGGAGGCGGCGGTGATCAAGAGGTGGATTCAAAAACGTGTTGCGATGGCTGCGGAAAGTGAAACGGAGCGCGTTAAGGATCGGTTGAATCGGACAATTACAGATGCCTACGGAACCTTTAATGAGGGAAGAGCGCACGATGTCAGAAATATTTGTGAAAATTTAAAAAAGGTTTCCACAACAGCGGAGAGATATGAGGCGTTGGAGCTTTGCTTGCAGGTCGCAAAGGCGGATGGGATTGCGGAGCGGGAGGAGCTTGAGATGTTGGAGGAACTGGCGGGATTTTTGGATCTGGATAAAGATAAATTCCGTGCGATGAAGGATAAACATTTAACGGTTTCCATGATGAATAATTCAGATGTGCTGGATGTGGATCAATTACTGGGCATTCGCTCCGAGATGAGCTTGTCGGAGAAAAAGAAACACCTTCGTGAAGAGTTCAAAAAGTGGAACCAGTTGTCCGAGCATAAAGATTTGGAAAAACGCGAGCAAGCAAAAGAGATGTTGACCCTGATTGGTCAAAAACGTGCCGAGTTGAAAAGCGAGTAAAGATGACGAAGTCTCCGGATAGCTTGTTGCGTATAGATGCCCTGCGCTTTAAGAATGATTCACTGGCGAATGCGGGCGTTCGTTCGGATCCTGCGGGGATGGAAGAGTATCAAGAGGATTTGAAGCGCAAGAATCTGGCTTCTTCCACACGAATTGTGCCGGAGATTTTTCCAGAGATTGGAAAGACGATAGAGGATGTTCGGGAAAAGTTGATTCCTGATTTCACAGTGGATGCATATGTCCGCAACTCATCGGAATTTCAAGCGTGTTGTTTCCCGGGGGCTGGAAAATCCATTTCCATTTCGCTCACATCAGGGCTAATCCAGCTCTCTTCAGTGGATGAGTTGCGTTTTGTGATCGGTCACGAATTGGGGCATCACTTATTAGGGCATCATGCATATCCACAAGCGGACAGCTCAGCGAATCAAGTTGAGAAACTGAACATTCTTGCTCTGAACCGCGCCGCTGAAATAAGTGCGGATCGTGTGGGGTTTGTCGCTGTATCTAAAAAGGAACACGCCTACAAAGCCGTCCTGAAGCTTGCAACAGGATTGCCAGACAAATTCGTTCGGTTCGACTTGTCAGCATATCTAAAGCAGGCGCGAGACCTTCGAAAGTTGGGAGGGACAGAGTACAGTCTTCTGTCATCGCATCCGGTATGTACGACCCGAATGCGGGCTTTGCTCTGGTTCGAGATGAGTAGCCCTTATTATGTTTGGTCTGATCAAAAAGGATCCGCGCCTTTTTCTTCGGTAATGCTGGATAATAAAGTGGAAAAAGATATGGCAGCTGTCAGTGGATTCCGACTGGCGGAAATCAACAAAAAAGAAGCTAACGTGGCTATGCATTGGGGGGTTCTGTCCTTATTCGTATCAGATGGACATCTGAGTAAAGAGGAGCAGGCGCTCATGAAACAAACCTTCGGCGATAAAGTGGCTGAGGATTTATTGGGGTTTCTTCGAGAGCAGGGGCCGGACGGGGTCATCTCGAAATTTGAAGCCTCATTGCGATGTGTTCGCCTGATGAGTTTTGAAATTAAAGAAGCACTTTATTTGGATCTTGAGCATTTTGCTAAGCTTGCAGGCGGCGAAATAATTGTTAGGGAGCAAGTTCTTCGAAAAACACTGCGCAGTATTGCCCTTGATCGCGAGATAAATTTTGTATAGTTGCAGGGCAGGGATCAGTCCTATAAAATGATGTTTTTGGTGAGGAGAATACGATGGAAAAGCGTTCTGACCCCGTGGACAACAAAAGAAGGAAGTTATCTAACATGGCTCACAAACACACAATCGCAGAAGGCCTTCTTCGGAACTTGGACCTAGGATCCTCGATTGCGGAACAGGACACATTACTTCAAACCGCGCACGTTCAAACAAGCCGAACGGGTCACCGAACGGGTCAACCGAACGCCGAACGGGTCAGCCGAACGGGTCACCGAACGGGTCACCGAACGGGTCACCGAACGGGTCACCGAACGCCGAACGGGTCACCCATTAGAGGTTCCGGCGGTGGGGTCAGCCCGTGATCTGTAGCATTTTGGAGCAGGGGGCGGCCCGCTCCGATGTGTCGCGAGTCTTCGACCTAATTCGTCATTTCGGGGTTTAGCTCCGAGTTTATGAGGTTCCAAACCTTGGAAGAAATGGTTCCAATGTCTGGAAAAAACAGAATGGGCGCAGGGGCGGGGGTCAGGGCGAGCGATGAGGAGGTAATACATGAAATTTATGGCTATATGGTTTTTGTTTATATTGGGTTTTTGTGGGGCGTTAACTGTTTCTGCAGAAGAGGGAGCTTACCCAACACTTGCTCCTATTGATCGTGAGCTGGTAGTCGAAGTTGCTATTCGTATGTGTCAGGATAAATATCCTGATTTGAAGGCTGAGGACTTCTCGCTATACCAAATTAGTTATTTCTATTCAGGTGTTAGAAAAAATGAGATTTTTGACGTGGTACTTGAGATCCTAGGAACTGAACGGGAAGAGGAACGAGATGGTCGAATCTCCGAGTTTTTTGACAGTTTGTCCGTTAGCTTTTCACCAGAATATGAAATTGAGAAATCTAGGGTTAGGAAATCAGTTTTAAGTCGGCCGCCGAAGGGGGCACCCATTAGAGGTTCCGGCCAAACACAAAAAGCCCTTCCCTGAGAAGGGGTCCAGCCTTCGCATAAAGCTACAGATAATATGTTAAAAGGCTCTAAGATTATCGGTGATTTTTCTACTAAACGTGGAGATGAATTTGGTTCTTCGCTAGGAGCTGCAACAGCCCTTTGGTCGGATGCTATTGATTTCGAATGATTGAAAAATAAAGGAGGAATACATGGAATTCATATTTTATTTTTTGTTTTTAGTTTACATTTTATCTCCATTATTAATTTCTTATTGCTTAGCAAGAAGATGGGGCGATAAAAAGGGGGGAGTGAGTAGGTATGCTTGGTCTTCATTATTGTATTCTTTTTTATATTTAGAAATATTACTTTCATTATATCAAGGAGCATATGGATGGTTAGACGGCATTGGAAGGGTGTTTTCTTGTTTGATTGTGTCATTTATTCTTTTTTTTGCTGGCGATTGGTCGGGAAAAAAAGGGTCACGTATTAAAAAAAGAAAAGGGGTGAAGTGAAGTAAACCCAGTTTGACGGACACTCGGTTTAGCATTACTTCGATTTCTCTTCATACACGAGCGGGGCTTTATAATTCAAGGTCGAATGTCTTCGATGGCGATTATAAAACAGCTCGATGTATTCAAAGATTCCCTGTCGAGCCTGAGCTCGATTGGTATATTTTTCATGATGGGTACATTCGGTTTTGAGACTGTGGAAAAAGCTTTCCGCAACAGCATTATCCCAACAGTTTCCGCGACGGCTCATGCTACAAACCATCTGGTTATTTTTTAGTATCCGTTGATATTCATCCGAGCCGTATTGCGAGCCTTGATCGGAGTGCACTAAAAGGCCGGCAGAAGGTTGGCGGCTTCGTATCGCCATTTGCATTGAAGTAACCCCAGTTTAGTGGACACTCGAAAAGGGACTATCTAAGAGAAGGGGTCCAGCCTTCGCATAAAGCTACGGCCTGACAGGCAGTCCTATGAATTGATGTTTTCCGGGATTTGGAAACATCCGCGTTCATCCGCGTGATCAGCGGTCAAATTTTTCTTTTCGTGTTCATAAATTCATTTCTTCGGGGCTTTAGTCATAAAAACAGGCTTTCTGAAATATATGATATTCAATATAAAAGTAGCTTAAAACAGCTGTTTTGGGGGCTAAATATATGACATATCATATAAAATAATCGGGGTTTCCGGCCCCCGCCGCCGCTAAAAGCTCCCGCCCCGGTTTTTCCAACCACCTGTGGTGAGCTTGCCGAACTATTGGAAAAAATCCTGTCCATCCTGTTATCTCGTGGAGCCCGATCCTTCGGGCCTGTCAAAATTATTTGTGTTCCGCTTGCCCGCCATAGCCTTGGCGACGGCTGGTGGTTCCTCCTTCGCCAAGGCTTCCGCCTTCGAAGAACTACGGCGAGACGCGCCGGTGGAGGGGTTTTTTCTACAACCGCTGACGCTAGAGGAAGTCAGAGAGAGGCAGACATGCTAGTACCATGAGAGTGTGGAGAGTCTTAACCACTAATCTTCACTAATCTTCCGGCGACGCAAAGCTGCCGGATTGGTATTGATTCTGTCGCGGTAGCATTGGCCTAATCGGCCAATGAGAATAAACGGTGCTCTGTTGCAGAGGAAAAAAGGGCTTCGATTAAAAGCCCCCTTATGAAACATGGACAATCCCTCCCGCCGCCATTGGCGATAGCGGCAAATTAGTGTGCATTAGTGGTTAACCCTCTCTCATCTTTACGTTCTCTCGTGGTAAAAAATGATCCGCAACGATCCGCCTGTCCTGAGCCTGCCGAAGGGCGCTCATCTGCGCCATCTGCGGTTTCCTCTCCGAATGATCGAGAGTTTTTCAACCTGCGGCGGATCAGCCTGCGACTGAAAAAACGAACAACAGGGTATATATATCACTAAGTGATATATGTATTACGATCTGCGGTCTCTGCGGCTCTGCGAGGAATCCCACTCCTCCATCCGCACCTCCCTCTTCTTCCGTGTAGTCCGTGTGTTCCGTGGTGAAAATCTGATCCGCAACGATCCGCCTGTCCTGAGCCTGCCGAAGGGCGCTAATCTGCGGTTTCCTCCTGCGGTGAAAACTCTGCGGTCTCTGCGGCTCTGCGAGGAATCCCACTCCTCCATCCGCACCTCCCTCTTCTTCCGTGTAGTCCGTGGTGAAAATTCTCTCTGTGTCTCCGTATTACTATCCGTCCATTCCTTGTTTCCCTGACAAGCAGAATCAGTTTTTTCATAGCGGTCTCTTTTTAGTAGAGGCGCCCCGGGACAGCCCGGGGCGCCACAGACGAATGCCTGTTATTTTTCGCATTTGCAGATTGTGCATGAGCAACAGGTGCAAGATGCGCAGGTGCACACCTCACATTTGCAGCAGCTTTTGCACGTTTCCGCTGCCTGTGCGGTCATCGCAGTGCCCAGCAGGGCAGTGGTGATCAGTAGGGCCATCAGAATTGTTTTCATTAGTTTCTCCAGTTTAGGTTTAAATATTCAGCAAATATTAATTGTGAATCAGGAGGAAATCGGAGGGCGGAGAAGCGGTGGATCGGTCCGCTCGGAGCACATCGTTTTATCGAAAGAAATCCATTCCGACGTGATGTCCGGGAGCCATAGAATGTCGTCTGTGTGCAGCGCAGTGAGAGAGGGGCCTGTAACGGGTGTGCAACGGCAAGTCGCCGCGGTTTTTTGAGCACATCCGTCACATTCGCAGGTCGCTTTAGCGGTGTGTGCTTTCTCTGCTGTGCAACAGCAGCACGATCCCTCTGAATCGGTCGATTTAGCAACGGAATCCGTTTCCGCCGAAATGAACGGTGGGACGGCAAAAAGTGCTATAGCGATGATCACTGAACTCCATTGTTTCATTCTTTTAATCCTTAAAACTGTTTTTTCATGACGCGGAGCAGTTCTTCCATTTTTTCGTCGGCATCTTTTTGCGAGCCAGTTTCGAACGCATTGCTGACGCAGTGCTGCATGTGTTTCTGAAGAATCTGCAGTTCGACCGAGCGCAGGGCGGAGCGGGCGGCCTGAATCTGGGTGACGATGTCGATGCAGTATTTTTCCTCTTCGACCATCCGTTTAATTCCGTTTACCTGTCCAGAGATTCGGGCCAGTCGATTCAGTGATTCCTTGTGCGTTGTTTTCATGACCCCCTTGTATACCCCATAGGGGTATATAGCAAGAAAAACAATCGGAATAGTCATGTTTGCGCGGATGGGCCTTGAAGTGCGATTTTTCATGACGGGAATTACGACTTGGTTTAGTCTGGTTTTTTCGATGCGCAAAAGGAGTTGTCACATTAAACCATTTGAAAAAGTTGCAGTGTTAAAGGGCGGGATTTCTGCGGAGCGCGAGGTGTCGCTGGTGTCGGGTGCCTCGATTGCCAATGGATTGCGCGAGGCCGGTTATGATGTGCTGGAAATCGACGTCACAGCAAAAGATTTCATCCTTCCGGCGAGCGTTGAGGCTGTATTCATCGCTTTGCACGGAACATTCGGCGAAGACGGTGGCGCGCAGACCCGTTTGGAGGAGCTTCAAATTCCCTATACAGGTTCCGGGGTGGAATCCAGTCGGATTTCATTCGATAAGTTGCTCACGGATCAATGTCTAAGCCAGCACGGCGTTCCGGTTCCGCGCGGCGAAGTTTTGCGCGCGGGGCAGGCGAGGACGCTGCCGCTGCCGGTTGTGGTCAAACCGCCGCGCGAGGGATCGAGCGTCGGCTGTCATCTGGTTTTTGAAGAATCCGAATGGGAGTCGGCGTTTACTGAAGCGTTGACGCATGATGAGCAAGTGTTGGTGCAGCCGTTTATTCCCGGGCGCGAGTTCACCGTTGGCGTTGTGGATGGGGAGGTGCTGCCGGTGGTTGAAATTATTCCGAAAAAGGGGTGGTACGACTATGCCGCCAAGTATGAAGCGAACACCACCCGCTACGTGGTTCCTGCGGAGCTGGACGCAGAAAAAACTGCGGAGATGCAGGCGCTAGCCATGAAAACCTTTGACGCGCTGGGCGCGCGCGGCTTCGGGCGAGTCGATTTTCGCATGACACCGGAGCGCGAACTGTTCGTTCTGGAGCTCAACACGATCCCTGGGTTCACCTCCCATAGTCTGCTTCCCAAGGCCGCTGCGGCGGCCGGAATCGAGTTTCCTGCGCTTTGTGATCGAATCATGCGGATAGCTTCCTTATAAAAGCGGATAGCATTAGCGTGCGGAGTTGAATATATGGCTGTTAAGAAGAGAAAAAATACCAAGTATTACGCAAAAACCAAGGTGTCGAAAGGGACGTCCGCTCAGCGCGGGACTCTGGTTCTTCTTGCGGTTTTTCTGAGTCTTGTGGCTCTGTTCGGGGTCTATCAGGTGCTGACATTCACCGGTTCTCTATTTCTTTCCCGCAATCCCTTTTTTGAGCTCAAGAACATAGAGATTCGTTCCGACGGACGCCTGTCTTCCTCCCGACTGGCTGAATACGCAAAGCTTAAGGTCGGGGGAAATATTTTCGCGATCGATTTCGATGAACTGCGCAGCAATCTGAAGGCCGTGCCGCTGGTGGAATCGGTTCGTATTCGCCGTAAACTTCCGGATACGTTGGTGGTGGATGTGGTGGAACGGGTCGCGGCGGCACAGATTCAGTGGAAGTGGCGCGCGGTGCCATTTTTGGTGGATCGCAACGGCATTGTACTACCCACCACGCGGAGCGGTCAGGCGTTGCCGCTGATTAAGGGGATCAAACTCGATCAGCTGAGGCCCGGCGAACAGATTGCCGATGCCGGGGTGCGCTATGCGCTGGATATTCTTTCCGCCTGTGACGATCTCGGTCTGTCGTCGCAACTTAGCTTTAAACAGTTTGACCTTCGATACCCCGATTATATCAACGCCACGCTCACCGATGGCATCAGCGCGCGTTTTCCGCGTCATTCCGCCAGCAACAAAGTGGTTCGACTCGCGGCTACCTTGCAGGTCGCGCGGGAGCGGGGTCTGCGGGTGAAGACGGTCGATCTGGTTCCTGAAGGTTTGAACACCCCAGTTGTGGAGTATTAACCGTCATGGCTGTTCCGCTTATCACTGCACTCGAAATTGGCACGACCACCGTCAAAGTATTGATGGGGGAGGTGCGAGAAGATGGCGGCCTGATGGTTGCCGGAATCGGCGAGAGCGAATCGCGAGGCGTGCATAAAGGCGAAATTGTCGACTTCGAACTCGCGCTCAACGCCGTGCGCCGTGCAATGGAAATCGCAGAGACCAACGCGCACCGGGCGATCGGCGAAAGTGTTTATCTGGCCGCTTCCGGCGGACGTGTTGAAAGCCGTCTGCATCGGGCGGGCATTCCCGTACTCAACGAATACGAAGAGGCCGGCGGCGAAGTCACCGTCGATGAAATGGACCATGCGCTCGAGGTTGCCCGTAAAGTGCCGCTGGCGGACGACCGCATCCGCCTGCACACGCTGCAGCAAACCTTCGAGGTTGACGGGCGCGGCGGCATCGTCAACCCGGAGGGAATGCTGGCGCAGGATCTCAAGGTCGGCATGCTGCTCATTCACGGCCGCCGGTCGACTGTTGAAAATCTAAAAAAATTGCTTCAGGCCGTCCCAGTCACTTGCGCCGACGCGGCCTTTGGCGGCTTTTGCTCCGCGTTGGCGGTGCTGACTCAGGAGCAGAAACGCGCCGGCGCGGTGGTCATCGATCTCGGCGGCGGAACCACCGATTACGTGGCTTACAATGCCGGATCCGTCAAGCTGGCCGGCTCGATTGCGGTGGGCGGCAGTCACATCACCGAAGACATTTGCGCCGGCCTGAACATCAACCGCCGTCAGGCCGAAGCCCTCAAGAAGGACTCCGGCAACGCGGTCATTAACGCTATGGCGGGTGAACAGAGTTTTTCCGTTCCGGCCGAGGGCGGTTTCAGCGGGCGTGTGGTTCGTTCCGCCACCCTGCACACCATCATCAACGCCCGCATGGAGGAAACCTTCAGGCTGATTGCCGACCAGCTTGAGGCCAACGGGCTGTCCAGTATGCTCAGCGCGGGCATTATCCTCACTGGCGGCGGCTCGGCTCTCGACGGAGCGGTCGATCTAGCTCAACAGGTATTTAACGCCCCCGCGCAGATCGGAAAAATAACCGACTGCGTCGGGATATCGACTAAAAAAGAGGGGGCCCGCTTTGCCGCCGTACTCGGTGCTGTGCGCTATGCGGTGGAGAAAAGGGATGCCGAGCCGGAAGAGACCTCCCGCCTGCACCAATGGTTCTCCAAACTTTGGGGGGCGCGGACGTAATGTTCAATAAACAATATACAATGCTCAATTTTCAATGGTGTTCTAATGTGTGAAGCAAAGACATATGACCTTGAAGATCGGTTGGTTGATTTCGCCGTCACGATTTTGGATTTATTTGAAAAACTCCCGCGCTTTCCGGCGGGTGTTCATATTGCTGGACAGATACTGAGAGCCGGAACATCACCGGCCGCGAATTATGGTGAAGCGCAAAGCGCTGAGTCCAGAAAGGACTTTATCCATAAACTGAAAATAGCGATGAAGGAATTAAAGGAGACCCGCATCTGGTTGAAAATCATTCAGCGTAAGAATTATATCGATGCGGGGGTTTCGGAGCCGATTCTTAAAGAATGCAAAGAGCTGGTTTGTATCCTCGGAAAAAGTATCTCCACCGCAGAGAGCAATAGTTCTCGTTAACCTGGAAGTTTAGTAGTGAATATTGACACATTGAATAGTTCAGAATCTGGGCGCGGATTGCGCCGGATTCTTGTTCTCGGGCTCGGCGGTGCCGGTTGCTCCACGATCGCGCGGATTGCACCGCGCGCACCGTCCGGCATGGATTTTGCCATCATGGACTGCGATCTCCAAACCTTGGAAAGCTGTGCCCACATTGAAACCTGTCTAGATGCCGGTAAAGGCGTCACCGACGGTCTGAGCGCGGGCGGCGACATGGAAACCGGTCGCCGCTGTGCCGAAAAAGCGAATAAGCCGATTGATGCGCTGCTCAGCGGTGTCGATCTGCTTTTGGTTGTCGTCGGGCTCGGCGGCGGCTTCGGCGGCGGCGCGGCTCCCGTTGTTGCGCGGATGGCCCGCAATGCCGGTTGCCACACCATCTTTTTCACTGTGTTCCCCTTCAAATTCGAAGGCGGGGTGGTTCGCGGTAAGGCGCACAACAGCTTGCGTCGCCTGCGGGCCTATGCGGTCGCTATCATCCAGATGCCCAACAGCCGGATTCAACTCGAAGGCGATGCTCTGCTCGAAGACAGCATGGAGCGGGCCGGTCGCACACTGGCCGCTGGCGTGGTTGGCCTCTGGCGGCTGCTCACCGAAACCGGCGGAGTCTGTAATCTGGATTTTGCCACGTTGCACACATTGCTTCGTCACTGCGATGCAACCTGCCGTTTTTCCTGTGCCGTTGCGACCGGCGATGACCGCGCTGCCGAGCTCGTGGAAATGCTGCGTTCCCATCCGCTGGCCGAAGACGGCGCGGTCTTCGAAAACGCGCCCGGCATGATCGTCGGCATCACCGGCGGAGAGGACCTGCGCCTCTCTGAAGTACAGCAGATTGTGGACGGTGTTTCGCCGGAGAACGAAGAGTGCTGGATCAAAATGGGAGTCGCGACCGACCCCGCCTTTACCGGACGGCTTGCCGCGATTGTGTTGGCGGCCGAATCCTGGAAAGAGCCGTTGGTGGAAAACTCTACGAGCGTGATCGGCGGGCAGGGTGAGCTTGCCGGCGTCCTCAAGCCGCGCTCCAAAGCGTTCGGCGGTGCCGAGCGCACCATTTGGAACGGTGAAGACCTCGATATTCCCACCTACCTCCGCCGCAAAATAAAGCTCCCTAGATAGTCATAAACTGCTTTTTTACAACGTATTATGACTTTCAACATCGATACCTTTAGAGGTATGATGCTGTAGAGCACTTAACCTGTTTATATATAGTAGTTTACGTTGGCTAGTTTATGCTTTTTGACAACGCATTATGACTTTCAATATCGATACCTTTAAAGGTATGGTGCTGTAGCGCACTTAACCTGTTTATATATAGTAGTTTACGTTGGCTAGTTTATGCTTTTTGACAACGCATTATTACTTTCAACATCGACACCTTTAGAGGTATGATACTGTAGCGCACTTAACCTGTTTATATATAGTAGTTTGCGTTGGCTAGTTTATGCTTTTTGA
>CAYVYL010000020.1:0-31674 GCA_964455665.1 uncultured Verrucomicrobiota bacterium
CAGGTTTGGTTTCTTCAGCCATGAATTAATCCTTATTAAATTTATTTCGATGCGACTTTAGCCGCTGAACGTGCCTCTTTACCGCGAACAGCACCCACTGTGCGAACCGGCCCCTTACGGGTACGAGCGTTGGTTTTCGTCCGCTGTCCGCGAACCGGAAGACCGCGACGATGACGGGAACCGCGGTAGGAGTTAATGGAAATCAGTCGACGGATGTTCTGCGTCACTTCACGGCGCAAATCCCCTTCAATGGTATACCCTTCGCGGAGCACCGCGCCGAGTTTGGTTACGTCCTCGTCGGTCAGGTCGTCCGCCTTCTTCGCCGGATCCAAGCCGGCTTTCGCGATCACTTCGCGAGATTTAGACAGGCCGAGGCCGTAAACATAGGTCAGAGCGTATTCAAGACGCTTTCTGCCGGGGATATCAATTCCAAGTACACGTGGCATAAATCTGCTCCTTTAGCCCTGACGCTGTTTGTGACGGGGTTTGTTCTTATTAATAATGTAAACACGCCCTTTACGACGGACAATCTTGTCGTCAGCGCTGATCTTTTTAACCGAAGCTTTAACCTTCATAAATTCACCTAAATAATTACCCGCCCCGCACTCATGTTGTAAGGCGATATTTCAACCTTCACCCGGTCTCCCTCTACAGGAAGTTTTTTATCCCGGTCTCTTACAGCAATATAGGCCGCGAACCGATGTCCGTTGCCTAATATTGCCCGAAAAGCGTGACTATCTATCACGGCCTCTAACAGAGCGTCCAGTAAAATAGTCTCTCTTTCCTTCATTTTTAAGAGCGGCTCATCATACAGACCCGCCCTGCTCGCACAAGCCCGAATTCCAAAAAAAACGACTTTCTAGAGCTTGGAAGATTTTTTGGCGTTTTTTCCAATGTCTGGAACTTTTTCCACCCATTTTTGCCGCTCCCCTTCGGGGCTCAGGTCCAAACATTGGAAAATCAGAATTCAAGCCGAAAAATATTCGGCGGTGTAGCGAAAGACCCTCAGGGTATCCGACCAGTAAGTATTGGGCAGACCGGCCTTCATTTTCAGATGCATCAGAAATAGTTCCGAGCCCGGCAATTCCTCCCAAACACTCGGCAGGAACGTGCCGCGCCGGCCGCCCTCCTGCAGAATCAGCCCGTCCACGCCGGGGCGGATCTGTTCCAGCAAATCCGCTTCGGATCTGAATTCCAGCTCCTCAGGCGGAGAAAGCACCGAAATATGGATTTCAAGCTGGTCGAACTCTTCTCTAGATAATGGTTCAAAGCGCGGATCGCCAAAGGCAGCGGCGCGGGCGTTTTCGGCGACATCCTCGGCCAGCGGACGGCAAGCCTCTAGCATGCCGATGCATCCGCGCAGGTTCCCGCCAATCGTCAGTGTCACGAAAGTAGCCCGTTCCTCCCGTATTTCCGGAGCGTTTTCCAACCCTTGTAAAAATGAACGGCTCCCCGACGCAGTCGGTTCCAATGTTTGGAAAATCGCGTCGCGAGCGATCTGCAACAGCAGGTTCTGGTGTTCCGCTTTCATCTGTTTAGTCTAGAACTTTCCTCGCAGAAGTCTAGCCCCCTTGCGCTCATCTGTTAAACCCCTCCGCTCATCCATTCTATGGAGACCTGAATGCACAGTAAACAGACTAAAATTATCTGCACCCAGTCCGGCGAAACCGCGAGGAAAAGATCGACGGGGATCGCTTAGTGGTCTTTCTGGGCAACGGACACATCTATTCGCACCACACAAACTTTCTGCAGATTGAAACCCTAAATATTCTGCTTCGCAAGCAGAGGATTCACTCATAGAAGGCAAAGGCACCGTAGCCGACCACCTGATCTTTGGAGCCGGCGGTGTCGCCCGAATTGTGCAGGTCGAGCAGCTCGGCGCGGAGCCCACGCTGTTGGGCCAGATGAACCAGTCCGGCAATCGGAACTAGACCGCAGGCGTTGTCATCATCCAGCCCGCGCACATCGAGATTCGCAATCGCCAGCGCAACGATTTGATCAATTTTCACCGCTTCGTCATACGGCTTGTAGTGACTTAAATCGGAGCTGACCACAATCAGCGTTTCCGGCCCGCCCCACAGGGCATCCAGTACATCGGCAACTTCTTCCGAAGAAACGTCCCCCACCAACAGCGGGATGAGCTGGAAATCGCCGAGCACCTCCTGCAAAAACGGAAGCTGCACTTCGAGGCTGTGCTCTTCCAGATGAGCTCTCTCGGAATACGAAACCTGTGGGAAAACCGAAACTTTTTCCAACGCTTCAAGATCGATCGGCACATCACCGAGCGGCGTTTCCCATGTGGTTGACTCCGGCACGGCCAAACCGGTAAGCATTACACGATGTGCAGGCCCGATCAGCACCACGCGCGTAATCTCTCTTGGTTGAAGATGCGCATAGGCAGTGGCAGCGACAACTCCAGAATACGTATAGCCAGCGTGCGGAACAATAATCGCTTTCGGTGAAACGATCCCCCCTTCGGTCCGGTCGAGAAAACCACGGACAGCTAGCAAAAGCTTGTCAGGGTCAGAGGGATAAAACACCCCCGCCACCGCAGGCAACCTTATCTTCTCGCTCATGGTTCAAATTTAAGGGATGCCTTTCAAAAAATACAGCGTTATTATCGACTTATGAAAACGGCTGAATACTGGCAACTGCTCGGCAACGGACTGATCGAATGCACCCTCTGCCCACAGCACTGCCGCATCGCGGAAGGAAAGCGCGGGGCCTGCTTCGGCCGGCGGCGGGTCGGCGACGAGCTGATCGCCGAAACCTACGGCCTCGCCTGCGGGCTGGCGGTCGACCCAATCGGAAAAAAACCGCTCAACCACTTCCTGCCAGGCTCTAGTGTGCTGTCATTCGGCACCGTCGGCTGTAACCTCACCTGCGGTTTTTGTCAGAATCATCACCTAAGCCAGCCCGGACAGATTGAAGGCCGCCCCGTCGCCCCAGAACAGATTGCGAAAGCCGCGCTGGAGCATGAATGCCACAGCGTGGCCTTCACCTACAACGAGCCGACGGTCTTCCTAGAGTACGCCATCGACACCGCCAGGGCATGCCACGAACGCGGACTGAAAACCGTCGCCGTAACCAATGGTTGGATAGAGCCAGAACCGCGTGCAGCATTCTACGCTCACATGGATGCCGCCAACGTGGATCTGAAAGCCTTCAGCGATACCTTCTATAAAAAACTGTGCGGAGCAACCCTCCAGCCGGTTCTGGACACGCTACTCTATATAAGAAAAGAAACGTCCGTTCATCTGGAAGTCACCACCCTGCTCATTCCAGACCATAACGACTCGCCCGCCGAGCTCGACGCCATGACCCAATGGGCCGTTGCCAACCTCGGGCCGGACGTGCCGTGGCACTTCAGCGCCTACCGCCCCACGGCCCTGTGGCACGAAGCCCCGCCGACCCCGGTCGAAACCCTGCTCCAAGCTGAATCCATCGCCAAAGCGAATGGTCTGCAACACGTCCATTTGGGAAATGTTTATCTTGTCCGCTAAGTCCGCTTCCAATGGTTGGAAAACTTCTTTTCCATTCGTGTGATTCGTGAGTAAACTCCCCTCATGAAAAATTCCTCACCGAAAGGCCCCGGCCTGCAGCAACGCATTCTCGACCACATGGCGAAGGCGAACTACCGCCCGCTGAGCCGCCCCGATCTGGCGAAAGACATGCGCATCCACAGCAAAGAGCGCAATCAGCTGCGCCAAGCGCTGATCAATCTGGAAGCCTCTGGCAAAGTGATTAGCCTGCGCAAAAACCGCTGGGGGCTGCCCGAAATGCGCGATGAACTTACCGGCACGGTGAACGTCACCGACAAAGGCTTTGGCATTTTCACGCCGGAAGCGAGCGGCGAGGAATATTACATCGCCAAAGACGATCTCAAATGCGCGCTACACAAAGACCGGGTGACTATTGAGCGCCTTCCGCCTAAACCACCGCCGCGCGGACGGCCCGCATTCAAAAATCCCGAGGGCCGCGTGGTTCAGGTGTTGGAGCGCAAAACCGACGAAGTGGTCGGTCTACTCAAACGCACTCCCTACTACGCCTATGTGATCCCCGACAACCCGCGCCTCGGCCACGATGTGCGCGTGACAGAGACAGACGCGGAACTCGGCGATATCCCCGACGACCACAAGGTGGTACTCCGTCTAAACGAATGGGACGACCCCTTTAAACCGCTATCCGGAAAAGTAATCGAAGACATCGGTCACTGCGATGATCAGAATGTGGTAATGCAATGTATTTTGCGAACGCACGGTTTCACCCAGAGCTTTTCAGACGAAGTGCTAGCCGAGGCCGAAAAAATACCGCACGAGCTACGCCCCGAAGATTATGAGGGCCGTGCTGACCTGCGCGACCGCCTAACCTTTACGATCGACCCCGAAACCGCGCGCGACTTCGACGATGCGATTTCCATCGAGAAAGTTTCCAATGGTTGGAAACTGAGCGTCCACATCGCCGATGTGGCGCACTTTGTGCCGAAAGACTCAGTGATCGACAAAGAAGCCCTGCACCGCGGCAACAGTATTTATCTGGTTGACCGTGTGGTGATGATGATCCCGACGGAGCTGACCACCAAAATCTGCAGCCTCAACCCGAACGTCGACCGACTGGCGCACACGGTTGAAATCACGCTCGATGAAACCGGAGAAATTGTCGAGTCGGCCACCTGCCGCTCAATTATCCATTCCGATGCCCGCCTCAACTACGAACAGGTGCAAGCAATCTTCGACGGCGAAACGGATGAAAAAATCCCGGCCGCAGTTGTTGAAGCAATTAAAGAACTCTACCCGCTGACCCGCACACTACGCAAAAACCGTAATGAGGCCGGCTCGCTCGAACTCACCACCCCGCAAATCAAATGCATACTGGGCGAAGACGGCAAGGTTGCCTCGATTAAAAAAGGCGAAGCCAAAGAAGCCTATCAGTTGATCGAGGAGTGCATGCTGCTCGCCAATGTGGTGGTTGCGCGCAAACTGAAGGCCGCAGAATGGCCCGCCATTCACCGCATCCATGAAGCGCCGGAAGAAGACCAGTGGGCGAAGATGGGCGCAGAACTTCAGGCGCTCGGAATTAATGCCCTGCCCGCCAACCGCATCGACATCAATGCGGTGCTCGAAAAGGTTGCCGGCAAGCCGGTGGAATACTCCGCCAACCTGGCGATCCTCACGAACTTTAAGCGCGCCTGCTACAGCGCCAAGGCCAGCGAGCACTTTGGCCTCGCCTTCGAAGACTACGTCCACTTCACCTCCCCCATCCGTCGCTACCCCGACCTGGTCATCCATCGCCTGCTGACCGCATTGGAGCGGAACGAAAAGCAGCCTTACCGGACCAACGACATCGAAGGCATTGCCGGACAGTGTAGTCGCACCGAAGTGGAAGCGGATGCGGCGGAGAAGGAAAGCATCGCTTTGCGGCGCGCCGAGTATTACCGCGACCTGCTAACCAAAGGCGAAACCGGCCCCTATAAAGCCTGCGTGGTCAAAGTGCTCGGCAAAGGACTGCTGATTGAACTGACCGATACCCTGCAGCGCGGACTGGTTGCCTTCTCATCCATCACCGATGACCGCTACGAACTCAACGCCATGAAGACCAAAGCGACCGGCATGCGCTGGGGAAAAGAATTCAAGATCGGCGACGAGATTGAAGTAGATCTGGTGAAGGTGGATCTGGCGCGCAACTTTGTCGACTTTCAAATCGCGGGCCAAGAACGGACGACCTCCAAGAAAAAAGGAGGGCCACCGCGCAGCAAAAAGGGAAAGAAAAATACCGTTTCCTTCTCCGGCAGCAGTAAATACGGCGCAAAACCCAAAAACCGCCGCAAGCACAAGTAGACTAAAAAATCAGGCTGAGGTTTTCCGGGCCACATCCTGCACGACGAGGCCGGCGAGGTTGAAGCCGAATGCGCCGGTCATGTGAACCATGGATCCGTTGATCTGCGCTTTTTGATTACACCAAACATCCTCCGAAATCTCATTGCCCTCTTCATCCAGCTGCTTCGGACAAAAACACTGCGCGGACCCGCAGGCGACTTGCGATTCGAACTGCGGCGGAAGAAATTCCTGCGAATAGACACACAGGCAGTCGCCGGTCACGCCGTAATGCCGCAGTCGTTTGCGGACAAACTTCGCCAGTTTGCACCCGCGGGTTTTCCAGATGGAATCGACCTTAATCGTGGTGGCGTCCAGCTTGCAGGCCGCGCCCATGGCAGAAAAGAGCGTCACACCCATTTCCATAACCGATGCCATCAGATCCACTTTGTGCGACAGGCTGTCAATGGCATCGATCACATAGTCGTAGCTGGACAGGTTGAACTCATCGCGCGTGCTTTGGGTGTAAACTTTCTGAAGCGCCTGAATATCCGCATCGGGGTGGATCTCCAGCAGACGTTCCTTCAAGGCCTTCACTTTGGATTTGCCGACATTTTTGGCCGTGGCCTGCAGCTGACGGTTGACGTTGGTGACGCAGATGACATCGTTATCCACCAAAGTCAGGTGCCCGACGCCGGAGCGGATCAGCGCTTCAGCGCACCAACTGCCGACCCCGCCGACCCCGAACAGAATCACGCGGGTTTCCGCCAGACGCTTCACCGCGTCTTCGCCGATCAACAATTCAGTTCGATGAAATGCAGGATGTTTTTTCATGAGTCTCTAAGCTCGGTGGATGAAATGTCTTCACGGAACATTGATTCCGGAATTGATTCAAACAGGTTCTCAAACGTCTTCGGAATACGAACATCCGCCATGGAAAGAAACCCATCTGTTTCGCGACGCAGTCGCCCGGCGATGAGAAAGGAAGTTTCCAAACCTTGGAAAAGCTCCCATTCGCTTCCATCCGCGTAGTCGATGAGGCGCTCGGCGGTGTCGTGTCCAAGTACAAAGGTGGTGTTCGGAAAGAGCTCGGCCTTCTGCGTGAAGCGCGGGGCGCGGGTCAATGCAACGGGAATGTCGCGGATGGAGGATGCACGGCGCAAAATTTCCTCTTCCAGGATGTCGGGTTTGTCGACGTTGGCGAAGGAAAGTTCAAATACACCGCGCAGACCGGTCATTTTTTCGGCAACTTTGAGCAGTTCGAAATGCCCGTAATGACCGGGGTTAAAGGAGCCGGGAAGCATCAGTCCGCGCTCCGCGCCGACCGCCTGCGCGATCAGGACGAGCAGCCAGTCGCTCAAGAGCGCTTCCTGTTCCGCGCGGGGAGCCTCGGAGAGGTACAGCGCGTAGAGCTTTTCGGCGTTTTCGGTTTTGATGCAAATGAAGGCGCTGTCGTCGCCGCGACGTTTTCGATCGGTCTGCAATGCAGCGGTACAGGAAACGGCAAGAAACTGGAAATTTGAAACTGGAAACTTGAAAGCCGCCTGAGCTAAATCCAAGGCGGTCTTTGGAGAGACGGACTGCTCCGGTTTTTCGCCGAGGAGGCGCTCGAGGGCTTCGGGCGAATAGGGAATCTGCGCGTCGGCAACAAAACGCGACGCGCCGGGTGTGGTGAGCAGAGAATGGAGCGCACCCGATCCGCCGCCGGTGGTAACGAGCACCGCCTTATAGCCGGAATCAAAAATGCGCTCTATACGTTCAGTACTCAATCGACCACAGTGACTTCGGTGATGGTGATGGGTTCGTTAGGGACATCGCCACGTCCTGTCGAAACGCCTTTGATGGCATCCACAATGTCCATTCCTTCGGTCACTTTTCCAAAAACGCAATAGCCCCAGCCCTGTGGGGTCGGTGCTGAGAAGTTGAGAAAGTCATTGTCTTTGACGTTGATGAAGAACTGCGCGCCGGCGCTGTGCGGGTCGGACGTGCGAGCCATGGCAATGGTTGCGCGGTCATTTTTAAGGCCGTTGTTGGCTTCGTTATCGACCGTATGCGGGGCGTTCTTTTGAACCATGTCGGCTGTGAATCCGCCGCCCTGGATCATGAAATTGTCAATGACACGGTGAAAGATGGTTCCGTTGTAGTGACCGCTTTCAACATATTGGAGGAAGTTGGCAACGGTGTGGGGGGCTTTCTCCGCATCGAGTTCGAGTTTGATGTCCCCTTGGGTGGTTTTCATACAAATCATGGTTTTTGTTTCCTTTACGAGTTCGGGTTGCGGTTCGGCCACAGGTTTCACTTCTGGCTCCAGACTGGCGCAGCCAGCCAGCAGAAGTGTCACCGCGAGCATATTGAGCAGAGTTGAGATGTTGTTTTTCATGCGCAAAAACCTATTGGTGTTTGGTTCAGTTGTCGATAAAGTTTGGTCTTAATTTGTAACCGAGGATCTGACGTGAAAAATGAAGCATCCGCCATTCTGTTGATCTCCTGCCCTGACCAGCAGGGAATCGTCTGCGCTGTGACCGATTTTTTGATGCGCCACAACGGCAATATCATTAATCTGGAACAGTACACCGACACCGGAGAAAACGCGTTTTTTATGCGTGTGGAGTGGGAACTCGACGGATTCGCCCTGCCGCGCGACCAGATCAGCGAAAAGTTCGGCCTGATCGCCGACCGCCACCAGATGAAAGCGGAACTGCATTTTTCAGACTACCGTCCACGCATGGCGATTTTTGTGTCGAAGTTTTCTCACTGCATTCACGACCTGTTGGCGCGCTGGCATGCCGGGGAATTCAACGCCGACATTCCAGTGATTGTCAGCAACCATCCGGATCTCGAACCGCTAGCGAAGATGTACGGAATTGAATTCCAGCTGATCCCGGTCAACAAAGAGAACAAAGCGGAGCAAGAAGCCAAAACGCTGAAGCTGCTGCGTGAACACGGCATTGATCTGATTGTGCTGGCGCGCTACATGCAGATTCTACCCAATGATTTCTGCGCAAATTTCCCCAACCGGGTTATCAATATTCACCACTCCTTCCTGCCCGCGTTTGTGGGGGCCAAGCCGTATCACTCCGCCCATCAGCGCGGCGTGAAAATTGTCGGTGCGACCAGCCATTATGTGACCAGCGACCTCGACGAAGGCCCCATCATTGAACAGGAAGTGATGCGTGTGACCCACAAGGACTCCGTGGAGAATCTGATCCGCAAGGGGCGCGACCTCGAAAAGGTTGTGCTTTCGCGCGCGGTCTGGGCGCATCTGCAAAACAAGATTCTCGTCTATAAAAACCGCACCGTAGTCTTTAGCTAGTCATGTCGAAACAAACCCGCAAACTCCGCAAACCGTTTGAACGCGGCGCAGTTCATTTCGCGATGGCACTGATTCCGCGCCTGCCGCGACGCGGCGTGCTTTTTCTAGCAAAAGTCGGCGGCCGGTTGGGCTACTGGTTTGATTCGCGCAGCCGGCGGATCGGGCTAGCCAATCTGGATGTTGTGTTCGGTGACAGTAAAACCGCCGCCGAAAAACGCAGAATTCTTAAGGCGTCATTTGAAACGATGGTCCGCACGCTGCTCGACACCTTCTGGTTCGCCCACAAGCCAAGTGAACGGCTCGAAAAATATGTAGAGCTCGCCGAAGGCTCTCAGGTCTTCTTCGAAGACAAGGCACACATCTGCATCACCGCCCATTTCGGTAACTGGGAAATTATCGGACAGATGAGCGGTCACATGGGGCGACCGCTCAGCAGCATTGCCACCCCAGTGAAAAATCAGACAGTCGACAAATATTTCATCCGGGCGCGCGAAGCCACGGGGCAGCAGATTATTCCGCGCGTCGGGGCCCTGCGCAAGCTGCTGGGCATTCTGCGCAAAAAAGGGAAAACTGCCTTTCTGGCCGATCAAAACACCACAGAGGCTGACGGTGGAATCTGGGTCGACTTTTTCGGTCTGCCGGCGCTGGTGACGGCCGCGCCCGCGCTACTGGCGGGCCGCACCGGCACGGAAGTTTTGATAGGATTCTGCACCCCCCTCCCCGGCGGACGCTACCGAATCTACGCAGCGAAAACATTCGATCCGCCGCAGACCACAGACAAAGAAACCGTCCAAAAGCTGACCGAAGCGATCACCCACGCCACGGAAGATGAAATTCGCCGCCACCCACAGTACTGGCTGTGGATGTATAAACGCTGGAAGACAAAAAAACCCGGCCGTGAAACGGCCGGGTATCCGTGGTATTGCGATTCGGTCAGAGTCGCGTCCCCGACGAAATAACGATGTTCTTCGGAATCACAATCACGCCATTGCGAACCAGATAATGCTCCGTTTGATCCCCGTCGGCTTTTCCGTCCGGCGAAATATAGACGCTATCGCCGATGTGAACGTTTTTATCGATGATAGCGTTTTTAATGAAGCAGTCTTTTCCGATTCCAAGCGCGGGGATATCGGCACCTTTTTTCTTAGGCACTTTTTCCTGCTCATAATAGTCGGCACCCATAATGACCGAATGCTCGATCACAGTCCCCTCACCGATCACCGCGCGCGTACCAACCACGGAGTGCAAAATGCGATGGCCGGAAATAATACAACCGTCGGACAGCAAGCAGCGATTGAGGTCGCAACAGTTGATTTTGGACGGCGGCAGATAGCGCATATGAGTATAGATCGGCGCCTTGGTGTCATAAAACGTGAATTCCGGAATCAAATCAGTCAGCGCCAGATTGGCTTCATGAAACATGCCGATGGTTCCGATATCCTTCCAGTAGCCCTCAAAAATATGGCTATACACATTTTTCTCTTCAATAGCTGCCGGAATGACATGTTTCCCGAAATCGGTTTCGTCATTGGCACAGAGAAGCTCAGAAAGCACTTTGGCATTGAACACATAAATACCCATGCTAGCGAGGTAGCACTCTTCTTCATACATCGGTGCGCGTAGCGTATCGAGTTCCGGCCCGTCACCGGGCTTCTCTGCAAACTGAACAATCCTATTTTTGGCATCCACGTGCATAATGCCGAGATCTCCGGCTTCATTGCGTGGAACCGGCTTGGTACAGATGGTGACATCCGCGCCGCGCTCCAGATGCTCTTCAATCACCGCCTCAAAATTCATCCGATACAACTGGTCGCCGGACAGGATGATCACAATATCCGGATCGCGGGTCATGTAATGCTTCATCGACTGGCGGACCGCATCGGCCGTGCCCTGAAACCAGCCGCCCGAGTCTGGAGTCTGTTCCGCCGCAAGCATACGAACAGAACCTCTGGAAAACTGATCGAAGATGTAGGTCGACTGAATGTGTCGATGCAGCGACATGCTGTTGAACTGGGTCAGCAGATAGATGGAGCGAATTCCGCTGTTGATGCAGTTGCTGATGGGAATATCGACCAGTCGGTATTTACCCGCGATTGGAACGGCCGGCTTGGCGCGGTCCTGAGTGAGGGGTTGAAGACGGGTTCCTGCTCCGCCGCCAAGAATCAAACCAACTGTTTTCACATCCATACAACAACCTCTGTTTCTGATTACACCCGTGTTTACGTGTTTGATCATAAACAGGAGGCCCGCCCCTCAACCAGAATAAAACATGCAGAAGGCAGATTTTAACCGGTTTCCAACCCTTGGAAACTCAGCGAGCTCTAATCCTTCAGAGTTTCAAATGGTTTGGGCATCCGACTCTCAACGAGCGAATACACCGCCGGGATGACAAAGAGCGTCAGTAGCGTCGAGGTGGTCAGGCCAAAGACCACCACCACGGCCAGCGGGCGTTGCACCTCCGAGCCGATCCCACGTGAGAGCAGAAGCGGAAGCAGGCCAAGCACCGTCGTCAGCGCAGTCATCAGAACCGGTCGCAGGCGGAGCATACCGCCCTCAACCACCGCCTCATTCAGACTCTTTCCCTCCCGCCGAAGCTGGTTGAAATAGCTGACGAGCACGACTCCGTTCTGCACCGCAATCCCGAACAGCGCAATAAAGCCGACCGCGGCGGGAACCGAAAGATATTCTCCCGTGACCAACAGGCCGACAATCCCCCCAATCAGTGCGAGCGGAATATTGACGATAATGATGAAGGCGTCGCGCCACGCCCCGAACGTCATCCAGAGTAGAATGAAAACGGCCGCGATCACGATGGGAACAATAATCGAAAGCCGCTTCATGGCGCGTTGCTGGTTTTCGAACTGTCCGCCGTATTCCACAAAATACCCGAATGGCAATTTGATGTTCTCCGAAATCCGCGCGCGGATTTCGTCGGCGACTCCGCCGAGGTCGCGCCCGCGCACATTGCCCTGCACGATCCAGCGCCGCTGGTTTTTCTCGCGGTTGATTTGGATCGGCCCGATCACTTCGCTCACATCAGCAACCTGTTCGAGCGAAACGAGAGCGCCATTCTCCGTGGGAACCAGCAGGTTGCGAATGGCGTTGGGATCAGCGCGGAACGCTTCTTGATAGCGTACGTGAATTCCGAAGCGACGGGTGTTGAGAAGAATCTGATCCACCGGCTCGCCTCCGATTGCCAACTCAACGAGTTCCAGCACGTCGCTGACAACAATGCCGTAGCGTGTGCAGGCGGCACGGTCGACCGCTATCTGCACCTGCGGCTGGCCAAAGCTCTGCTCAACCGACAAATCGACCAAGCCTGGAACATCCTCGATTGCCTCTTTAATTTTAACGGCCGTGCTCTGCAGCACCTCCAGATCCTCCCCGAAAACTTTAATCGCCATCTGCGCTTTAATTCCGGAAAGCAATTCGTCGAACGCATTCTGAATCGGCTGGGTGAAGTTCAATTGCACACCCGGAATCACCGCAAGCGCCTTCTCCAATTCCGCGACCAGCTCCGCTTTGTCGGTGCCCGAATGCATTTCGATATGAATCTCGGCATAATTGACAGGATGCGGATGACTGCCCGCTTCGGGGCGGCCAATCCGAGAGATGGTTTCTTCCACCTCGGGGTGCTCCATAATTTCACGTTCGAGCCGCATGATCGTTTCGGTGGCCGCCTCCAGCGAAATGGAAGGCGCCATTGCAACGCCGATCAAAACGGATCCCTCTTCGAGGGTTGGAATAAACTCGGTTCCAAGCATTGGAAAAATCGTCAAGCTGAGAACAAAGGCCACGATCGCACCCGCCACGACGATGCCCCGCCGGCGCTGTGAGCCCTCTAGCAGTGGACGATAAGCAGCTTTGAGTTTTTCCAGCAGGCGGCTCTCTTTGTGTTCGCCCTGCTTGACGAGATAACAACTCAGCACCGGCGAAACGATCAACGCCACCGCCATGGAACCCAGCAGCGCAAACGTAATGGTGAACGCCATGGGAGTGAACATTTTTCCCTCAACGCCCTGCAGTGAGAAAATGGGCAAAAACACCATAATAATGATGGCCGCTGAAAAGAAAATCGGGCGGCTGACTTCGCGCGCCGCGGCCAGAATGACGGTCGACTTCTCGCGCGTACGGTTTTCCGGCATTCCAAGATGACGATAGATATTCTCGACCATCACAATGGCCCCGTCGCCCAACATGCCGATGGCAATCGCAATGCCGCCCAACGACATCAGGTTGGCGGAGACGCCGTTCAGCCCCATCATGATGACCGCGATCAGAGCACAAACCGGCAGTGAGAGCACCACGATCACCGCACTGCGCAGATTGCCCATAAACACCAACAGAGTCAGCGCAACCAGAACCGCCCCGGCCAACAGTGCTTTTTTCACTGTTCCCGTAGCCTGCTCGACCAACTCGGCCTGTTCATAGTATGGAACCAGCTTCACGCCCTGCGGAAGCGAAGCCTGCACGTCGGCCACTTTGGCGTAGAGCTTTTCAATTACTTCCGAGGTGTTTTCTCCGAACAGCTTCAAGACCAGCCCGGAAACCACTTCCTCCTCGCCGTTATGCGTGACCACCCCCCGGCGAACCTCACTGCCATACTCCACCTCAGCCACGGCGCCAATGGTGACGGGTACGCCATCGATCACCCGCACTGGAATGTCGCGAATCTGATCGAGGTTTTCGATCAAACCGATTCCTCGCACTAGCGACTCTTCCGAACCGACCACCAAAAACTGGCCGCCCGCGTTGCGGTTGTTCGCGCGAATAGCATCCACCAGTTCATCGAGCGATAGGTTGTAGCGGTGCAATTCGTAAGGATTGACCTTCACTTGATATTGGAGCACGTGCCCGCCGATCGAAAGAATATCGGTCACACCCGGTACGGACTGGAGCTGATATTTCACCACCCAGTCATTGAGTTCGCGCAGATACACATCCGGCTCCTTGCCTTCGGTATCCGAGGTTTCATCGATGGTCAGATAATAGATGAAAATCTGCCCGAGTCCGGTTGTGATCGGCCCGAGTGCGGGCGGCTCGTGCATCTCCGGCAGATCCGCCATCGCGGCGGCCAACCGCTCGGCGACCAACTGGCGCGCAAAATAGATATCGGTATCGTCCTGAAAATAGACATAGATCACCGCCATCCCGAAGGCCGACGTTGATTTGATCTGCGTAACATCCGGCAGACCGCTCATCGCGTTTTCGATTGGGAAGGTAATCAGCCGCTCCACCTCTTCAGGCGCCATTCCGTGCGCCTCGGCAAACACCGGCACCATGATCGGCGAAATATCGGGAAAGGCATCTACCGCCATTTGGCGGTAGGAATACACCCCGAACACAACGATCCCGATGATGGCGGCGACCACTAGGCCGCGCACCCGCAGGGAAAATTCAATTAGTTGATTTATCATTATTTACCTCTTAGAAATCTATTCTCATTCGACATCATCATCCGGAAGCCAGGCAGATACGGGATGCATGATCCGGGATACGGGAAATATCTATCTCGTATCCTGCATCTCGAATCCCGCATCGAGGGTCAATGCCCGTGCCCTGCGTGCGGATCGAGTCCGCTGGTAACGAGTTCAGCCTTCAGGTCAAACGCTCCGTGAGCGACATATTTTTCGCCCGGCTCAAGACCGGACTGAATCTCCGTAAATTCCCCATCCGAAAGCCCAACCTGCACATCGCGCGGTTCAATCCCGTGCTCGTCCTTAATGAACACAATGGTTTCTCCATTCATATTTTGAACAGCATCTTTTTCGACCCGCACGCGAGCCTGAACCGACTCCACTGCAGTCTGCGCCTGAATAAACGCTCCCGGAGAAAAGTCATCCCCCCCGCCGGAAAGCACACAACGGGCTTTCATCGTACGCGTTGCCGGATCAATCAGCGGGCTCACATAGTCGATCGCGGTTTCAACCTTGTGTCCGTCCGACGCGATCAGATAAACAGTCTGCCCCTTCTTAACGACATGGCGGTATTGCGGAAAGATATGGATCTCCACCCAAACACTGGAGAGATCGACCACCTCAAACAATATGGTCTCTTCGCCGGCCAGCTCGCCGACCGATTTGCCGCGCGAAATCACAGTGCCTGCCAGCGGCGATTTAACCGGATAATTCGCCAGGGTCTCGCGACTTTCGATGGTTGCCAGCACCTCGCCCGCTTTTACGGCATCGCCAATCTCCGCATAAAGTTCACGAACGGTGCCCGCGTACTTCGGAGAAACCGCGGCGGCGCGATCCCGGTTGATCTGAATCTCGGCCGGGAATGATGCTAGCCTCGCCACCAAACCTCCATCGGCGATTTCCAGCTCCAGAGCTTCCTGTTCATGAGCGTCATGATCATGGCCTTCAGGCTCATCATGCTCCACCTCTTCAACAGCCTCTTTATGTTCCGACTCTTCCGCATCATGATCATGGCCTTCGTAATCATCATGAGCTTCAACAACGGGAACCACGGCCTTCACCACGGAAGCGGAAGGTGCGCAAGATGTGCAATTTGGATCCGTACAACCATGCTGCGCTAATCCAGTTACTATCCATGCGGCCCAAACCGCAGTAATCCATAAAATTGTTTTCATATTCATTCTCCTTATTGAAATTTACTGAGTTCGGCTAAGGCCTTGCGTGCGGCAAGCACAGCTTCGACCGTTCGGATTCGAGTGCCCGCGAGGTTTTGCTGTGCGGAAAGCAGCTCCATCCAGGAATACCGCCCGGCATCGTAGCCCTTCCGGCTCAATGCATAGGCCTGCTCCGCCTTCGGAAGTATGCGGGTTCTATATTGAACCGCCTCAGCTCCAGCACTCCGATAGGCTTGAACCGTCCGGTCGAGCTGTTGCTGAAGATCGCGCTGGGCCTGTTCGCGATACGCACTCACGGCATCCGCCCGAAGCAGTACCGCCGCACCCTCTGCGCCCCCTCTGTTCCAAAACGGAAGTGGGATGGAAGCCGCCACAACAAAACTCTGGGCTTCATCGGCCGCTTCATACTTCACTCCGGCTCCTATCGAAAAATCCGGAACAGCCCGGCTTCGGGCCACGGTCGCCTCGGCCCGGGTCATCTCTTCCTGAGCCCGAAGCCGTTGGAGCGTCGGGTGCGCATCATCAATCTGCACATCCTCTAGACCTTCTAAATCATAGAAGTTCCCTTCGGGCACGCCCACTTCATCGACGCTCACTCCCATCAGCGAGGCCAACAGTTTTTTTGCGGCGTCCAGATCCCCGAAACAGCACTGCTTCTCCATCAGAACTTCTTCCAAAGTCAGTTCCGCCTGCACCACCTCCAACTCGGAAGCACCGCCTTCTTCGTGCCGCTTTTCAGCCACCTCAAAAAATTCCCGCGCCAGTTTTTCTTGCTGATCACGGATCACGGCGATTTCCTGCTGTGCAAGAGCTTCGGCAAATGCGGCACGGACCTGCACTGCAAGTTCAAGCTGTGCCTCCAACACCGCATATTCACTGGCCTCAAAAACCTTCTGAGCCACGGCGCGACGTTTGCCGGATTTTCCAAACATTGGAAACTTCTGCGAAATCATCGCGGAGTACTCCGCCACATCGGTGCCGTTGTTGTCGCCGCCGAGGCCCTCTGCCTCAACTTCGAGCTCCGGATTCTGCCATAAGGTGGACAACCCGACTCCCTCATTGGCGGCCTGCGCCTCCGCGCGGGCCGCGCGTAGCGCCGGGCTTTGTTCCAATGCTTTCGCTAGCGCCTCGTCGAGTGTCAGCGCCTGAGTGGTAAGTGACAAACCCAACAAGGCTGTCCAGATAGTTTTTTTGATCATTCAGTTTCTCCCAATTAAAATTAGCGTTCATTCGCGTTCATTCGCGGTTGAAGCTGATTTTAAATCAGGAGTTGAACAGTCTGAAGATGCGAAAGTGCTCCGAGAAGCGGTACGACCGCTGTAAAGGACTCGTGTTCCGGTTTCAGTTCACAAAGAATCTGAAGCCGCGGAGCGGGAATTTGTAATGCCGAAACAATCAAGACCGCTGTGGGAGCGTCTGAGCACGGTTCATCCGAACAGGCATGACACGCCGCGTGATCTGTCGCGCAAAGTTCCGCCGCAGGCATTTCCTGATGATTCTCTTCTGCATGAGCACACGGCGCCATCAACGCGATAAGCGCCAGCAGAGCCAAAATGGTTTGCAGTATCTTCATAATACAAGAGGGATTTAATCATCAAACCGGCATAAACGCAAGTGGGTGAAGGCTCAGCCTTCCCATTCGTCCAGCGGTTCCGATTCGATGAGGCAATCCGGCAGGGATTTCATAAACAGGCGACCGTACCATTTGGTGGTGATGCGCGGGTCAAGAACGACGACGCGGCCTTCGTCGCTGGCGGTGCGGATAAGCCGTCCCGTCCCCTGCCGGAATTTGATGACGGCCGACGGCAAAGAATATTCTTTAAAGGGATCGCCGCCGGTCGCTTTGATCTGTTCGAGGCGAGCTTCAATCAGTGGCTGATCGGGCACGGCGAACGGCAGGCGGACAATGATTACGTTGCTGAGCGCCGCGCCGCGCACATCGACGCCCATCCAAAAGCGGTCAACTCCGAACAGCACGGCAGAACCGTGATCCTGAAACTGCTGAAGCATCGTCTGAGGCGGCATGCCGGTTCCCTGCACAAACAGGTCGTAGCCGTCCATTTCGAGCGTATTGCGAACGGCCTGCGCCACGCGTTGCATCAGTCGCACATTGGTGAACAGCACAAAGGCCTTTCCTCCGCTACCGGCAATAAAATAGGGGAGTACCTTAATCACCGCCGCCTCAAAAAATTTGGCGTCCGTAGGATCAGGCATTCCCTGCGGCAGAATTACACGCATCTGCCGAGAATAGTTGAACGGCGAGCCGACTTTCAATTCGTCGCAGTGTTCCGCACCGACGCGACCGCGGAACCACTCCAGTGTATCGCCGATAGCCAGCGTGGCGCTGGTCATGATGACGCACGGAACTTCCTCAAATAGCATTTGATAGAGCAGCGCAGAGACATCAACCGGAGCCGAGTGGAGCACCGTCTGCTTGCGAGTGCGACCTTCGAGCCCGGCCCAGTACACATGCCCCTCCTCGGTCTGCTTCATAAACGCGTCGAATGCCTGATGCAGGAATTTTCCTTTCATTCGAGCGGATTTCATCTCCGCCTTAAGGTTTTCGTCCTCCAAATCGCGGATCACCAGGCTGAGATGCACCTCAAGCTCTGCGAGCAGTTCCGGCAGGCGCGTCTCAATGGCGGGCGGCTGACGCAACCGTACCGTGCTCTGCGCGTCGGATAGATTACAGGTTTTGCGCATCGCTTTGAAAAAGCGGTCGCTTTCGTCCCACAGTCGGTTGGTGAGATCCGCCCCGCGCCCATCGCGCAGTACCGCAAACAGTCCCTTTTGGTTGTCTTTGGTGTAAAGCCTCCGAAGCCAGTGCTCGACGGCATAGCGCGAAAGCCGGATGCCCAGATGATCGGCCGCGACGTTTTCCATCTGGTGGGCTTCATCGAACACCACCATGCCGTAATCGGGAAGAAACGCGCCGCCTTCGGCGCGCACGGCCAGCTCGGAGAAGAACAGATGGTGGTTCACAATCAGCAAATTGGCTTCGTGCAGACCTTCACGGGCGCGCATCAAAAAACAGCGATTAAAATCCGGGCACTTTTTGCCGAGGCAGTTGCCCTGTTCCACACAGACCGCGCTCCAGACATCGGCCGACGGCTGAGGGTCGAGCTCCTGCCGGCTGCCCTCCTGCGCGGTTTCGACCCACTTGCGGATACGGTCGACCTCAAACTCCTTGGATGGGTCGAACAGATCGCCACTCATTTTTTTTGCGCGAGCCAGACGGCGCAGACAAATGTAGTTGGAGCGCCCCTTCACCAGCTTGGCTTTAAAATCGGTCCCGAGCGCCTCGCGCAAAAACGGAATATCCTTTTCCATCAACTGCTCCTGCAGGGTGATGGTGTAGGTGGCGACCACGGCGCGCTCGTTGCGAGCCAGTGCGGTCAGGACCAGCGGAACGAGATAAGCAAAGCTTTTGCCGACGCCAGTGCCAGCCTCAACGGCCAGATGACAGGAGTTGGCGGTGGCCTCCGCTACCGCGCGCGCCATCTGCTGCTGCTGGGGGCGGATTTCGAAGGGAAATTCGTTGCCTTCATGCGCCTGCTCCAGCGCGCCGCCGGGCGCAAAAAATCGCTCCGTGGCGAGGACGGTTTCAGGTTGCTCAAGCGGACGGATCATTGAAAAACAGCCTACCGGAAATTATCACCACGCGCGAGCGAAGCGACGCATAATTTGCGCAGAAAATAGTGACTGAAAGAAACGGTTCATGAACGCCAATCGGCACGAATTTGGGCATATATATCGTATTACGATATATATGCCCTGTTTTCCACTATCTGGAAAAAAGCGGAGAAACCGGCCCTGCCGGTTTCCACTCATTGGGAACTTTTACGGGGCGGAGACCCGCACCCGGTAGAATCCGTAGTCCAGGGTTGCATCATTGGTATAGGAGGTGGTGTCCGCGGTCGCGGTGACGCTGTACACGTTGCTCCAGATGCCGCTGACGAGGTTGGTTTTCTCCTGCACGAAATACTCCCGTCCCAGAACAGAGGACCACGCAAAGAAGGCTCCGTCCGGAACCGCTGCCCCATCAACAATTTCGAAAAAGCTGTCGCTGTCCTGGGGATTGGTCCCGGCGATATACTCTGCGCCGTCAGAGGTTCCGTCGTCGTCGGTATCTGGATCGCCACGATTGGCGTAATCAGCACCCGGATCATAACCACCGTCAGGCACCGCATCTTCCACAAAATCGGGCAGACCATCGGCATCGCTGTCCAGATCGGATGCATAAAGAACGAACGGAATCGATACGTAGCTGTAGGCGGAGGTCATGATGCCGGTTGCCTCGGCGGGATCGTAGACGTTGTCATAAAACTCTCCCGCGTATCCATCGGCTCCAGCATAGAATACGAGACCGACGTTGGTCGGCATATAAAGGTCGTCATAATTTCCAGAGCCGTCGGTGGTAACACTGTCGAAGCGGTTCGAGTTGATGTCGAAGGCGGTGACGCCTGCTCCGGCGATGCCGGTCAGTCCGGTCTGATTGATCACGTTGCCATAAACTTCATAGCCAGGGAACACCTGGATATTCAACCCGTCACTGGTTTGACCGTTGGTCAGAGAAACGGCTGTCGCCAAATCGTGCGAACAGGTATCGCCGTACCATGTGCGCGGATAGGACTGAAAGTCGTCGAGGTCGGTTCGCAACGTCACATTACTTTCGGCTGGCAACGCAAAACCAAACCCGCCACCCCACTCGGTTTGCCCCGCACCAATGCACTCCCCGCTCTGGTTATATGCCCACACCCAGTTCCAGGAAATCGGGTTCATGTTCTGGTCTTGAACCATCCCCTCAACCCGGGCGCCGGAAGATAAATAGAAATCAATGCCGCTGAGGCCCGCCGTGGTCACATTAATTGGCGTGGCCGATTCAATGTCGCCAATAACGGCGTTGCTGTAATAAAGGCCAATGTTGTAGTCGCCGAAATCTTCCGTACGCACATAGAGAGTGCCGGTTGGTGCCAATAGCGTGTAGGACCCCGAAGAATCGGTGTCGACATCGTTGATCCACTCCAGCCATTCATCATGCTTATCGATCAGCACGACCATGCCGTCAACTAACGGATTGCTATTCGTGTCATAAACATTTCCAGAGACGATATAGCCTGGGTCGACCTCGAATGGCGCGTTGGTAAAAACCGCGCCGTTGGAAACAATCAGCCCACCCCACCAATCCGGTTCCACATAGTGTTGGTATGTGAGCGACTCGTCATCACACTCCGCTTGATAGGTGCCAGCCCGCAGGCCGATTTCATAGAACCCGTTACTTGTGGTGTAGGCATCGCTAATGAAATCATCCGATTCAAAGTATACTTCGACTCCTTCAATCGGCTCGCCGGTGTCCTTATCGGTGACGCGGGCGCGGGCCAGCGCCTCGGCGTAATAACAGGTTATTTCCACGCCACTCATTGTGCCAGTTACCATGACATCTGCAAAAGATCCGACAATTCCTCGCAGATTGAGCAGCGGGTTTTCACAAGAAATGTATGCCAAGACCCCGTTAGAATTCCCTGGAAAAACTAGCGTGAACGAGCCGTCTTCATCCGTGACGTCCCAGGAAAACAGTTCATCATCATCGTCGTCGCCTTCCATCTCAACCAAAACTCCGGAAAGCGTATTCGTCTCCGCTCCGCCGTCCCACGATTCGATCCCATAGACCGTTCCTGAGACTTCGTACAAGGGGATTGCCTCCGTCGCAGGAACCACACGTAGCGGATCAACGAGTGCATTCTCTCCCATCACCAAGCCATTTGTGAAAAAGCAGAACGAAACTAAATCCCCGTTCTCCGGGTCTTCCTCAACAGAAAGATGTTCTGCTGCCGAGGCAAAAACACCCGCCACATCCGACGGGGAAATGCCCTCGGGAACATACAAAATAAACTCCCCGTTTGTACCCGCCCAAACGGCGGGAGTGACCCCGGTCATATCTGAAAAATACCCCATCTCCACCCGCGCACCTGCAACCACATTGGAGGACACATAATCGCACACCACACCCGTAATCCAAACCGTGCTGGTCGGCTGCGTGACCGAAAACGGAACCGCTGTCGTGGCAATGCCTTCATCGAAATCATTTATTTCAACTGCCTGAATGATGTAATCGCCGATCGTGTGCGCATAGCTATACGCCAGACCATAAAACGAGATAGTCGATTCAATGGCCCCGTTGGTCAGGCCGTCGTTATCGTCGACAAAGCTTTCGGCTCCAAACGGATTGACCTCCCCGTCATCGATTCCGAAAACAGCTCCAACAAAGTCGTTCCCATTAACCACTCCGTCACCATTCACATCCACATAGAGTGCAATGTCCACGCCCGCCTCTTCGGCAATATCGGTGATAGAAAGTTCCATCCAGCCCTGCTCCGACCAAGCCATATTCGTTGGCGAAACCGTCAAATCGATTGAAAAAGCTGAGCCCGAGATGGTCAGCACAAAAAACAAAAAGAAGCGTTTTTTCATAACATTCTCCGTTGATGTGACGGGTTAAAATATCAATTTTATCCCGCATTGTCCAAGAGAAGATCGTAAAACTCCCTCGACGCTCAATGAAGTTTCTATAGGCCAAGAAACTGGATGGCGAGGCCGGAGAGGCAGATGGCGCCGCCGGCGAGCGCGTGCGTCCAGCGTTCCAGCTTATTGAAACGCGCGAAGCTCACACCCCACGAAGCGGCCATCACAACGCCCAACATGGTGACAATGGTAACCGCGCTGAAAACAACCGCGACCAGCACGGTCCCGACCAGACTGTGTCGTGCCGCGGGATACATCAGCAGCGGAATGAGCGGTTCACAGGGGCCGAGGACAAAGATGGTGAAAAGAATCCAGGGAGTGATGTTGGCTTTGGGTGACGGCTCATGCTGATGCGAATGATCGCCGTCATGGTGATGCGAATGGGCCGGAGCGCCGTCTTCTTCCAAATGCAGGTGCGTGTGCGAACGGTTTTGAACCCCGCGGCGAATGCCCCACCCCATGTAGGCGAATCCAAAACCAATCAGCGCCCAAGCGGCGAGGCTACCTCGAAAAGCTTCGAAGGCTTCGAGTCTCATGACGGCCATGCCCAAAGCAATGCCGATCAACCCGAGCACAACAGAACTGCCCACGTGCCCTACTCCGCATAAAAAAGTAATCCAAGCCGTTTTGGCGGCGCTCCACTTACGCGCGCGGTTCATGACAATAAACGGCAAGTAGTGATCGGGCCCAAACAATGTATGAAGGAAACCCAGCGATGCGGCGGTTCCACACAGAATGGCAATTTCCGTATTCATGAGAAAGTCCTATTCTTCGGTCTCTGCAACGGCGACGGCTTTACGCGGCTTGAGTTGCGGAAAGAGAATGACATCGCGGATGGCGTCCGATCCACTCAAAAGCATCATAAGGCGATCGATGCCAATCCCCATGCCGCCGGTGGGCGGCATGCCGGTTTCGAGCGCATTGAGGAAGTCCTGGTCGATTTTCGACGGATCGTCGCCCGCCTGCGATTCAAAACGACGGCGCTGTTCAAAGGCATCGTTGAGCTCCGTGTAAGCCGGGGCGATTTCTTTGCCGCCGATGATGAGTTCAAACACATCGACCAGCGACGGATCGTCGGCGCAGGGGCTAGCGAGCGGAACAAGCTCGACGGGCAGACGCGTAATAAAGGTCGGCTGAATCAAAGTACCTTCAATGGTCTTGTCGTAAATCTCGTGGGTAATTTTTTCGAAATCGAAATCCTCTTCGATGGTAACTTCAAGCTCCGCCGCTTTGGCGCAGGCATCCTCAACGGTTTTGTCGAACCAGTCGTCCCCAAGATTCTTTTTGATGAGGTCGTGATAGGTTATTTCAGTCCACGGAGTGGCCAGATTGATGGGATTGCCCATCCACTCGACTTCGAGACTACCGAAGATGGTTGAGGCCAGATGCGTGACGAGACTCTGAACGAGCTCCTGCATCGTGCGCATGTCGCCGTAGGCCTCGTAGGTTTCGAGCACGGTGAATTCGGGGTTGTGCGTGCGATCGAGCCCTTCGTTACGGAAGTTGCGGTTCAGCTCGAACACTTTGTCCATGCCGCCGACGATGAGGCGTTTGAGGTACAGCTCGGGAGCGATGCGGAAAACCATTTCGGTGCCAAGCGCCTGATAGTGCGTTTTAAACGGGTTCGCGGCCGCGCCACCCGCAATCGCCTGAATCATCGGGGTTTCGACTTCCACATAGCCTCGGTCTTCGAGGAACCGGCGTATCTCGCTGAGCATCGCACTGCGCTTTTTGAAGAGATCCATCACCTCTACATTGGAAATTAAATCGAGCTCGCGCTGACGGTAGCGGGTTTCGACATCCTGCAACCCGTGGAATTTTTCCGGCGGCGGCAGGAGCGATTTAGAAAGAAGCGTCCACTCGCTGACGCGAACGGTCTGCTCTTCCGTGCGGGTGATAAAGGTTTCGCCGGAAACGCCGATGATGTCACCGAGGTCAAGCAGTTTGAAGGCCGCGAAGTTTTCTTCGCCGATCAGATCCTTTTTGACCATCAGCTGAAATTTTTCAGAGCCGTCGGAAAGATGCGCAAAAGCCATTTTGCCCATTTTACGGATGGCGACGATGCGCCCGCAGGCGTTGACCTGTTTGCCTTCTTCAAAATCCGCATGAAGCTGTTCGAGCGTAGAGGTACGGTCAAATGTTTTTCCGTAGGCGGGGAACCCGGCTTCAGCCAGTTTTTCCATGTTTTCGATGCGCTGTTGGCGATATTCGTTGTCCTGCATAATTTCTCCTAATAAAAGCGCGGCATACTACCTGTGAACGTCCCTGCACGCAAGACAGGCTGAGCCTGCACCCAACTTTTTTTCCAAACAATTGGAAACTCATTGCATCCTCCTTCGCTAAAGCTTCGTCGGACAGGTCGATGGCGCATATTTTTTCCCAAGGTTTGGAAAACCCTTGCGATGCGCTATGAGGTGGGTTGATGCATCAAGCGATTGGTGAGTTGGTCCACTGCCCTGCGGAGTGCAGGCATCCGGCTCAACAACGCGCGCAGTTGCATCGGCTGTTTACAAAGGCCCCAACGGCTGGCCGTGGCCGGGAAGAAAGCAACATTGACTGTATCCCGCATTTGAACCTTCCAGTCTTTCATCCATGAATAACCGGATATAAAGTTGATTTCCTCAATCTGTCCGGATTTGAAAGCCCACTCAATCGTGCGTCCAAACAATGCGGTACCCGGGGACAATTTAGAAAACGATTCATCATAACCGATTTTAACGACATAAAGCGTTGTACCGCTTTGCACCATAAACTGTCCGGCAACAGTTTTTCCGTCGATATCCAGGAAGGCCCAGCGCAGCCATCCCTGTTCTTCCATTTGTTTAACCACTAAACGGAAAAACGCTACATAAGACGAATCGGATCGGAGAGAGGTCTTGCGCCGGGCTTTCCATCCCTGATGCTCAATGTCCATAAAACGTTCCGCCTGGAGTTCGCCGCCTCCCTCTTCGAAGCGAAACTGAACCTCGGGCTGTTCCTCAATACGCCGGAGAATCCGGCAATAGTTTTTGTGAAATTTTTTGGAAAGCGTCTGAAAATATTGAGACGCGTCACCCTGAATCCGAATGAGACTCTCCGGATCGCTCTTATCGACGATAGCTCTACTGCGACAAAAAACCTTCCGGTCGATGGCGTGTTCCACTCGATGTTCGGATAAACCCCGCACCCGCAAACAGGAACAGCTACAAGGAATACTCCACAAATAGTCATGGAATGCCGGGCAGACCCGTTTTTCGAAGCCCTGCGCCACCTGCGGCTCCACCGCACTGGTGGTGAGCTCATCGTAAGGGGTTTCAAACCGAAATCCGCTGAATCGACCCAGCCACTGGCGCGGCGGCGTCACAATCGGCAGCACACCCACCAGCCGGTCTTCATCAAACGCCAACAGGCAGAACCATTTATCTTCTGAGCTCAAACGAGTTTTTAGATGCACAGAAATCCAGGCATGAGAAAACGTTGGGTTCCCGTCCGGCACGCACACGAGCTGATTCCAGGCATCCGCATAGCGATCCAGCTCATCGAAGGAATTAACGGCGACAATACGGATGCCGCACTTTGTAACCTGCTCCTCCGGAAGCGGAACGTTCAACGATGGACATTTTTCAACTAGCCCCACGGCAACCCTCCTAAATGTGGGCAACAGTACATGTATATTATGTACGATTAAACCGTTTTTTTTGGCTGCATCGGGTCACATATTTTCTCCAAACATTGGAACTCATTGCATCCTCCTTCACTAAAGCTTCGGCGGACAGGTCGAGGGCGCATGTTTTTTTCCAAACATTGGAAAAATCAGCGGAAAAAGTAACGCCGGTGGCGTCATAAATTCCAAGGATTGGAAAATTAGACGCTGATGCGGGCAAATTTACGTTTGCCAACGCGCAGGATCATTCCATCCACCGGAGAAATCACGGCCTGAATATCTTTATTCTGCACATCGTCGAGACGCACCCCGCCCTGCTGGATGAGGCGACGAGCCTCCCCGTTAGAACTGGCGAAGCCGACCTGAACCACCAGTTGAATCAACCCGATCTCTTCGGCAGACAGTTTCACTTCCGGCATGTCGGCGGGCAGTTCTTTCTGCGCAAAAACACGGGCGAATTCTTCGGCGGCTTTGGCGCCTTCGCCTTCGCCGCAAAAGCGATCGACCACGCAACGTCCGAGTTCGTCTTTGACGGCGCGCGGGTGCAGTTCGCCGGAGGCGACCTTGGCCCGCATGGCGTCGATCTCTTCCGGATTTCGGCAGAGAATGTAGAGGAAATATTTCCACATCAGCTCGTCGCTGACGCTCATGAGCTTGCCGAACATTTCTTTGCCGGACTCGTCGACCCCGACGTAGTTGTTGAGGCTTTTGCTCATTTTCTGCACGCCGTCGAGGCCTTCGATGAGCGGCAGGGTCATGACGACCTGTGGACACTGTCCGTAGATTTTCTGGAGTTCACGTCCGAGCAGCAGGTTGAAGAGCTGGTCGGTTCCGCCGAGTTCGACATCGGCTTCGACCATGACGGAGTCGTAGGCCTGAACGAGCGGGTAGAGAAATTCGACGAGCGAGATGGGGCGGTTGTCGGCGTAGCGCTTGGAAAAGTCGTCGCGTGCTAAAAGCTGAGCGACGGTGACGTGTGCGGAGAGACGAATCACGTCCTCGAATTTCATTTCGCCGAGCCACTCGGAGTTGAAACGGACTTCGGTTTTCTCCGGATCGAGGATTTTGAAGACCTGTTTTTTATAGCTTTCGGCATTGGCGGCGACCTGCTCCTTCGAGAGCGCGGGGCGGGTGGCGGATTTCCCAGAGGGGTCACCGATCATGCCGGTGAAGTCACCAATAATGAAGACGACGGTGTGACCCATGTCCTGAAATTCGCGCAGTTTGTTGAGCCCGACGACGTGGCCGAGATGGATGTCCGGTGCGGAGGGGTCGGCGCCGTATTTGATGCGCAGGTCGCGCCCTTCCTTGGCGGCGATTTCCAGTTTTTTCTTCAGTTCGTCAGCGGAAAAGAGATCCACGTGGCGGGCGGTTAAAATTTCAAGTTGTTCTTCGATGTTCATAGCGGAAGATTTAAACGGAAAAACCTGCATGCCGCAAGCATACAGGTCTGAAAGGCCGCCCTGAAGAACCGCTTTGTTTATTCCCAGTCCACAATCCGACTGCTGTAATAAGTGGTATCAAGCTTTTCACGGTCGCCCGCCGGCATACTGTTATAGTCATTCCGCAAACCCAGCCGGACTTTCCAAAGTTTGAAAGACCCCAGCGGTAAATCCAGCCAGCTGTTCTGCGTCAGCAGATAATCGGCAAAATCCTCGATCGACGGGGTGAAGGTCAGCTCGTTGTTCATCTCAAACCGGTTCTGCATCCGCATACAAGCCCGTGGTCAGTGCCAGACAAACGACAAACAAACTCCGCTTCATAATACCCTCCCATTATTTTCAATGACGGTGCTGGCAGAGCCAGACTTCATCAAGAGAAAGAAAAAGGCGCCCTGAAAAATCAGGACGCCTTTCGAAAATCAGGGTTAACTGATTTATTCTGCCTTGCCGCCAGGGTGCCATTCTTCACCGCCGCCGAGACCGAGGTCATCGAATGCGGAAGAGAGGTCGACCAGCTCTTCACCCGGTTTGAGGCCGGTGAGAAGATCTTCGCTGATTTCGAAGTCCTCGTCCGCGATGGACGCGGCTTTGATGCTCAGGCCGATGCGGTGTTCAACCGGATCGATCTTCACAATGCGGGCTTCGACTTCATCGCCGATGTTCAGCACATCTTTGACCTTTTCAACGTGTTCGCCGCTGATCTGGCTGATGTGAACCAGGCCGTCGATTCCGTCTTCGAGTTCAACAAACGCACCAAAGTTGGTGAGCTTGGTGACTTTACCGGTGATTTTCTGGCCTTCTTTATAGCTGTCGGTGATACGCGCCCACGGATCTTCCTGCGCCTGCTTGAGGCCGAGAGAGATGCGCTGGTTGGATGCATCGATTTCGAGAACGATGGTGTCGACTTCGTCGCCCTTCTTGAGGACTTCAGACGGATGGTTTATTTTGCGGGTCCAACTCATGTCGGACACGTGAATCATACCGTCGATGCCGTCCTCGATTTCCACGAAGGCCCCGTAGGAGGTGAAGTTGCGGACTTTACCATGAACGAGCGAACCAATCGGGTAGCTCATAGCAGCAACTTCCCACGGGTTCTCTTCAGTCTGGCGCATGCCGAGAGAGATTTTCTTGTCGTCGATGTTGACGCTCAGAACAACCGCATCGACTTCTTCGCCGACTTTCATCACGTCAGAAGCGCGCTGAATGCGTTTGGTCCAAGAAATCTCAGATACATGAACGAGACCTTCCACACCCTCTTCGATCTGAACGAACGCACCGTACGGAGCGAGGCTGACCACTTTACCGTGGATGCGGGTTCCGACCGGATATTTCTGATCGATGTCTTCCCACGGATTGGACAGGGTCTGCTTGAGACCGAGAGAAATGCGCTCCTTTTCCAAATCGATGTCGAGGATCATCACTTCGAGTTGATCGCCCACTTTGACAATTTCGGTCGGGTGGTTGATGCGGCCCCAGCTCATATCGGTGACATGCAGCAGACCGTCGATACCGTCGAGATCCACAAACGCACCGAAGTCGGTGATGTTTTTGACAAACCCTTTGCGGAGCTGACCGGTTTTGATTTCGGCCAGCAGTTTGAGTTTTTGCTCGCGGCGGGATTCTTCGATGATTTCGCGGCGGGAAACCACGATGTTTTTGCGCTCTTTGTTGATTTTAAGAATTTTGACTTCGAGCGTTCTGCCCATGTAGTCGTCGATATTGCGAACGGGCATAACGTCCACCTGCGAGCCGGGCAGGAATGCATCAGCGCCGATATCGACGATGAAGCCCCCTTTGATGGCGCGGGTGATAGTTCCTTCAACGATGCTACCTTCTTCGCACTCGTTAACAATGTGATCCCATTTGCGCTGCTGTTCGGCGCGTTTTTTGCTCAGAACGATCATGCCGTGTCTGTCTTCAAGGCATTCGAGCAGGACTTCGACATCAGAGCCGACCGCAAGTTCTTCGAGGTTTTCGAATTCGTGTCCGTCTACAATTCCTTCGGATTTGTAGCCGATGTCGATGAGAACTTCGCCGTCGTGAATGCGGAGAATTTTACCGGGCACAATTGAGCCAGTGGTAAAGTCCTTAAGGGTGTTGGTGTACATTGCGTCGACGGCCGCGGCGTCCATGCCGATGGTAAGGCTGTCGGTGTTAGTTGTTTCTTCCATGGTTTTCGGTTTTCCAGTTTTTTGTCCGGTGACAGTCTGCTGGCCTCAGCGCCTGCGCCCGTCCCGGGGTTATTTTCTTCTCTTGCGGAATGCTCACAGCCACTTGGCCGATATCCTTGCATTTACCGCATTTCAAAAAGAGTCGAAATAGTAGAGGTTTACCCAACAAACACAAGGGTTAAAACCGTTTTTTAACCACGGATAAACACGGGTTGATACTGATGTTCCAAGGGTTGGAAAAATAAGCTAAAAAAGCTCCAAAGGTTGAAAAGATTTTTCATCACAGAATACACCGAACACACGGAAAGTTCCGCGGATGAAAAAAACGGAGAGGAAAGTTCCAAGGGTTGGAAGAATTTTGACCGCGAAAATAGCGAATGGACGCGAATTTTCCAATGTTTGGAAGAACTTTTGACAGGATTACAGGATCAACACGGATTTTTTCCAAGGTTTGGAAGAATTTCCACCACGGAATACACCGAAAACACGGAAAGTTCCAAGGTTTGTAAACTGCCCACGACCGCCGAAGGCAGAGACTGGCACGAAGCGACGGCAACGAACGAAAGTGAAAGGCAATCACACAAATGAGCGCGAATAGGAAATTGAATTCGTGTTGATTCGTGGGATTCGTGGGGAAATTAAAAATGTTCGTTGTCGCCAAGGTAGCGCCACTGGCCGGGTGGAAGGTTGCCGAGGACGACGTTGCCGATGCGGATGCGCTTTAGTCCAACTACTTTAAGGCCAACGAGTTCGCACATGCGGCGGATCTGCCGTTTTTTGCCTTCATTAAGGATAAAGCGCAGTTGGTCTTCGTTCTGCCAGCTGGCTTTTGCGGGTTTGAGAGGCTTGTCGTCGAGGCTAAGGCCGTGATTGAGAAGTTTTAAGCCCTTCTCGGAGAGTTGGCCGGTGACGCGGACGAGGTATTCTTTGTCGATGGAGGAGTTTTGCCCGATGATTTTTTTGGCGATTCGTCCGTCCTGCGTGAGGATGAGCAGTCCAGTGGAGTCAATATCAAGCCGGCCAGCCGGTGCAATACCTTGCAGGTGGCTGCGACTGAATTTGTGCGAAGATTTTTCCTTAATCCAATGAGCAGAAGGAGTTATAAGGCGAACGGCCGGTTTGTAGTTTTTTTCGGCCTGGCCGGAAACATAGCCAACCGGCTTGTTGAGCAGAATGGTTACCTGCGTGTTTTGCTGCCGCTGCCCTTCCCCGGCGAGTTCGATTTTCACATCCGGCGAAACTTTGGTGCCAAGTTCGCTGATTTTCTGTCCATCGACAATGACGAGGCCCTGTTCGATATAGCGGTCGGCTTCGCGCCGAGAGCACATTCCACGCTGCGCCATGATTTTGGATAGTCGTTCAAGTTGCATGGAGAAAGGTTTTACCACAGATGGAAGAAGAATTTTGACCACAGAATACACAGAAAACACAGAAGGAGAGTTTTAACCACGAATGGACGCGAACCGAGCCGCAGGCGAGCTGGGCTCCGCGAATGCGGGGCAACGAAGTGGCAATTAACGCCAATAAAACAAAAAAGAGCCCTGCTCGATTGCTCGAACAGGGCTGAAAAAGGCGAAGGCCGTCTGGATTACTCCAAACGGCCTTCATAGATCCGGCAGTGTGCTACTCTCCCGAGGTCAACTCCTCAGTACCATCGCCGCTGAGAGGTTTAACTTCCGTGTTCGGAATGGGAACGGGTGGGTCACTCTCGCCATAACCACCGGAAAAGTGGTTGATGAAGTTTTTCAGTTTTCGGCTCTTGAGTTCAGGGTTTTTCAACTCTGAACGGCAAACACTAAACTTGGAACTCATCCAAAATTTATTGCATAGATTAGGGGAACTGCACAGCATACGTGCCGTTAAAAAAGTAAAGATTAAGCCGCACGGCTAATTAGTATTGGTCAGCTTCACTCCTCGCGGAGCTTCCACACCCAACCTATCAACGTCCTAGTCTAGAACGAGCCTTTAGATTTCTTACGAAATAGGGAAGTCTTATCTTAGAGGGGGCTTGGCGCTTAGATGCTTTCAGCGCTTATCCTTTCCGTACATAGCTACCCAGCGATGCTCCTGGCGGAACAACTGGAACACCAGAGGTACGTCAATCTTGGTCCTCTCGTACTAAAGATTGATCTCTTCAAACTTCCTGCGCCCACGGTGGATAAGGACCAAACTGTCTCA
>CAYVYL010000021.1:0-25231 GCA_964455665.1 uncultured Verrucomicrobiota bacterium
CGCTCTACCAACTGAGCTACACCCCCGTCAGAGAAAGCGTGATTTATAGAGATCCACCCTGCTCAAGTCAACGTCCTAAACCCAAAAACTTGCCATGAGAGCACCGTACCGCGCATACTGTGCGGATATGAACACCAGACCCAGAACCCAAATCCCCTTTCAATGGCCCGACCCACCGTTCAACATTGTACTCGTGGAGCCGGACATCCCGCAGAACACCGGCAATATCGCCCGGCTGTGCGCCGCGACCGGTACCGTGCTCAATCTGGTCGAACCGCTCGGATTTCAACTGACCGACAAGCTGGTTAAACGCGCCGGACTCGACTACTGGGACGCCGTCACCGTCAACCGGTTTCCAAACCTTGGAAAATTTCAGGAAAATTTTTCCAAGGTTCGGAAAATCTGGTTCAGCACCAATGGCTCGAAGAGCTACACCGAGGCCGAGTACCAACCCGGCGACTGCCTGATCTTCGGCTCCGAGAGCAAAGGACTGCCGCTAGAGCTGCTGGAAACAAATAAAGAGGATGTGTACAACATTCCCATTCAGCTCGACCACGTCCGCTCGCTCAACCTCGCCAACGCCACCTCCATCGTGCTCTACGAAGCGTTGCGACAGATCAATACAGCTTCGGAAAATCCGCCGGCGGAATGAAGTCGTTAAAAACCGCTCTGGAGCAAATTTTTCGTCATGCGGATAAATCAAATCTATAACGGGTAACTCATAAGGTTTTTCTTGTGTAAAATCGACAACGTTGTAAACTGATTTGTTAATAATGCAAATGAAACAAATAAATCGTAACGCATGGTTCTGGTGGGTGTCGATCACCTCACTCGCCATTGGGATTGCCATTTTTATTCTGCTTCCAGATGACTATGATGATTTAGGAATTCAGCGCTACCGCTCCATGGCTCTGATGATCTCAATTGCCATCACCGGACTGTGCGTCATTATCGCCACCCGCGGCCGCTGGTTCGGCAAAGGCCTCTAAAGCTGATCTATTGGGGATGGATCCACTAGACGAGAATCCGGCTCCTCGTTGCCCTTCGACTCGTGCCACTCGTTCCCGCCTTTGCCAACAGGCTTCGGCGTGGCACGTAGGCCATTTTTTGCTATCGCAAAAAATGGTGCCCCGGACAGGACTTGAACCTGTGACCGTCGGATTAGAAATCCGATGCTCTATCCAACTGAGCTACCGGGGCAACGCGAACGGAGAATATGGCCTATAACGGACAAGTTATTAAAGCCGATTCTCTCCAACGAATAAAAAAAGTGCAGACAGAGCGGTAAGCCGGATTCTGTTCTCCCGAAGGAGTCAGCCATTTATCTAGTGCAATCAACCCGGATCTCAAGTGAGGCGGGCAGCCTCTTGATCCCTATTTGATCTTGCTCCGGACGGGGTTTACCCTGCCCCCTCGGTTACCCTCGGGGCGGTGGGCTCTTACCCCACCTTTTCACCCTTACCCTCCTTCACCAAGGCTTCGGAGGGCAAGCCCCCTGAAGTAGCAAAAAAAGGCGGTTCATTTTCTGTGGCACTTTCCATCACCAGCGATATCGCACCGATGTTCCCGCGTTAACCACGGAACGTCCTGCCCTGCGGAGTCCGGACTTTCCTCCCTCCGTCGAAACGAAGAGCGGCCGATACACTCTGCCTGCAGCGGAGGAAGATACGCCAAGGAAGCCCTCTCGACGAAAGAAAAATTTCCAAACCTTGGAAAAAATAAAGCCCGTTTTTCCAATGATTGGAAAACCGGGCTGATCAATCCGAAACCGGACGATTAGATATTTACTAGCATACGACCGCAGTAGTTGCAGGCAACGAGCTTGGCGGGGTTGATGGCATCGTTAACGACCTGCGGCGGGAGTTTCATGTTACAACCGCGACAATGGTCGTTTTCGACGCGGACAACGGCAAAGTCGCGTTTGTTCGCAAAGATGCGCTCGTATTTTCTCAGCAAGGAGGGTTCAACCTCGCCGGCCATTTTCTGCCGCGTTTCCTTCAGGGTCTCGAGATCCTCCTGAACCTCTTCCAGGCGCTCCACGAGCATCTCCTGTTCGTCACGGATACCCTCCTCTTCTTCCTTCAATTCGGCATCGCGCTCTTCAATCGCTTTTTTGGAGGTTTCGAACTGTTCCATCAGTTCGATTTCGTGGTCTTCAAGTTCGGAAATGGATCTTTCCTCATTGGCCACTTCAATCAGCAGTGCACGGTACTGCTCGTTGGTTTTGGCCTCCATCTGCTGATTCTTGTAGCGGGTTATTTTTTCTTTATGGGCTTCCACTTCCACTTCGAGCTGCTTGAGATCTGATTGAACCTTCATCTGATCTTCGCGCGCGGCAGCCAGACGGGTCTTCGCGTGTTCAAGCTGGGTTTCCACCTCGGCTTTGCGGACGGGGATGTCGCGAATTTCGCGTTGTAGTTTTGCGATTTTACGGTCTTTTTCCTGCAGGACAAGCAGGGCTTCAAGCGGATGAGCCATAATCAGATTCCTTGTGGTTACAGAACAAAAATAAGCGGAGAGAATACGTCCTAACCGCAGGGTCGACAACTGAAAAGTGTGCGGAATCCGCGGGCAACCCCGAATAGAATCCACCCCGGAGATTTACGATTTGGGTTATCTCCGGTCTGGTTTTCATTGGGGTTCTTTAGCTTCCGGGATGAACGAGCGGCTGTCCCTCTTTGCACAGGGGACATTGCGCCGGCTCCCAGATGACCGGCTCCATTTCGAGCAGACTAACTAGCGGGGCATCGAACTGCGCCTTACCGCCGCTGCGGTTGACCAGCACCCCGATGGCCTGAACGATTCCGCCATGCGCTTTGACGATGTCCACCGTCTCCTGCACGCGTCCACCGCGGGTGATGACATCCTCCGCAATCAGAAAGCGCTCACCCTCTTTGATTTTAAAGCGGCGCATCATCAAATCGCCCTGGGCGTCTTTTTCGACAAACACAAAACGAACGCCGAGCGCACGGCCCACTTCGTGGCCGACAGTAATTCCACCGATTGCCGGGGCAATCACGGTGTCGATTTCCAGCTTACCCAAAACGGTTTTTATTTTTTCGACAAGCGCCTCGCACACCTCACCGGCAATGCGGGGGTATTGCAACAGCAGCGCACACTGGAAAAACTGGTTGGAGTGCAATCCGGAACGGAGTTCAAAATGCCCATTCAACAGGGCGCTGGTTTCTTCAAACTTTTTCAGCAGGTTCGTGTCGTTCATGAATCTTCCTGCTCACCCTCCGGCCCGGCTTCCTGCTCACCCTCCGGCCCGGCTTCCACCTCGCCGAGAAGCTCGGTAACCTTCTTGCGAAGCCTGACGGTATCAAAAGGTTTTTCAAAAACACTGGCTGCGCCAAGTTTTTTTGCCAGTTTTAAATAGTGATTGGCCTGCACACGCCCGCCGCCAGAAACGATAATCACGGGAATGTCAGGTAGCTTGCTGCGGATGGCCATCACCAACTCGATGCCGTCACAATCAGGCATGATGACATCGCTAATCACCAGATCGAACGAGGAGCCCTCAAGAATCTCCTGCGCTTCGGTTCCGTTGGATGCATCAACAAAAGTTCGATTTTCCCCCTTCAGCATCGCACTTAGCATAGAACAGATCGACGCTTCGTCATCTACCAATAAAATTTTCTTCATTCTGTTGTTAACCTCTTGTTTCCAAAGTGCCTCAGACCTGAATATTCTCAAAGTCTGTACGGTAGTCCTGTCCGCCGCCGAATTCAAGAATACGTTGCACATGTTTTCCGAGAATATCAGCCTCTAAATTCACTTTTGTCCCGATTTTAAACTCGGACATATCCGTTTCCTCGATGGTATGCGGAATAATATAAACCACAAAACCGTCGTCCAGCAACTCAGCGACTGTCAGGGAAATACCGTCAATGGCAATCGAGCCCTTGTAAACCATTAGCATCAGCATTTCCCGACTGCATTCGATCGTGAATTTCCAGTCGCGATCGATCTGTTCGACCCTCTTCACCCGGCCGGTGCCGTCCACATGGCCGGTCACGATGTGGCCTCCGAGCATATCGCCCAGCGCAAGCGCCCGCTCCAAATTCACCAGCGACCCGGATGTTTTTTCTCCCAGATTGGTTTTATCAAACGTTTCGGCCAGCACATCGAAGCAAAAGTTTCCATCCTCAATGGCGGCGACGGTCAAACAGGCGCCGTTGACAGCGATGCTGTCGCCCGGCTGAATCGACTGTTCAAACGGGCGCTCTGGCGTCATCTTAATCCGCCCGGCCGCTCCTTGCATTTCGATTGATTCAATCCGTCCTGTACGAACAATTCCTGTAAACATATCTACTTCTCCTTCACGGGCACGGCCCGCAGTAAAACATCTTCCCCGCATGTTTCCAAAGTTTGGAAACGCAGGCGCGGCATGTTCGGCAGCGTCCACCCCTTTTTTCCAACCATTGAAAAACCGGTTCCACCCAGCAGGGACGGAGCCATGAAAATCACAAACTCATCGACCATTCCGGCGCGAATCAGCGAGCCGGCCAGTTCGCCGCCGCCCTCACACAGCACATGCATGAGACCGCGTTTCGCCAGATCGCGCAAAATCTTTTTTACGGAACCGTCGAACACCAAGGTCTGGTCTGCGGCCTCATCGGTGAGCACCTTTGCCTCTTTCGGAATATCGGAACCGACGACTCCCCGCCACGGAGCGCGGCCTCTCGCCGGGCGCGGCAAAAGCGACGGATTATCTGCCCGCACCGTTCCGGCGCCGACCAGTATTGCATCGGCTGCGCGGCGCATTTCCTGCACCTTTTTGCGGGCCTGCGGGCCGGTGATCCACTGCGATTTTCCGGACCCGTCCGCGATGCGCCCGTCGAGCGTCACGCCCAGCTTAAGCGTCACATAAGGAAGGCCGGTTAGCATCCGCTTGGCAAACGGGGCAATCAGTTCCTCGGCCTCTTTACGGCAGACACCGAACGTCACCTCCACACCCGCGCGGCGCAGTTTGCGCAATCCCCTCCCCGCATGAGCCGGATTGGGATCCTTACAGCCGACCACGACATGACAAATCCCGCGCTCTAAAATCAAATCGGTACAGGCCGGGGTTTTGCCCTGAGTAGAGCACGGCTCGAGCGTTACATAGAGAATTGCCGATTTTAGACTTTTAGACGTTAGCCCTTTGACCTGCCGAAGGCAGTTGACTTCAGCATGGGCTTTCCCGGCTTTTTTGTGCCAGCCCTCGGCGATGATTTTTCCGTTTTGAACCAGCACCGCGCCGACCGGCGGATTGGGGCGAGTCATGCCCTCGCCGCGCCGGGCGAGCGCAAATGCGCGCTGCATAAATGGAGTGTGCTTATCCATCGCTTCGTTTGGTGCTACGCGCTGGGCGGTCGAGTTCTTTTTGAATCCGGTCGAGCACGCCGTTTACAAAACGGCCCGATTTTTGCCCGCTGTACGCCTTGGCAATTTCAATGGCCTCGTTGATGGAAACCACCGGGGGCACATCGTCGCGGAAAAGCATTTCGTAGACCGCCACACGCAGAACCGTTCGATCCAACACGCCGAGACGATCCACATCCCAGTTGTCGGTGTAGCGTTTGATCGTGCGGTCGATTTTCATCTGCTGCTCAATGACGCCATGGATCACTTCGTTGACATAATTGCGGTCGCGGTCGAGCGGCGTCTTTTCTTCATCGTTCCAAAAATCGCCCAGCGCCTGATCCAGTTCTTCTGGGTTAAACTCGGTCTGGAACAAGAACTGAACCACCCATTCGCGCGCCTGACGGCGTCCGGTTACTTTTTTCATATTATCTACCTTTGGACTGCGGTGATGAAGCAAAGCGGTTCACCGCTTTAGCCCCTGCCTGTTAATCTAAACTTACTTGATCAAAAGCGGCGATACAGAAACCCTTCTATCGCCACACTCCATATTATTTTTTAAGTCGTTTCATTAAATTGGCAGTTTCGATGGCGGCCTCGGCAGCGTACCAACCGCGGCTCTGCTGAGAGCTAGAACAGCGCGCCACGGCCTGCTCCCATGTGCGCACCCCGACGATCTCATTGATCACCGGAATGTCGTTCCGGCAGGAAATATCGAGAAAGGCCTGTCCGGTTGTGTCGATAATCATCTGAGCATGCTGCGTTTCGCCCTCGACCACCACACCCAGTACAATCAGTGCGTCGTATTTTCCAGAAGCGGCCAACCGATTGGCGACCACCGGAATTTCGTATGCGCCTGGCACGTCGAATTTTCCAATATTCGGAACTTTTGCGCCGTTTTTTTCCAAACATTGGAACGCGTCATTCGCCAGCTGGCTGGTCAGTTCCTCATTGAAGCGGCTCACCACAATTGCAAAGCGCAAAGCGCTCGCATCCAGATTCTTCGCCTGTTCAAATCCTTTTCCCATTCGGCCTCTCCGTGCTGCTTAGCAGCGGCTATTACAGTCAGAATAATTAAGGTCAGAATAATGAAAAGTGAAATCCGTTCGTGGAAAAATTGTTCTGACTTTAATTGTTCTGACTCATCTCCTGTTTAAATAAGTTTGTTTAGAGAATATGACGCATTTTTTCGCGCTTGGTGTTCAGGTAGCGCTCGTTGTGTGGTGTGGCCTTGATGGCGATGGAAACGCGTTCTTTGATTTCAATGCCGTATTTGTCGAGCCCTTCCATCTTGGCAGGATTATTGGTGAGCAACCGGATGTTGTTCATCTCCAAATCCCTCAAAATCTGAGCACCGATACCATAGTCCCGCAAGTCGGGCGCAAATCCAAGTTCGACGTTGGCCTCGACGGTGTCGAGCCCCTGGTCCTGCAGTTCGTAAGCATGAATCTTTTTTGTCAGTCCGATGCCGCGACCTTCCTGCCGCATGTAGACCAAGGCGCCATATCCGTACTCGCCAATCATTTCCATCGCACGTTGGAGCTGAGAGCCGCAGTCGCAGCGCTGAGAGCCAAATACATCGCCGGTCAAACATTCGCTGTGCACACGAACGAGCGGATAGGGCTTTTCTTCGGTCGGTTCGCCCATAAAGAGCGCGAGGTGATCTTTGTTGTCCACCGAGGAGCTATAGACGCGCAGTTGAAATTCGCCGGCTTCGGTGGGCATGGCGACCGAACGCTCATGATGCACCATCTTTTCGGTCAGGTAGCGGTATTTAGTAATCTCAGCCACCGAGGTCATTTTGAGTTTATGCTTTTTGGAAAACTGAATCAGCTCCGGCAACCGCGCCATAGTGCCGTCATCGTTGGTGATCTCGCAGATAACACCGGCAGACTGCAGCCCGGCCATTCTGGTCAGATCGACGGTCGCCTCGGTATGACCCGCGCGCTCCAACACGCCGCCGGGCATGGCAATCAGCGGGAACACGTGCCCCGGACAGACTAGATCTTCCGGCAGGGCTTTCTCATTTACAATGGCCTGAATGGTCAGCGCCCGCTCTGCGGCGCTGATGCCGGTCGTGCTGTCAACCGCATCGACCGATACCGTGAAGGCGGTCTGAAACTTGTCGCCCTCATGCGAAATGTTCATTCGCGCCAGCCCTAGATGCGCGGCGCGCTCCTGCGTGATCGGCACACAGACCAACCCGCGGGCGTGAGTAATCATAAAATTGATCTGTTCCGGCGTACAGAATTCCGCCGCACAGATCACATCGCCTTCGTTCTCACGATCCTCATCATCCGTCACCACAATCATTTCGCCGCAGCGCAATGCGTCGAGCACATCCTCAATCGGATCAAACAACTTTTCACTCATATCTATTTTTTCCTTACCAACACGCAAAAGCCCTGAAAACTCACGTCTTCAGGGCAAACGGCTTTTGCATCTTCTTCTTCCATCCAGACTGTACTGTCGGTTGCAGAATCACACTGCATCGGCCTTTCGGCTCGCGGACTTTCTCACCCCTCGATTAAACTTGGGATAAACCGCCGGTCGGGAATTTCACCCTGCCCTGAAGAGAACTTTCATTATTGCGAAATGAGTATTTCGTTCAAGGATATTCGACCACCCGCTTTTTCAAGGGCCAGTGGTGAGTTGCCTGCCGTGAGCAACGTCAAACGGCCAAACCATTGGAAAAACAAAACCAGAATCTCCCAAAAGTTTTCAATTCAACTGCGGCGGAATCAGGCAGAATGATGACGGATTCATGCGCTACCGATTATAAGCATCATTCTGCCCTCAATCATTCTGCCTAATAAGCCCGTCCGGTCTAGACCCGTTCTTTTTCTGTGTATTTGGTGTGTAGCAGTTCGTGCGAAAGGTGGCCGAGCGGCGCGCCGAGGAACTCTTTATAGGCCTGGGAGATGGCGGGATTGTCGTGCGATTTGCGCAGCTCTTTCCCTTCGTCTTCGGCATAGATGGCGGCAATACGCTTTTCGCGGACTTCGTCGGTGGTAATGCGCGGCTGTCCACCGCCGCCGATGCAGCCGCCGGGGCAGGTCATTACTTCGACAAAGTGGTACTCGGCTTCACCCGCGCGAATTTTTTCGAGCAGCTTGCGGGCATTGCCAAGGGCATGCGCCACGGCAACCTTAACGGTGACCCCTTCAAGAAAACTCCATTCAGGAACGGTTCCTTCGATGGTAATTTCAGCATCTTTGATTCCTTCGAGACCAGCGACCGGCGTGACGTGCAAGTTTTCGAACGGCAGCTCGCGTCCAGTCACCAGTTCATAAACCGTGCGCAGCGCGGCTTCCATTACGCCACCCGTGTTGGCGAAGATGTCGGCGGCACCGGACGAAAGACCGAGCGGGGCATCCATTTTGGAATCTTCCAACCCTTGAAAATCGATCCCAGCCTCATGGATCATATGCCCCAGCTCACGGGTCGTGAGCACAATATCCACATCTTGCGCGCCACTATCGTTCATTTCGTCACGGGCAGCCTCGGACTTTTTGGCGGTGCAGGGCATAATGGAAACCATAACGATCTCTTCGGGTTTCTTGCCGATTTTTTTGGCGTAATAGGTTTTAACCATGGCTCCCATCATCTGTTGCGGCGATTTGCAGGTGGAGAGATTGGCAAGCATGTCGGGATAGAAATATTCTACAAACAGAATCCAGCTGGGACAACAGCTGGTGAACATGGGCAAGACGACTTCCTCTTTGTCAACCAACGCCTTTTTGAGGCGGGTGAGCAATTCCGTCCCCTCTTCCATGATGGTGAGGTCGGCAGAGAAATCGGTGTCGAAGATGGCATCGAATCCCATGCTACGCAGTGCAGTGGTCATCTTGCCGGTAACGAGTGTGCCGGGCTCCATACCGAAGCATTCGCCGAGCGCGGCGCGAATGGCCGGGGCTGTCTGTACGACAACGGTTTTGGATGGATCATCAAGCGCCGCCCAGACCTCGTCGGTCTGGTCGCGTTCGGAAATGGCGCCAACTGGGCAAACGGCGGCACATTGACCGCACTGCACGCACGTGACGGTATCGAGATTCTGCGCAAAAGCGGGGCCAATCGTAGTTTTGAAGCCGCGACCTTGCGGAAAAAGTGCGGATACAGTCTGGATAGCCGTACAAACCGTGACGCATCGGCGGCAGGAAATACACTTGGCGCTATCGCGCACAAGTCCGATCGTACTGGTGTCCTGATGACGCGGTGCTTTTTCGCCTTCATAACGCAGTTCGCGGATCCCCATATCGTGGGCGAGACTCTGCAACTCGCAGTCTTCGTTACGGTCACAGGTCTGACAGTCACCGTCGTGTTCGGAGAGCAGAAGTTCCACCACCACCTTGCGCGCTTCGCGCACCCGGCTGTTGTTCGTCGAAACATTCATGCCTTCAGCGGCAGGCATCACACAGGAAGCGACTAGGTCGTTGATTCCCTCCACCTCTACCAGGCAGACGCGGCAAGCGCCAATCGCCTGAACCCCTTCGAGATAGCACAGGGTGGGAATTTTGATTCCGATCTGACGACAGGCTTCCAGCACAGTGCTTCCCTCTTCAACCTGAAGCGGCGTATTATTAATAGTTAAATTGATCATGATATTTCCTTATTAAATTCCGATTACCAGGTTGTGGCTTCTTCGCGATAATCACAGCGCAAGCAGCGTTTGGCCTGTCGGATAGCTGTGGCTTCATCCCACGGTTGCTCCACCTCATCGAAGTTGCAGCTACGGCGCTCCACGGGGATCAACGGCTGTTTTTCCCGCTCATACATCACCGGGTCGGCGTCCGGATCGAAAAAGGTGTCGACCTTCTTCTCCGCTCGCCAAAAGGCATTGTCTTTCCCAGTCAACATCAAGTCGATTCCGGCTGCGGCTTTTTCGCCATCGGCGACTGCGTCGATAACCGAGGACGGACCGGTAGCGACATCACCGCCAGCGAAGATCCACTCTTCCGAGGTCTGTTTGGTAACCGAGTCGGTTTTGAGATAACCATCGCGTTTGACGGCCAGCGAAACCTGACCGATCAGCGGCGGCAAATCGACGCGCTGTCCGATCGCAGCAATCACCTGATCGCACGGAATGATGAAATCGGCCTGATCGCCGGCGACGGATCGCCGGCGGCCGGAGCGGTCGAAGGTGCCCAGTTCCATCGATTTACAACGAATACCGGTCACGTTGCCATTTTCGACGATAATTTCTTCCGGCGAAGTGAGCAGCTTCAGCTCGACTCCTTCGGCCTCGGCTTCTTCGATCTCTTCTTCATAAGCAGGCATTTGATCACGCGTGCGGCGGTACACCACAATGACGCTTTCCGCGTCGAGGCGGGCCGCCGTGCGGGCGGCATCAATCGCTGCGTTGCCGCCGCCGATGATGACGACGTTCTTCCCAACCGGAACCGAGCCGCGAATGTTGTATTCGCGCAGGAAGCTAATCGCTTCACAGACGCCTTCGGCCTCTTCGCCGGGCAGTCCGAGCATGAGTCCGTCGGGCGCACCGATCGCCATGAAGACGGCTTCGCAACCTTGCTCTTTCAACTCTTCGAGGGTGAAATCTTTGCCCAGCGTTTTGTTGCACTGAATGTCGACGCCGAGACGTTCGATCATGCGAATCTCACGGGCGAGAATTTCGCGCGGCAGACGATAGGACGGGATGGTCTGAGCCATCATACCGCCGGGGCGTGGTGCCGCTTCATAGAGGGTCGGTTTGTAACCTAGGCGCGCGAGGAAATAAGCACAGGAGAGTCCGGCCGGGCCGGCGCCGACAATAGCGATTTTCTTCGCGGCATTCTTCTTGTTCTCTTTGCACTCCGGAACCTGGATGACCACTTCTTGCTCCACCATGAAACGCTTAATGCCGCGGATCGAAATCGGGCTATCAAGCGTGGCGCGGCGGCAGTGATCTTCGCAGGTATGAAAACAAATACGCGCACAGGCGGCGGCGAACGGGTTGCGTTCGCGGTGCAGCATCAGCGCTTCGGCGTAGCGTTTTTCGCCGACGAGTGAAACAAAACCGGGGATATCAACTGAGGCCGGACAGGCACTCTGACACGGCGCACGAACCAATCCGGCGCAAACACCCGCGCGGCATTTTTTGTCACGGATATGTTCTTCGTACTCTTCACGGAAGTGGCGGATGGTGGAAAGCACCGGGTTCGCGGCGGTTTTACCAAGTCCGCACAGCGCGGTTTCCTTAATCTGCTGTCCGAGCGTGAGCAGTTTTTCGATGTCGCCTTCTTCGCCTTTTCCGTCGCAAATGCGTTCAAGGATTTCGAGCATGCGCTTGGTGCCAACGCGGCACGGGGTGCATTTTCCGCACGACTCTTCCTGCACAAATTCAAGGAAGAAACGAGCCACATCGACCATACAGCTGTCCTCGTCCATGACGATGAGGCCACCCGAACCCATAATGGCGCCCAATTCATTAAGCGATTCATAGTCGAGCGCAACATTGAGATGCTCTTTCGGGATGCAGCCGCCGGAGGGGCCACCGAGCTGTGCAGCCTTGAACGGCTTGCCGTCAATCATGCCGCCGCCAATGTCGTAGAGCAGTTCGCCGAGTGAAATACCGATGGGCACTTCCACCAACCCCGTGTTGTTCACCGCGCCGGCCAGCGCGAACACTTTGGTTCCTTTGCTCTTTTCGGTGCCGAGTTCGGCATACTTTTCGGCGCCTTCGGAAATGATAACCGCCACGCTGGCAAACGTCTCCACGTTGTTCAGCACGGTGGGTTTTCCCCAAAGACCCTTGATGGCCGGGAACGGCGGACGCGGACGGGGTTCACCGCGATTGCCTTCAATGGAGGTCATCAACGCAGTTTCTTCACCGCAGACAAATGCGCCGGAGCCCATGCGGATTTCCAAATCAAAGTTAAAATCCGATCCAAGAATGTTTTCGCCCAAAAGGCCGACTTCGCGCGCCTGATCAATGGCTTTTTGCAAACGTTCGATGGCCACAGGGTACTCGGCACGGCAATAAACATAGCCGCGAGCGGCACCGACTGCGTAGCCTGCAATAGCCATCCCTTCGATTACGCTATGGGGGTCGCCTTCCAACACGCTGCGATCCATGAATGCGCCGGGGTCGCCTTCGTCAGCATTACACACGACACTTTTCGAATCGGATTCAGCCTCGTAGGTGAATTTCCACTTTAAGCCAGTCGGGAAGCCGCCGCCGCCGCGCCCACGCAAGCCGGATTGCAGCATGCTGTCAATCACGGCTTCCGAACTCATCGAAGAAACGGCCTTGGCGAGTGCTTGATAGCCTTTTACGGCGATGTATTCACTGATCTTTAGCGGATCGATATTTCCGCAGTTGCGCAGCACAACTTTGTTTTGGCGTTTAAAATATTCAATATCATCGATGTTGGCAACGGGCTGACCGCTGACGGCATCCTTGTACAATAGATGCTGAACAACCAGACCCTGCATAATGTGCTGTTCGACGATGGTCTTCGCATCTTCTACGGTGATGCCTTGATAGAAGACGTTGTCGGGCATGATCTTCGCGACAGGTCCGGCGGCACAGGGGCCCATACATCCGGTTTCCACAACCGTTACCTTTTGCGACAGTCCATTTTCCTCAATGGCCAGATTGAAGGCTTCGCAGATTTTCAAGGCTCCAGAGGCCAGACATCCTCCCCCAACGCAAACGAGAATTTCGCGGGGGGTATTGTCGTTCGATTCTGGAACTGAATGATCCATGCGAAGACCCAGTTTTTTGACTTCAAGAAGTTGGAGTTTTTCTAGATCCGCTAGTGATTTGATTTTTTTGGACATGACTACGCCTCCTCCAGTTCGGTTTCAGAATAGGAAGCGAGAATTTGTTTAACCTGTGCGGGTTTAACTCGCTGATGAACGTCATCGTTAATCATGATCGCCGGCGCAAGGCCGCAGGCGCCAAAGCAACGAGCCACTTCCAGCGAAAACTGCTTATCTTCAGTCGTTTCGCCGACATCGATCTTCAGATTTTTCTTGAAGGCATCGAGGATCTGTTTGCCGCCGCGAACGTAGCAAGCGGTTCCGAGACAGACCCGAACCACGTTTTTGCCGCGCGGCTGAGTGGAAAAGAAAGAATAGAAACTGACCACACCGGCCACTTCGCTATAGGGCTTATCCAGTCCTTTGGCGATTTTCCGCAACACGTTCTCCGGAAGATAGCCAAACAGCCCCTGCGCAATCTGCAGAACGGGAATCAACCCACCTTCGTTATCCTTATACTCCTCCAGTACTTCGTCCAGCCGGACCATCAGCTCCTGCTCGTCCGCTTCGGAACCACAGGCACAACCTTTTTCAGCAAGCATGTCTGTCATCTCAACCCTCTCGGTAAAATACCCACATTAAACCGCACGGAACATGCCGCGCGCATAAGTTTATGAGTGTAACAGACAAAATTTGAATGCTCAAGAAAAGGCGCAGGAAAAGTGAGAAGACGTCTTCAGGGAACAGAATCGAACGTACAGAGCCCGCTCTCACGAAGACTCAAGAAGTCATCGCTTCCCTCGCGGGTTTTGCGACCGATGATGACATGGTCGAGCACGGCGATTTCCATTGTACGGCCAGCCTCGATTAGTTTGCGGGTAATTTTAATATCCTGCGCCGAGGGGGCTGGATCGCCGGAGGGATGGTTGTGCGCCAAAATGACGTTCGCGGCGGAATGTTGGATGGCAGGCTTAAAAATTTCACGGGGGTGGACGAGACTGGAGTTGAGTATACCTTTGGAAACCTCGCACGGCGGAACCATCAACCGATTCTTGATATCGAGCAGAAGGACCCAGAACACTTCGCGATCAAGCCCGCGGGCGCGTTCGCGCAAAACAGCCGCCGCCTCTTCAGGTGACGCGATCCGCGGATTTTCGCCAACACTCTCCTGCACGAGCCGCCGGCCCATTTCGAGCGCAGCTTTAAGGATTTTGGCCTTCTCCTTCCCGATACCATGGATCTTCTGCAGCTCGGCAGTGGGGGCACGCGACAGCGCACTGAGCGAACCGTACTGCATCAAAAGGGTTTCGGCCAACTCAACCACATTGAGTCCGACGGTGCCGGTGCGCAGAAGAAGTGCCAGCAAATCGCTTTCCGAGAGATTCTCCGGACCGAGCCGGTCAAACTTTTCGCGCGGCTGAAGCGCCTTGGGCAGGTCGTCCGCCCGCACCCGGTACACTTCGCCCTCTTCGTTGATTCGTTTCCCAATCATCTTAAAATTTTAATTTATTTTCCCAATGTCTGAAAGAAAACTTTCCACTAGGTTGGAAAATCAGCGGCGTTGTGGCCGCGCTCAGCATAAAAATTCTATTGAAGCATTTGACCCCGTCACGGACTAGCCCCATTCGGCGTCTACCGAATCGTGCGGACCATCGGGATCGTCTACTACTTCGCGCGCTAGCTGCGGGAAGTCCGTTAGCGCCGCCGCCGGTGCGATGGCACAGAGAGCGTTCCATTAAAGAATTCGATGATGTGCCCCTTATCAACCAACCAGCGGATGGGATCGAGAATTTCGCGGGCTTCCGGTGAGTCTTTATCCGCATCAGGCCGCAGGCCATCGAGCAGTTGCTGACGGGTTGAACCGGGATGGTCCGCCAGACCCTCGAGCACAATGCGGATATTCTCTACCGTCTTTTCCGGCGCAATCGGATCGGGTTTAACGGCGGTAATAAAGTTGATATTTTTTCCCGCCTTAAAGGTGTACAGGTGCAGATGGCGGAAGGCGGCGCGTAGTGCGAATGAAAGCGAAATGGGGAAGCGGCTTTCCTGTTGCCACGCCTCGCGTACCATGCGAATCAGGTTTTCATCTGTGATCTTGCGAGCCAGCGACGACGGAAGCACCGCACGGATCACCTCTTCAATCTCCGTTTCGGCAATGTGGTCGCGGACATACTCCTCGGCCTGCACCAGCGAAAACTCCTTGCCCTCCAGCTGATCAATCAGCCGGTAGATCGTTTGGTGAGAGGCCTCTTCTTTCCATTTCTCAATCAGTTCCTCGTCGCGGACGGTCTGCACCCGCTGCTTAAAGCGGTCAAACGCCATCCCCGCATAATGGGTGCGATGGATCTCTTCCAGGCGGACGGCATAGCTGTGGTGATTGGGCGGACCGACCAGTAGATTGTCAACTTTTCCAATCATTGGAAAATTTCCGGCGGGCGGCTCGGTCTCAATTTCCTCTTTCACAAAGAAATCCTCGAGATGGTTTTCGATAATCTGATGTAGAAGAACCTCGCGGCTGGTGGCGACGATTTTAGAGCGTTTGCCCTGATAGAGCTTAAATCCTTCCGCCTCACCCTGCACCTCGAGCTTGACCATGTGGCCGCGCGGGTCGGATAGAAAAAGATGCGCCAGATCCATCAACGGATAGGCACGGTTCGAATGGTGAATCTGGCGCACCAGCGAAGCCAGCATCTTCTGTTCGGGAAGAAATTTGATCTCAACCGGTAGCTCTACCGGTCGCGGACGGGGCGCAAAGTCCCGGCGCGGCGGTTGCTCCGCACGCGGACCTCTGTTTTCGTCGGACGGCCGCCCGTGCGGCGGGCGAGCCGGGCCACGTCGGTCGCCATCACGAGGCGGAGGCCGACGATCCGAGCGCGGAGGCCCGTCCCGGCGATCTCGGCGCGGCGCATCGCGCCGGTCGCGCGACGGGCGACGCTCGGAACGATCGCTGGAGGCATAGTGGTTGGCAGCCGGCTCTTTTTTGGCCCATTGCGGAACAAAGTTGAGATCAAGGAGAATCTCCTCATCGGGGCGGCTGGAATTCTTCGACGAAGTCGTGTTTTCAGACATGGCAAAACCTTTTGATTTAGAAGTCTATTAGTATACGCTTTCCAACGGTTGGAAAAGTAAAAACAGGTGAAGACCCCACGGATGAACACAGATCAACACGGATATTCAATTAAGATTTTCATCCGTGTACATCTGCGTTCATCCGTGGTTATTCTCTTCCCATGAAAATTAAACCTGAAAATTTAGAAAAATACTCCTCGGCGATTACGCTGTCGGACATGGAGATTTTTGTTTTCCCGGAACTGCTCTACGCGCTGCTGCTCGCCAATATCATGAGTCCGCGGATCTGGGCGTGGCGTGATGACCTGTGGTTTGCAAAGATCGACAAGATGTCGCCGATGAAAAAAGTGAGCCGGCTCAAGCAGTACATCATTGATCACTACGAATTCAATCTGGACCTCGACACCTGGGGACTGACCGATCAGGAAGCCGAGCTCAAACGCTTTGAGCCGTTTATGGACCGCGAGACAATCAGCGGTTCCAACGCGCTGTTCGGCTATCAGGGCGATCAGCACTATTTCGATCTCGATATCCGCCGTCACTTCGGCCTCGAGAAGTATGATGATGTAGTCATTCCCTACTGGAAAACCGAAACGGTCGAGGCCATGGACGCCTTTGCCCGCAAAAACGAATACCGGGTCGGCGCGGGCGAATGCGTTTCGCTCTCCACCCTCTACGCCGCCGCGCTCTTCATCATTTGCAAAATTCCGCTCGAAGATATCTTTCTGATGGCCACCCCGCTCCACTCGCAAAACTTCATTGCGCACAACGGCGGGTTTCTCACCAACAACCGGCGGATCGTCACCAAAAACATGTGGTTCAACGGAACCGAACTGACCGACAAGGCGCAGCGCGCGCTCCGCAACGAGCAGATCACCATGGTCTTCAACAACAGCGGCTACGTCCACTGCATCTACCCTGAAGCCACCATAGACCCCGCCGAGTACGAGCGGTTCAAAGAAACCATTGGCGACTACCTCTCCTCCCCAATCACCTACGAAATTTTGGGGAACTTTCTGCGCCAGCATTCGCAATTCCAAAGATGCTTCCAGATCTGCCACGACTACCACGGCAAAAAACGCTGGATTCCCGCCGAACGCGCCTACGCCTATGAGCACGCCGGACCGTACAAGGTCAGCGACAACACCCGCGACAAACTGCTCGAAGAAATCGACACCGACGAATTCTACTGCGAAATGCTCACCGACCGCATCTGCCTCAACCGCCTCGAAGAATTCTTCAAAAACAACCCGATCCGACATTTTGACGCAGACAGCATGGCCGAGCTCGGCAAAAAACTCGAATGCCAGAACAAACACAAAAACGAAATGCTCTACGCGCTCGCTGGATTCGTCCACCTAGTCCCGGAGTTTCCCGCAACTGAAACGAAAAAGAGGGCCGCCGGAACTTCCGGCTGGAAAAAGATCGAACTGACCCACGAGATGAACCGCGATGACGTCATCGAAACGATCGAAACAATCCGCAAAGAAAACCCAGCGGCGGATTTGGCCTTTTACGCCCTGCGCGACATGAGCCGTACCGACTGGGCCCCTTTCCTCAAAGCCGCGTTCGAACGCAACCCCGTCAGCATTAAGGGAACCAAAGACCTCAGCAACGACTCCCTTGTGCAGATTTTGAAAAATATGCCATCCGAGTCCATCTATGACGGACCACGCCTCGCCCAGCCCGACGAAGTCTGGAACTTCCAAACCGGCGACGGCCTCGAAAAAGCCATCCTGCTGTCCAATGTGTGGCGTGCCCGCCATCCGGACAATGACATCAAACTTTCCGTCAACAGGGAGTCCGTCACGCTGAGCCTCGGTGGACGCGACGTATCCTTCGACTCGTCAAAAGGCCTGACAGCGGAGCTTTCCCTATAACCGGATTTCTGTTCTTTTCGACACGGCAAATGCTTTTTGTAGCTAGTAACAAAAACAAGGAGAAACCCATGAAGTCAATCTACGCTCTGGCCTGCACAGGCCTGGCTCTCGCCCTGCTCAGCGGATGCGCCATGATTCCCGGTGGGGTCGCCCCGTCCAACACACCGATTAACGGCCGCGACTACACAGAACTCGGCTATACCAAACAAACCGACAGCCGAATTTACCTGCTGGGACTGCTTCCGATCTCCGGATCCAACACAATCCGCGATGCCATCGAAGAAGCGATTGAATCCAAAAACGGCGATGCACTGATCAACATCACTGTGGAAACCTACGGCCAGTACTGGATTCTCTGGTCCCGGGTTGCCACCCGTGTGGAAGGCAATGTGATTCGGTTTTATTAACGTTGAGAAAAAGTCCAACTCCGGGGTTGCTCTGATCTAAAAAAGTGAGAGGATGTCCCGCTTTACGGAAGGGCCTGAACAGGTTTCAGGTCCTTCCTTTTTTATTTTTGCCACGTTTGGAGCGGCAGATAAACCATAACAGGATCATCATGTTAGATTTTTTTCAGAAAAAGCGCGGAACGTTTAAAAGCGATATTTTATCAGGAATTACGGTGGCACTGGCTCTTGTGCCGGAAGCGGTTGCCTTTTCCTTTGTCGCCGGTGTGGAACCGCAGGTTGGACTCTTTTCGGCCTTTATGGTCGGATTGATCGCCGCGACGTTCGGCGGGCGCCCGGGCATGATCTCCGGCGCCACCGGCGCGATCGCCGTAGTGATTGCCCCGCTGGTGGCGAGCCACGGCGTGGAATACCTTTTTGCGACCATTGTGCTGGCCGGAATCATTCAGATCGTTGTCGGCCTGCTACGCTGGGGAAAATTTATCCGCCTCGTACCACACCCCGTTATGCTCGGGTTCGTGAACGGACTGGCGATCATTATTTTTCTCTCGCAGTTCGAAGCATTTAAAACCGAAACCGCGGACGGGCACCACGCATGGATCACCGGCATCCCCCTGCTCGTGATTTTCGGTCTGATCGCGCTGACGATGGCCGTCACCCACTTCCTGCCGAAGCTGACCAAAGCCGTTCCGGCGGCGCTGGCCGCCATTGTCATCTGTACGCTCGCAGCCATGGGCCTTGAGCGGTTGGGTCTGCACACCCCGACCGTCGCTGAAATGGCGGGCGGCTCACTCGCAGGCGGTTTTCCGCCCCTGCGCATCCCGCAGATTCCGCTCGATTTTGCCACATGGAAGCTCATCCTTTCATTCGCCGCGCCGGTCGCGGCGGTCGGCCTGATCGAATCGCTGATGACCCTAACGCTGATCGACGAAATCACCGAAACGCGCGGACGCGGCAACCGTGAATGCATCGGACAGGGCTCAGCCAACATTCTGAGCGGACTGTTCGGCGGCATGGGCGGCTGCGCGATGATCGGCCAGTCGATGATCAATATCAGCTCCGGCGGTCGAGGCCGTACTTCCGGCATCACCGCGGCCATCGGCTTGCTGGCCTTTGTTCTATTCGGTTCCAGTCTGATTGGAAACATCCCGACCGCCGCGCTGGTCGGCGTGATGTTTATGGTGGTCATCGGCACCTTTGAATGGACCACCTTTCGCATCCTGCACAAGATCCCAAAATCGGATACGCTGATTATTCTGGCGGTCTCCATCATCACGGTCTTCACCAACTTGGCGGTGGCCGTGGCGATCGGCATCATCATTAGTTCACTGGTCTTTGCCTGGAAAAAAGGAAAAAAGATCGACTGCGACACCTACACCGACGAACACAACACCAAGGTCTACAAACTCAACGGCGCGCTCTTCTTCGGCTCAGCCCACAGCTTCGGCGAACTATTCACTCCGGCAGACGATCCGAATGAAGTGGTGATCGATTTTATGCGCTCACGCGTTTACGACCACTCCGCGCTCGATGCGGTCCATAAGCTGACCGAAAAATATGCCGAGGCCGGCAAAAGCCTCCACCTGCTCAACCTGAGTAAAGAGTGCCGCACACTGCTCGGCAACGCCGAGGGCGTGGTGGAAGTCAGTGTGATTGAAGACCTCGACTGGCATCTCGCTGTCGACGAATTGGCGTAGCGAAACGATTAAGATTAGGATTAGGATTAGGATTAAGAGGTTGATTATGAAGGGCCCATTTTCTTAATCCTAATCGTACTCTTAATCTTACTCATCCCCTCCCAGCACCCGCATCACCTTGGCCGGCTCTGCGAATGGGGCTTCGCAGGCAATGTGATTCGTTTTTATTAACGTTGAGAAAAAGTCCAACTCCGGGGTTGCTCTGGTCTGAAAAAGTGAGAGGTCGTCCCGTTTGCTTTTCTGCCGCAGGCAGATCCGCCGGAGGCGGAAAACGAGCGAGACGCTCGTTCTACTTTAGCCTGCGGCGCAGTTCATTTCGGATCGGCTTGGACTGCTCAAAAATCTGACCCGCCTTCTTGAACTCCAAAATCCGAATGCCGCGCAAATCTGGTTTGAGATAAATGTCCGGCGGATCACGGCGAATCTGCTCGGCAATCAGCGACGACTGCATAATGTCGAAACTGCCCAGTGTGGCATCAAAGAAGTCCGGCTTTTTGAACGGCCTCTCAAGCGATCCGCACGCATCCGCCGCGATAATTAGATCACACTTTTTCGGCAACAGATTGTACGGAAGCGGATTGACCAGTCCGCCGTCCACGAGCAGTTTGCCGTCGCGCTTGACCGGTGAAAAAACACCGGGAATCGCCATACTGGCCCGCACAGCGGAAAGCAGATCGCCGGAACGAAAAACCACCTCGGCACCCGAACAATAATCGGTGGTCGAAATGCTTAACGGGATTTCGAGCTCTTCAAAGGCCGAGCAGTTCATCGAATCGGATAAAAAACGAACAAACCGCTCCCCCTTCAGCAACGCCCCTTTTTGGAAAGCCGGATCAATCAGGCCGACAGATTTAAAAAAGTCTCCCTGCGTAAACACATCAGAAAACTTTTCGATCTTGCGCAGTAGAAGCCGGTCGACCAGATCGCGGATTTCTTTGCCGGACAAACCGGAGGCATACAACGCGCCCAGTACGGAGCCAACGCTCGTGCCGGAAATCGCTACCGGACGAATACCCAGCTCATCGAGCGTTTCGAGCACATGAATATGCGCCAGCCCGCGCGCGCCGCCGCCACCCAGCGCCAGTCCGATCCTCTTTGCCTTTTTACGAAATAGTTTCATTATTTTTTACTGCCCACGAATCACACGAATAAACACGAATTAAGAGTTTTCTGATCAGCCTTCGCCCGAGGCTACGGCCTGACACGCAGGATTAACCGGACCGGCAGGATGCGTCGTCTACATTTTGAAATCTGGGTAACGGTATTCTTTTCCTTTATAGTTGGTCAAAAGAATCTCGTTGCCGTCGCGGCGCAAGACGGTGTCGGGATGCAGGATAATTTTTCCGCCGCCGCCGGGCGAGTCGATGCAGAAGTTCGGCAGGGCTAGGCCGCTCACCCTTCCCTGCAGCTCTTTCATTAGATCGAGCCCCTTTTGAACCGGGGTGCGGAAGCTCGACGAGCCGAGCACCGGATCACATTGGAAGAGGTAGTACGGCTTTACCCGGTTTTCGAGCAGTCCGTAAAACAGATCAGTCAGCGTGTCAGCATCGTCGTTGATTCCTTTCAACAACACCGTCTGACTGACCATCGGTACGCCCGCTTCGGCGAGGATGTCGAGCGCGCACGTACTTTCATCCGTCAGCTCCGCCGGATGAACAAAGTGCAACTGAAGCCAGATTCGGTGTTTAGCAAGCAAGCTTGCGAGTTCTGGAGTGATGCGCTCCGGCATCACCGCCGGAATTTTTGAACCAAGGCGAATATTTTTAATGTGATCCATTTTCCGAACCTTTGACAAAAGCTCATCCAGCTCACCGTCGGAAAGCATCAGCGGGTCACCGCCAGAGATCAGGACGTCACGAATTTCCGTGTGCGTTTCCAGATATTGGAAGCAACTGCGTTGCGGTTTGCTGTTTTTTTCAAACCCTTGGAACGTTTCATCCGTTTTTTTCCAATCATTGGAAACCATACCTTTCAAGGTATGGTTTCCCCCCATCAGCCGACCGCGGGTGCAGTATTGGCAGCGGACCGCGCACTCGAGCGTGGCAAGTAAAAGCACTTTGTCGGGATAGGTGTGGATGAGGCCGTGACACGGACTGTGCTGTTCTTCACCTAAGGGGTCGGCCTGTTCACCGGGCGTGGGAGCGCAATCATCAAGCGGAAGTACCGTGCGACACAGCGGATGGCCTGAACCGAGGGATTCGAGTAAATGCTTATAATAAGACGGTGAATTACAAATTTGAAGGTCAGGTGACATAATGGATAGAATAATTAAATTGCAGGTATGCTTCCATTCAAATTATTATTCTAGCAGTTCTATTTTAATCAACGGAGTTTTACTCATGAATTTCAGCAAAAACAATACCGTGTCTGCCGACATGATCGAAGAGCGTACGCTCTTCCATTTGAAGTACAGCCGAGGCAAGACCCTGCATGTGGCGACCGACTTCGATAAGTTCTGGAGCTTCGCCCATGTAGTGCGCGATCTGGCCGTCGATGGCTTCACCGCCACGCAGGAGGAATATGTCCAAAAAGATGTGAAGCGAGTCTACTATCTGTCGCTGGAGTTTCTGGTCGGTCGTCTGCTGGAAAGCAACATGCTCGCGCTCAATATTATGGCGCCAGCGCGCGAGGCGCTGACGCGTCTGGATATCGATCTCAAAAAAGTGCTTGAGATGGATATTGAGGCGGGGCTCGGCAACGGGGGTCTCGGTCGCCTCGCCGCTTGCTTCCTCGATTCGATGGCATCGATGGAACTACCGGCTTACGGATACGGCCTGCGGTATGAGCACGGCATCTTCCGTCAGGAATTTGAAGACGGCTGGCAGCGCGAACGTCCCGACAACTGGTTGGAATTGGGCTATCCGTGGGAAATGGTCCGCCCAGAATACACGATGCCCGTGTTTGTCTATGGTCGAGTCGAAAACATATCCGACACCAAGCGCGGAAAAAAGCCGGTCTGGACCGACTGGCAAATGTTTAAAGCCGTTCCCTACGACATTCCGATCATCGGCTTCCAGACCAATACGGTGAATATGCTCCGCCTCTGGAGTGCGCGCGCCGACGAAGGGTTCCGCCTCGATGTCTTCAACCAGGGCGACTACGTCCGCGCCGTCGAAGAAAAGAACTGGGCTGAAAATGTCACCAAGGTCCTCTACCCGTCCGACAACACGCACGCCGGGCAGGAACTGCGCCTGATTCAGGAATACTTCCTCGTCAGCTGTTCCATCCGCGACATCATCCGCCGCTACGAAAAAAATCACAACGACTTCAACCAATTCGCCGAAAAAGCTGCGATTCAAATGAACGACACACACCCCGCTCTGGCCGTCGCGGAGCTGATGCGCATCTTCTGCGACGACTATCACATCCCATGGGAAAAAGCGTGGGAGATCACCACCCGAACCTGCGCCTACACCAACCATACCCTCCTGCCCGAGGCACTCGAAACCTGGCCGGTCGACCTGCTCCGGCGCGTCCTGCCGCGCCACATACAGATCATCTACGAAATCAACCACCGCTTTCTCCAACGCGTCGAAATGAGCCACCCCGGCAACAGCGAACTGATCGAAGAGGTTTCAATCATCGGCGAAAACGGCCACCGCAATGTGCGCATGGCCAATCTGGCGGTCATCGGCAGCCACAAAGTCAACGGAGTAGCCGGCCTGCACTCCCGACTGCTGCGCGAACGCGTAATGCCAGAGTTCAACGAAATCTATCCCGACAAATTCATCAACATCACCAACGGCATCACCCATCGCCGCTGGCTACTCAAATGCAACCCGGAACTCTCCGAGTTGATCACCGGCAAAATCGGCAACGGCTGGGAACGCAACCTCGAAGAACTCGCCAAGTTGGAACCGTTCGCCAAAGACAAAAAATTCCAAAAGGAATTCATGGCCATCAAACACCGGAACAAAGAGGCGCTGGCCGAACTGATTGAAGAGCAGCTGCACATTCCGGTGCATCCGGAATCACTCTTCGACGTGCAGGTCAAACGCCTCCACATGTACAAACGCCAGCTGCTGAGCACCATGTATCTCATCACGCTCTATCAGCGCATCAAAGCCGACCCGAAAATCGACATTGTGCCGCGCACCTTTGTCTTCGCCGCCAAAGCCGCCCCCGGCTACCACCTGGCCAAACGCCTGATCAAACTAATCAACTCCGTTGCGCAGGTCGTCAACCACGACCCCGCCGTAGCGGGCCGCCTCAAAGTGGTCTTCCTGCCGGATTACAACGTCTCACTGGCCGAAAAAATCATTCCGGCCGCCGACCTTTCCGAGCAAATTTCTACCGCCGGAAAAGAAGCGTCCGGAACCGGTAACATGAAGCTCTCACTCAACGGCGCGCTGACCATTGGAACGTGGGACGGCGCCAACATTGAGATTGCCCAAAACGTCGGCGAAGAAAACATCTTCATCTTCGGTCACCGCGAAGAGGAACTGCAAAAACTGGAGCAGGACGGCTACAATCCGTGGACCTACTACGACAACGACCCCGAACTGCAGAAAGTGCTCGAAGCCATCCGCGTCAACGCGTTTGACCCGACCCAGCCCGCGCTCTTCATGGATCTGTTTGACCACCTGACCCGCCACGGCGACCCCTTCTTCTATCTGGCTGACTACCGCCTTTACCTGGAAGCGCAGGAAAAGGTTGAAGCCCTCTTCCGCGATCAAGATGCCTGGGCCGAAAAAGCCATCCTCAACGTCGCGCGCATGGGCTGGTTCTCATCCGACCGCACCATCGGCGAATACGCCGAAAAGATCTGGGGTATTGAACCACTCTGCGTTCCCGACCCCGAAGAACTCGTAACCGAGTAACGTGCCCCCTCGGCATTCAGGCATGGACGGCTCGCGTCCATGAAGCTTTCGGCGAAAGCGCTCCAGCTTTTTTCCAACCCTTGGAAAGCCATAGCATGGCGGCATAGTTTTTTGACAGGATGGACAGGATTCTTTTCCTCCATTTTCAATATCCCGTAAATCGTGTCAAAAAATGGCGGTTGATTGGCGGTAGCTACGCTTTTCCAATGCATCAGAACCCCTTTTCGTTTCCGAACATTGGAAACACGGGGGCGTTGTTGGCCACAAAAAACACAAAAATCACAAAAGCAAATCCCTGTTCTGTTTTCGTGGCT
>CAYVYL010000022.1:0-25151 GCA_964455665.1 uncultured Verrucomicrobiota bacterium
AAGAGGAATCGAAGTAATGCTAAACCGAGTGTCCGTCAAACTGGGGTTACTTCAGACTGACCCCTTCGCTCTATAAAACGCGGACTCCTACATAAATTAACCCTAGAACAAAAGCTATTCCGGACCCCCATCCTACAATGTCCATGCAGAGAGCATTTTTTGGGGTGGCATGAATTCTTGTTTGTAAAACGTTCCAGTCCAGTTTGTTTCGGTAGTATTCTGAGAGGTTGTTGTCAACTACGCGCAAAGAATGTTCACTCACGTAATAGTCTATTGCGGCGTGAATTAGAATTAGAACCGTTCCCGTTGCGAAATAACTAATGGAGCCGCGAAGCAGAGGTGTCATGTTTATTTCAGGTTTAGCCAAATAAGCAAAGGATGACCACAAGGCTCCAGAGTTGAGGATGAACAAATAATTGGTAACTCGTTTTAATGATTCAGATCGCCAAGAGGAGAGATTTTCCCATCGTTTTGAAATGGCTTGTTGCTGACTTTCCCATTCATCCGCGTTTTGTAATTCTCTGAATTTCATGGTGTTCCTTGTAAAACTATTTAGCAGTCAAATCAACTCTCCCGCACCGGCCAGTGCGGCTTCAAGGGCGTCGGGGTTGCGGCCGCCGGCTTGGGCGCGGTCGGGTTTTCCGCCACCACCACCGCCACATTGCTTGGCGATTGCGCCAACAATTTTGCCAGCGTTTTTACCTTCTTTAACAAGATCAGGAGTCACCGCACAAACCAGAGCGACTTTTCCGTCGGACGTTCCGCCGAGGATGGCGACGGTGCTGACGAGCTGCGGTTGCAGGGCGTCCATGACGGCGCTTAAGAGTCCGGCGTCGGCCTCGCCCATGTTTTCGATGAGTAGGTTTACCCCGCCATCGGCGGGGCCGTTCTCGACTTTAGCCAAAAGCTCTTCCGCGATCGCTGGCGCCTTTAATTGCATTTCGGCGGCGCGCGCTTTGGCGGCGGTTTTTTTGGCTTCCACTTCTTTGGCTTTGGCTTCCGCTTCAGCGGCTTTGGCTTTTTGCTCTGCAATGAAGGCGTCGGCGTATTCACCGCAGGCGGCTTCGATGCGGCGGATGCCGGCGGCAATCGAGGATTCGCTGGTCAGTTTGAAGGAGCCGAGTTCCGAAGTGTTGGACACGTGGCACCCCCCGCACAGCTCCATGGAGAAACCATCAAAGGCGCCAGCTTCGCCGCCGATCTGCAGGACGCGAACCGTGTCGCCGTATTTTTCGCCGAAGAACTGCTGGATTTCTTCGTGCTTCTGCACTTCGGTGAAGGGGACTTCAGACCAATAGACCGGTTGCTTGGCGTCGATCTTTTCGTTGATTAGTTCTTCGATTTCGGTGATCTGTTCATCAGATAGTTTTTCGGGATTGTTGAAGTCGAAGCGCATGCGGTCGTTGGCGACGAGCGACCCGCGCTGGCGGGCATCCGTGCTGACCACTTCGTGAAGCGCCCAGTGGAACAGATGCGTTGCGGTGTGGTGGCTCTGAATGTCGCCGCGGCGTTTGGCGTCGACGTCGATGAGAACCCCTTCGCCCGGCTCGGGCGCGCGGCCTGAAACCAGTTTGGCAACGTGAATAACTAGCTCGCCCTGCTTCTGGGTATCGATAATTTCCAACGTTCCAACATCATTGTCGTCGTGGCCGGGAACGCTGATGATTCCTCGATCTCCCAATTGTCCGCCCATTTCGGCGTAGCAGGGGGTCTGGTCGAGAACGATGGAATAGGTGTCGTCATCTCCCGGGGTGACGGCCTCAACGACGGCTTCGCTTTCCAAGGTTTGGAAACCGACGAACTCGGTGGCTTTCACATCGAGCCCTTCGCTTTCGACGAGGACGACTGATTTTTTGGCGGCGTGGTCGGCGCGGGCGCGGTTGCGTTGCTCGTTCATCAGTGCTTCGAATCCGGCTACGTCAACGGTCAGGCCGCGCTCGCGGGCCATCACTTCAGTGAGGTCGAGCGGGAAGCCGTAGGTGTCGTAGAGTTTGAAGGCTTCATCTGCAGGGAAGGTTTTTGTAGCCGCGTCCGTTGGGCGCGGTCCGCGGTCATCGCCCGCGGCTACAGATTCGGGGGAACCGCGATCGAGGCCGTCGACGACTTGTTCGAAAAGTTCGATGCCGCGGTCGAGGGTGCGGTTAAAGGAGTCCTCTTCGGCTTTGAGCGTTTTTTCGATGCGGTCGCGGTGGGTGCGTAGCTCGGGGAAGGCGTCGCCGTAGTGGTCGGCAATGATGTCGGTGAGTTTGTAGAAGAAGGGTTCTTTGAAGCCGAGGCGGCGGCCGGTGCGGACGGCGCGGCGCAGGATGCGGCGCAGGACGTAGCCGCGGCCTTCGTTGGACGGGAGGATGCCGTCGGCGATGGAGAAGGCGAGGCAACGGATGTGGTCGGCGATGACGCGGAAGGCGATGTCGGTCGGGTCGGTCAGAACGCTGCCGTATTTTTGGCCGCTCATTTTTTCCAAGGTTTGGAAAATCGGGGTGAAGACATCGGTTTCGTAGTTGGAGATGGTTCCTGAAAAGTCAGTAAAGCCGTTGGTGCACTGGATGATGGAGCAGGCGCGCTCAAAACCCATGCCGGTGTCGACGTGACAGGCGGGCAGGGGGTTGAAGTTGCCTTCGGTGTCGGCGTTGAACTGGATGAAGACGAGGTTCCAGATTTCAATGCAGTCGGCGCTGTCGGCGTTGACCATTTTTGCGCCGCAGTTGCCGTCGGGGGTGAGGTCGACGTGCAGCTCGGAGCAGGGGCCGCAGGGGCCGGTGTCGCCCATCATCCAGAAGTTGTCTTTGCGATTGCCGGGCACGACGCGCTCGGCGGGCAAATATTTCAGCCATAGCTTTTTGGCTTCGAGGTCGGCTTCGGATTTTTCGTCGCCGCCGAAGTAGGTGGCGTAGAGGCGCTCTTCGGGGAAGCCCCAGACTTTGGTGAGCAGCTCCCACGCCCAGTCGATGGCTTCGGTTTTGAAGTAGTCGCCGAAGGACCAGTTGCCGAGCATTTCGAAGAAGGTGTGGTGATAGGTGTCGGCGCCGACATCCTCGAGGTCGTTATGCTTGCCGCCGGCGCGGATGCATTTCTGGGTGTCGGCGGCGCGGCCCGGCTCGTAGGGGCAGTTGGACTGGCCGAGGAAGATCGGAACAAACTGATTCATGCCCGCGTTGGTGAACAGCAGATTGGGCGCGTCAGGAAGGAGGCTTCCGGATTTGACGACGGTGTGCTGCTTCGATTCGAAAAAATCGAGGAACGACTGGCGGATTTCGTTGGAGGTCATAATTAAGTTATCGGTTAGCAGTTAATAGTTATCAGTTATATTGGTTACTAGTTATCGGTTATCAGATTGGCTGGTCTCCATGACTGACCGGGTAATTTTTTGTAAGCTGTTTTCCCAATAACGAATCTCTAATAACAAATAACTCTTCCTGTTTACAGGAAGCTCGAGAATAACCCACGACTACCCCAAAATTCAAGGAGAAGAGCTTAACCACGCGCGAGCGAAGCGAAGCATAATTTCCGAAGGAAATAGTGACGAAGGAGCGGTTCATCACACGAATTTTCCAATGTTTGGAAAACGTAGACGCGGTGTCCTCGTCGCGTTTCTTTGGCAGGGTTGAACGCGGTGGGGACACCGCGTCTACGGAGAGACATTTCCGACCATTGGAAAACTCTGTGCCTTTGTGCCAGACCCCTATGTGCCTCTATTCTCCCGTGCAAAAGCGGTAGAGCTCGATCAGCTTTTTGGGTTCGATGCGGCAGGGCGACCCGTTGCCTTCGAAGAAACCGTGGGCGGCGATGAGGTGCGCGGCGAGCGGGGTGAAGTTGAGCAGGTCGTTGCCGTCGGCATCTTTGATGCCGACAACGGCTTTGTGGCAGTTGGCGCCGCAGGCAAACGGGCAGGGGATCTGTCCGAGCGTTTCGTCGGCGCGTACGCTGACTTTCCCGTCATAGGCCGGAACGCGGCCTTCCCAGCCGGCGTCGGCGGTGACGTGTAGGCTTTCGAGAAAGTTCCCGAGCTGCTCGACCGTCAGGCCGGCGGCTTCGACTTCGCCGGTGTCGGCGGCGATGATGTCGGCGAGCGGGCGTTTGTCGGCGCCCAGAAAGCCTTCGACAGAGATCAGTCCGGGTTCGAGGCGATCGCGGATGGTTTGGTTGGCAGGATTTTCTTTCATCAGTACCCCGTTAATTATTTCCCACGAATCTTCACGGATTTTCACGAATGGAACTCTTTATTATTCGTGCTGATTTGTGTGATTCGTGGGCGGTTTTCATTTAGTTTTTTGTTTAAGCGAATTTATCGAAGAAGATGTTTTCTTCCGGCATGCCGTTGGCGGTGAGGGCGGCCACGGAGGCATCGCACATGCCGGGCGATCCGCAGAGGTAGGCCTCCATGTTGGACAGGTCGGGGCAGTGGCGTTTCATGACGTCGGTGACGAGGCCGGTTTCGCCTTCCCAGTTGTCGTCGGGCATCGGCTCGCTGAGGCAGGGGACGAATTTAAAGTTGGGCACACTTTCCTCGAAGGCTTTCATCTGGTCGAGGCAGATGAGGTCGCGTACGGCGCGGGCACCGAAGAAGTAGGTGACCTTGCGTTCGATGTTTTCGTTCCGCATGTGCGCGAGCATGCTGAGGAATGGCGCCATGCCGGAGCCACCGGCGATGAAGACCATTTCTTTATCGGTGTCGGTGAGGCGGAAGTCGCCGTACGGACCGTTAAGCTTGATGGCGTCGCCTTTCTCCAGGTGCTCGAAGACGTAGGTGGTGCAGATGCCGGCGGGAACGAGGCGGATGACCAGATCGATGTGCGCTTTGTCGTGCGGGTCGGTGGCAATGGAGTAGGCGCGGTAGACCGGCTCGGGTGTCTTTTTGTATTTCGGGGTTTCGATCTGAATGTACTGGCCGGGGATAATGTCGATTTCTTCGTCTTTGGTCAGGGCGATGCGCAGCCGTTTAATGTCGTGGTTGAGGTTGGTCAGCGATTCAACGTTTCCGTTAAATTCGCGGATGTTGAAGAGCTCTTCGGGGATTTCGAGTTCCATGTCTTCGTGCACCTTGAGCTGGCAGCAGAGGCGGACGTGGTCGGCCTGTTCTTCTTTGGACAGGTGCGGCTCTTCGGTGGGCAGCACGGGCGGCGCGCCGGCGTGCACCTTGAGTTTGCACAGCCCGCAGCTGCCTTGTCCGCCGCAGGCAGAGGGAATGAAGATCCCGGCAGAGTTCAATGAGTTGAGCAGCGTGCTTCCGCCTTCCACTTTCTCTTCACGGACGCCTTTGTTGATGATCAGCTTGCAGATGCCGTAGTTGTTGAGATACCGGTCGGCGATCACCAGCAGTACGGCAAGCACACCGCAGATGGCGACCAAACTTCCAACGGCTATAAAAAAGGTCATGATGTCCTCGCAACGAGTTCTTGGGTGAATAGTATATCGGATGAAAGGTCGGCATTCAGGGTGAGGCTGAACGATGCGGGATACAGGATGCGGGATGCGGGATGCGGATTCTTTCCGCAACCTTTCGGGGTTATATTTTGTATCTCGTATCTCATATCTCGTATCTCATATCTCGAATCCCGTATCTCTTTCTATTTAATGATTCCGCTGAAGGCGACAAAGGCGAGGGCGATAATGCCGGTGATGATGAGGGTGATGCCCGACCCGCGCAGGCCAGCCGGAATTTTATCTTCTTTGATCTGCTCGCGGATGCCGGCCATCAGCACAATGGCGATCAGCCAGCCGACGCCGCTACCGAAACCAAACACAAGCGATTCCCAGAAACCGAAGCCCTCTTTGTTCAACATGAACAGCGACACCCCGAGAATGGCGCAGTTGACGGTGATCAACGGCAGAAAAATTCCGAGCGAGAAGTACAACGACGGGCTGAAGCGCTCGATGATCATTTCGACGAGCTGCACAAAGGCGGCAATAACGACGATGAAGACGATTAGTTCAAGGAACTCGATTCCGAGCGGCACCATGACGTAGGTGTGTAGCAGCCAGTTAATCGCCGCAGTGAAGGTGGTGACGAACACCACGGCAAAGCCGAGGCCGACGCTGGTTTTCAGCTGGCGGGAAATGGCCAGAAACGAGCACATGCCGAGGAAGCGGGCTAGCAGAATGTTTTCCGTGAAGGCCGCGGCGAGGAAGATGACGAGCAGATGCATCATTTCGCACCTCCCTCTTTTTTGAGGACGTAGGCATTACCAAACCACGCCACCAGCGCTAGCATGAAGAAGGCTCCGGGCGGCATCACCATGATGGTCCACTGATACCACCAGATGTCGCGTCCCGGTAGCGGAATGCCCAGCAGGGTGCCGAAACCGAGCGTCTCGCGGAACACGGCGATGATGATCAGCACTAGGCTGTAGCCGAGCCCCGCACCGATTCCGTCGAGCAGGGAGGGCCAGGCCGGGTTTTTCGAGGCGAAGGCTTCCGCGCGGCCCATGATGATGCAGTTGGTGATGATGAGTCCGACGTATGGGCCGATGGTTTTGTGAATTTCGGGGAACTGCGCTTGAATGAAAATATTCACAATGATGACGTAGGCCGCGATAATCAGCACCTGCACCATCATGCGGACCTGTTTGGGGATGACTTTGCGCAGCAGGGAAACCGTCAGGTTGGACAGCGCCGCCGTGAAGACGAGTCCGCCGCACATCAGCAACGTGTTTTTGAGCAGGTTGGTTACGGCCAGCGCGGAGCAGATGCCCAGCACCTGCCGGAAAACCGGGTTGTCCCGCCACAGGTTTCCGATCAGCGCCCGTCCTCCGAGGGTGTCTTTAAATGCCATGATTATTTTCCTGCCTTCCGGTTGTCGGCTGCGCGCCGGAATTCAGCGATCGATGCGTTGAGCATCCGTTCCATTGCCAGTGACGTCTGGGTGGCGCCGGTGATGGCGTCAAAGGTTCGCCTGTACTGCGGTGTGCCGGGATCCGGCTTTGAGCCGGCGATGCCCATGTAGATATAGCTTTTGCCCGGCGCGGGCTTGCTGATATCCAGACCGTCGGCAAACGGCTTCACGAAAAAGGGTTCTTCAATGCGCGCGCCGAGCCCCGGAGTTTCCGCCTGAGCAATCACTTTGAGACCGACTGTTTTCTGAAGGCTCGCATCGACGGCGATGTAGCCTTTGATCTCGGCCCAGAAGCCGATGCCTTTGAACTCAAACCCGTAGGCTTTGAGCGTGGTGTGCTCTGCATCGGTATAGGCCTTGAGCAACGGAATCTGTTCGCCGGTCTGCGGGTCCGTCAGTGTTTCGTTCTGGTCGATTTGTGTTTCAACGATCGCTGCAATTTTTTCTTTTGAGAGCGTTTGGATGTCGCCCAGGCCGAAGAGTTCAACCAGTGCCTTCTGTTTGACGAACTTCTTGTTTTGTTCGACCGTTCCTTTGGTGCTCAGATAGAGGCCGGTGACTCCCGCGCCGTAGAGCGCGGCGATCCCCACCATAAAGAGAACTGTTTTTACCCGTTTCATCAGGCTGCCTCTCCTTTTTTTGCCGCCGCGTCTTTGGCTTTCTGTTTTTGTAGCCGCGCCTTGAAAAACATATCCAATGTTGGTGCTAGGGTGTTTCCAAGCAGGATGGCGAAGGCCACCGCGCCAGCGAAGACTGCTTTCCAGCGCAGGAAGACGATCATCACGCCGATAAAGATTCCGTAGACCCACTGCGATTTTTTATTTTTCGGCCCACTGATGGGGTCGGTGACCATAAAGAAGGCGGCGTAGAGTATGGCGCCGGAGCAGAGCGTCCACGGAATCGGCGGGACGGCTTCGGCGCCGAGCGCGTAGCGGAAAATCACGGTTGAAGCCATCGCACCGACCAGCGTGGAAACGGTCAGGCGCCACTGCGCGGTTTTGGTCCAGAGCAGATAGATTCCACCGATCAGAACCAGAATGGCGGAGACTTCGCCGACCGAGCCAGCGGTCAGCGCGCGCTGCACTCCGTCGGTGCCGGTGAACAGCTCGCCGATGTTGCCGGTAAACAGATCCCACAGGCTTGCTTCATAGCCGAAGTCGCGGCGCGACCACATCGGCGTCGCCGCCGAGACGGCATCCACGCCATCAATTTGCAGTCGTGCTCCCCAGTGGGCGAAGCCTGCCGGAATTCCCTTCCAGACGGCGGTGAAGCGGCTGGTCATATCGATGGGAAAGCAGACATAGAGAAAGCCGCGGCCGACAATAGCGGGGTTAAAAACGTTACGCGGGAAGCCGCCGAAAACCTCTTTGCCGAACAGAATGGCGACGAACGCACCGACACCGGCCTGCCAGAAGGGGATGGTTGGCGGCAGCGAGAGACCGAGCAGCAGCGAGGTGACCAACACCGCTTCGGTCACCGTGTCGTTGCGTTTTTTCGACATCACATATTCGGTGGTATAGCCGACGGCGGCGACCCAGACAACCATGGCCAGTGAGCGCCAGCCGAAAAAATAGATCGCGCCGAGCAGGGCGGGCATCAGGGCGTATTCCACTTTGCGCATCATCGGCTGCTGTTTCAGCCAGGGCTTTTTTTTCGGCGGTGCGTCGTTTGGCATGGGTTCTCCGTTCAACCGTGGTTGCAGGCGCATCCGTCCCGGTGGGGCCAGGTGGCGGTCAATCCTTTCCCGAACAGCGAGGGGTCGTAGTCCATTTCGCAATCGCGGAATCTATCCGAGATATCGGGATTTACAAAAAATAAAATACCGGCGTTTTCCATGGTTTCCTGGCCGTCCGCCGGACCCTGCACGGGATTTATAATCGGGGTGCTTCCGCGGCAGGTGCCCAGATATCCGACCACAGAAAATCCGGATGCTTCCTGCGGGAGCAGGTGCTTCAACCGTTTTTCTGCTGCATTCGTCATTTTCATTGTGCAAACGTTATACCCGAGCGGTTTAGTCATGAAAAGCGTATTTCACAAAAACTAGTCACTTCTAGCAAAGCGTCGCCGATTTTCCAAACATTGGAATCCCTGTACGCCGATTTTCCAATGGTTGGAAACTCATTTTTTGGAGGACGGGTTGAGCTTCCTAAGCAGCTCGTAAGCCTCTTTCGGAAGGGCATTCATCCGCCAGGTGGGCTTTTCCAGTGTTCCTTCTAGCCGGAATTCGAGCAGATCAAAGAGCGGGGCGGTTCCCTGTTTAATTGCATCGGCGATCCAGAGGTGAATCTGGTACCACTTTTTATTTTCACGGGTCTGGCGCAGCGGTTCGGCGCGCACGGTGAAGTCGAGGCCTTTTTGCGGAGAGTATTTTCCGCGGGCCCGGACGCTGAAGAGCGTGCCGCCGAGCTGTAGGTTTTCGCTGCGCAGCGTGCCGTCGCGCAGTTCATATTCGGAGTAGAAGGTGGTGAGCGAAAACAGCGAGAAGCCGGGCAGAGTGGTGCGGACCAGTTTGGAAAAACCGCCGAGAATCGGAAGGTCGCGTAACTGTCCCTTTTCGATTTCCGCCACGCCCCGCCCGTTGGCGGAAGCCCAGAATCCGGCCTTCGCGTCGGCGGTGAGCTTGAATGTGGCGGAGAGGCGGCCCTTTGTCTTGCTGTAATCTTTTGTGCTGAAGTGTCCGACCAGGGCGGCCAGAGTAATTTCTGTGGCATCGATATCCAGCCGGTAGGGCGAGGTGTCGTCGTTAAACTCCAGGTCAAAGGTGGCGCCGCCTTCCACAAAGCCGCCGAAGAGTTGCGCGGACGTATTGCTGAAGATCAGTTCGGAACCGCGTCCGCTGATATCGCTGTCGAACTGATCCGCTTTTAAGCCGGCGAAGGAGACATTCTCTGCTGTGAAAACGCCGTCGAAGCGGTGGTTGACGCCGTCGCCGTAGTCCAGTTGCCCCTTGCCTTCCGAGTGGATCGGGCCGTTGAAGGAGAATTGATTGAGGATGGTGGGGTGATCCGGAGCCACCACCTGTGCAATCTGGTTTGGAGGGAACTCATTGACCGCGTCGAATGCGACCAGCTTCTGGGCGAAGTCGATTTCGATGTCGCCGCTGAAATGCTTCCCTGCGTGATCCGCGCTCAGACCGGTGAGGACGAGCACCCGGTTTGAATAGGTCATGGCGGTTTCACAAGAATCGAGTGGCACGCCGGCGCAGAGAAAGTCACTGCCGGAAACGATTCCGTCGAGGCGCAGGGAGCCTTTGACTCCGGAGTGGGAGAGGTTCATCCGTATATCCGGCGGTTCGCCGGTAAATTTAAAGCGGTCGATAAAGGTTTTGAATCCGCCGCCGGTCAGTGTGCCGATCGGGTAGGGCAGGACGCCGCCTTGCAGATGGGTGCTCCACGCACGGGTATCCAGGTTGATTTCAAATGACCCTTCCAGCGGCTGGCCGTTGGCGCGCGCGTGGATGTCTGAGATCTTCAGCTGGCTGCCGGCCCGGACGAGATTCAATTGCACCGGATCAAGAGTCAGGTCTTTGCGGACAATCTGCAGATTCTGGACGTCTAGTTGAACGGTTTGAAGCAATTGATCGAGCGGAGCCGGACCCAGTACGGCTTCGAACTCGGCCGCGCCGAACAGCTGAAGTTCCGCCCGCGCGAGGTCGCTAGCGACGCGTGCCGGAAGTAGCCCGAGCAGATCGGAGCTCTGCAGTGAATTCTGTATGCGGATTTGTGTGACGCGATCTTTTAGATGAACCGTGCCGGAGGCGCTCAGGCGTTCGCCGTTTTTGCGGGTGACCTGTACCGAGTCGATTTTTAGTGTGTTATTTTGGAGTTTCAGCGAGCCGCCGATGTGGTCATAGAGCCGGCCCTGATGCCGGAGCCCTGATGCGAAAAAGTTGATATCCAGCTCCGACTGCTCCGGGTGATCCGCCGGGACATTGAATGTAAAATTGATATCCGGCGGGCTGTCGAATGTCAGCCTGGCGAGTGCGTCGGCGGCTTGGGTCGCACGGGTTTGAAGCACGGAATAGGATTCGGGGCCGGTTTGTTTTTTCTGCTTGGGGAGTTCCGCCTGCCCGGATGCTCTGAAGATATAGTCGCCCCACAGAAGTTCCGCCTGCTCGATCGAAAGATAGCCGGGGCCGATGTACAGATGAGCTTTTAGCCGGTCGAGGGTCCGGAATGGATGGTCTTCATCCAGTTTGTTCTCCCACGGCGCCCCCAGCGACACATCGATTTCTTTTCCGTATACGTTGAGATTCCATCCGGTTCGCGAGAGATCGGTCCCGTGTTGCGGCCAGGCGCGAACGTATAGTTTTTTGGCCTGAAAAATGGGTTCAATATCATCGGGAGATGGGCTGTAGAGCTGTATATTGTGCAATACCCATCCGCGAGGCACGGAGAGGGTGATCGACTCAATGTGCACAGGAATCCCGTTCTCCTGTAGACGGGCGGTGATGCTCTGGGTGAGCGGATCGGGGAGCCCCAGCGTCAGCAGGTGAAATAGCGCCAAAAGGAGAAGCAACGCCAACGTAAATCCGGCCAGCCGCAGCAGGTGCAGCAGGGCTTTTTTCCGGTGGCCTCGACGCAGGTCAGGGCTGTTCGATTTCTTCTGCTTGTTTTTCAATGGGCTGGGTCAGTTTTTGTGTGAGGGTGTTCACGGTTTCTTCAGGAAGAATAAAAACGACAGGCTGACCTTGCAGCATGGCGAAGCGCCCGTCGGCGGCTAGGCCGCCGAGCAGGACCACCTGACCGAGCACGTTGGTGCTGTTCAGGGTGATGGTCAAGCGCGCAGTCGGGGTTTCCAGACCATACGGCACGAGCGAATTCGGATTAAACGCAATGAACCGGCCCGTACGCAGGGCGGCCAGCTCGTCGGTGAGTTTCGCTAGGACGTCTGAGTCCGCTTTCTGTGCGCGGTCGGCGGCGGCAAACTGACCGTCCAACTTTTCGACCCGGAACTCCTCCTCGCCGGTTTTTAAGGTGATGGTTTTGATTTCGACCGGATCGATTTTTAGTACGGTGCGGCTACGGTAAAAGAGCGGGTCAGCAAATGAGCTGTCGAACAGGGTTTGATCCGCGAGATACAGAGAGGTTTCGTCATCGCGTCGCACCAGTATTCGGTCGTCCTCCTCCGGCCGGCCGATCGTCAGGGTGTGCGTTTTGCCGTTGGCGGTGTAGGTGATGGTCCAGGGCGCGTTTTGAATCCGTTCGGTTTGCGCTGTGTTCGGGTTGTTCACAAATTCAGTGATAATACTTCCGGAGAGCGTTTCGAGCACCGTTCGGACCGAAGAGGCCTCGGCGTCCCATCGCGCGGGCCGCATAATCTGCCACACGTCATTTGTTCGCAGCAGGTCAATCTGCTCTTCGCCGGAGGTGATCATCACACGGGTGATCTGATTAAGCTGTTCATCCACAATCTGTCGGTTGCGAAGCGGGGTGGTCTCGAGTTCGAATTCAGAGGCCCACTCAGCCGGGACCGTGAAGACGGACGGGCTGTCTGACCATTTTGCATAGCGTGCCTCCGGCTGTTCCGGCAGGGTTTTGCCGATCAGAAGGGTCTGGGAGTTTTCGTCCTGAGTAAAAAGCGTTAGCTCGATTCCTGGATCTCCCAGGCCGTAAACCGTCAGGTCGGTTGGTTCGTCCAAAACAAATTTTCCGATTCGCGCGCCGACAATTTTCTCGATTAGATCGTGAACCCGCTGGCGATTGGCCCGGCCGGTTTGAGGCTGCACCATCATCCAACCGTTCTCTTCGGCTTGACGCAGCTGCAGAAAGCCGGAGGCGCGGCGCAGGTCGATTCCCCGCACGGCGGCGGCCTTGCTCTTAAACAGGGTGCGGTCGCGAATCCATGCTGGGTCTTCCGGCACCAGATTTAGCAGGGCCTGCGGGACGGAGATGATATCGCCGCTCTCCGATGACATCACATAGAGTCTTTCACCCAGCGGGGCGTCGCGGCCGATCAGCCAGGTGAAGGTTCCCCGGTTGTTCTGAAAGGTAATGGTGGCTCGCGGCTCATCGAAGCCGTACTCCGCCGGAGTCAGATTGCGCGCGGTCAGCGTTTCCGCACGGATGAGCTCGCCGCGCTCAACGGAGGCCATGCTCGCGATCATTCGCTCCACGACCGCATTGTTCACCGGAGCGTCCGCCGGATAGCTCATCCGCCAGCTGCCGGCAGTTTTTGTGCATTCAATTTTAAGGTCGCCGCGTTCCATGTGGATCCAGCGGATGGTGTCTGGGTACACGGAAAAGACGGTGCGGTTACGCAGCTCCTGCTGCTGAGAGGTTTCGCTGTCGCGCTCAAAAAACCAGATGAACGCGCCGATCAGGAGCGCGCCGATCAACAGCATGCTAGTGGTGAGTTTTTGTTTCATGAAGAAGAGGTTCCGAGATGGGGGATGCGTGATGCGTGATGCGAGAGAATTTTAAATCCCGTATCGAGTATCCCGGATCGGATCGGGATTATCGCATCGCTGTAAAATAATCGTTCCATATAGTTTTTGCCGATCGGCTTCGATGTCGGGCTATTTTCTTCTGAGCATCCAGAGTATTATGCCGAGCAACGCTGCCAGAGCGGGGATGCCCCAGACAGCGCTCCAGAAGAGGATGCGGGTGTCGGTACGAGTCAGTTGGAGACGGGTGTCGTCGATCGGTTTGGGGGCGATCGCCATCAATTCTTCGCGGTTGAGCAGCCAGTTGAGCGAGCTCATAAACAGGCTGGTGTCGCCGCCGGTCAGGCCGCTGTTGGAGACAAAGCCCGAGTCGCCGAAAATAATAATTCGCGACGGCCGGATCTGCATGTCGAGCAATCCGGATGTGGCGCCTTTTTCAACTGCCATCGCCATAGAGACCGGGCCGGGCAGGTCGACGCCTGCGTCATACTTCGCCGGCGACTGCTCCGGCCGGCTTTCGGACCAGCTGCTGTCGGACGAAAATGCCAGCGGGGTTGCCTGCGGTCGGTCGGCGCCGCGGCTGAGAGAGGTTCCGACTTCGACGGAGCGCGGCAGGTGGAAAATCGCGGCGGTGGTGCTCAGTTTTTCGGTAACCGGATGGCGGTTATAGGCGCTTACAAACACCTCGCGTCCGGTCATGGTGCGGGCGGGGTCGAGCACGACATCGTTACGGAGCTGAACCCCCCACTCGCGCAGGAGCGGTTCGAGCCCAGAGTTTCGTGTGGCATCGCTCAGCACCATCAGTCGGCCGCTGCGGTTGAGCCAAGCGTCGATCAGGCCGGCTTCTGTTTCCGACATGCTCTGCGAGGCGCCGGCCACGATCAGTACGTCGCAGTCGGCGGGAATCTGCTTCTCAACGCTTAGTTCCAGCGGTCGGACGAGCGCGTTATCGCGCTCGATCAGCTGGTGGATGCCGGAAAAGCCAGTACGCGGATCGAAGCTGTCGATATCGCGCTCGCCGTGGCCGGTCAGGAAATAGACAACGGGGGCGGTCTGCTGCACCACACCCAGAATGGCGGAAGAAAACGACTGCTCGCCGCGGAACACCAGAATGCGTTCCACGCCGGAGGAGGCGTCGGTTTGCGCGATTTCATCGGCCCGCTCATATTCCTTGCGGTCGTCGCATTCGAACACAACCACGTTGAGATCGGTCACCTCATACTTCAGCGCCATCTCTTCGGTCAGCCCGGGGTCGCGGTCGGGGTCCACCCATTGAATGTTCAGTTTGTCGGAATGGAACTGATACTCGCGCAGGAGATTGTGAATATCCTCATAGAGAATGTTTCCCGGCTGAAAGAAAACGGTGATGTTGACAGGTTTTTCGAGCGACTCAAGCAGGCTCACCGTTTTGGGCGAGAGCGTATAACGCTGCGTGCGGCTCCAGTCCGTCCGGTAATAGTGACGGTACGAGAGATAATTGAGCATCAGAACAATCACCGCGGCCAGCAGCAGCGCGGTGCCGGTGTTGAGTCCAATCCAGAAACGATGTCGACGGGTTTTCATAGGCTTCAATCAGCGCCGGGTCGAAACGGCTTTGGTGGTTGCGAAAAGGAAAAAGAACGTTGTGCTCAGATAGAACACCAACGAACGGGTGTCGAACACGCCGCGCGCCGATTCCATCAGGTGCAGTGCCGACGAAAGGTATCCACCGACCTCCCGCACGAGCGGGGTCTTGGATAGATGCGGCTCAAACAGGCCGCCGAAAAACAGAATGCTCATCACCGCGAAGGTCGAGATGGCCGCGATGATCTGGTTGGACGTCAGTGCCGAGTTCAGAATGCCCAACGCGATGAACGTCGAGGCGATCAGGCCGATCATCAGATAGCCGCCTAGCACCGTGCCGGCGTCGAGAACGCCGATCGTTTCCGGGGCGATCCAGCGGATAATCAGCAGATAGAGCGGGGTTGGCGCGCACATCAGCAGGAAAAAGCTCAATACGCCGGCGAACTTGGCCGCCACCACCGTGGTGTCGCAGATCGGCGCGGTCATCAGGGTTTCGAAGGTTCCGTTTTTGCGCTCCTCGGCAAACGTGCGCATCGTCAGGATCGGCAGCACAATCAGCATACAGGACCAGATCACCACCATCAGTCCCTGTATCGAATGGGTCAGCTCCTGATTTTCCTTCACCAGCCAGTAGAAGCCGCAACCGGTCACCAGTAGAAAAAACATCAGCATCACATAGGCGATCGGCGAAAGAAAAAGGGCCGCGAACTCGCGCCGCCAGAGGGATAAAAAGCTTCTCATGATTTCACCTCCGGCGTCACATCCCCGCGTGTGATGGCGACAAAAATATCCTCCAGCGAGCGGCTTTCCATATGCAGCTCGCGCAGTTTCCAGCCATTGGAAACCGCGCACTCGAAAATCTGGGTGCGGATCTGCGGCGAGGCCGAATCGATCCGAAAGCGGCTCCACCCGTCCTCTAGTGGTTCGCTGGTCACCATATCCACTCCATCGACGGCTTTCAGGAACGGCGTGATCAGCGATGCGTCGCCCAGAATGTCTGCGCTGATCAGCGAATCGCCCAGCAGCCGCTTCTGCAGGCTCTTCGGCGAGTCGGACGCGACAATTTTGCCGCGGTCAATAATCAGCACCCGTTTGCAGGCCATTTCGACCTCTGGCAGAATATGAGTGGAAAGCAGCAGCGTGTGGCGTTCGGCCAGCCAACCGATCAGTTCGCGCACTTCGCGGATCTGGTTGGGATCCAGTCCGGCGGTCGGTTCATCGAGAATCAGCAGATCAGGATCGTGCAGCAGGCTGTCGGCTAGGCCGACGCGCTGGCGGAACCCTTTGGAAAGCTGGCCGATAATCCGGCGGCCGACCGTAGTCAGTCCGCATTGATCTTTTACGACCCCGAGACGGGTTTTCACGTCGCGGCGCGGCACCTCTTTAATCTGCGCGCGGAACCTTAAATACTCATCCACTCTCATTTCGGCGTAGAGCGGGCAGCTTTCCGGCATATAACCGATATGGCGGCGCACTTGAAGAGGGTTTCTCATCACATCGTACCCGGCAATCTTTATCGAGCCGCGCGTTGGATGCAGGAAGCCGGTCAGCATACGCATCGTCGTGGTTTTACCCGCGCCGTTGGGGCCGAGAAATCCGATAATCTCGCCGCGCTCCACCTCAAACGAGACATCGTCGACTGCTGTGTTGCCCGAAAATTTTTTCGTCAGGTTTTGAACCTTAATCATAGCTGAAAGAACTCCAAAATGAACCGCGCCATTATCTATGAGAGTCGCATGGAGTCAAGTCGCGTAAATGGATTCTAATGCTTGGAACTCTATTGCATCTTCCTTCGCTAACTTGTCGGCCATAGCCTCTGGCGACGGCGGAAGCTTTGGAGGACAAGTCAGAGGCGCACCGTTTTTCCAAACCTTTGAAAAATTTAATAGGTGCAGGCTCAGTCGGCTTTCGGCGGGGTTTGGCCAAGTTTGGCCATGACCGCCTGTAGGTCTTCCCACGCTTCGCGTTTTTTGCCGGGGGAGCGCAGCAGGTAGGCGGGGTGGAAGGTGGGCATCAGGTCGATGCCTTCGTAGGTGCACCACGTTCCGCGGAAGCGGGTGATGGCTACCGTTTTGTTGAGCAGGCCTTCGATAGCGGTTTTACCGAGCGCGACGATGATTTTCGGCTGGATGAGCTCAATCTGTTTGCGTAGGTAGGGCGAGCAGGCGCTCATCTCTTCCGGCGAGGGAACGCGGTTGCCCGGTGGGCGGCATTTGACGATGTTGGCAATGAAAATCTGTTCGCGGGCATAACCCATCGCGCCGATCATTTTGGTGAGTAGCTGTCCGGCGGCGCCGACGAAGGGGCGACCCTGCGCATCCTCGTCCGCGCCGGGGCCTTCGCCGATAAATAGAATGTCCGGATGATCCGCATTGCCTTCGCCCGGGACCGTTTTGTTGCGCGAGGCGTGCAGCCCGCAACCGGTGCAGGTGCTGATCTGTTCGGCGATTTGCTCGACCGTCTTGCCGGTTACGCGCACATCGGTTCCCGCGGTAGGGGTCGGCGCGAATGAAGGGACAGCAGCCGCGCAGCGCGGTGCTGCTTCAGGTGTCGGTTTTGCCGTCGGAGTCGTTTGGAGCGGAGTGAGTTTCGCGCGGGTTTCCGCAGAAATTTCTAGGGTTTGGAGCCCTTCCTCTTTTTTGTATTCGAGGAAGGCGTTGACATGGTCGAGAAATTGGTCGCGATCGCTCATCAGGATGCGGCTCCCGACGATTCAATGGAAAGGATGGCGAAGCGGACGTTTTCGTCGCGATCGCGCAGGGGCATCATCAGGAAGGAGAGCCGTGCGGGGGCTTGCATGCCGGGTAGTTGCAGAAAGCAGAGCCCTTCGGTGTTCACTTTGCGTCCGGAAACCGCTTGATTGAACAGCTTGGCGAAGGTCTCGTTTGTTTTGGGTTTCAAGACGGATTCAAAGGAGAAGCTTTTACGTTTGACGCCCAGAACTTTCTGAGCGACCGGATTGAAGACGAAGGTTTCTTTTTCGATGTTGGCGGTAATGAATCCCTCGTTGGATTTGAGCAGAAGCAGATCGAGCGCGCGGGAGTGGATGGAGACACGCGCGGCGCGCAGGCTGTCGTAGGTGCGAATGCGGTCGGCCACTTGGTTAGCCAAATCCTCGATGCCGGAGATTTCATCCGTGTGTTTTTGGCGGGTGCGGATGCCCGCTTCGTAGTCGCCGGCCAGCAGCAAGCGCAGGAAGTTGCGGAGGCGTTTACGGAAGCTGAAGACGCGGACGCTCAGGTAGAACCAACCGAGCAGGTTAACGCCCGCCAGCGCGGCGATGCTCCAGCGGGTGGTCTGCCCGATTTCCGGCCAGACGGTTAGTCCAATTCCCAGTCCGCAGACCGGAAGCAAAAACCAGATAATTTTAAGAAGATTCGGGGTCATGTTGTTTTGGGGTTCGGGTTATGGGATACGGGATTTGGGATACGGGATTCGGGATGAGACGGTTCATGGGCGCACCTCATATTCTACGGGATCTTCCTTTACAGACAGGTGTTGATTTTCAACGCTTTGGATGAATCGATTCAGTTTGGCTCCAAGTAGATTTAAGCGTTCATGCAGTTGGTGGTAAAGGGATTCGTCAGATAATGATTCCGTTTCAAAAAGAGTTTCCAGATGGTCAATGGTTTCGTCGCAAGAGGCATGAGCGTAGACCAAAAACTTGATGAAGTCCTGCTTGTATCTCCGCCGCCCGTATCCTTCGACAATGTTTGATTTAATAGATTTCATCGACCGTCTGATTTGCGGGGCTTCTTCAAACATTTCGAATTTAGGAAGTTTATGGAGAGTCATCTTGTGAATACCGATTGTCAGTTCCCGCGACAGTTGCCAGATTTCCAGATTTTTATAGCTCATCGGTTAATCTCCCACATCGCGCATCACGATCTCGTATCCTGTATCTCACATCCTGCATCCCGTCAGCGGTTCGCAAATTTCTCCACGTTTTTGTCGCTACCGACGATCAGCAGGTGGTCGGTTTCTTCGAGCACGTCGTCGGGCTTCGGTACATCTTCGATGGATTCCTCCATAATTCGTTCCCCCTGATCGGTGATGCCGGGGATTTGTTTTTTGATGGCGACAATGTTGATGCTGAATTTATTGCGGGCATCTAGCGAGCGCAGGGTTTTGCCGACAAATTCCGATGGCACCAGCACTTCGACGATGCTGTGCCCTTTGGCGAGCGGAATGTGGCGGGTGATGTTGGTGGAGGCCAGGCTGGTGGCGATAATGCTGCCCATTTCCTTTTCGAGGTTAATGATGTTGTCGACTTCGAGCATGGTGATGATTTCCTGTTGGAGCGGGCTGAGCGCGCGCGTCCAGATGCGGTGAACGCCCATTTTTTTCAGCAGGATGGTGGTCAGTAGGTTGGCTTCAATATCTTCCCCGATGCAGACCACGGCTACATCCACATTTTGGATGCCGACGGCGCGCAGGGCGTCTTCGTCGGTGGAGCTAAGCGTGGCGGCGTGGGTGACGGAATCTTTGATGGCGTCCACCGGTTCGCGGTTGCGGTCGATGGCGAGCACTTCGACGCCTTTTTCTGTCAACTCGCGGGCGAGCGAGCTTCCGAATTTGCCGAGTCCGATTACTGCAATGTTTCTCATAAATAACCTCCATGGAGTATTGGAGCGGTGGAGTATTGGAGTGCTGAATTGTTTTCTTCTTCCATTATTCCAAACCTCTCTTCATCCATCATTCCATTTTTTTATCCTATCATAATCCGTTCTTCGGAATAGCTGTATTTTGCGGGCCCGCGTTTGCGCAGCATAAAGGCGAAGCCGATGGTGAGCGGGCCGAGGCGGCCGATGAACATTAGCAGGGTGATCATCACCCGTCCGCCGGTCGATAGCGCGTCGGTGATGCCGGTCGAAAGACCGACGGTGCCGAAGGCGCTGACCGTTTCAAAAAACAGATCCATAAAATCCTTTTCCGGCTCGAAGATGAGCATCAGACCGAGCGCGCCGCAGACGAGCAGCAGCGAGGAGCACAGCACCATAGCCGCCTTCTGGATGACCTCCACCGGAATGGTGCGGCGGTACAGTTCGGTTTCGGTGCGGCGATTAAAGCCGGAGCGGATGACCGCCCACAGCACAGCCGGAGTGGTGGTTTTAATTCCGCCGCCCGTTCCGCCGGGGCAGGCCCCGATGAACATCAGAATGATGAACAGGAACAGGGTGACCGGTTGCAGCGCGCCGATTTCGCAGGAGTTGAAGCCGGCGGTGCGTGTGGAGATCGACTGAAAGAGTGAGACGAGCAGGGCGTGGTCATAGCCCATTCCATCGAGAATGCGGCCGTGTTCAATCCAGTAGATCAGTCCGGTGCCGCCGAGGATCAGTCCGCCGGTCCAGCCCAGCGCGAGGCGGCTCTGGATGCGGAATTTGTGGCGGCGCTTGACGCGCCGGAAGAGCCGGTCGCGCAGGGCCTGATAAAAATCGCCGATCACGACAAAGCCGATTCCGCCGAGCACGATCAGTCCGCCGATGGTCAGATTGGTCGGCACGTCGCTCGAAAAGCCCATCAGGCTGTTACTGAAGGTGGAGAACCCCGCGTTGCAGAAGGCGGAAATGGAGTGGAAGACAGCATACCACGCGGTTTCAGCTGTATCGTGAAACACCGGTTTCCAGGCGCGGAACAGAATGACCGCACCGACCGCCTCTAGCAGGAAGGTCATGCAGACGATAAAGCCGACCAGCCGCTTGACGCTCTGCAGCGTGTCCTGATCGAGCACGTCCTGCATAATGCTCTGGTCTTTCATGGAGACGCCGCGCCGCATCAGCAGTGCGAGCGAGACCGAGAAGGTCATGATGCCGAGTCCGCCGACCTGAATCAGGGCGAGAATCACCAGCTGGCCGAAGAAGGTAAAGTGGGTGGCGGTATCGTAGACGATCAGGCCGGTGACACAGGTGGCCGAGGTGGCGGTGAAGAATGCGTTGAGCAGGGTGGTCTCCTCGCCGGAGACGGTTGCGGCAGGCATTATTAGCAGCACGGTGCCGAACACGATAACGCCGATAAAACTCATCAGCATCAGTTGGGCGGGTTTGAGACTGAACAGGGTGATGAAGTTTTTCACCCGCCGTGTCCGCGAAAGGAGCATCGCCACGATGGCGGTTTGGCGCAGAATGACCGAAAGGGCGCTGTCCGGTGGGGCGTAGAAGAACTGAATGATCGGAACGAACACCACGAGGTCGAACCAGTGCGCCTTGAGGTAGGCCGAATCTTTGTTGCTGGCCAGCCAGTTGAGCAGCACGTCGATGGCAAACAGGCCAAGAATGGAAAGATTGATCTGCCGAACCAGCACCGAGTGGGGCCTCAGCCATTCGCTGTGCTCAAGCAACAACATCACGAAGGCGAAAATCGCCACCGGTCCGATGATATAGTTGAGCCTCTGGGTCAGTCGTTTCAGCATGATTTCGTCACATCTTCGGTTGTTTGTTTGGTACCGTCAAGGCGTTAGGTGTCTCTGTAGCGCACCGCAATTTCGAATGCCAATGGCCGTTGTCAGGCGCTGAGCAACCGGCCGATGCGGCGCAGGATTTTATGCTCGATCCCGCTTTACAGGATCTTCTGTGCTCTGTTTCGAGCGGAGCTTCTCAAGCACGGCCTCCATATCCGGCGGAAGCGGCGCGGTGAAGCTGAGCTTGTTTCCGCCGTCGGGATGGGTAATTGATAATTTGGTGGCGTGGAGCATCTGGCGTTCCGGCCACACATCGGTGGGTTGCGCGTGCGCGTAGAGCCGGTCGCCCAGAATGGGGTGCCGCAGGGAAGCCATATGGACGCGGATCTGGTGCGTGCGGCCGGTTTCAATGCGTACACTAATCAGCGATGCATATTGAAACGCCTCGATCACTTTATAGATCGACACCGCATGGCGTCCGCGCTTTCCATCGATCGTCATTTTTTTGCGGTGAATGCGGTGACGTCCGATTCTCGCCGCGATAACTCCCGTTGGCGGCTTTGGCACACCGCGCACGATGGCCCTATATTCTTTTTCTGTTTCGCGCGCCTTAAACTGCCGCGCTAGCTCGGCCATGGCCTTTTCGGTTTTGGCCACCACCATCACGCCGCTAGTATCTTTGTCCAGACGGTGGACAATGCCGGGGCGCTTTTCGCCACCGATGCCCGCCAGATCCGTGCAGTAGTGGAGCAGGGCGTTCACCAACGTGCCGGTTTCGTTGCCCGCCGCGGGATGCACCACCAATCCGGCGGGCTTGTTGATCACAATAATTTGGGCGTCTTCGTAGAGAATGTTGAGCGGAATATCTTCGGCCAGCACCTCGCTCGAAACCGGCTCGGGAATCGTCCACTCCACGCGGTCGTCGGTGTGCAGTTTATGGTTTGGTTTTGCCGTTGCGTCATTGACCGTGACAAGCCCGTCTTTGATCAGCGCCTGCCAGCGCGCGCGCGAATGCTCCGGCTCGTTTTCCGCCAGCCATGCATCCAGCCGTTTGCCCGGCTCCTTTACTGTTTTTTCAAACACCTGTGGTGAGCTTGTCGAATCCATTGGATGATCTTAACCACAGAACAGACAGAAGACACAGAAAATTGATGACTCTCGTTTTGTAGATTCCAATCTTAAGAAAAAAAAGCCCCGGCGGGAGCCGGGGCTTTACTTCGTCGGGAAACCGGAGGTTACCAGTTTTCGCTGAGGATTTCGAAATGCGCCTGGGGATGATCGCAGGCCGGGCATTTGTTAAGGGCTTTGGGGCCTTCGTGCAGGTATCCGCAGTTGCGGCAACGCCAGATGACGGAGTCACCGCGTTCAAACACTTTGCCCGCTTCAATGTTGGCGGCTAGTTCTTTGTAGCGTTTGTCGTGCTGTTTTTCAGCTACGGCAATGGCGGTGAAGACGGCGGCAATCAGCATGAAACCTTCTTCTTTGGCGATTTTCGCGAAGGAGGGGTACATGTCGGTCCATTCGTGTTCTTCACCCGCGGCGGCATCTAGCAGGTTTTGCATGGTGTCTTTAACCGGTCCGGCGGGGAAGGTGCTTGCGGGAATTTCAATTTCACCGCCTTGCATCAGTTTGAACAGGCGTTTGGCGTGTTCTTTTTCCTGATCTGAGGTTTCCGTGAAAATATCAGAAATTTGCACGAGGCCTTCTTTTTTGGCGACGGATGCGTAGTAGGTGTAGCGGTTGCGCGCCTGTGATTCGCCGGCGAATGCGGCCATTAGATTTTTTTCGGTCTGACTTCCTTTGAGTTCCATAGCGATCTCCTCTTTTTTGTTTCGAAACGAAGGCTCAACTATAAGGCTTTTCCAAGGGCTGAAAACTTTTTTCCCAAGGGTTGGAAGAAATGAGATTGAGTCCTTCCAAGGATTGGAAGCCATCTGTTGCGTTCGGGCGGTTTACCGGACTTACGTTGAACCGGTCGGTTGTTTTTGCGCACGCTTTATAATTGTTGAACGTGTCGCGGTTGGGTAGTGTTTTTCGATTAGTAAGGAATCTATTATGCCGTCATCGGACATCTATAAAGAGAAAGAGTCGCCCCGGGCTGATCGAGAGGAGAGCCCTTCGGTTTCTCAGCGCCGTCGCCGCCACCGTTCGGAGAGTTTTGACGAGACCGTGGCGAAAGACCTTTCTCAGTCGCATCGACGCCGCCGTAAAAACAGCGGATTCCGACGCTTTTTGCATTTGTTAAAAAGGCCGGATTTCAGCAAAAAATTCTGGATGACCGTGCTGTCGATCAGCGGAGCCATTCTGATGGCGTTGATCATCTGGGACTGGTTTTTCCGCTATCCGAATCCCGAGCCGGAATACGACGGCCCGGCGTATGAGATGGAGATAGAGTAGGGGAGGATTAACCGTTATCAGTTCATCACGGTTTCTGATACCCGCTTTCCGATTAACGGATCACTGAACTGGCGTCCGCCGGTTTATTCCCAGTTCTTAAACAGGTCGTTGAAAAACGAATTCGTTTTCTTTGTCCATTGCTTCCAGAACGGCGGCGCTTTGCGTGCGTAGGGCGGCGGACTGACGTGGATGTCGGCCTGCGGCTCCACCGTGAACCATTCCTGGCTCATGTGCTGGGCATATACGGCCCGGTATTCCGCCCCCGCCGCGTTGTAGATGAAGATGGCGATCAGAATCAGAAGGAACTGCCCATTGAATAGACCGAAAATTCCAAAGGCGACGGCCATGATGCGGCCGATGCGTGCGGCGAGCGCGGTGGCTTTGAGCCGACCGAGTCGCGGACTCATGAAGGCGCGGAAGATTCGTCCGCCGTCCATCGGGAACGACGGCAGCAGATTGAACAGGCAGAGCATTAGGTTGATTTTATATAGGTTCACAAAGAACTGTGGAGAAATCCCAGCCAAAGCGATTAATAGGAAAAGTACTGCCAGCAGGAAGCTGACGAGCGGCCCGGCGGCGGCAACCAGAAATTCATCCATTGGTCGCGACGGGATGTGGCTCATTTTGGCGACGCCGCCGATCGGCAGCAGCATAATTTCGCGCACGCTGCATCCTTTGCGGATGGCGACCCAGGAATGACCGAGCTCATGCAGGGCCACGCTGGCGAATACGCCGACCGCAATTAGAATGCCCGGAAGACCGTAGCTAAAGGCAACAAAAAGCAGCAGGATGACCAGTGTCAGGTGCACCCGAATCGGGATTCCCATCACGGTGGTTAGGTTATAGGAGCGTTTAATCATAATTATCCTTAAAAAAATATAGTTTCCGCCTTGAGAAAGGGCCTGTCAAGTTTCGCCTCGCAATGGATTGACGGGGGTAGGGGGTTTCGGTAGGGTTCGCGGAATTTTATGGGAAAACAGCCCTTCATCAGGGCAATCAAAGGGAGAAATAGATTATGGCTACAAAGATTGGTATTAACGGTTTCGGCCGTATTGGTCGCATGGTGTTCCGTGCCGCCGCTGCTCGCGAAGATATCGAAGTGGTGGGTATTAACGACCTGCTCGACGTCGACTACCTCGCATACATGCTCAAACATGACTCCGTACATGGCAAATTTGCCGGTACTGTTGAAGTCAAAGACGGTTCACTCGTTGTGAATGGCAAATCCATCCGCATCACTGCGGAACGCGACCCAGCCACCCTTAAATGGGACGCTGTCGGCGCTGAAGTTGTGGTTGAATCCACCGGATTCTTCCTGACCGACGAAACGGCTCGCAAACACATTGAAGCCGGCGCGAAGAAAGTGGTTCTTTCTGCTCCGTCCAAAGACGCGACTCCGATGTTCGTCTGCGGCGTAAACACTGACAGCTATGCTGGCCAAGACATCGTTTCCAACGCGTCCTGCACCACCAACTGCTTGGCTCCGGTTGCCAAAGTCCTCAATGACAAATTCGGCATCGAAAAAGGTCTGATGACCACGATCCACGCAGCGACTTCTACTCAGAAAACCGTTGACG
>CAYVYL010000023.1:0-23376 GCA_964455665.1 uncultured Verrucomicrobiota bacterium
GTGCTCCAGCAGCAGCTCATCGCCATGCGCGACGAACAGGGCCTCACCCAGCACCGCTTCCCGTTCGAGGCATAGGCTTCTGCCGTATTTCGGAAAAACAGCCGGTTGGCGTCAAAAAAATCTCGCCTTTTTCCACCCATTGGAAACAATGGGCTCTATTTCTTTAAGGAGTTTAATTTAGGCAATGGCACTACCTTTTACACAGAAGATTTTGAAGGATTGGGCGGGCTGGAAGGCGTTCCGTGACGGAAAGACGCTGTTTGACCGCGGCGTGGTCGAAAAACTCGACTACGAACACCCGTTTGTCTCCGGCCGGCTCGCGGTCGGCATTCGCGGCATGCGCTGCAAGTTCGAACTGCTCGACGACGGATTTGTCGAAAACCTTTGTCCCTGTCGAGATAATCAGGAAAAAGGCCTCATTTGTGCGCATATGGTTGCGCTCGGCCTGGAGGCCGTCCGGCGCTACAGCGATCCGCAGCGCGAAGCCAAAGCCGAAGAGGAAAAACGCCGCGCCAAACGTCTGGAGCGGTTCGATGAATCCCATTACCTCAAGCGGGTTCCCGAAGATCACCCCGATGCAATTCCCGCTGTGTTAAACATTACGCTGAAGCAGAGCTGGTGCGATCAGGCGCGGGAAAAAAACGAAGTGACCCTTCGCTGTGCGGCAGAGTATGAAGAAAAAAAAGTTCCGCTCAATGAAGTGCCCAAAGAGCTTCCCCTGGCCTTCAGCCAGCGCGATGAAAACATTTTGTTTGTTCTGGAGGATATTTCCGAAGGCCCCGCCAAAGGAAAATTAACGGTCGGCGCGGATGATTTCATCAACATTCTGCGGCTTCACCGTGGCCTTCTCGTCCATGTCGGTGGTAACGAAAGCGACCTGAAAGTCACCGCCAGTGTCATGCAGACCTATATCCGTATGATCCTGGATCAGGAAAGCGGGGAGCTGGTGCTCTCCATCCATCCTCGGTCAGGCGGCGAGAATTCCAATCCGCTGTTTATTGCCGGTAATCGCACAGGCTGGCTCTACCAAAACCGGCGCTTCATTCAGCTCGAACAGCTTTTGCCGGGGCCGATGCGCGAAATCTATAAAAACGAAATTCGCATTCCGCGCACCGCCGTTCCGGCGTTTATGGAAAAGGAATTTCCCAACCTGACCAAAAGCATCTTGGTCGAAACCCGGATCAGCCCGGACCTGTTCACTCTGGAGCCGGCCACCCCGCGTTTCCGGCTGGTCGTCAGCGGTAGCCGCGCCTCGCTTTCCGCCAAGCTCTATGCGGAATACGGCAATGTGATCCTGCGCGCTGCGCGTGAAGAGGTTTCTGGGTGCTTCGCCATTTCAGACCCCGACGACCTGCTTAGCTACCGCGTCCGCAATATGGATGCGGAAAAGCAGGCACTCGTAAAACTCGCTCCAGTCGGTTTCCGCGGCTACCGCGGAGATGTGCTCACCTCCATCGTCGGCGTTCGTGATGTGCTCAACTTCCTGGGGAGCGGCGTCCCCAAACTTCGCCGCTACGGCTGGCGCGTCGAGCTCGAAGGCCGTGTGGCGCCCTTCATGGACGAAGTCGATTTCACCACCACGGTTATCCACGTCAACGAATCGTCGGAAGAGGGCTTTTTCGAAGTCGGCTATGGATATGAAAACACCGGCGGGCAGAGCCTGACCCACGGCGAAATTCAACGCGCGCTCAATATGGGCGACGCCTACATCAAAAAAAATGGGCGCACCATCCTGCTCGATATCGATGCGATTGAAACCGCCCGCGAAGTGTTCGACGACTGCGCGTTTGGAGAAGGCAGCTCGTCCGGCATCTTCCGCATGAGCAATATCTACGCCGCCTACGTGCAGTCGTCGCTCAATGCGCTCGACGGCGTGGATGTGGAAGCCGCGCCCGGTTGGATGCAAAAAGCGCGGGCGCAAAACCGCACGGAAAAAATCGAAGTCGAACCGCTCGGCGAATCGCTCGAAAAGACACTGCGCTTCTATCAGAAAGAGGGCGTGTATTGGCTTCGTTTCCTCGAACGCAGCGGCTTCTGCGGAATCCTCGCCGACGAAATGGGGCTGGGCAAAACCGTGCAGACACTCACTTGGATTCAAATGGAGCGCCACGACGAGGCCGCGCGCGGCAAGCCGGCGCTGATCGTTTGCCCAACCAGTCTGGTCGACAACTGGGGCGAAGAGGCCGAAAAATTTACACCGAATCTGCGCGTTCTCCGGTTGCACGGCGCCGACCGGCACGATCACTGGGATAAAGTTGCGGAAAGCGATCTGGTGGTCACCTCCTATGCGCTGCTCCGCCGCGACTTGGATCAATATCTGGAGCACAACTTCGCGATCGCCGTGCTCGATGAAGCCCAGCACATCAAAAACCGCTCCACCCAGAACGCCAAAGCCGCCAAAAAAATTAAAGCCATCCACAAACTGGTGCTCACCGGCACACCGATCGAAAATAGCGTGGCCGACCTGTGGTCCATCATGGATTTTCTGATGCCCGGCTACCTCAGCAATCACAAAGCCTTCCGCGAGCACTACGAACTGCCGATCAGCCGGGGTGGGCCGGACGCCGACTTCGCGCAGATCAAACTGCGTCGCAAACTCAACCCGTTCCTGATGCGCCGCCTCAAGCGCGAAGTGGCCAAAGACCTGCCCGAAAAAATTCAGCGTGTCGCGAGCTGCTCACTCAGCAAAGACCAGTACATGGTTTACAAACAACTAATCGATAGCGCGAAGCGCAAGATCAACGACATGGTTGAAGAGCAGGGCTTCAATAAATCGCGCATGCATATTCTCAAAACTCTGCTGCGTCTGCGTCAAACCTGCTGCCATCTGGACCTGCTGAAGCTACAGGATCTGAAAAGCGAATTTCCCTCCGCGAAAATGGAGCTCTTTTTCGAGCTGGTCGACGAAGCGCTCGACGCACAGCACCGCATTCTCGTGTTCAGCCAGTTCACTTCCATGCTCGGCATTCTGCGCTGCGAGCTCGATGCGCGCGGCATGAAATACTGCTATCTCGACGGTTCCACCAAGGATCGGCAGGCAATGGTCAAAACGTTCAACACCGACCGCTCCATTCCGATCTTCCTCATCAGTCTCAAAGCCGGCGGCTCCGGCCTCAATCTGACCGGCGCCGACATGGTCATTCACTACGACCCGTGGTGGAACCCCGCTGTGGAAGATCAGGCCACCGACCGCGCCCACCGCATCGGGCAGAAAAACACCGTCTATAGCATCAAGCTTATCACCAAGAACACGGTTGAAGAAAAAGTGCTCGCGATGCAGCGCCGCAAAAAAAGCATTATCGACGCCACTCTCGAAAAAGAGAGCAACTTTACCCAGGCCCTCTCTTGGGATGATGTGCAGGAACTCCTCTCCCTGTAAATTTTCCAACCCTTGGAATCAATTGCGTCGGGGCACAGGTCCCTTTTTCAATGGTTGGAAAACTACCGCTCAGCCGAGGCGAGGCGGTCGAGGTAGTTACCGACCTTTTTGGGAACATGGGTCAGCAGCTCGGCGCGCAGGCTGCGCTGCGCGCGGGCGGTGGCCTCCGCGAAGTTGATGTGTCCTTCGCGGTGCGAGCCGTTCATGGACAGCACCAACGTTTTATCGCGCGCGAAAACATCTACGTTGTAGCGGTAGCGAACAAACATTAGCGTTTCGCGCCGCAGGTCGGTTTTTTCGAACGTGGCGTTTCCGGAGAACGTTAGCGTGGGGTTTTTCTCTTTTTCTGAAAAGCCCATGCCGGTCAGCGCCTCGCGCAGTGCGCCGCCGCCTACGCCGGGCAGGGCGACCGAAAAGGTGACGTCCCGCGCGGCGGCCGCGGCCTGAGCGTAGAGTTCCTGCGGGACGTACGGCGTGGCGAGCCGGTCGCGCATGCCGGGCAGAATGATGTCGAGCTGGGCGAGAAGCCGGTCGTTTTCGAGCGCTTTGCGAACCGCCGCGCGGCGGAAAGCGTATGCTTCGACCGGGTCGGCAGCGGAATCACTGCGGTGGGTCAGCAGCACAACGGCGATGTTGTTTTCGGTGATGCGGGCGCGATAGATCTCCGCGGTTTCCGCGCGCGGAATAAACGCTACGGCATGAACCCGTCTGTTGTGACCCGTGAAGGCCTTGCCAAACTGGATATTGAGTAGATCCTGATCGGAGCCGATGCGGATGTTCGCGCGCAGCTCGCTGAGCTGGTCAAAGCTTTCCTGCGCGCCGCGTGCCTCCGTCGTGGTTTCCGAAAGGGTTTCCTCCGCGCGTATGCGTGATTCAAAAATACGGGCCAGCCCGGCCGATGCGCTGTTTTCGGCCGCGCGCCGCGAATCGCCTTCGCCGACCGCCACCAAAAAGCGCGATTCCGGATATTCTTCATGAGGATTCACCAGCCATGCCGGGGGGCTGATGGGCTCAGAGGTGCAGCCAGCCAGTAAAAGAACGGCGGCCAACATCCCGTATCTCGTATCCTGCATTCGGATCCCCTAGTTCAGATAAAACGACTCAACCAGATTCAGTCCGTCCGCCCGGACCGTTACCGTTTTTGTATCGACGAATAAAAGAATACCGCCGGAGGCATAATACTCAAACTCAATCCGGTGGGTTCCCGGCGCAAGATCCATTTCCGCCACGCCGGCCTGCGCGGGGAAAAAGCGCGAGATACGCAAGTCCGCATTTTCGGTCGCGCTGACTCCCACGCCCGCCAGAATTCCCGCAATCAACCCGTGCGTTTCGCCCCACTCCTCCTTGGCCGCCTTCTGCGCCTGTGCCGCCGCAACGCCTTTCGTGACGGTCCGCGAAACGGTTTTGAGATAGATCAGCGGCTTGCGGATTTCAAAAGTGGCCTCCGCTGCATTTTCCAAACTTTCCATCTGGGTCAGCCATGGCCCGCGCTGTCCGTCCACACGCACACCGACCGTATTCACGCGCGTTCCCCGCTTCTCAATTCGCGGCAGCTGAAACTTAAACGTATAGCCGGGCTCAATGCCGGGCCAGTAGATGGCGTTCGCTTCGCTGAGTCGCTGGCCGCCGTAGCGCTGCTCCTGTGAGTTGGCGATGAAGATTTGATCGGCTTGCGTGTGAATCCAGAATGTATCCGCCCGTTTTTCCGGCGCCTGACCCGTCAGCCCGAGAAAAGAAACCCGCACGGTTCCCGGGGCCGGCGGCTTCAGCGCGGACGAAAGATCCGGCGCGCGGAAATCATAGATCGACGGCTGCATCGCCTGCGCGAATTCGATCTTCTTCAAATCGATCGCAGCCTCGTCGGGCCGCCTCTCCGCACGGTAGATCAGCAGGCTCAGCCAACGGCCCAACGCGGAATTTTGAAAGCGGTTTTTGCCGACGCGGAACGGTTGGTCCATCTCGTTGGCCTTCTCATATTTCTGAGCGAGCTTCCAGTAGCGGCTTTCGAGAACCTTCAGCTTTTCATCCACGCGTCGGACTTCCACGAACGCCCCGTCAAATTGGTCGAGCGCCAGATAGTTGAGCGCCTTGAAAATATTAACGTAGATGTTTTCATAATCCTCGCCGGCGTACGTGAGAATGTTGTCGTTGAACAGCAACGAGGTGGCGCCGCGCGAAATACTTTTCACAAAAGCGGCATCCATCGCCCGCTCGGCCTCTTCGAGCGACACATTGCTGGCCTCGTATTCACCGAGATAGTGCTGAAGCAGGCCAAGATCGAGGTAATACAGCGCACGATCTTTGTTTTGATAATGCAGGTGCCGGCTGTTTTCAATCTGGCGTTTCGCAGTGGCGAAATCACTCCGTGCCAGCATCCGATCCACGCCCGCGTACTGCGCCTTCGAGGTCCACAGTGTGCCGCAACCGGTGGAGAAAAGGATGAAGCATGAAAGCTGAAAAATGAAAAAGGATTGGATCGCGTGCTTCATAAATGGAGGCCTTCACCGAAAAGATCGATCAACCTAGATTCTAAAGAGCGGTTTTTTGACAACCTTTTTGATTTTCTTGGTGCCGATCCACACCTTTTCGTTGCTCTCCAGATGAATCAGCTCGAGATCGGTCTGATAAAACTTTACCTGTTCGCGGCCTTCGGTGTCCATTTGCGTTTTTATGCTGCCTTTAAGCATATAATCCGCGCCGGTTTCGGCGGCGAGGCGCTTGGCGGTTTCTTCGGTGGAAAATTGCTGTTGCTCCAGCCGCTCTTGGCGAAGCTCGCCGCGCTCGTCGGAGCTGGCCACAAACTTCACCTTGCCGCTGTTGACCAACTCGCGCTCAATGTCTTTGGCGAATACGCTGGTTTCCAGATGCTCGGAACTCATATTGCGGATGGTTCCCACAATTACCACCGGCTTTTTGCCATTTTGCGCAACAAAGTCGTTCGCCCACGGGTGGGCGAACACTTCGGCGATCATCGTCTCGGCAACCAGTCGGGAATCGGTATCGTTCCAGCGGCCGCTCAGATCGATGGTTTTGTCGACGGCAACCCGGTCGACTTTTGTGGCGCAGCCAGCAATCCCGGCGGCAAGAAGAAGCAGAATAGCGAAACGAAGCAGTGTTTTCATAAGGACTCCTTTTTTTCTTCGCGCAGTCTACGCAAAAACTCGGCAGAGTGCAAAGCCTCCAATGATTGGAAGCCGCCACCTAGCGGCCCGCCGTATTTTTCCAACCATTAGAAAAAACAGTGTTCCCGCGCCGGGAATCGGTTTGCTACAACTTTATTGCTCAGCTGAGTGCGACCTTCATCAGGACGCGCCCCAGTGAGTTGCTGGGTCTGTTAGGTCGATAGACCCCAATTATGCTTTTTACAAAATTTCGGGCCTCCAGTTTCAGCAGATGATGTCCCAAAGAGGGCCTCGGAATTTTAAGACACTCTTCCAGATCAGCGATAGACCCCCGTTTTTCGGCCAACGAACGAATAATTTGAATTCGTCGGGCATGGGTGAAGGCAGTGGCCTGCCTGATGACGCTCTTGAACGACATTTGATCTTCGTGCGCCTGACGTAATGCGTTCAGTAGCGCCTCTGCGTGCTCCACCTCGGGGTTTGCTTCCGGATGATAGAAGACCTCCAACTTGACCCGCTGGACGCTGATCAACCCGCGCGCATTAATTGCCCGCAACTGGGTGCTGGCGTTTTGATCCGAAATACCGACCTCTGCCGCCAGATCTGAAACGCACAGCCCCTCTTTTTCAAACAAACACCAAAGAAGCCGGAGTCTTGTCTCACAGGCGATCACCCGGCATGTGCGCCACAGTGTTGGACGAAGTTTCTTTTCCATATGAATCCTCCTTCAAAAATAGATACCTTTAAAGGTATGATAAAACAACCACATATTTACCACAATAAACATTTGATGATCAACAGTTTATACTGTTCATAGAACAACACCTCTAAAGGTAACTATGAGTGGAGAGTTTTTTAATCAAAAATGGAGAGAGGTTAGCCAAGGGCAACGTCGAGCGTCATCATTACGGCGAAACCGAGCATGGCGCCCATGGTGGCGATGTCGGTGTTCTTTTCTGCCTGCGATTCGGGAATGAGCTCCTCGACCACCACAAAAATCATGGCGCCGGCAGCGAAAGCGAGGGCGTAGGGCAGAATCGGTCGCATCATGATCACCGCCGCCGCGCCGATGACGCCGGCGATCGGCTCGACTGCACCGGAGAGTTGGCCGTACCAGAAACATTTGCGGCGCGAGAGGCCTTCACGGCGCAGGGGCACAGAAACCGCGGCGCCTTCTGGAAAATTCTGGATGCCGATTCCGATGGCCAGTGCGATGGCGCCGGCTAGAGTCGCCGACGGCAGGTTGTAGGCCACCGCACCGAAGGCGACGCCGACGGCGAGCCCTTCCGGAATGTTGTGCAGGGTGATCGCTAGCACCAGTAGCACACTGCGCTGCCACGAGGTGTGAATCCCTTCGGCGTTTTCTATCGGTTCACCCAGATGCAGATGCGGCAGTACCATATCGATGCCGCGCAGAAAAACGCCGCCGAGTAGAAAGCCGACCACGGCCGGCACCCACGGAATCAAACCCATGCCTTCGGACATTTCAATGGCGGGGGCGAGGAGCGACCAAAAGCTCGCGGCGATCATTACGCCGGCGGCGAAGCCGAGCATGGCGTCGAGCACTTTACGGTTGATGGTTTTGAAAAAGAAGACGAGCGCGGCGCCGAGGGCGGTGATGCCCCAGGTGAACAGGGTTGCCAGCAGAGCCTGCATGACCGGATGAAGATGTACAAACCAGTCTGTAATCATGCGGACATAATTAATGAGGAATGCTTAATAATCAACACTCAATGCTCGACGAAGGATCCGTGTCTGAACATGGCATATGGAGTACTGGATATTGAATGTTCCGCGCCGCGGCAATTTTTTTGACGTTTTATGAGTGCTGGCCGCAGCATTTTTTATATTTTTTGCCGCTGCCGCAGGGGCAGAGGTCGTTGCGGCCGATTTTGGTACCGTCGGGGCGGGTTGCCGCGGCGGCGGGGCGCGGCGGCGGGGCGCCCATTCCGGGCGGGGCGCCGGCTGGCAGTTCGCCTTTGGCCTGTCTGGCTGCCGCCATGGCGGAGGCCTGTGCCTGCGATTTGTTGTCGACCATCATGTTGTTGAGCGATTTCCAGAAGCCCTCTAGCGCTTCCATCGATGAGCCGGTGCGGAAAATATTCTGTCCAATTTCATTTTTGATGCGGTCCATCAGGTCGCCGAACAGGTTGAACGCTTCGCGTTTGTACTCCACGAGCGGATCGCGCTGCCCGTAAGCGCGCAGGCTGATTCCCTCACGCAGGCTATCCATGTTCCGCAGATATTCCTGCCAGTGTTCATCCACCGACTGCAGAATGATCATTTGCTCGAGGCTCTTTACGCGGCTGGGATCTTCGTGTGTGATTTTCAGCTCATAGGCTTTTTTCACGCCGGCAAAAACCACGTCGATGTAGGCGTCGAGATCCTCCTCGGCGGGCAGATTGCTGATGTGCAGGCCGATCGGGAAAGTGGTGTTGACCCAGGCGACGAACTCCTCGCGCGCTTCTTTCGTACCGGCGGCAAGGGCGGCTTCGGCGTTTTCGGAAATGATGTCGGTGATGATGTCGTAGAGCTCATTGCGCGGGTTTTCGCTGCGCAAAACGGTTTGGCGGAAGGAGTAGATCACTTCGCGCTGCTGGTTCATTACGTCGTCATACTTCAACGTGTTTTTACGGATGCCGAAGTTCATCTGCTCAACACGCTGCTGCGCTTTTCCGATCGATTTGTTCAGCCACGGGTGCTCGAGCACTTCGCCCTCTTCAATACCGAGCTTTTCCATGATGCTCGCAATGCGGTCCGAGCCGAACAGGCGCATCAGATCGTCTTCGAGCGAAATGTAGAAGCGGGAAATGCCGGGGTCGCCCTGACGCGCGCAACGGCCGCGCAGCTGTCGGTCGATGCGGCGGGCCTCATGGCGCTCAGAGGCGATCACATACAGCCCGCATGGTTTGTCCATCAGTAGTTGTTCAAGGGTTTGGCTTTCGCCTTCTGGTTTGGCGTCCAGCGAGAGGCTTTTATCCTGAATCTGGTCCTTGTGCATCCAGATGATGCTCGCGCCGAGTTTGATGTCGGTTCCGCGCCCCGCCATGTTGGTGGCGATGGTGATGGCGCCGGGCTGGCCGGCCATGGAGACAATTTCGGCCTCGCGCGCGTGGTTTTTGGCGTTGAGCACATTATGCGGAATGCCTTGTTTATCGAGCAGGCGGCTGATCACCTCGGAGGTGTCGACCGTGGCGGTGCCGACTAGAATTGGCTGTTTGCGGGCGTGGGCGGTTTTGATCTCTTCGATCAGGGCGGCGTATTTCTCGCGTTTGGTTTTATAGATCTGGTCATTGATATCTACGCGGCGGATCGGTCGGTTGGTGGGAATCACCACCACGTCGAGGTTGTAGATTTCGTGGAACTCGTCCGCCTCGGTTTCGGCGGTACCGGTCATGCCGGAGAGTTTGTTGTACATGCGGAAATAGTTTTGAATGGTGATGGTGGCCAGCGTTTGGGTTTCACGCTCGATCTTCACGCCCTCTTTGGCCTCGATGGCCTGATGCAGTCCGTCGGACCAGCGGCGGCCGGGCATCAAGCGGCCGGTGAAGGTGTCGACAATCTGCACCAGATTTTCCTGCACCACATATTCCACATCTTTTTCATAGATGCAGTGCGCGCGGATCAGCTGGTTCACCGCGTGGATGCGCTCGCTGCGGGTAGCGAATTCGTCCTGCAGTTTTTGGCGCTTCGCGATTTTTTCTTCCGCGGACAACTCGGTGTCGCCTTCGAGCGCGGAGAGGTCGGTGGCGAGGTCGGGCATCACAAAATGCTCGGGGTCCTGCGGGTTAAGGGTTTCGCAGCCCTGATCGGTCAGGTTGGCGTCGTGGCCTTTTTCATCGACGGTGAAGAAGAGCTCCTCGCGCAGGTCGCGGGCTTGCTCTTTGTAGGCTTCGGTGAGCATCATATTGTTCACCTTCTCGACCAGGCGGCGGTTGGCGGGCTCTTCTTGCAGCGTGGCGAGCTGTTTGTTTTTTGGCATGCCCTGATGCACCTGATAGAGGCGCAACATCGCGCCGTCGGGGTCTTCCTTCTCGAGCGCCTCGAGCGCCTCCTTCATAAAGCGGGAGCAGAGATTTTTCTGACGGGAAGCGAGGGTCTTCACCGTTCCGTTGAGCACGCGGTACTGCTCGTCCGCGGAGTAGGGGGCTGGGCCGGAGATAATCAGCGGGGTGCGCGCCTCGTCGATCAGGATCGAGTCGATCTCGTCGACGATTGCGTAGTTATGACCGCGCTGTTGCACCATCTCCTCGGAGCGCATGGCCATATTGTCGCGCAGATAGTCGAACCCGAACTCGGAGTTGGTGCCGTAGGTGATGTCGCGGTTATACATCTCCGTGCGTTCCGGCGGCGGCATCTGCCCCTTGAGGCAGCCGACGGTCAGGCCGAGGTAGCGGTAGACGGCTCCCATCCACTCGCTATCGCGTCCGGCCAGAAAGTCATTGGTGGTTACCACATGCACGCCCTTGCCGGACAGCGCGTTCAGGTAAACCGGCATGGTGGCCACGAGGGTTTTCCCCTCCCCGGTCATCATTTCCGCGATGTTGCCCTGATGGAGGCAAATTCCGCCGATGAGCTGCACATCGAACGGCACCATATCCCACACCATATCGCGGCCGGAAACATGGGCTGTGGTTCCGAGCAGGCGGCGGCAGGCATTTTTCACCGTGGCGAAGGCTTCGGCCAGCAGGTCGTCGAGCGGTTCGTCTTTTTCAAGCCGCGCCCGGAACTCCGCCGTCTTGGCTTTCAGCTGCTCGTCGCTTAGCTGTTGATACTCCACTTCGAGTGCGTTGATCTGCTCGACCAGCGGGCGCATGGCCTTCATATCGCGATCGGCCTTCGAGCCGAAAATTTTCTTTAAAACGGTATTGATCATATTGGGGGTCCGTTGTCGGTTAAACGTTCTCTGTTTACAGGAGAAAGAAGATAACCACAGCTTGCGCAGAAAACACGGAAAAAAGCAGGGTTTAGAGAGGGGGCAGAGGCGCACAGGCACAGAGAAGTTGGACTTTTACCTTTCGACTGTAAAATATTCAGACTGGATAACCGGATTACAAAGATCGATTTGAATTTCTGCGGGCTTCGGCATGCCGGAGCGACCCGGGATTCTGGGCGGGGTTGGGATAAAGCCCCCCCCCTGCAACCCTGTTTGCAAGAGAGCCTTTTCCCAATCGCAGTTCGCAGGAATTTTTTTGAGGAACTAATTCGTGTTTATTCGTGTGGATTCGTGGTTAAAAATCTCTATCCTGTTGGTCCTGTAAATCCTGCATGCCAAGCCATAGCCTTCGGCGACGGCTGGTTAAAAAGCTCTATGGCCCGAAACAACAACAGCAAAAAAAGCGGCCGCGGCGGCGCGGGTCAGAATCGCGCCGAAGCCGAAGCCTTCCTCCAAAAGAACCGGCAGAAGCCCGACACCGTTGAAACCGCCAGCGGCCTGCAATACACCGTCCGCGAAGAAGGCGCGGGGAAACAGCCCGACGAATGGAGCACCGTCGAAGTCAACCAGCGCATTCTGCTCGTCGACGGCACTGTCATCAAAGACACCTATCACGGTGTCGAAACCGACCGCTTCACGATCGAAGAAGCCATCCCCGGCCTCAAAGAAGGTTTATCTCTCATGAAAGAAGGCGGGAAAACCCGCTTCGTGGTTCCGCCGGAGCTCGCCTGGGGCAAACGCGGCGCCGGCAGCAAAATTGGTCCCAACGCCGCCCTCATCTTCGACATTCGGTTGGAAAAGGTTATCAGTTAACGGTTAGCGGTTAGCAGTTGGGAACCCCCCTGAACCCTGAACCCCGAATGGCCTGCCGGTTGTCTAATGGCTGACTGATAGTTGTCTTATCGGTTGTCTAATAGTTGATTAACGGGTGGTGGAGAGATTTTTACCACTCGCTCATGATTTCGCTGGAGAGGCCCCGAGGTTAAGGATGAGCTTTAAGAAGAAGGAATTGCGGGTGCATTGCTCGGTTGTTCACTCGGCTGTTTGCTCCAGTGAACGTAGAGAACGGGTGGTGGGAAATCTTCGCACATCCATGAAGCTCTCCCTTAGTATTCCTGATAGACGGCATGACCGGCAGTGACCAGGGCGTCGTTGACGTTGATCCAGCACTCTCCCTGCTGAATCCAGATTTCGGCCAGATAGCGGCCATATTTTCCGCGCCGGTCCTTGACCGTTTCAATAATGATTTCCTTCCCGTCAATCAGCTCGCGCAGAAAATCGCGCGCCGTCGTGCCGGCGGCTTTTTCGGGCCCCGTCATTTCGGGAGCGTTGATGCGGACGAGCCGTAGCTTTTCGTTGCGGAGCCAGATGCCCAGACCGAGGTCAACATCAACGCGGCAGGTATCGCCGTCATAAACCGATTGAACGCGGGCGGTGTAGTGGAAGAGCTCCGCGTCTTTTGCGATCAGGTTCAGTTTTTTCCCGACAGCATCGACATAGTTTTCGAGCGTGCTGATGCGGAAGTTCGAATCGCCGGTTTCGAGAAGACTGATCGTCGACTGAGTGAGGCCTGATTTCAGGGCCGTTTCCCTCTGCGACATTCCCGATTTCCTGCGCTCAAGCGTCAGCAACGGCCCAATTTTATGCCTGTTTTCACCCATTATTTTTCACCTTTTTTGATATGATATTCCATATATTTAACCCCAAAACAGGCCATTTAACGAGCTTTTTATATGGAATGTCATATATTTTTCGGAAGGATATTTGAGCGGAAAAGCCTAGACGGGCAATATTGACCGACCGGCGGGAGTGGTTCAATCGTAACCAACGGGAACGTTTTACTCACAAAAAATTATTTTGGTGGAGGGACGCACGCTGTGCGTCCGTTTTTGATGACCCGCAGGCACACAGCGTGTGCCCCTCCAGTTTTTAACCATCTTGTCGACTGCCCTCCCCCAAAACACGAGCGGTGAAGCAAAGCGGGAAACTTATTTTGGTGGAGGGACGCACGCTGTGCGTCCGTTTTTGATGATCCGCAGGCACACGGCGTGTGCCCCTCCAGTTTTTAACCATCTTGTCGATCAACGCGGATGAATCGTTTGAACAGAAAGCAAGCTGTCCTGCCTGCCCTGAGTTTAATCGAAGGGAGCGCCCCGAAGGGCAAAGCGAACAAAGGTATATATATCGTATAACGATATATTCCCCGTTCCGAATCTTGGAACGATTATTGCCACCTAAAACATGAGCGTTGAAGCAAAGCGGAAAAACAATTTTGGTGGAGGGACGCACGCTGTGCGTCCGTTTTTGATGACCCGCAGGCACACAGCGTGTGCCCCTCCAGTTTTTAACCATCTTGTCGATCAACGCGGATGAATCGTTTGAACAGAAAGCAAGCTGTCCTGCCTGCCCTGAGTTTAATCGAAGGGAGCGCCCCGAAGGGCAAAGCGAACAAAGGTATATATATCGTATAACGATATATTCCCCGTTCCGAATCTTGGAACGATTATTGCCACCTAAAACATGAGCGTTGAAGCAAAGCGGAAAAACAATTTTGGTGGAGGGACGCACGCTGTGCGTCCGTTTTTGATGATCCGCAGGCACACAGCGTGTGCCCCTCCAGTTTCTAACCATCCTGTCGCGTCGAAGGCAGGGCGGACGTTTGGGAATATCTACAAAATCAGGCTTATTTGTCGAAGAAGCGAAACAGCCGCATTTCTCCCTCGAACTCAAGCAGCACCTTATTATTACCAATTTGCAGCACGTTTATGCCATTGATGTTGCTGCCTTTAGAGAGCTTGTGTCCGTCAATGATTGCGAGGAGCTCATTGCCGCTGGCAACACAGCCTGAAAAAGTCAGCTTCGGCCAGTCGACTTTCGGATCCGGCGCGGGCTCTGGCTCGGGCGCCGGAGCGGGAACCGGGGCCACTGCAGGCGACGGGTCGGGCTGCGCGGCGACCTCGGGTTTTGCGGAAATCACGGTGACCGGCAGGCGGTTCATCAGGATGTAGAGGCCCTCACCGACGACCAGCAGAATCAGCACAGCCACAACAGAAAGGAAGATGACCCGGTTTTTTGATGAAGGGTCGGGCGGCGGCGCCTCCATTTTTCGTTTGAGGGCGTCTTGGATCAGGCTCATGAGGCCTCCTTGGAATAGTGGAAAACTGGAATAGTGGAATGTTGGAAAATGGAGTGTTGGGTTTTTGAATCGGGAGAAGGCCGGGAAAGAGAACCCGAAGAAATTTTTGTTTTTCTAATATTCCGGTAATCCATTATTTCATCATACCTCTTAATGAATCACGGAGGCGAGCTCCTTCAGGGCGTCTTGGACGTCCCGGGCGGCGCGCAGACCCATTTGCGATCCGCACCTTGGGCAGAATTTTAACCGCCCCGCCCCGAAGCGCTCGGGATCCGGGAAAGCAGCGGGGTCTTCGACGGATCGCGCAGATCTTCCAATGGTTGGAAGAAATGCCGACGAAATTTGCCACTCCCTTCGGTCATTTTTTTTTGGGAATACAAAAAGCACGTTCGGGATACCTCAGGGCCAAGGTCTGGAAACGTTATCGCCATCCTCCTTCGCATAAAGCTACGGCGCGACAGGCAGAAAAAAACGAAAAGACACAAAACTATTTCAATGTGGACTGGATATAGCGGCTGAGGGGGTCAGAGGCAGGACGGCAACGGAGCGAAGTGGAGAGGCAATAATTGGAACGCGTCCAGCATCGGCACATATATATCACTAAGTGATATATTGACGATTCATGATGGGGGCAAAAAAGTTCCAGACCTTGGAAAAAGGGAACTCGGATTTTCCAAGGTTTGGAAAAGTAGACCTATAGTCTGTGGACAGAACCACGGATGCACACGACAGTCGAAGGCTGAGGGGGTCAGAGGCAGGCCGGCAACGAACGAAGTGAGAGGCAATCTACACGGATGAAAAATGTAGAGTTAAATGAAATAGAGTGGGGGCAGGTGCTTGACGGGTTGACTTGTCGCGTCGTGTTGTATGAAGAAACTGTTGGGTATTATGAACACGGAGTTACATATGGGCGCATTGCTGAAGTGAGGGACGTCGATGAAGCAAAAGTAATCCTGATGTATTACCGCGAGATCATTGGCAAAATTGAAAAACAGTTGGGGAAGAACGGCTACGTCGAAACGGCCGAAGATTTACGCCGAAATATTTCATAATATGGAGAAGAAAACCGATGGCTGAGAGGCGGCGTCTCTGTTAGCCTGGCCGGCATGAAAAGAGCCTATTACTCCGACTCGATCAAAAATTTTCTTAAAAGCGATACGGATACGATTCTCGGAAGAATATCCCAAGGGAGTGACGACTCATCGATCAGGCAGACTCAACAGGGAGCATGGCTTCAGCAGATAGAGATTCTTCGCCCCATTCTTTCAAAATATGAAGGGGCCATTTATTTTGAATATTCAATTCCACGCATGGGCGAACGAATCGATGTAGTTTTATTAATTGGAGCGGCTATCTTTGTTCTTGAGTTCAAGGTGGGGGAGAAGACATTCACCTCCTATGGGTTGGATCAGGTTTGTGACTATGCGCTGGATCTGAAGAATTTTCATGAGGCGAGTCACCACCAATATATTGCTCCGGTTTTAATCGCGACCGAAGCCGACGCGCAACTGTGTATGCCAAGCACAACGCCGCAGAACGACAAGCTGCTCTTTCCGCTTAAAAGCAACGCAGCGGCTTTGCCCGAGGTGATCGATTCGATTCTAACGTTTGTGGACGGAGAGGCAATTGATGCTACGAGTTGGGAGCAGGGTCGGTATTGTCCGACACCGACAATTATTGAAGCGGCAACGGCTTTGTATAAAGGACACTCGGTTACTGAAATTTCTCGCAGCGATGCCGGGGCAATCAACCTGCACCAAACCACCGAAGCGATTTCCGAAGTCATCCATCAGGCGAAGGAGAATTCGCACAAGGCAATCTGCTTTGTTACGGGGGTTCCCGGCTCCGGGAAAACGCTTATTGGTTTGAATGTCGCCACGAAGCATTTGGACGCTGATGGCGATTTATACAGTGTCTTTCTATCGGGCAATGGCCCGCTTGTTCAAATTCTTCAAGAGGCATTGGCTCGCGATAAGGTTGCGCGTGAAAAAGCTAAGGGCAATCGGCTTTCCAAAAAGAAAGCACACAGTGAGGTGAAAGCCTTTGTTCAAAACGTGCATCATTATCGGGATGATTGTCTTGTTGATGAAACCCCGCCCGCGGACCACGTTGCTTTGTTTGATGAAGCACAGCGGGCATGGGATGTTCAGCAAACGTCCAACTTCATGCGTCGGAAAAAGAATCGCCCTGATTTTAACCAGTCCGAGCCGGAGTTTTTGATTTCCTGTATCGATCGACATGATGACTGGGGCGTCATTGTTTGCTTGGTTGGCGGCGGGCAGGAAATCAATACAGGAGAGGCGGGTATCAGCGAGTGGGTCGAGGCGCTGAATCGTTCGTTTCCGGATTGGCATATCCATATTTCAGATCGGCTTACGGACAGTGAATATGGCGCAGGCGCTGTTTTGGAAAGCATCGCCATCCGGTCGAACGTTAATTACAATTCGGATTTGCACCTGTCGGTATCCATGCGCTCTTTTCGAGCGGAGCATGTTTCGCAATTGGTTAAACAGATGCTCGACCTAGACGTAGAAAATGCGCGCCGTACGCTTGAACAGATCAGCGCCAAATACCCGATCGTCATCACGCGTGATCTCGCCAAAGCCAAGCAATGGATGAAAAAGCAGGCGCGCGGAACGGAGCGCTATGGGATCGTTGTTTCCTCGCAGGCCGAGCGACTCAAGCCACACGCAATTGATGTGAAATCACCAATGAACCCTATCCACTGGTTTTTATCCGGAAAAGAAGACGTCCGATCTTCGTACTATATGGAAAGCGTTGCAACGGAGTTTCATATTCAAGGATTGGAACTCGACTGGGTCTGCGTCACGTGGGATGCAGACTTTCGATATTCGGAAGACGGATGGATTCACCGCTCATTCCGGGGATCGAAGTGGCAGAAAATTCACAAAGTTGAGCGACAGGCCTATTTAAAAAATGCCTATCGTGTATTGCTGACTCGCGCACGACAAGGGATGGTCATCGTCATCCCGCCAGGCGATGTGGAAGATCCAACCCGTCCTCCGGAATTTTACGATCCGACGTTTGAATATTTAAAAGAGATCGGGTTTGAGGTCCTTGTAGGGTCCAAAAATAGTTAACATATAATGTTAGTAAAAATTTGACACGGGTGGGGGCATGAAGATATATTTTCACACACGAAAGTTGCAGAAGATCTGCTCAGAGGAGCGGACGATGCAGAAGGAGCTGGGGAAAAAGATGGCGGGCAAGCTCAAGCAACGGTTGGGCGAGTTGAGGGCGGCCGATATGCTATTTGATGTGTCCCACCTGCCACCGCCGAGGTGTCATGAGCTGACAAATAGAAAGGGAGTTTATTCAGTCGATTTGGCGCATCCGTATCGATTGCTTTTTATTCCAGCCAATGATCCGGTGCCGCTCAAGGAAGATAACGGCATCGATATGGCCAAGGTCACCGAGATAGAAATTATCGCCATCGAAGATACGCACGACCCGAAAAACCAACGCCGCAAGAAATAATGGAAACCCTCATGAAAGCTAAACGTCTTTATTCGTATGAGCCGGACTATGCCGTGCCGCCGGGCGAAACATTGCAAGAGGTGATGCGGTCACTCGACATGACCCAGAAAGATCTGGCCGCCCGTACGGAGCTCACCGTTCAGTCGCTGATTCGTATCTTTAAGGGTGAACAGCCGATTTCGTATGAAACGGCTAATAAACTGGAGCTGGTGACCAATGTGCCGGCTCGCTTCTGGAATAATCTCGAATCGAACTATCGCGAACAGCTCGCTAAGCTGGCCGAGCGCGAGCAACTTGAAAAAGATCTGGAGTGGCTCAAACAGATTCCGGTCCGTGAGCTAATTAATCGCGGGGAAATTGAGGAGCAGAAAGAAAAAGTGCTTCAGTTGCGCGAGATGCTGGCGTTCTATGGCACAAGCAGTGTCGATGCCTGGCATGACATCTGGGATGAGCCCGCTCTGGCCGCCCGCCGCTCGCAGTGTTTCGAAACCCGCCCCGGTCCCGCTTCGGCCTGGATTCGCCTCGGGGAGCGCGCCGCCCAGAAGGTTAACGGCGAACCCTACAATGAAATCCGTTTCCGTGAGGCGCTAAAGGACATTCGCTCGTTGACCCGCAAGAGCGCCAAGGAGTTCCAGCCTGCGATGCATAAACTCTGCGCAGAAGCGGGGGTTGCGTTGTCGCTGGTTCCCGAAATGAAAAAGGTGCCATGGAATGGAGCCACCAAGTGGATTTCACCTAAAAAGGTAATGATTCTACTCAATTTGCGCGGCAAGGGAGAGGACAGATTCTGGTTCTCCTTTTTCCATGAAGCGGGCCATGTGCTGCACGACAGCAAAAAAGACCTGCTCATAAATGACGGATCAGAGGATGATCCGCGCGAAAAACGGGCCAATACCTTTGCGGGGCAGTTTCTGATTCCGCATTCCGCCAACCCCTCTATCCGTTGCGCCCGCAGCGCTGTCGAACTCCGGGCGATTGCGGCGGAATTGGGTGTGGCCCCTGGAATTGTGGCCGGGCGTTATCAGTTTCTCACCAAAAGGTGGAACTACTATAAAGAGCTGATTCGCCCCTTCAATTGGGCAGAATAGTGCGTGCGAAAAGGGGTGGAAAAGGGGCCCGCCTAACTCGTCATCGCAATAGAGAACGGGGGGTCCGGCTGAAAAATAGGATAAGCAACCCGCTGATAAATCCGTAAAGATGGGCCGAAACATCGGTCAATGCTCCTCCGATTCCCATCCAGCTGAGTATGAATAGGCCGATTCCTAAAACGCCGTACCGGATGCGGCGGGAATGTCTGAGGCTGACGGGAATGTGCCGGGAAGGGGGTCAGCCCGGGAAGGGGGTCAGCCCGTGATCTGTAGGGAAGGGGGTCAGCCCGTGATCTGTAGCATTCCCGCCTTATTTTTCCCAACCATCCTGTCGCGCCGTATTGCAAAGAAGGCGGATGGAACCCTTCATTCTGCACAGCACCCTTTTGTGTTCCCTGCGTTCTCCATCCGTGTGTATTGAACGAAACAATCTGGGCGTACGGCGTCATTTTATGTATCTTTCGCCGCGCTAAACAACCCGCTCAGGAAAGGATGCAATCATGCCCAAGGTAACTTTTACAGCAGCAGGAAGCAGTGAAAACCCAACGAAGCTAAACGTTGAGACTCGCGAGTTTAAATTTGTCGTGGACGAGCCGGCTACGTTAGGCGGAACCGACCATGGCCCCAATCCCGTTGAATATGTTTTAGCAGCCCTCGCTGGATGCTTAAATGTGGTCGGCCACGTGGTTGCTAAAGAAATGAAGATGCCCCTGAACGGTATGGCCATTTCCATTGAGGGTGATCTTGATCCCGCAAAATTCCTTGGCATGAGCAACGAAAACCGCGCGGGCTATAGCCAGATTCGCGTCGGCGTCACGCCGGACAGCTCCGCCGACGAAGCGACCCAGGTCCAGTGGCTGAAATCTGTGGAAGACCGTTGCCCGGTCAGCGACAATCTTAAAAACCCGACCGAAGTGGCCGTCACACTCGCTTAAAGGGTTGGCCCGCCAGCAGGGAGAGGGGTAGGATCTGCGCATGAATCCACGTTCCTTTTCCCACCTTCCTTTATCCGCCGAGCAGCTTTCGAATCTCGAGTCCCTGGGCTATCATAATATGACGCCGGTGCAACTGGCCGCGCTGCCGGGGGCGCTAGAGGGCGAGGATCTGATTGCTCAGGCCCGAACCGGGAGCGGGAAGACGGCAGTTTTTGCTTTGGCGATGCTGGCCCGGTTGGATCTGAACTCGCCGGCCACCCAGGTGCTGGTGCTTTGTCCGACGCGCGAGCTGAGCATTCAGGTTTCTAGCGAACTGCGGCGGATCGCGCGGCATCAGCAGAATGTCACGCTCGCCACGTTGTATGGCGGACAGGCGAAGAGCCTTCAGACACAGGCGCTCAAAAAGGGGGCGCACATTGTGGTGGGCACTCCGGGGCGGGTCGCGGATTTGATTGAGCATGGATCGCTGGTGCTGCGGAGCCTTTCGATGTTGGTGCTGGATGAAGCGGACCGGATGCTCGACATGGGGTTCATGAAGGAGTTGAAACAGATTACCCGTGTGCTTCCACGGAAGCGGCAGACCCTGCTTTTTTCCGCGACGTTTCCCGAAAATATTCAAGAGCTCAGCGGCCATTTGCAGCGCGATCCCCGGCGGATCACTGTGGAAGAGCCGAACGCCGCTGCGGACATTGAACAGCGTGTGTATCGTTGCGCGCCGGAGGAGAAGCTCGAGGGGCTGAAAACGCTACTGCTGGAAACCCAGCCGACCGCCGCGGTGGTTTTTTGTAATTTTAAACAAAGCACGATCGAGGTCCGCACGTTCCTCAAGAATCTGGGATTCAGCGCGGCCGCCCTCAATGGCGATCTGGAGCAGCGCGATCGGGAGGATTTGTTGATCCAATTCAAGCATCAGAGCTGTTCGGTGCTGATCGCGACCGATGTGGCCGCGCGGGGACTGGATATCAAGGACCTGCCGGTTGTGATCAACTATGAACTTCCGGACGAGCCCGAAGTCTATGTGCATCGGATCGGGCGAACCGGGCGCGCCGGAAAGCGCGGGATCGCCCTGAGTCTTTGCGGGGAGCGCGAGCGGGGGAAGCTCGCCCAAATCAACGCGTATCAGAAATCTTCTCTGAAAGCTGAATCGCTCGGGGGCTTGCGTCCCGCCGCAAAGAGCATCCCGCGACCCTTGCATGTGACCCTCTCCATTTCCGGCGGCCGTAAAGCGAAAGTACGGGCGGGCGATATTCTGGGCGCGTTAACCGCGGAGGGTGGGATCGCAGGATCGGAGGTCGGCAAAATTGATGTGATGGATTTCATGTCCTATGTCGCCGTGGTCCGAGCCGTCGCGACGCGGGCGGAGAAAAAGCTCAGTGCCTCGAAGATCAAAGGCCGAAGCTATAAGGTCAAAATTCTCTCCAGTTAGTTCCACGTCGCGCGGGCGAGGATGTTGGAGCGGGTGGCGGCGGGGAGGTGCGGGATCTGGTCGAGGTCCTCGGCCTTGGTGATTGGGCGCAGTTCTATGATGCGTTGCGCGGTGATTTCGCCGACTCCCTGAATGCTTTTGAGTTCTTCGATGGTTGCGGTGTTGAGGTTGATGGGCCCCGCAACTTTCGGATAAAGCAGGGCGTCGATTTCGGCTTCTTTGAGTCGGGCGTCGGCACGCAATTCGACCAGCCGGTCGGGGTCGGTCTCTTTCCAGACACCTTTGCGCTTGAGCATGGCGACGGTTTCTTGATCGTTGAGCTGCGCGGTGGCCTCATCGCGGTGGGTGCCGTTGGGCAGGGCGCGCCGGACTCCAAAGGAGCGGGCGAAGCCGTTTTGGATGAGGAGGGTGGCGAGGTCTTTCCCGTCGGCGGTGGTGACGAAGCCGTAGACGCGGCCCGCTTTGGATCGGCCACGGGCATTGGCGTAGGCGGTGTGTACTGTGAAGGGCCGCGCGAGCTGTTTTTTGGTGTAGGTGGTGGCTTGCCGACCGTATTCGAATGTGCGGGCGGCATCGGGCAGGCCGAAGTAGCGGGTTTGTTCTTGAACGCGTTGGGCGTCGGCATCGGTCGAGGCGCGCGATTCGGGGCAGTCGACGTAGTAGAGGCGGACGATCTGTTTTTTGCCGTGGTACAGAACCTGAAAACTATCGCCGTCGTTGACACCAGATTTCACCAAGGTCGCACCGTCCAGCCTCTGAAGCTCTGCGGCCGGAGCCACGGCTGCAATTAGCAGAACGAATGACAGGTTGAGTTTGTTGAACATGCAAAAGAGGGTTTACCGCAATCCACGTCTATTTTTAAGCAGAATCCGCGTTTGTTCGGAAGAGGGGTTAGTCCGGAATGGCACTAAGTTAAGCATTTTTTAACCGCAGATGACGCAGATAAACGCTGATCCGACAGGAGCATCTTTTTAGGAAAAGGGGTCAAATATTCTACAGAAGGCAACGAAGAAAACGAAGCAGAGCAGGAGCATCTTTTTAGAAATCAACCGCCATAAAATCGATTAGAACCCCTTATTTTATAAAGGTCCGCATTGTATTTAATCCGTATACATCAGCGTGATTAGCGGTCAGAACTCTCTCCAGTTTCCATCCGTGTTGATGGGGGTTCATTTGCCTGTCCGCCATAGCTTGATAAAGCGACGGCGGATGGCTATCTTTTCCCCATGAATACCATTCGATATCGATCCGGATATAAATACCAATTAGCCGAAACCTATTCGACGTCTGTCGTGATCTGCCCGCTTAGCGGCCAGAGATCAGAGGTCGGAGGACAGAGGTCGGAGGACAGGGGACAGAAGACGGATGGTGGAGATCGGGAGACAGATTCAGGGATTGAGACGGATTTTATCGATCTCTCTGCCGAGGGGCTGCTGACGATCAAGAAGGGGTATGCGTGGGACGGGCCGTCCGGCCCGACCATCGACACCAAAAGTTTTATGCGCGGGTCGCTGGTGCACGATGCGCTCTATCAATTGATGCGTAACGAGTATCTGCCCGCGGCCTGTCGTGAGGATGCGGATCAGGAGTTGCATCGAATCTGTCGCGAGGACGGGATGTGCCGTTTCCGCGCGTGGTATGTTTTGCTCGGCGTCCGCAAAGGCGCCGGCTTCGCCGCATCGCCCAAAGCGAAAAAAAAGATTCGCACCGCGCCATAGGGAGAGGGGCAGAGATCAGAAGTCAGAGATCAGGGGTCAGACGAAAACCCGCATTCATCTTTCATAGTTCATAAGAAGAGGAAGAAGAGGGGTCAGGTCTGGACATTAGACATTGACAAGGTGAGACGTTTTTTGATT
>CAYVYL010000024.1:0-23339 GCA_964455665.1 uncultured Verrucomicrobiota bacterium
AAAGGCCTGTTCTTTACTAGACATTTTTCTTTTCATGAACTCTTCAGGCATATAGTTTACCTATCACATTAGAGAGAGCACTTTAAAGAAAGAAATAGGTCGAATCTAATGCGACCTAATCAACTGTTAGATTAAGAGATGAAATGAAAAAAATATTAATCATATCATTATTTCTTTATCTTGGCTTCTTCTTTGGGGGTCAATGTTTAGGGGCGAGTAAGAAGGATGATGTTTCGGCATTCACTACCAGCCATCCAATATCCAACGGGTTTGTTTTTATTGAAGGACAATACATTGAAGCTCCTTATGTTGTTTCTCGAAAGGGTTTGACGGCTTGCGTTAATGATAGAGTTATTGCGGATTATGCGCCTCTTATAAAAGGGATGTTGTCGGTGCCGAAGAAGTTTAAATATGATCGTCCGGTAATTCCTCCAGATCTCTCAACCAATGCCGGCCCGAATGATCCGGGGTTTAAAGACTATATGAGCAAGCTTCAAAGCCATCTAATTTCCATTGAGAGTAAAAACCTCGCAGATGAAATGGTAAAAGATCTAAAAGGGTTGCCGTGTGTTGAAGATGTTGTGCCACTTTCCAACCATGGGGTTGTTGCAATCACCTTCAAAAATGGAGAGGTCGAAAACGCGCGGCTTGTACCCTTTGGTCGAAAACCTGCAATTACTCCGGATACTGTAGTTGAACACGTTAGTCGGGCATGTCAAAACTACGTAGAACGCCTTGAAAAAGGCGATTTTTACAGCTTTTCCAATGGTGGAAGCCGGATACATACCTTTAGTGCCGGTACGGCAAAGAAAGCCATGCCAAATATTGTGAAGGTTCTTCGCTCATCACAGGATGATGAGGAAAAAGCAGAAGAACTCGCTAGCATGCTGGGCATGTCCGAAATCCCAAAGGAACAGACACACACATTCATACAAAATATTGCTCCATCGAAACAACTGGACGAACGGGCCAAAGCTCTGTGTAAAGGCGACGAGAAGAGCGTACGCCTTAGAGCTCCCAGTCAGACAAAATAAAGCTATAATATTGGCATAGAGAAAACTAAAATCTAACCAGAGCACGCACTCTATCGCCGACTCCGCCGGCTCAGAGTGATGCTGGTCGTTAGACAAAGGAAATAATGAAAATAAAACCACAAACCATTCTAGCTCTTTTGGTGATTTTTTTACTCCAAGGTTGTAGTACCTATAACACTCTTAGCGTTGACCCGACAAAGTCAGCATTGACGCGTGTTGCCGCGAACGGACAGATCCTCATTGATGCCTTAAAACAATACAAGCTGGAGAATAACGAATACCCCGAATCAGTGGATTTGCTGATCCCAAAACATATTAAATCAAAAAGCATCCTTAAGTATCGATTCACCTATATGCGGGCAGATAAATGCACCTACCCGTCATCCGAAACTGATTCATGGAACGGATACCAGATTAGAGTCGCCCCCTTGAATGGACTAATTAGCAAGCGGAGCTGTCAGGCATTCATATATAATCCGGCGGAATATTATCCAGAGCGGAAGTTTATCAAACCAAAGGTGAGGATAAATAATTGGGTTCTAGTCAAACTGTTTGGAAAGATTGGAACTGAACCGAACCCGATTACTGGGCCAGGGGTATAAATTAATGTCTAACAATAAAGCAATAGATGCTCATGACTGAGGTACGAAGGAACTGAGCTTCTATTGCCGGGTTCTTGTAAGCCGTGGAGCGGATCGCATGCAAAAAAGCGCCTGAGAAGGCGCTTTTTTTGCATCGGAGTCACTAGTTAGTAGGGCAATGGTTCGGGGCGGCTTTGCCGCTGTTGCCAAATATTCGTTATTGGTGATCAGGGTCGCGGCTGCCGGGCGATTCAAAGCCTCCCGGCGTCCCAGAAAATCATGCGATTCATCCCTGCGTACTACCCAGTCAAGATCCTGGACCCTACTTGGACAACGCCCGTTTTGAAGGCGAAGTCTGATTCCCAAGCGGGTCATGAGTAACGTTCGCCAGATAAAATTAATACCGTCTTGATTTGTGCGCACGTTGGATGTACATTCCCGCCATGAGATACGACTGGAATCCCGATAAAAACGAGAAATTGAAGACGGAACGAAATATCTCGTTTGAAGAGATTGTCTTCCATCTATCACAAGGGGACATCTGGAAAATATCAGACCATCCAAACCAAAAAGACTATCCGGAGCAACGCATCTATTTTGTAATTGTTGAAGGGTATATCCATATGGTTCCTCATGTCGTCGAGGAGGAAACGGTTTTTCTAAAAACAATTATCCCCAGCCGAAAGGCAACACGGGACTATAACGAGGGTGAGTAAAATGAAACTAGATAAAGAAGAATCTGAAATCCTGAACGCCTACGATAAGAGTGAATTAAAGCTTTCTGCTCCTTCAAAAGCAGAAAAGGCAAAAATCAAAACTACGGCTGAGAACACCTTCCGGAAAAACCGGAGAGTGACCATTCGGCTTTACGACCACGATCTAAAGGGCATCCAGAAAAAAGCGATGGGAATGGGTATCCCCTATCAGACACTAATTTCCGGTATGATCCATCAATATGTCGAAGGTGATTTGGTAGAAAAATAGGCGGACAAGCCGCTCCCAAACGCTGCCTCGTGACGTTCGACACGACTATGATATACATTGAGTTTATCCAAGTTGCTGAATGCTCATGTTGGCAAAATAAAGGAAGGAAACAATGACACCTATATATATTCTAGGAACTATCGCAGCAGCTTGCACGACGGCGGCCTTTTTACCCCAGGCGATCAAAGTCATTGTGACGCAAGAAACGAAGTCACTGTCTTTAATCATGTACATCATGTTCACGACAGGGGTTGCGTTTTGGTTAGCCTACGGGATTTTAAAAGCGGACATCCCCATCATTGTAGCGAACGGGATTACCCTTTTGTTTGCATCCACAATTCTAATTATTAAAATGAAAAACAAAGACTAAAACTAGGTCTCTCTGCATCTACGCATGGATAACTCAACAGAGGCGCGTAACGAAAAAGTATACTAGCGAGCCGGCGCCTATCGCTCAAACGCTCGCCTTCATTTCAAACGGCATGTGGAGAATATATAGTATGGATAAATATTTAAAGGCAGCGCTAGAAGAAGCGAAGATGGGAATGGATGCGGGCGGCATACCGATTGGATCGGTACTCGTTATGGATGGCGAAATCGTTGGACGGGGTCACAACCAACGAGTTCAAAAGAAAAGCGCAATCCTGCACGCTGAAATGGCGTGTTTAGAAAACGCCGGAAGAATGAACGCATCCGATTATCAGCGAGCCACACTATACTCTACGTTGTCTCCATGTGATATGTGCAGCGGCGCAATCCTGCTTTATGGAATTCCGAAGGTCGTTATTGGCGAGAACCGTACATTTTGCGGGCCGGAGGATTATGTAAGATCCCGGGGGGTGGACGTCGTCGTTGTGGATGACCCAGAATGCCGGCAGCTGATGGAATCTTTCATTACAGCGAACCCTGAACTGTGGAATGAAGATATTGGTGTATAGCACAACTCACTTCAGGTCATAGTTTGCGCTGCATCGTCGTTCGGGCGTTACCTAACAAGCAAGTTGAGCAATGCGGGTGTGAGCTGATCGATCCGCTTCATATTCCCGAAACCAGCCTCGCCGGTTTTATCTTTTTTCGGGAACCGGAAAAAGAGCGGGACGGGGTTCAGGGTGTGGGTGCGGACGGTGAGGTCTTCGATGTTGCCGTGGTCACTGGTTACAATGAGAACCCCTCTGAAAGGCAGCAATGCTGCAAAAAAGCGGTCCAGTTTTTCCAATATGTGGAAAATCCGTTCTTCGTCGCCACTGTGCCCAGCGTGATCGGTCTGGAAAAATTCAAACAGGGTGAAGTCGTGGTCGTTGGCGATTCCAATTAAATGCTCCGCCGCCTCTTCGGGGGTAATGAGCGCTCCTTCGTAACCACGGGCGCGAAGCGCCTCGCGGGTGAGGTCGTGATACACCGCGCGGTTTTCCGCCAGCTCGGGCTTTCCGCGCACCCCACCAAATGCGGCGAGTGTGGCGACGGTGGTGACCGATTCGCGGCGCGGTGGAATGTGGGCGACATCGTCGAGATAATATTCGTTGGCGAAGGTGCAGGTTTTGCCGGCGGCGAGCAGTTTAGAAAAAATGTTGTGCTCCTGCACGAGCGTTTTCAGGCGCGGCGGCGGAAAGCCTTCAATGTGTCGACCCATCAACTTGGGTGCGTTGAGTCCGGTCAGCAGCGCCGCCTGCCCGGTGGCGCTCTGCGGCAAACCCGGCACACCCAGCGACGCATCTAGCGGAATGGATTGTGCCAGCATTTTTCCAAGGTTTGGAAGCAAGCTGAGCCTGCACCCTTCTTTTTTTCCAATGTCTGGAACTTTTTTCCACGCGATCGGGTTGACCGCCGGATCATCGGAGCCAAGCCCGAGACCGTCGATAAAGACAAATAGAACTGGAAGCCTTTCACTCATCAACTGAAGCTACAATTTTTACAAAATCATGGACAACAAAATCATTTTCCTGCGAGGCGAAATAAAGATGTCCCGCGTTGCCATCCGTGGGAATAGTTATGGCGTATGAATCTGGGCTCTTGGTTTTCTTCGTTTCCTTCTGTAAATTGCCCCTATCGAAAGGAATTCTATGAAATTCAACGAACTCGCAAAAAAGCGTTCTAGCGTTCGATCCTATACCAAACGACCCGTCAGTAAAAAAATGCTAGCTGAAATTCTTGAGGCCGGTCAGCTCGCCCCGACGGCCTGTAATATTCAACCCTTCCGGTTTGTGGTGGTGAAGGAAAAAGAAAATCTCGCTGCGCTAGCCGAAAGCTATTTCGCTGAGTGGTTCACGGAGGCACCGCTTGTCATCGCCATCTGCACCACCCCCGGACAGGCGTGGCAGCGCAAAAAACATGACGACAAAAACTATGCCGATGTCGACGGCGCCATTGCGGCCGACCATATGACGCTGGCCGCAGAAGAGCTTGGACTCGGCACCTGCTGGGTCGGTGCATTTAACCCGAAAATTGTGCGCAAGGTGCTCGGCCTGCCGCGCAGTGCGGAGCCGCTGGTCATGCTGACGGTTGGCCATCCCAATGAAAAGCCGCGCCCGAAAACCCGCAAGTCGCTGGATGAGCTGGTGAACTATGAAAATTGGACCCAAAAGTAAGCGTGAAATAGGAATGATGATACTCAGAATCGCCCTGCTGCTAGTCGTCGCATGGGGAGGTGCCGTTCTCTGGATGTGGGCGCGGCAGGAGTCCTATCTGTTTTTGTCCAACAACTGGGAACCTCTGCCGCAGTTTGAAACAGCCCGCTGGGACCGCGAGATCAATGGCGTAAAGCTTCAAGGCTGGTTTCTCGACAAGGGCGCCGATCAAACCGTGATCTACCACGGGGGCAATGCCGCCGATCTGGCCGGTCACTGCGAAGTGCTTTTCCAAGGTTTGGCAGCCAATGCTCTGCTGGTGAACTACCGCGGCTACGGTCAGAGCGAAGGGACGCCCGGCGAAAAGGAAATGGTGGCCGACGGCATCGCGGTGCTGGATCTGTTCTGCGAAGAGCAGCAGGTGCCGCTCTCCTCAATTTTTCTGATGGGCCGCAGCATCGGCAGCGGTGTTTCGGTGCAGGTGGCCGCCGCACGGCCAGAGATCGCCGGCGTGATTCTGGTGACGCCGTATGAAAGCATCGCCGCGATCGCCCGCTTTCAGTATCCGTGGCTTCCGATCGAACGGATGCTGCGCCACCCGTTTCGTTCCATCGACTACGCACCCAAGCTGACGATCCCCGCCCTGATTCTACTGGCGGAGTTTGATGAAGTGATTCCGGTCGAAACAGGACGCAAACTGAGCGAGGCGTGGGGCGGACCGAAAGAAATCATCACCCTGCCGACGGGTCACAACGACATCAATGAGTCCCCCGCCTATTTCGAAGCCATCAACCGGTTTGTTTCCGGCGAGGCATCAGCGCAACGACCATCCCAGTCAGAATAAAAGCGCCGGCGACCCATTCGCTCGTGCTGAATTTTTCACCCAAAACCAGCCAGGCGAAGAGCGCGGCGGCAAAGGGCTTCAGGAAAAATGCCATGGAGCCCGCGCCGGCACCGACATGGCCGATGCCGTAGATGTAGAGAAAATAGCCCATCGCGGTGCCGAAGGTTGCCAGATAAAACATGCCGACCCAGTCAACCACTCCATAGGCCGCAAACGGCGCACCCTCAATCGCCAGCGCGACCGGAAGCAAGACCAGTCCACCCATCAGCGCGGCGAAGGTGATGACCGCTAGCGCGCCATAGCGCGGAATAATTTTTTTGGATAAGACGGTATAAAGCGCGAAAGCCAGCATGGATCCGGCCATCAACAGCAATCCTGAAACGGACAGCCCATCGGCCCGGTTGCGCCCCAGAACAAAAACACCGGTCAGGCAGAGAGCAGCGGCTCCCAGTTTACGAACTGTTATTTTTTCGGAAAGTATCAGCGCGGCGAACAACACCACAAAGACCGGATTGCAACTGAACACCAGCGCGGCAATATTGGCCGGCAGAAAGATGATCCCCAGATGAAACAGGCTCGACATCAGGGTTACACCGATCAAACCCATGCTCGAAATGACCAAAACATCGTGGCGGTTGAGCTCCACGCCTCTGCCTCTCAACGATTTCGACGCCGGATAGGCCAGAATCAGGCCGGTCATGATGGATCGGAAACAAGCGAGCCAAAACGGATTGCTTCCGGCAATTCCGCCGGAGATCTGCATCAGCTTAGACGCCACTTCAACCGTACTGAACAAAAGCACGCCAAGAATGAGGGCGGTCATTGCCGTGCGGAAAGATGACGTGCCGGCACTCATCACGCATTTTTATTCTGCCGTATGAGGCGGCTAAGCTTGCAAAAATTGAGTATTTTTCCGCCGATGTTCATGTGGTCGACCAGCAGCACGCCGTTGAGGTGATCGTTTTCGTGCTGAATGGCGCGGGCCACCAGACCCTTGGCGTTGAGCGTCTGCTCGTTGCCGTCGCGGTCGAGATAACGCAGCACCGCTTCTTTAGGCCGAGTAACGGTCACCAAAATACCCGGAAAACTTAGACAGCCCTCTTCATAGTCGTCAGTCTCTTTAGACGTCCCGATAATTTCGGGGTCAAAGATCACCATCGGCATGGTCACACCGGGATTGTTGGGACGGCCCTGCTCGTCCTGGTCGACGTGGGCGGGCACATCGAGCACAAACAAAGCTTCCGTCCGACCGATCTGTTCTGCCGCCAGCCCGATTCCATCGGCGGAATACATCAGCCCGAGCATACGATCGGCTAGCGTGCGCAGCTCGGGGGTCACTTCAGCTACCGACTCCGCTTTTTTGCGTAGCACCGGATTACCATAGGTTGTTATTGGATTGGCCATTTTTACTCCTCAGATCCTGAAAAGGGTGTATTTTAGCGAAATGCAAATTGTTTTCACAACGTTTAACGCCCGATATTCACACACGGCGCTCGCGCTACGCTGTTTGCGGGCCAATCTGGGCAGCCTGAGAGAGCAATCCGAAATCGTTGAATTCGACAACCGCCTCTCTCCGCAAACCGCCGCGGAGAAGCTGTTGGAGTGCCAACCGAAACTACTTCTCTTCAGCGTCTACATCTGGAACCTCACGGTCATCTCCGAAACCGTCGCCATTTTGCGCGCCCTGCGACCAGAACTTAAAATCATCATCGGTGGCCCGGAAGTCAGCTACAAGTACGAAGACCTCTCCCTGTTCAAAAATGCCGACCACCTGATCTGCGGCGAAGGAGAAGGCGTGATCGAGACAACCTGCCGCGAGCTGCTGGCCGGAAATGCGCTTCCTAAAGTGATCGCCGCACCGCCAGCCGATCTGGAAACCATTGCCCTTCCCTACGACGAATATACCGACGAGGACATCGCGCACCGTCGCGTCTATGTGGAAACCTCGCGGGGATGTCCATTCAAATGCCAGTACTGCCTCTCCGCACTCGAAACCGGCGTCCGAACGTTTCCGCTCGAAAAACTTTTCCCCCTGTTTGAAAAACTCATTAAGCGCGGCGCGCGGATTTTCAAATTCATCGACCGCAGCTTCAACGCCATCCCGGATCATGCAGAGAAGCTCCTGCGGTTCTTTCTCGAAAACCGCCGCGACGGCATGATGCTCCACCTCGAATGGGAGCCGCACCTGCTTCCGGCAGAACTCCTTCGATTGTTCGAGGAGGCCCCAGACGGATTTTTTCAGATCGAAGTCGGCGTGCAGACTTTTACCCCGAAGGTCGCCAAACGGATTGACCGCCGGCTCGATGCACCCGTTGTGGAAAAAAACATTCGCACGCTAAGCGCCCTGCCATCCATTCATCTGCATGCCGACCTCATCGCTGGGCTGCCCGGTGAAACCTTGGAAAACTTGGCGGAAGGTTTCAACCGGCTTCACGCCTGCGGTCCGCACGAAATCCAGCTGGGGATTCTGAAAAAGCTACGCGGCGCACCGATCGCTCAGCACGACGCCGAATTCGGAATGTTCTATCACACCGCCCCGCCCTACGACGTGCTGCAAACCTCCACCCTGTGCTTTCCGGAGTTGCAGGCCATCCGGCGCTTCGCCCGCTTCTGGGACATCACCGTCAACAACGGCCGCTTTCCAAACACCGCCCCGCTGATCTGGGAAAATCAGCACTCCGTCTTTGGCTCGTTCATGGAATGGAGCGACTGGCTCTACGAAGAAACCCACGCCACCGCCGGTTTTACTCCCGGCCGCCTCGGCCGTCTGCTGAACCGCTTTTTGACTGAAAACCGGGATGTGGATCCAAAAACGGTGTCCCATGCAATTGAAACGGATCTGTCCGCCGGATCCGCCTTAATCAAAGGAATGGAACGACAGACCCGAAAAAAAGAAACAGGCCAAATCTAAATTCAAGCGCCCTGTAAACTACTGTTTCCTGACCATTTCAACATATCTTTGAGCCTCAGATAGGGAACGAACCGGCAACCCCATCAACTGCCCATTCTTATCGAAAACACGAATATTCGGGACAGAGGTAACATAATACTTTTTTGCAATCGAAGAGCCCCACTGTCTAATGTCCACCTTTTTAAACACGATATCTTTGTCGTTGTGTACTAACTTGCTCAATTGCGGAATAAGGTTCTCACACGCAACGCTCCAATTCCCATAGAAAATCAGAATCATCCCTTTTCCTTTTTGTAATAACGGACTGTGATCAATCACTCTTCCGGCATTATCCTGAAAAACAAATTCCTGATTATTCTGAGGAAGGGCTTCTTGTTCCTGTTTCTTTTTACGCATCCGCGCCAACTGCCGTGAGACAAAACTCTTTTTTTCTTCCGGCTTCATCCATTTGCCATTAAACAGAACCAACCCCTTCGCGCGCTGTTTATTCGCAAACTTGTCCGTTTGCTCCATCCGCTCACGCGCCATACGAACATTCGCTTGAAAGTCCGGATTCAAATTTACAACACAACCATCAACCACCTCAAGATTGGCTCCGTCATACACCATCAATTTCACAGACCCATCCGTCACGACCCCTTTTGGCTCCCCTATCATTTCAACCACATCGCTCATCCGCATGCCATTGGTGATCAAGACCATGTCTGCGGAAAATACTTTTTTTATTTTTTGCACCGCGCTAGGTCGCGGAATTTCACCTTCCTCAGAGCCTATGTCTGAAGATGCTTCTTGAGTGGGAGCGTCACAGCCGGCCAATAGAACAACCAACCACAACCAGATCAGATTCTTTACAAATTTCATGGCATTCACCTGCTTAACGTAATGATTCGATACCCCTATTAAATCATCTTTTGCGAATCGCTTGCAATAGCTTAACCCGGTGCGCCTTTCTTGCCCCCAGACAACTTCAACAAAACCCGCAGCGCAATGTCTTTTCAGAGTCCGATCCATTGTGCTAAATCATGGAAGCATGATCTCACCCAAACTCATTGGAATTGTCGGCGCATCCGGCTCGGGGAAAACCACGGTCGCGCATGAGCTAGCGGAACAGGTTGGCGAGTGCTGCCTGATTTCGCAGGACAATTACTACCGCGACCTGCCCGACGGTGTGATTGCGGACGACTGGAATTTTGACGACCCAGCCGGGATTGACCTCGAACACCTCGCCCGCGATCTGGCCGCGCTCAAGCGCGGCCAGACGGTCGAAGGTCCGCGCTACATTTTTGCCGACCACAAACGCGCGCCGGATACGGTACCTCTGAAACCGGCTCCGTTTATACTCGTGGAAGGACTCTTCCTCTTCACGACTGAACATCTACGAGATGTGTTCGACCTGAAAATCTTCATCGACGTGCCGCTGGACGTTTGCCTCGAGCGGCGGGTCGCACGCGATGTCGTCGAGCGCGGGCGAACGGGGGCCGTGATCCGCCGCCGCTGGGCGGAACAGGTGGAACCGATGTTTAAGCTGCACGTGGAACCGACCCGCGAGCTGGCAGACGCCCTGCTGAGCCCGGCTGAACGCGGCACGCCGGAGCGCGCGGCGCAGATTTTCCAATGGTTGGAAAAATTAAACTAAAATTTTCCAATGGTTGGAAAATGTGCGATATTGCGACCTGTTTTTTCAGGAAATCCTATGGCAAAAGTTGAATACTCCAAAGAGCGTTGCGCGAAGCTGTTCCAGGCCGCAAATCCGCCCGGGCTCAAGATCCGCCGCAGACCCGTTCGCTATGAGGAAGGCGACGAGTTGCAGATCAACCTCAACGGGGTGCATCCGGCTGTTGAAGGAACCGGTACGCTGGTGATCGACAAATTTCTCGGGGGAGGTTTTGCGGGACAGGTTTACCGCTGCCGCCTGAGTGAACTCTCGCTGCCGGAAGGTGTACGCATTGACGGCCTCAAAGCAGACGAACTCTATGCGGTGAAGATCATCATTCCGCCCTCTGCGTTTTCGCATCGATTCCGCAACACCATTTACTGGCTGGCCTTCCAGGGGCCGTTCAGCTCGCAGGTCAATTACGGCGCCTGCCGCGCCGGACTGATTCTTCAAAAACTGGTGCGCCGCGCCGCAAAAATAAAATTCGGCCGCGAAACCGCCATCAAAGATGCCTACGCCTCGTTCTGGGACAGCAATCTCAATGCGTATGGCGAAATCACCGAATGGATCGAAGGGCGGATGTGGCAGTTGGAGGCCGACGAAGATCTCAAGGGCCGCCGAAACTGGAAAACGGTCGATCTGCGTGAAACCGGCAGCCCGGAGTTTATCGCCAAGCGCCGTTTCATGGCGGACATGGTTGAACTGATGCACTCAATGGGAGCACCGGAATTTGCACGTCAATATGAGTGGTGGACCGCAAAGAGCCAGCCCAACTCCATGAAGCGTACCGACCTGCCGAACTGCGACGGCCCCGGCGACGGACTATGCGCCATCGACTTCCGCGCGGGCCTCGCCCTGCTCCCGTGGCTTCCCATGAGCCCCGGCGACATAAAGCTCATTCTCGACGGGCTGTTTAAACGAAAAACACTAGTTCAGTTTGACCGATGCGACACCAAAAAAATGCAGGCCTTCTTTGAAGCCCACGCCGACGTCTTTGCCGACATGCAACCAGCCATCGATGAGTTTTTTGAGCAGGACCGCGCCTACCGTCGCTCGCTGCCGGACATTACGCATCATGGCTTGCGCGTTCTGTTTGACCACGACCTCCAGAAAGATATCCGCGCTGGACTGGTTGAGGGTTACCTTGCCGCCGATCTGATCGACGAAGCGTTCGCCGAAAAGCTCAACCGAGGCGGATTGCGCTTTTCGCTGTTCCACCTGCTCGGCATGTTTCCACTCCTTGGAAAAATGATCCGTAAGCGCTGGGGCAATCTGGCCTATCGAAACCATGTGCAACACTGCCTGACCCACTGGAGTTATTTTAAAACCGCGACAGCGTCTGCCGCCGCCTACGGGGCAATCAACTGGCACCGCACTGGCCGCGTCAACGAGCGCCACACGGTTCTGTTACAGGCCGTTCCGAAAGTCTACTTTATCGAAGCCTGCACGATTGGACTTTTACCCATCTGCCTGCACAGGGCGCTGACCGAACCGAAACGCGTCTGGATGAATATCCGTAACGGGTGTCTGTTCCTCTATACGTTCATCAAAAGCGCCGAAGCCCGCGAAAAGTGGTTCCTTAACGAAATCAGTCTCGGTGAAAAAGACGGCATGCTGACCCCCGAGGAGCGGATGCTACTCGAAGGCGTGGTAAAAGATCCCTTTATTGTGAAATACCTCAAATGCCTCGGCGTGCATTTTGCCACCGTGCCGATCACGCAGATTGTCAGCGTGCTGGTTGGCAGCATTTGGGCCGGGTGGCTGCTGGCCAACGGCCATTCATGGAAAGCTGCCGGAGCGGCGTTCGCCGGGACGGTCGCGGTGTTCCAGATTATTCCGATTTCCCCGGGATCCATCTGCCGCGGGCTGTTTGTGGTCTATCTGATGATCAAAGAGCGCAATCTGCGCGACTACATCATCGCCGCACCAGTTTCGTTCCTGAAATACGTCGGCTATCTGGCCTTCCCGCTGCAGATGACCACCACCTACCCGCACCTCGCCCGATTTATGGCCAGCCGCTGGGCGACCAATATGGTGCACATTGTTCCGGTGTTCGGAGAAAAAGGTGCGCTAATGGAACATTGGATTTTTGACCTGTTTTTCAACCGCCCGCAAAAGTTCGCCAAATGGGCCGCACCGCGCATGCGATGGCTGCTCGACGGATGGATGATTTTCGGTCTGGCGGTGGACGGTCTGGCCTTCTATCTCTGGCCGTTGCAGCTGACGGAAATGAAACCGATGGTGAACATCACACTCGCGACCCTCGTGCTGTTCATGCTGCCGCGACTGCTCTTCTATCCATTGATGCGCCAATCAAAGCATCAAGCCGCCGCCGACAGCTCGCTGTAGCGCCGGGTTTCCCCTTCGACTTCGCTCAGGACAGGTAGGACAGGCACCCACTAGAACCAGCCACAAAAAACACGAAGAGCCACGAAAACAAAACAGGGATTTGCTTTTGTAATTTTTGTGGCCAATAACGCCCCCGTGTTTCCAATGTTCGGAAACGGAAAGATGTTCTGAAGCATTGGAAAAGGGTAGCTACCGCTAATCAACTGCCATTTTTTTGACAGGATTTACATGATGTACGGGATGTTGAAAATGGAGGAAAAGAATCCTGTCCATCCTGTTCATCCTGTCTAAATTCTCTTTCTCGACTTCGCTCCCTTCGACTTCGCTCAGGGCAGGCAGGGCAGGCACCCACTAGAAAAACATAAAAAAAACCGCCCTCCGGAATCCGGAAAGCGGCTTGCGAAGCAACAGTTCGAAAAACCTCAACTCTGCATGGCCATGAGGAATTCGGCGTTGCTTTTGGTCTTTTTGAGACGGTTGATGAGCAATTCCATCGACTCAACCGCAGGCACACCCTTAAGCGCCTTACGCAGCGTCCATATTTTTGCCAGCTCATCTTTATGCAGCAACAGTTCCTCTTTACGGGTTCCGCTGGCTTCAATGTTGATGGCCGGGAAGATGCGTTTTCCGACCAGATCGCGGTCGAGCGCCAACTCCATATTACCGGTTCCTTTGAATTCCTCAAAGATCACCTCGTCCATACGCGAACCCGTGTCGACCAGCGCGGTGGAAATAATGGTCAGGCTGCCGCCAAATTCAATATTGCGGGCCGCACCGAAAAAACGTTTCGGTTTGTGAAGCGCTTTGGCATCCACACCCCCGGAAAGAATTTTTCCGCTGTGCGGTTGAATGGTGTTGTAGGCCCGTGCCAGACGGGTGATAGAGTCGAGCAGGATGATAACGTCCTCGCCGTTTTCAACGCGGCGTTTCGCCATTTCAATCACCATTTCCGCAACCTGCGCATGACGCTCGGGCTGTTCATCGAAAGTTGAGGCCAGCACTTCCGCCTTGGTATTGCGCTGCATATCCGTCACCTCTTCGGGGCGCTCGTCGATCAGCAGAATAATCAGTTTCGAATCGGGGTTGTTTACCGAAATACTGTTTGCCATCTGCTGTAGCAGCACGGTTTTACCGGTACGCGGCGGTGCCACAATCAGTCCGCGCTGGCCTTTTCCGACCGGCGTAACCAGATCCATCACGCGCATCGAAATGCCAGCAGCATCGGCTTCAAGCCGCAGGCGCTCATCCGGGAACAACGGGGTAAGGTTTTCAAACGGAACACGATTACGGTTTTTCTCCGGCGTATCGTTGTTCATCTTATCGACCGACATCAGTGCAAAAAAGCGTTCTTTCTTTTTCGGCGTACGGATCGGCCCTTCGACCAGATCCCCGGTACGCAGGCCGCAGCGGCGGATCTGCGCGGGAGATACATAGATATCTTCCGGGTTGGGCATATAGCTGTTTTCCGATGAACGAAGGAATCCGAATTTGTCGGGAAGGGTTTCGAGCACGCCGCGAGTAAAAGCTTCATTGCCCCAGCGAATCTGTTTCTTAAGGATTTCGAAAATCAAATCGTGTTTGCCCAGGCCGGCGGGTTCTTCAATCAGATACTCTTCAGCCAGCTTTTTCAGCGCAGGAATTTCGGTTACCTGCAACTCATAAAGTTTCAACGGCGGCATTTTCTTGGCGGCGGGATCCGGTTCAAAAACCTCCGGCTCATTATTGCCCCCGCTATTCCCGTTGTTTCCGCCGGTCCGCCGGTTATTGTTGCGACCCTTGTTGCTCTGTTGCCGACGATTTCCGCCGCTTTTTTGATTCCGTTGCGGGCGGTCGTTCTCCTGCGGACGCTCCCGAGGTTCCAGTTCAGACGGAACGGGTTTTTCTTCAGGAATTACATTTTCTTCACTCATGGTCGTTTCCTCTGCTTCGGATAGCTTCTAAAACCGTCAAGGTTTTGTTGCGAAGTGCATCCAGCGTGTCGTTATTTTCTATGATAAAATCAGATTTTTTATTTTTTTCGGCCAGCGGCATCTGCGCCGCGATCCGTTTGCGGGCCTCCGCTTCGCTCAGCCCGCGTTTTTCCAACCGTTGGAAAACACATTGTTCATTCGCGCTCACGCAAACGATCGCGCTCCATCCATTCGTCCAGCCCGCTTCAAACAGCAGCGGAACCATCACAGCGGCATCGCCCGCCTGCTGCACTTTCCACTGTTCCGCCGCATCAATCACCGCCGGATGAACCAACCGGTTGAGCGCTTCCTGCGCGTCCGGATTTGCAAAAACTATTTTTCCAAGTTCGGCCCGGTCAATCTCACCGTCCATTCCGACAATCGACATTCCGAACTGCTTCACCACCTGCTCAAACACCGGCGTTCCGGAACTCATCATCTCATGCGCCAGTCTATCGGTATCCAGAACGGCGAATCCTTCTTCAGTAAGAATTCGACCGGTTTCTGATTTCCCGCAGGCGATACCGCCGGTCAGGGCAAGGATGATCGGTTGATGTGATGTCATAAATAGGAAATCGACGCCGCATGAAGTGCTTGAAACGATATGTTGTGAAAAAGAGAATACAACCGATGGCGTCGGAATGTGTGTAGATAGTCTTCAAATACGGGTTGTTTGTCAACACTTTTACAGCTGGGTATCAAGCCAATCCTGAAGAATAACTTGTGCAGCGGCCATATCGACAACCCCTTTGCGCTGTTTTCCGTCCAACCCCGCCTCGCGCAGATTGTGATGCGCCGTTACGGTAGTCAGCCTCTCATCGCTTTCGACAATCGGCACATCGGTTTTCTCAGCCAGTTTGGCGGAAAATTTACGCACCTTCTCGGTGGCGGGGCCAAAAGAGCCGTTCATATTGATCGGCATGCCGATCACAATTTTTTCGACCTGATGCTCTTCGATCAACCCGATGATTTCATCCACTGCGCCCTTCCCGTTCTGAACGGTGGTCAGCGGCGACGCCAAAAACGCGGTTTCATCGCTCATGGCGATGCCGATCCGCACGTCGCCATGATCTATTCCGAGAATACGACCCATTACCGTTTATCCAACGCTTCGAAAAAATTATTCTGCTTTTTAACCAAAGATCCTTTTTCAATTCCGTGCCGGAATGAACTCACCAGCGGACGCTCCATCGCGATGATCATCACTAGAGCCAGCGCGCAGACACCCCAGACCAGCGCCACGCTCAGATAGGATGCTTTCTCAACCGCTGCGGTTACAGGAAGAATCACAGCAACGACAACGATCAGAGCCGCCAGCAGCTGCCAAAGCCAATCCTCACTCAGAAAAACACGAACAGTCGCCATCACAACGGCCATGAGAATAAGGCCCGGAAGCAGCACCATAAAAGAACTTTTTCCGCCGCCTTTGAATCCTTCGGACAGTCTCCCGTACAGAAAAAACAGCACGAAGACACAAACCGCCGCCAGTCCCCACATCTCGTTCGAGGACTCGCGCCCAACCAGCTCGAACCCAATTTCTTTAAACGCAGTCAACCACCTGTCCATAACAACCTCCTTCTATAGAAGCTCTGAATACGACCCGTTCTTCTGCAGCTCAGATACCATTTGTTTGATGTTCTGAGCTTTCTCTTTAGTGCAGACCAACGTAACACCTTCCGCCTGTACCACCACCAGATTTTCCGCACCGATCACAGCCGTCAACCGGCCTTTCGAATAAATAATGTTCCCCGAGGAATCCAGCGTCTGGCAATCCCCGATCAGCGTATTGCCGCCCTCATCCTTCGGGAAGTGGCTTTCAAGCGCAGGCCACGAACCAACGTCGTCCCACACAAATGTTCCGCAGGCCATTACAATGTTGTCCGCCTTTTCCATCAGCGCGTAGTCGATGGAGATTTTTCCAAGGGTTGGATAGGTTTTTTTCAACCCCTGGAAAATTTCGCCGCGCGCGGCGAAATCGGTCAGCTCATCCATCAGATCCTTCATTTCCGGACAATGGGCCGCAAAGGCTTTTCCAAGGGCTGGAACCGACCAGATGAACATGCCGGAATTCCAGAAAAATTTTCCGGTGTCGAGATAGGACTGAGCGGTCTGCTCATCCGGTTTTTCGACAAAGCGAACCGCTTTTTTAAACTCAACGCCTTCTGCCTCGCCAAAGTCGGCGCCGGACTCAATGTACCCAAAGCCGGTGCTCGGGAAGGTTGGCTGAATACCGATCGTCACCAAAATTTCATTCTGTTCTGCCAGATCCATTCCACCTTTGAGTGTGGCTTTGAACGCATCGAGATCGCCCATCACCTGATCGGCGGTCAGCACGGCAAACACGCCGTCCGGATCTTTGGCGGCAATCAGTGCGCCGCCACAGGCGACCGCCGCAGCGGTATCGCGCCCGATCGGCTCGCCGACAATATTTTCAGCGGGCAGCATCGGTGCGGCCTTTTGCGTGGCCTCCACCAAATCCGCGTTGGTCACCACAAAAACGTTTTCGGGCGAAATCAGGCCTTCGAGACGGTCGACCGCCTGCGCAATCAGCGGCTTGTCGCCCACCAGCGCCAAAAGCTGCTTCGGATGCTTCGAGGTGCTCAGCGGCCAGAAGCGCTCGCCCTTCCCTCCGGCCATAATTACTGCATAACGTCCTGCCATTTCAGATCTCCTTGAAATCTCGGTTTTTAATTTGCTTCAACTCGGCTTCTATTTCCAGAAAATCCGTCTCGGCTTTACTCGGCTGCTCAAGTTGCACACGGTGAAATGCCTCAAACTCTTTATGCGCTTTTTGCATGGCCTCGTCATGCGTTATCGCTCCGGCATGCGCCAGTTGTTGCGATTTTTGCAACAACTGCATCCCAGACAAGCTCCCTGCTTTCAAAAATATTTCTTAAGTGCCTGCTGACACCAGATTTATCCACTCCAAACAGTGCGGCCATCTGATTGATACTGAGCCAAAGCGACTCATTTTCGAGCAGGACATCCAGCTTCACCTGCCCGTCCTCGGTCTGATAAACCAGCAGCTCACCCCTGCCTGATGAATTTTGGTTTTGCTCATTCATTTTAAACTGTCTTTTTCTAAACCTTGGAAGAAGGCTGAGCCCTCACCCCTCTTTGTCTTCCTAGCCTTGGAAAAATCAGACCGATTTAACGGCGCTGACCATTTCGGCGACGAAGGCACCGGCATCGGCGCGGCCTTCGGGTGTGTGCGGGTTGTTGCTGAATTTATTCACAATGGCGCTGCCGACCACAACCGCATCGGCAAAACGCGCGGCTTCGGCGGCATCCGTGGGCGTTCCAATTCCAAACCCGAGAGCCACAGGAAGATCGGTGTGCTTTTTAATCTGCTCAACCAGGCCGGCGGCGCCGGCGGCGATGCCGTCGTCGCGCACACCGGTGACGCCTTCGCGCGAGACGCAGTAAACAAACCCGTTGGCGTTTTTGACGATCTTGCCCATCCGCTTTTCCGGTGTGGTCGGGGTGATTAAAACAATGTTGTTAAGGTTCGCCGCTTTAATCAGCCCTTTATACGGGCCGGATTCCTCGCGCGGCATGTCGAGAATCAGAAACCCGTCGATTCCGGCGGCGGCCGCCTCGGCCATGGCTTTTTCAAACCCGCGAGCATAGAGCGGATTCAGGTAGGCATAGAAAATCATCGGGATCTGCGATTTTTCGCGGATGGTGCGAATGCAGTTCATTACACCGTCAAAGGTGGCGCCAGCTTCGAGCGCGCGGGTAGCGGCGTCCTGATTGACCCGACCGTCGGCCAGCGGATCGGAAAACGGCAATCCAAGCTCCACAATATCCACACCGGCCTTTTCGAGTTCGAGGACGATCTCCACCGTATCGTCTAGGCACGGATCTCCAGCACCGACATAGGCGATGAATCCCTTTTTGCCCTCTTTTTTGAGCGCGGCAAATTTTTTATCGAGTCGTGTCTTTTTCATTTCTGCTTTCCGTTTAAAAACTCCCGGATCAACTGGGCGCGTTTAATGTCGCGTTCTTCCGGACTGAGGGTCGTTCCAGCGGCTTTCTGGAGATGTGCGGGCTGAATCTGAATGAACAGCCGATCAATATCATGCCGTCTGATCTCCGGCATCAGATGGAGATCAATGCCCAACCGCAGGCCAGAGAGCAGATCGAGCGCCTCATTGGAGTTTATCATGGCGGCATGCGCCAAGATGCCGTAGGCGCGGCCAATGTGGTCGTGCACGCGGATTTCCTGTTTTTCCATCAGGCGCAAGCGGGCGTTTTTCTCGTGCTCAATCACTTCGAGCACAATCTGGTCGAGGTGGGCAATGATTTCCATCTCGGTTTTCCCGAGGGTGATCTGGTTGGAAATCTGGAACATGTGTCCGGCAGCCTCGGAGCCCTCGCCCCACATGCCACGGACAGTCAGGCCGATCTTCGAAACCGCATTGATGACCGGTTTGATTTCTTCGGTCAGACAGAGCCCCGGCAGATGGAGCATCACGCTGGCGCGCATGCCGGTGCCGACGTTGGAGGGACAGGCGGTCAGGTAGCCGAGCTTGGAGGAAAAGGCATAGGTTAGGCTCTGCTCCAGGCTATTGTCCAGTGCTTCGGCTTCCTCCAGCGCCGTCTGGAGGTTTAAACCAGAACGGAGTGACTGCAACCGGATGTGATCCTCCTCGTTGACCATCACGGCGCGGCATTCATCCTCGCTGACGAACAGGCCGCTGCCGATCTTTCGCTCGGCCAGCTCAGCGCTGATGAGGTGGCGCTCGAACAGCAGTTCGCGCTCCAGCGGCTCAAGCTCATCCATCCGCCAACGCAAAAAGTCGGCACCGTTTCCCACGTTATCAAACGCCAGCAACACTTCGCTCCAGACGCGATCGCGCACTTCTTTGGAAGCCCTGCTGGGAAATGTGGTGTCGTAAAGATTGCGGGCAAAGCGAACCCGGCTGCTGATCACGGGACCTTCGTCGGGACCGGACTCGAGCCAGCCGCCATGGCGTTTAAGCAATCCATCGAGTGTCATACAGCACCGCCTTCCTCGTCCGACTGCGCGCGGGCTTCGGCAATCTGATCGCGGATTTGCGCGGCTTTTTCATAGTCCTCGCGGACGATAGCGGAATCGAGGTCTTTCTGAAGACGGGCGACCTGCGATTTGATGCGGGTCTGCACGCCCTCACGTGCCGGAATTTTACCGACATGCTGCGTGTTGTGATGCATGGCCTTGATCGCCATCGCCAGCTCAGCCATAAACGTTTTATAGCAGTCGGAGCAACCCAACCGCCCGGTTTTGCGGAATTCCTCGCGCGCCATACCGCAGCGCGGACAAGCGGGACTCAACTCGCTCTGAATATTCTGACTGTCCTCACCGAGACCCATTAGAATATCGGTAATTGAGATTGGGCTGTGAATATCAATCCCCTGCGCCTTAGCATGTTCCTCGCAAAGATGAACTTCTTTCATCTCTCCGTTAACCACCTGCGTCAGGTGCACCACCGCATCTTTTTCACAAATATCACACTTCATAATTTAAAAACCCAAAGCACGAATTCCGAAATCCGAAACAAATTCTAAATCGCAAACATCAAACTGCCCGTGTCGCAAATTGTGATTTCTGAATTTTAAATTTGTCTCGTGCTTCGATATTCGAATTTAGAAATTTATTCTGACGCCATCGCTCACAACCAGTTTGCGATAGGCTTCGATCAGTTGGTTAGTGACGGGACCGGGTTTGCCGTTTCCGATCGGGCGTTTGTCCAGTTCCGACACGGCAATCACCTCGGCGGCAGTTCCGGTGAGGAACACCTCGTCTGCGGTCCAGAGTTCGTAGCGGGTCATAACGGTCTCAGAAACCTCCATGTCCATCTGGCGCGCCAGATCCATCACCTTGTTGCGGGTGATTCCTTCGAGCGCTCCGCACCAGGTTGGCGGAGTCATCAGCTTGTTGCCTTTCACGGCAAACACATTATCGCCGGAGGCTTCCGCGACATACCCTTGCGGGTTGAGCATCAGACACTCCATCACACCGGCGTTGATCGCTTCGATCTTGGCCATCACGTTGTTGAGATAGTTCAGGCTTTTCACGCGCGGATTGAGCGCTTCGGGCATATTACGCAGAGTGCCGGCCGTAACGATTCTCATGCCGTTGTCATACATCTCCTGCGGGTAGAGCTTAATGTTGGCCGCGATGATGATGATGGAAGATTTTTCGCACAGGTACGGGTTGATGCCCAGCGTACCGATGCCGCGCGTCACCACGTGGCGGATGTAGCCGTTTTCGATTCCGTTGGCCTTGCAGGTGTCTACGGTGGCCTGGATCAACGCTTCTTGAGTCATTCCGATGTCGAGCATGAGTACCTTCGCGGACTCAAACAGGCGGTCGATATGTTCCTCGAGAAACGCGATATTTCCGTCATACACGCGCGTGCCCTCAAACACCCCGTCGCCATACAGCAGACCGTGGTCAAACACAGAGACCACCGCATCCTTCTCATCCACTAATTCACCATTTAAAAAAATCTTCATATCCTGCCTCTACTCTTCCAGTTTTCCGTCCTTTAAAATCAATTCGCGCTGACAAAGCCGTGCGATCTCCTCGTTGTGGGTCACCATGACCAGCGTCAGCTTTTCAGATTGCGCTAAATCGAAGAGATTATGCAACACGTTTCCGCCCGTGTGCGAGTCCAGATTGCCGGTCGGTTCATCCGCCATAATCAAATCGGGCTCGTTCATCAGTGCGCGGGCCAGTGCCACACGCTGCTGCTCGCCGCCGGAAAGTTCCATCGGCCGATGATCCATCCGGTCGCTCAGCCCCACTCGCTCCAACAGATGCTCGGCGCGCGCTTTGGCGTCCTTGCGCCGCGCGGCCATGGACGGCAGCGCCACGTTTTGCAGCACATCGAGCTCCGGCAGCAGATGGTAGCTCTGGAAAATGAATCCACAGCGGTTGGCGCGGAACGCCGCGCGCTTCGGCGGCTTCATATTCACCAGACTGGTTTGCTCGAAAAACACATCGCCCGCATCCGGCTTGTCCAGCCCGCCGAGAATATGCAGCAGCGTGCTCTTACCCGATCCGCTCGCGCCCATCACGGAAAGCGTCTCGCCGCGCTGAACCGAAAGCGTCACCCCGTGCAACACCTCCACCGTGCGCTTGCCGATGCGGTACGCCTTATGCACCTCTTCTGCTCGCAAAATCTCATTACTCATTACGTAAAGCCTCCACGGGTTCAAGGCGGGCGGCGCGCCAGGCAGGAACAAAGCCGGCCAGTGTGCAGATGACCAGCACAGTGACGCAGACCGTGACGACGTCGCCGGTGGTGGTATGTGCTGGAATCTGGCTGAGCTGATAAAGCTCTTTGGGTAGCAGATCGACGCGGAACTGCGCCGAAATAAAGTTGAGCAGCTCGTTGCGGTATTTGAGCGCCAGCAGGCCGAGCCCGAGTCCAAGACCGGTGCCGATTACGCCCTGCACGGCGCCGATCCACAGAAAGATGGCGACGATGCGGCGGTTGGCGAAACCGAGCGCTTTGAGCAAGCCGATCTCATGTGTTTTCTGCACCGTCAGGGTGATCAGCGTGTTGGTGATTCCAAAGGCCGCGACGATGGTGATGAAAATCAGCAGGAAGAACATCATGTTTTTCTCGGTCTGCAGTGCAGTGAACATCTGACGGTTGAGGTCGATCCAGCTGCGCACATCAAAGTACGGTCCGAGGCTCTTCTGCAACTCGTGGGCGATACGCGGAGCATCCATCGGCTCAGCGGTCATGATCTGGATGTTATGCACGCCCTGCTCCACATTAAAAATTGAACGGGCCGTTGAAAGAGAGGTCAGCACCACATTGGCGTCAAACTCCCACATACCGACATCAAAGATGCCGCTGACAGTCAGCTCTTCCGGCAAACGCAACTCGTCTTGCGAAACAAAGTTCTGCGGCGAATAGACCAGCAGGGAGTCGCCGAGATCCAGCCCGAGGCGCAGTGCGAGGTCGCGGCCGATGACGATTTCGCCGTAGCCGACCGAAAACTCACCCTTCACAATGCAGTTTGGCACTTTGCTGACGGTGCGCTCCAGTTCCGGATCCACCCCGCGCAGCATCGGGGTGTGGACGTTGTCGCCCGCCTGAATAAAAACAAGCCCCTCCAGATTGGGTGCCGCACCGGTGACGCCGTCCACCTTCTTAACGGCCTTGAGCAGGGGTTCGGGCTGCTGGATCACGCCGCCGTATTCGGTGACTTTCACGTGCGCATTAAAGCTGAGGATTTTCTCCCGCCAGGTTTCGTCGAAACCGGTCATCACCGACAGGACGACAATCAGCACGGCCACCCCAAGGGTGACGCCGAGCAGTGAAAGCAAGGTGACCACCGAAAGGAACGAGCGCTTCGGTTTCAGATACTTGAATGCCAGAAAAATTGAAAAGGACTGCTTCATGAATGGACGCATCCTACACAGGCCGCCGGCAGAATAAAAGTTTCCAAACCTTGGAAAAACAGGGA
>CAYVYL010000025.1:0-23333 GCA_964455665.1 uncultured Verrucomicrobiota bacterium
ACCCTTGGAAAAGAACAACAGGCCCTGACGCAGTCAGTTCCAATGCTTGGAAAATTTGATGCCGTCTTCATCGGCTCGCTGCATCCGAATGCCAAGCCGTTCAAGGAAAGTTTCCATCCGCCTTCGCCGGAAGGCTCCGGCGCGACAAGAGGTTTGGAAAATATTAAAACCGCCGCGCTACTGATCGGCCCCGAGGGCGATTTTACCAAAGAGGAAGTTCATGCGGCCGTCGAGGCGGGCGCGATTCCCGTCACCTTCGGCAAGCAGATCTTACGCACCGAAACCGCGGCCATTTTCGGTTTGAGCGTACTGGCCTATGAACTGCTGGGCTGAGTCGTCGCTGGGTGGCTTACGCCTTGGCTCCGCCGAAGAGTTGCTTTTGTTTATCGCGCCAAAACGCACTGAAAGACTGGCCCTTCAAGTGTTCGCGCCCAGCATCGGGTTTGCCGGCACCCGCAGCCTCAATAATTTCTCCCGAAAGCATTTCTTTTGTAATCGCCCCGTTTTGCACAAGAGAAAGCAGTTGCTGAATGGTATTGCTCAGCTCCTTTTGATTGCCGGGCCAGGTGTAGCTGTAAAGAATGTTCTTCACGTCTAAATCAATCACCGGAACGTCAGCGCCCGGCTCCATGTTCTCGCGAATAGCCCGGTCAACAAGAAATGGGACGTCTTCTAACCGCTTGTTCAGCGGCGGAACATCAATGTGCAGAGCACTCAGCCGATAATAGAGATTTTCAGAGAACAAACCCTGTTTGACCAGTTGATCCAGTTTTTTGCTGGAGGCGACCACCATGCGCACATCCATCTGTGCATCACCCGACCCGTCGGTCTGACTGCCGTTTTTAACTTGTATCACGTTGAGAAGTTCAGCCTGAACCTCAAGCGGCATGGCATAAATAGTATCAATAAATAATGTTCCGCCCTTCGCCGCATCAAGCTGTCCAGCCGCGCCCCCGAATAATTCCTGCCCAATGAGCTCCGCAGGCCGCACCGCACAGTCAAAAACAATAAACGGCTCGTCCTTGCGGAGACTGTAGTAATGGATCGTGCGCGCAATCAGCTCATAATCTATTCCCTTTTCGCCACACAAAAGGACGGCAATGCTTGCGGGAGCCACGCGCCGGATGGTCTCGCACATCTTTTTCATCGCGCCACTTTCGGTCACAAGCCCTTCTAGCAGGCTCACCTTTTCCCCAATCGGATTGTTGTTCGGCGAGGCATTATAATACAGGAGTGAACGCTGTACGGTCGCAAACAGCTCATCGACATGAAACGGTTTAACCAGAAAATCAAAGGCTCCCTTTTTCATGGCATCAACCGCCACTTCAACTTCATCGTGGCCGGTGAGCATAATAACGCCCATATCCGTATAGGCTTCATGGGATTTCTCAAGAAGCTCCATCCCATCCATCGGGGTCATATTGACATCCGAAATCATCAAATCAAATCTTTTGGTTTTGAGTATTTCCAAGGCCTCTTCTCCACCTTCAGCCGCGGTAATGTCATATCCATGCCCGGTGAGTAGCCCCGTAATCACTTTACGAAAAAACATATCGTCGTCGACAATCAGAATGCGCGTCATGGCTTGCTCCCGTTTTTTTATTTAAACCGGCTACTCCTCTACCGTTTTCCTTTATACACAACGTTCTATTTCTCTTCAATCTTCGATTACGCTCTGAGCGGAAGGGTCCTATGCGCATTTGCCGTATTGCATCCCCTTCCTTTCTTCGGCATGATCGCGAATCTCGAATGACGGAACCCAAATCGGAAGTTTTGACCATGAGCACCAAAGTTATCGCACTCGCAAATCAGAAGGGAGGCGTTGGAAAAACCACCACCGCCGTCAACCTCGCCGCCTACCTCGCCCGGCGGAAGCAGAACGTCCTGCTAATCGACCTCGATCCGCAAGCCAACGCCACCAGCGGTGTCGGACTGGAAAAAGAAGAAGGCGGCAGCATCTATGCCGCCCTGCTCGGCGAAGCCGATGTCCGCACGCTAATCAAGCCGACCGACACCAAACGCCTACATGTGATCCCCTCGGAGCTTGATCTGGCCGGATGTGAAGTGGCGATCGCGCGGATGGATAATTATCTGCACTGCCTAAGAAACGCCATCAAACCCATCGTGGATCAGGACGAATACGACCTCATCCTGTTCGACTGCCCGCCGTCGATCGGCATTCTCTTTATGAACGCGCTCTACGCGGCCGACAGCGTGATTATCCCGATGCAGGCCGAATATCTGGCGCTGGAAGGACTGAGCGTTATTTTCAACCTGATCGGGAAGGTCCGTGATGCGGGCAACCCCGGCCTTCGCATCGAAGGCATCGTGATGACGATGTGTGACCTGCGCACCAATCTGGCGCAGCAAGTGGTTGACGAGGTGAAAAAACACTTCGGCGAAGCCATCTACGAAACACTCATTCCGCGCAGTGTGCGCCTGAGCGAAGCGCCCAGCTATGGTCAGCCGATCATCCAGTACGCTCCGCTGTCCAAGGGTGCGCTAGCCTACCGGGCGCTCGCCAAAGAGGTGCTCAAACGTCAAAACAACATCTCGGCTCCCGACCCGGAAGTTATTCCCGATGCAGCCGCCTCAGGAAATGACTTGGCAGAACAGAACTGAAAATCTATCTTATCCGATCTTTCGCCGGAGGAGTGGCAGAGTGGTTGAATGTGGCGGTCTCGAAAACCGTTGTGCTCGCAAGAGTACCGGGGGTTCGAATCCCTCCTCCTCCGCCACTTTTAAAAGTCGCAGATCAACGATCTGTGGCTTTTTGCGTTCAGAGGGATGAGAACCCCAGGGTTCGACCCGAGCGAAGCGAGAGAGGCTCCGCTATTGCGGGGCAGGACGCAGTCCGTCAATCCCTCCTCCTCCGCCACCTAAACGGCAGCGATTATGGGTTTGTACGACAGAGATTATAGGAAATTGCTTTTCAGGCGATTGGGGTGATTTATGCGCGAGAGATAAGGAGGCGAAGTCGACTGCCCTGTTCGCAGAGCGGAGAAAAAACACCGCTTCCGCCACATAAAAAAATCCCGCCTGAATATTAATGGCGGGATTTTTTGTTTAAAAACGGTCCAGAGCCAAAACCGAAACCGTTCAAAAATAAGTAAAGGCATTGGCTTTTGTGGTCGTGCCGTGGCTAGTGGAATAGACCACGACGTCGCCGGTTCCAGCCGTTCCAAAAGCTACCGTTACAACAAGTTGAGTCGAAGACTGACTGTCGATCGATGTCACGGAGGTACCATTCAGCGTGACGTTGGTGATATCTGATCCATCGCCGAGATTGCTGCCGGTGATCGTAACTTGATAACCGCCGGTCGAAACGCCGGAGGTCGGAGAAACGCCATTAGCCGTATATACGCCATAGACCACATAGCTCTCGCCCGCATTTAAATTCCCGTTAGGGTCAGCACCATTGGCCCCGATCAGCAGATCATCGAGCCCGTCGCCGTTCACATCCCCCGCTCTGCTGACCGGATAGCCGGAGCGGTCATCTCCATTAATTCCGTTGATGACAAAGCCGTTGGTGCCGTTCAGCGAAGAGAGATTGAGCCCCGCCGCAACCCCGTTGGGGCTTCCGCACACCACATAGCTCTCGCCCGCATATGAATTCCCGTTAGGGTCAGCATAATAGGCACCGATCAGCAGATCACCGAGCCCGTCGCCGTTCACATCCCCCGCTCCGCTAACCGAATAGCCGGATTGGTCAGCTCCATCGATTCCGTTGATGACGAAGCCGCTGGTGCCGTTCAGTAAAGAGAGATTCAACGCCGCCGCGACCCCGTTGGGGCTTCCGTACACCACATAGCTCTCGCCCGCAGAATAATTCCCGTTGGGATCGGCACGATAGGCTCCGAGTAGCAGATCACCGAGCCCGTCGCCGTTCACATCCCCCGCTCCGCTGACCGAATAGCCGGATTGGTCAGCTCCATCGACTCCGTTGATGACGAAGCCGGTGGTGCCGTTCAGTGAAGAGAGATTGAACCCCGCCGAAAACCCGTTGGGGCTTCCGTACACCACATAGCTCTCGCCCGCAGATAAATTCCCGTTAGGATCAGCACGATGGGCTCCGATTAGCAGATCACCGAGCCCGTCGCCATTCACATCCCCCGCTCCGCTGACCGAATAGCCGGATTGGTCAGCTCCATCGATTCCGTTGATGACAAAGCCGTTGATGCCGTTCAGCGAAGAGAGATTCAGCGCAGCCGCAACCCCGTTGGGGCTTCCGTACACCACATAGCTCTCGCCCGCTTGTGAATTGGCGCCATAGGCCCCGATCAGCAGATCATCGAACCCGTCGCCGTTCACATCCCCCGCGCCGCTAACCGAATAGCCGGAGCGGTCATCTCCATCAATTCCGTTGATGACAAAGCCGGTGGTGCCGTTCAGTGAAGAGAGATTGAGCCCCGCCGCGACCCCGTTGGGGCTTCCGTACACCACATAGCTCTCGCCCGCTTGTGAATTGGCGCCATAGGCCCCGATCAGCAGATCATCGAGCCCGTCGCCGTTCACATCCCCCGCGCCGCTGACCGAATAGCCGGAGTAGTCAAATTCATCAATTCCGTTGATGACAAAGCCATTGGTGCCGTTCAGTGAAGAGAGATTGAACCCCGCCGAAAACCCATTGGTGCTTCCGTACACCACATAGCTCTCGCCCGCATCTAAATGCCCGTTAGGGTCAGCACGATAGGCTCCGATCAGCAGATCATCGAGCCCGTCGCCGTTCACATCCCCTGCTCCGCTGACCGAAATGCCGGATGAGTCATATCCATCGATTCCGTTGATGACAAAGCCGTTGGTGCCGTTCAGCGAAGAGAGATTGAGCGACGTCGCTAAACTTTTGCCATGAATAATGCCCGCAGGGTTCACGGAGTATGCAGCCTCTAAACTGATTGATCCGTTGAAGACAATGTCCTGAACTCCGGAACTGAGGCCACTCGGAATAGTGATGGTTACGCGGTCCGATGTGCTGCCGGTAATGACGACGGATGCCCCGCCCACCGTCACATTGGTAACATCGGAACCGATCCCTATCTCCAACCCAGAGATCGCGACTAAATTGCCGCCAGCAAATGGACCGGAAGCCGGATCCACCACAATCTGACTCAGATTCCAGTCAATCACGGTAATGTTCAGTTCCGCCCTATCGGTTCTGTCTTTGTCGTCGGAAACCTGCAGAGTCCAGCTATTGGCCCCCACATCTGCATTGCCGGGCGTACCGGAAAGAACCCCGTTGGTCGCCACGCTCAGCCACGCCGGCCCGCCAGGAACAAGGCTGTAGCTCAGCGGGTCGCTGTCTACGTTCGTCGCTGCGCCGGCCACGGTCTGACCCGTATAAGCCACATCTTCCGTAGCATTGGCCTTGGTGATCGGATCGGTCGCAAAGACCGGCCCACCAACCGCTACGAACTCAAGATAGTTAATATTTATACCTCCAGTTTCGATGACGATCTTAACCACCTGTTCGCCGCTGCTGAGCGGAACATTCCATACTATATCGGTCCAGATCTGCCAGCCACCGGTATCCGCAACCGAGATAGAACCCGTTACGTCGACGTCGTCGACTTCAATGTGGAAGGCACCCGTTCCGCCGCCAGCGGCAACACGTGAAGTAATCGTATAGTCACCCGTTGAAGCAACATCCACGGTGTATTTCAGCCATTCACCGGCTTCGGTCCAACCGACATTGTATCCACCGCCGCTATCGGTGCAGATCTCGATGCCCACCTCTTCAGAAGTCCGAAAGTCGCCTCCTTCATTAGCAACGGCGGTGTCGTGATAGCCAACGTTCTCGCCACCATTATCAAACAATTCCGCTTCAATGATCCCAGGGACGGCCATCGGGGTGCCGGAATATGGACCGGCATTCGTGAGCAAATTACTCCCCGGCGTCTGGGCTTGGGCAGTAGTCGCCAACATGCAGCCGACGGCAATGACTCCGATAATGATTTTCATAATTTCACCCTTTTTCATATTATATAGCGAATGTCTCGCGTCACTCTGAGCGGGCGGAGCCAGCGATAGAGTGGATGCGTTGGTTGGACAAGTTACTTTTTAAACAAGTCGCTATGACTTCCTGTTCTTTCCAGTCGCAGCGAATCATCGCTGGCTGTGTAAATAAGCAGCCAATCGGGTTCTACGTGACAATCACGCGATAGTTTCCACGAACCAACGAGAGCATGATCCTTGTTTTTTGGGGGAAGAGTTGCTCCTTGAGCCAGGATCCTGACAATACGCTGTAGTTTGGCGAGGTCTTTGCCGCGTTTTTTCATTCGCTTGATATCCCGGACAAATTGTTTGGTCTGGGAAACCTTTTTCATTTCTCCCAGCTTTCAAACATGTCATCGACCGACTCAAACTTTACAACATCTTCCCCCTTGCGGCTTTTCTCCAGAGTTTTTGCGGTACATTCATTGGGAATCTCTACAGAAAAAGGGAGTCCGTTTCGTAAAGAAATCTGACGATAAAAAATACGGATTGCTTCAGTGGGAGTAATTCCAAGACTATGGAGTACTCCTTCTGCTTTATTTTTCACCTGCGGTTCAATTCGTGCGTGGATTGTTGCTGTTTTCATAAGCTCTTATGTATCACATATGCAACACACGGGCAACTTTTGTTTTATTGTATATGTGTCCAACGTTTGAAAGGAGCCTCGTGAAGTGTGCTTCATCTGGGCGACGGGCGTCATCACGTAGGCTCGCTTGATTTGTTCAATTATTTACCCTCTGAGGAATCTTGGTCATATTTCACTAGCGCGTGGCGTGAAATATTTTCAAGCAAGAGACGCCTTTTGTAGTTCTTTTCATAAGGATCCGCTGTTCCGCCAACAAACCAGCCGGTCCATGTCGATAAGGAATCTTCAAATGTGTACATTCTCGATTTTTCATCTGATCTGTATTGATACGTTACAGTAAAGTCGGTGGAGTTGTGGGAAGGAATAACACCCAAACTGCAAAGTGTTAAAAGTACCGCCAGCGGGTTTTCATTTTCTTGGACTTTCACGTTAAAATTGACGACGGAAATATCATCATTTTTTTTGAAAAATGTTTTATTCACCGAGCCGAACGCATCTAAACCTGCTGCTGTCTCCGCAAAGATTTGATCGAATTCCTGCTCAATTAACCTTTGAACAAACCCTTTCTGTGCAGGATTCAAGTATTGCCCATTGGCATAAGATGCTCTGCTGGAAAAGAAAAGGTTCTGCCCATTAACGTTTTGGACCTTTAAGTTGTTCACACGGGGAGTCTTATACTTAATTGATGTGCTGGTGCATCCCGCAAAAAATAAGATGCTTAATGCGACCGCTAGAGCTGGGATTTTTTTCATAGTCATTCTCTTCTTGTTTCCATATACATTGAACGTTTGAAAGGACCCTGAGCGTTTAAGCGATAGGGTCACTTGACTGGTTCTGCCTATTTTTTTGATTTTGCTAGCTGCGTTAAGTATCCAAATAACCATGCGCCAAAGAACATCCAAATGATAAAGCTAATGACCAAGGTTATGGCGTCGAAATCTTTATTTCTGATCATGGGGATGATATCCATCACAACAAACATGAATGCTCCCCAAGGCAGACCGAATCTCCACGCAGATTTAATTTTATTTATATTCATAATATGTTCTCCATGCAGAACATAGTTATTGAGTCTACTGACCCTTTTTGTCCGAACAGCTTACTATTCACCCTCTTTTTAGCAAGAAATCCTACAAACTTGTATTTATATTGGCCTCTTGAGGTCCCTTTACACCCCAAATCGGGGTGCATCAGGACATTTGCCATTCGCAATGCTCATTGCCGGCCAATGGCCAGCCTCACTTCGTGTATCTTTAATTCGGGAAAATAATTAACTAGCCCGGTACAACCCTGGTGGCACGGAAAAACCGCTCAGAGGAATCAGGGGCAGGCTCTGGGGTTGCTCACCCAAAAAGCGTGCCGTAGGGGCGAGCATTGCCTGGTGATGAGACGGGCCGGGATAGACCGCCTCCAAGACGTGAGTAGAGTTTGCGGAGAAGAAACACCGCTTCCGCCACATAAAAAACCCCCGCCTGAATATTAATGGCGGGATTTTTTTTGTTTAAAAACGGTCCAGAGCCAAAACCGAAACCGTTGCCACAGCGATGGTTTCGGGGATGGGGTTTGCGCCGAGGGCGCTTTCATATAGTCTCTGTCGTAGATCCCCATAAGATTCTCTACAAAATTTGGCGGAGAGAGAGGGATTCGAACCCTCGTTACCCCTTTCAGGGTAAACACGCTTTCCAAGCGTGCGCGTTCGACCACTCCGCCACCTCTCCGAAAAGTTGAGCGCGAAAACCTATCAGGCTTCTTTGTAAAAATCAACCGGAAGGCTTCTATTAATTTCCGTTTATCTGCCGATAAATTATTGATGACTTTTATTTCTGTGATTATGCTCCCCGAAACGGAAAAGTACCGCTTTATACAACAAAGGGGAGACACTCGTTATGAAAGAAAAAGTTCTGGTTCTGTCACTCGCACTCATCCTTCCTTTCGGCCTGTTTGCACAGGACGATGTCTCTACAATTTTTGATGATCTGTCTGATTTTGAACCGGCGGCCGCGGCTATGCCGGCCACCCCAACGATTACCATGCCGAAACCCACTCCGGAACCAGTGGCGGAATCCACCGCCCCAACGATCAGCATGCCGAAACCCGCGCCAACGCCAGCAGACACACCGCTCACCATTCAGATGCCACCTCAGCAAAACCCGATTCTCTACACGATGGCAGACGGCGGAGGTGAACCCGCCACGTTGACAAACGAGCCGGAGCCGCTACCGATTGACATCGACGAATATCTTGCCCGCGGCAAAGAAGCCTATGGCGAGGACGACTGGACGCAGGCTCAGAAACTGTTCGAAGCCGTTCTCTATACCGACCCCTACAACAAAACAGCCATCAAATGGCTAAAGCACATCGCCGGCAAAAAGGCCGACCGCGAAGAAAAAAGCTATGACACCACCCGCAGCCGCATGCTCGAAAACGTGCAGGCCGCTTGGAATACCCCGAAAACCGAGGGAGAACCGGCTGACGACAGCGCGGTTGAGCGCGAACCGACCGAAAACGAGCTCCGCGTCGTAGCCCTGCACGAAAAACTCAAATCCATTCAGATTCCCGCCGTGGCTTTCCAGGATGCCGACATTCAGCAGGTGGTGTTGGAACTTTCCGCGCTCTGCCGCAAACTCGATCCCAAGCGCAAGGGAGTCAATCTGGTGGTGTTCGGCACCTCCGAAACCCTGTTGCCGCCGATCACCTTTTCCGGAACCGATCTCTCGGCACTCGAAACCCTCGACATCATCACGCAGATGTCCGGCACCAAATATGAAATCGGCCCGAATATAGTCAGCCTGACCCCGGTCAACTACGAGCCGCCCCAGCAGATGGTTTCCACTGAATTCGATGTGATGCCATCCGTGGGAAGCAAGATCATGATGAGCTCCGGCAGCGACAACGCCTCCGCCCTAATCGATGTGCGCGGCTTTTTCAGCACCGTCCCCTTCCCCGCCAGCTCCAGCGCGCAGTACAACCCGGAATTCAACATTCTGCTGGTGCGCAACGTCCCGAAACATCTTGTGAAAGTGGAAGCCCTGCTTAACCGCTATAACGCGAAAGCGGTTGAAGAGCGCTCCCGGCAGGTAGAAATCGAAACCAAGTTCATCGAAGTGGCCGAAGGCGCACTCGACGAACTCGGCTTTGAGTGGACCATCGGCGAGAGCGGTACCTATCTTAACAACGACACTTGGGCGGTGCCGGGCGGACAGAAACTGTTCACAGACACGCTTCGCACAGGCGCCGAAAGCTTTGATTCCGCCGTCGGCACAGGCGGCCGCGCCGCCGGCTTCAACTCCTACGCGCGCCCGTCGGCCAGTTCGCTCGGCGACTCACTGGTCGATACCGCGGGAGAACTGCTGATCCAGAAAGTTAAAGGCGACATCAAAGTGAATTTGATCATCCGCGCACTCGAACGGCAGGAAGGCTCCGATCTGCTCTCCGCGCCGAAAGTACTCGCGAAAAGCGGCGAAACCGCCACCATTCACGTCGGCGAAATCCGCTCCTTCCCGACCGCTTACGATGTCGTCATCGAGCGCTATGCCCAGCCCAGCCTGCTTCCGCTCGACTACAAAGAATATAAAACCGGCGTGATGCTCGAAGTGACCCCGCAGCTCGATCCCGAAAACGGAACGATCGATCTAAAACTCGCCCCCGAAATCCGTGAACTGGCCGGCTTCGACGAACAGCACGTCGGTACCATCTGGCCAGAATTTGGAGATGAAGCTCTTGATATGAACAGCGACACTCCGGCGAACAACAATCTAGTCGACTTCCTGACCGCCCGCGAAGAAAACCGCACCATCAACGCCGACCGGCTGATCGCGCACATGCCGGTGTTCAGAAGCCGCAAGGTGGAAACCCGGGTCACCATCGAGGACGGAAGCACCATTGCCATGGGCGGACTGATTAAAGAAAAGTTGGAAACCTTCAAGGACAGCGTTCCAATCCTTGGAAAAATCCCGTTCATCGGACGCCTGTTCCGCTCCGAAGGCGAAAAGAGTGTGAAGCGTAACCTGCTAATTTTTGTGACCGCGAATCAGGTGGATGCCACCGGACACCGGAAAGCCGCGGAGTAACCCTGAGCCTCCAATGTTTGGACGATTTCTGCCCGGTTTTTCCAAACATTGGAAAAAGAAAAAGCGGCCATGCTATGGCTTCCAACCATTGGGGAAAATGAAAAAACTTCTTCCAGTCTGCCTAATCGCCTTCGCTTTGTGCGGCACTGCGTTCGCTGACACCATTTGGTCTGAAGATTTTAGTAGCTATGTAGATGCTGGAATTACCGGTGCGGGAAATAGTGGAGGCTACCCCAGCTCTGTAACCAAATGGAACATTGATGTCAGCAACTGCACGCTTGCAGATGCTGCTGACTACTTCATGGCGGTCGATACCAGCGCCGGGAGAATGGAAGCAGTGGACATTGACGGAGAGGCAATCTGGACTTCTGAGTCTATTGACATCAGCGGCTACACCAACGTCAGCCTGTCCGTTGATACATCCGAAACCGGATCTTCGGTCAATGTGCTGAAGTATGTTCAGCTGTATTATAAACTTAATGGGGGCTCTGAAACTCCATTCTCGGTCAACCCGACCAACAGCGGCGACTGGGGTTCCGCAACAGCTACTCAGGGCGGACTTTCCGGATCGACGATCCAAATCATCGCTAGAGTAAACAACCCCAACGCCGGCGACGCTTCGATCTTTGACAACGTCACCGTTTCTGGCGACCTCGGAACGTCTAGCAACAGTACGCCGGTGCTCGATTCCATCGGCGATCAGGTGGTGCTCGAGGGCGGCGATCTCTCCTTCTCCGTCACTGCCTCCGACCCGGACGACGACCCCATTACGCTCAGCGCAACCAACCTGCCGACCGGCGCGGTCTTCACCAACGGCACGTTCACCTGGAACACCGCCGCACCCGCCGGCGCTTATGATGTCACCTTCACCGCAACTGACGAAGACGGCTCCGACAGCGAGATCGTCACCATCACGGTGGTTGAAAGACCGTTGCTAATGATCTCGGAAGTTGCCGACCCCGATGAAACCGGCGCAGACGTATTCCGCTTTGTTGAGCTCTACAACACCGGCACCAACGCCATCGATCTGGCGGCGAACAACTGGCATCTGAGCCGGCAGGTGAACGGCGGTTCTTGGTGCGATCTGGAACTGACCGGTACCGTATCCGCCGCCGGCACATGGGTGATCGCCAACAGCTCCGCCGACTTTGCAACTACCTATGGGTTCACACCCGATCAAGCAGACGGCTCGGTAGTGGACGGCAACGGCGACGATGCCTACGCCCTCTTTTACGGAGGCGACAGCGCCGCGGGAACGCTGATCGATATTTACGGCAACTACATCGATGGAACCGGCACGGCATGGGACTATGAAAACAGCCGCGCCGAACGCAACAATTCGGTTTTCGAACCCAATACGACGTGGACCGCCTCCGAGTGGGCTCTTGCCGCCGGAGCGACTACCAATGACATGAATCCGGGCGTTCACGGGCCGACCCCCGAGTTCATCGGGCTCGAAGATGTCTTCGTCTGGCTGGGTGATAATCTGAGTCTGACCGTCACCGCGGTCAACACAATGCGTACCGATGTCATCACGCTGTCCGCCTCCGTGCTACCGGCCGGGGCGACCTTCCCGACTGTAATCGGCACCAACACGGTGTCGGGCGCCCTGAGTTGGACCGCCCCGACCGCGGGTGGCTATACCGCGACCTTTGACGCCGCCGGGGACATCGACACCACCACGAAATCAATCACCATCACGGTCTCCGGCACCGATGCAATCGACGGACAATTCTACGGCTGGACCCCAGATACCATCGTGAAGCTCGACAACGGCCAGTTCTGGCGCAACACCGGCGGCGCGGGTTCTATTATTGACCCGCCGTTCAACAACCCCGACGTGACGGTTACCAACGCACTGGGAAGCTGCCGGATGTACGTTGAGACTGTCGCCAGCTACACAACGGTCGAACCAATCGACGTCACAGAAAGCTCTGTGGTCAACAGCTTTACCGGGTTGCATAACGGCAACACCTATCAGCTGGCCGACGGAACGGCCTGGGAGCAGGTCAGCTTCGAAAACATCAGCTCCTCCGCCGATCCGGTGATCGCCTGGCGCTGGGAGGAGAGCGGCGATACCTTTATGCGCTTCCTCGACACCGACGATGCGGTGATCGGAACCTGTGAGGTCATCATCACCACAAACAATCCGCCGGCAAACAGCCAGATCGACGGCTACTTCCGCGGATGGAGAAAAGACCGCATCTTTGTGCTGAAGAACGGTGATTTCTGGCAGCAGACGTCCTACGACAGCTCCACCGAAACCATCCATGAGCCGACGGTGATCATCACCAACTGGCTACAGAGCGGCATCTGGCGGATGGTTGTGGATGGCGCCGATGCGCCCGGATACGTGGAGGTTCAGCCGCGCACCGATGTGATCCGCACCGCCATCGATGGAACCTTCTATGGTTTCGGAAACGGAAAAAATTTCCATCTGCAGAACGGAATGTGGTGGAAACAAACCTCGTTCCACACCTCCGCCTCCACCCGGTCAAACCCGGAAATTCTCCTGTGGGAGGAAGACGGCACCACCTATATGGAAATGCCGGATGAAGGGCGCACTGTTATTTCTAGACTGCTGAATGTTGTGGCCGAGAGCTCCATCACCAACACCTTTGAAGGACTGCACTACGCAAACACCTATGAACTGGCCAGCGGCGACAAATGGATACAGATCAGTTTCGAAAACGTCAGCACCAACCTCAGTGAGCCATTCGCAATGCTCTGGACCGAATATTCCACCACCAACCTGCTCATGCGATCGACTAGCGATACAACCATCGGCGACTGCGAAGTGGTCGACCCGAATGCGGACGATGACAACGACCAGATCGCCAATGCCGCCGAAATCATCGCCGGGACTGATCGGGTGGACAACGAATCGTTCTTCCAGATCACCGAAACCACGGTCAACGGAAGTGGACACTATGTTATCAGTTGGATTGCAATTGAAGGACGCGACTACACGATTCTATGGACGCCGTCGCTCACCAACGGGTTCCAGGAGCTGTCCACCGTCAGTGCGCCGACCAATAGCTGGACCGATACCGGCCACACACCCGAGACGGAAAGCTTCTATAAACTGGAAGTCGGCCTGACACCGTAAGCAGACTAAGCCTGCACCCGCATCATTTTCAAATGGTTGAAACTTTGTGCCTGACGCCTTTGTCCCTTTGCCCCTCTCCCTACCACCAAATTCGATAGCCGCCTTCCAGCTGAAAGGCGTTTTCGATGTGACGGATTTCGGGCGGCTCGCTAATCACTTCGATGATGTCGAAGCGAATCGTTGGCGGCTGCAATTTGCGCTTTTGCAAAAAAGTGACCGCCGCGCGCGACAGCTTGCGGCGTTTGTCGCGGTTAACGGCCGCCGCCGGTCGACCATACGTTTCAGTTTTGCGGGTCTTCACTTCCACAAAAACCATCGTGTCATCCTGCCGTGCAATCAGATCGATCTCATCGTGTTTGCCGCACCGAACCCGGCGTCCGATAATTTTATATCCTGCTTTTTTCAAAAACCGTTCCGCCTGTTTTTCACCCCGCCGCCCTGTCTGAAGGTGCGGTGCTTCGGGAGCTTTTTTAAACATAGAAAAAATCCGATTGAAAATGATTTTATCACCCATGATTTTGCCGCACCTCGCCCTTTATTGTAGGACAAGCTTTTCTGTACTCAGAGAGCTTGTGTCTGCATCAGGAAAACACACGCTCCCGAATACGGGAAGCGTGTCCTACAAAAACTTTACTTAAACCCAAATTCCCCCTGATTGAGTTCGGCGATCGGGCGAAATGTTTTGCGGTGGCAGGGAAGCGGCCCGTATTTATGAATGGCTTCGATATGGCGTTTCGTGCCGTAGCCTTTATGACGGGCAAAGCCGTATTCGGGATGTTTGGCGTCGAGCTCGCACATTATGCGATCGCGAGTGACTTTGGCGATAACAGATGCGGCGGCGATGGAAAGGCTTTTGGCATCGCCTTTAACGATGCTTTTGGAGTCGCACGGCAGACCGCGCACGGGGTTGCCGTCGACCAGCGCGAGCTCGGGCAGGCGGTCGAGGCCGGACAGCGCGCTGGCCATCGCTTTCCAGGTGGCCTGTAAAATATTGATCGAGTCGATCTCTTCGGACTCGATCACCGCGAAGACGGTGTGCACAAACGGACAGGTGGTGAGCTGCTCAAAAAAGAGGTCGCGTTTTTTTTCGGTCAGCTGTTTGGAATCGGTGAGCCCGGCGAATTCTTCAGCGCCGCCGTTTTCAAGAGACTCGCGATCGAAGACGACGGCGGCGGCGACGACCGGTCCGGCGAGCGGACCGCGCCCGGCCTCATCGACGCCGGCAATAAAAAAGAGGCCTGAATTCCAGGCCTCTTTTTCAAATGCGAGCATGTCCATATTGCTGTTATCGGTTATTAGATATTGGTTATTGGTGTAAAATTAAAACTCCATATCCAGTGCAAAAATTCTCCCTAATAACAAATAACGCTTAACAAATAACTGTCGCGAAGCGACCTATACGCGACGCTCTTTGATGCGAGCTTTTTTGCCGGTGAGATCACGCAGGTAGTAAAGTTTCGCGCGGCGGACTTTACCGCGGCGGACCACTTCGATCTGAACAACGTTCGGGCTCTGCAGTGGGAATACACGCTCCACGCCTTCACCGAAAGCAACACGGCGGACAGTAATGGTTTCAGCAACGCCAGAACCGTTACGGGCAATCAACACGCCGGTGTAGTTCTGAATACGCTCTTTGGCGCCTTCTTTGATTTTCACATGCACACAGAGGGTATCGCCGATCCGGAATTCCGGAATTTCTTTAGTGCATTGTTCAGCGCCGATTTTTACTACGGTTGCGTTCATAATTCTTCTCTTTCTTCAAATTCTCAAAAGCGAGCAGTGGATAGTACCTAAATGAGTCCACCGGTCAAGCGAGGATTCCTGCTTTTCCGCGCTTTCAGGACGGCTCAGCCTCCCAGCAGGTCGGGGCGGCGCTCGGCGGTGCGCTGTTCGGCCTGTTTGCGACGCCAGGCGGCGATGGCGCCGTGATCGCCGGAAAGGAGCTCCTCAGGCACTTTCATGCCGCGAAATTCAGCGGGGCGGGTGTATTGCGGCCCCTCCAGCAGCGGTTCGCTGAACGATTCCGACTCGGTGGCCCCCTCGCCGCCGAGCACGTCGGGGAGCAAACGGACGACCGCATCAATCACCACGGCGGCGGAAAGTACGCCGTTAGTCAGCACATAGTCGCCGATGGAGATTTCCTCATCAACCAGCTCCTGCCGGATTCGCTCGTCGATTCCCTCGTAGTGCCCGCAGATGAAAATCAGGTGCTCTTCATCAGAAAGTTTCTGTGCGCGGGCCTGCTTAAACGGTTCGCCCTGCGGGCACATCAGAATCACGCGGCTCTTTTCGGTGCGTAGCGATTCGACCGCCTTAAACATCGGCTCGGGCTTCATCACCATGCCGGGGCCGCCGCCGAAGGGACGGTCGTCGGTTTTATTGTGCTTGTCCTCGGTGAAGTCGCGCAGGTTGATGAGGTTAAACTCCACATGGCCCGCCTCGGCGGCGCGCTTCATCATGCTCTGGCCAAGGAAGCCTTCGAGCATTTCGGGGAAAATAGTGATCACATCAATACGCATGGGAGGAAGAATGGAATATTGGATGATTGGAGTACAGGAGTATTGGGGGACAAAAAAAGCGCCCCGCAAAACGGAACGCTTTTTTGAATTGGGAAGTATTGGGAAGAAGAATCATCAATCCATCATTCCGGCATTCCAGTATTCCAATCCCCCTACTCCACAACTTCGAGCATGGCCCGGCGACCTTCGCGGGCAGCGATCGCTCCGAGGAGCGTGCGCATGGCACCGACCGTTTTTCCACTGCGGCCAATTACTTTGCCGACGTCTTTGGCGTGACAGCGCAGTTCATACACAACGCTTTTTTCGCATTTGATTTCGGTAATCTTGACGTGGCGGGGATGGTCCACCAGGGCGGTGGCCATCTGCTTAACGAGTTTTTTCATGATTAGGACTCCTGTTTTTCAGGAGCTTCCTCTTCCACAACCTCTTCGGCAGCGGCTTCGGGAGCTTCTTTTTCAGCAGGAGTCTCTTCGGCGACAACCACTTCTTCCGCCTTCACTGAAGCTTCGGCGGACACGGCAACGGCCTCTTCTACGGGAGCTTCGACGGGCGTTTCAACCTGTTCGGGAACGGCGTCCATCAGAGCCTGTGTATCGACCTGTTTTGCCTGCGGAGCGGCACCCGGTGCGACACCTTCGCCGGCGCGGGCTTTTTTGATCAGGCTTTTTGCGGTAGAGGACATCTGTGCGCCCGTTCCCAGCCAGTAATCAACGCGATCAACTTTGACGCTGAAATTTTTCTCAGCTTTCTTGGGGTCGTACCAGCCTAGCACTTCGAGGTTGCGGCCGGTGGTTGCAAAGCGCGAGTCAGCGACAACCAGACGATAGAAGGGGTTGTTGCGGGCGCCCATGCGGCATAAACGTATTTTTGTAGCCATAGTATTGTATCTCCAGTCCAATAGTGCGGGTTCTCCCCGCGGAAAAAGAACGTGCTTTCTATCCCAATTGCCCCGTCCCTTCAACCCTATTTCCATGTTTTTTATGTTCTTCCATTCTCCCAATCATGATCTTTATCCTAATCTTAATCTTGATCTGGCTACGGACGAGAGAGGGAGAGTGCGATTAGGATTAAGATTAAGATAAAGATAAAAACTCGCTATGCTCATCCTCAATGCCTCCAAAAACCATCCTTCACATCGACATGGACGCCTTTTTCGCGGCGGTCGAAGTGCACGACAATCCCGAACTAAAGGGCAAGTCCGTTGTGATCGGCTCGCCGCGCAACCAGCGCGGGGTGGTCTCCACCTGCTCCTACGAAGCGCGCGAATTCGGAATTCACTCCGGCATGCCGTCGCGCGCAGCAGCGCAACGCTGCCCGCAAGCGATTTTTCTGCCGGTGCGCATGAGCCGCTACCACGAAGTCTCAGCGCAGATTATGGAAATCTTCGAGCGCTTCACCCCGCACGTCCAGCCGCTTTCGTGCGACGAGGCGTTTCTCGACGTCACCGGATCCATCCACCTGTTCGGCGACGGCCCCGAAATCGCCCGTAAGATCAAGTCCGCCATTCTGGAGGAGACCGGACTCACTTGCTCGGTCGGCGTCGCCCCCAACCTGTTCCTCGCAAAAATCGCCAGCGATATGAATAAGCCCGACGGCCTAACCCGCGTCCCCTTTTCCGAAAAACTGATTCCCGCCTTTCTCGCCCCGCTTTCCATTAAACGGATGTGGGGCGCGGGCGGCAAAACCCAGGCGATGCTCAAGGCGCGCAATATCCACACCATCGGCGATTTACAAAAAGCTAATCCCGGTCTGCTGACAAAATGGCTCGGTGAAAACGCCGCGGCCTCTTTCCGCCGCCGCGCCTTTGGCATCGATGACCGCGAGGTGATCACCGGCATCGAAGAAAAAAGTATCTCGAACGAAATCACGTTTGCAGAGGATGAGACGGACCCCGACGTAATTGAGCAGCGCCTGATGGATCTGGCCGACAAAGTGGGCGGCCGCCTGCGCAAGGCCGAGTTCTACGCCGCCACCGCGCAGATCAAAGTACGCTGGAAAGATTTTTCCACCATCACCCGCCAACGGCGGCTCGACCCCGTCTGCTGCGACGATATCACCCTGCGCGAAACCGCGCTCGAACTGCTGCGCAAAGAAGGGCTTCATTCGCCCGTGCGCCTGATCGGCTTCGGCGTGAGCGGTCTGCGCAAAACGGCCGAATCTGCGCAACTCGACCTATTTGCCTCAGAAAAAAAACAAACCTCGACCCAGCGCGAGGCACTCAGTCGCGCCGTCGATTCCATCCGCTCAACGTTCGGCCCCAAAAGCCTGCGCCGAGCCTCCAGTATCAAAAAGAACACTGACCACGGAATACACTGAAGACACGGAAATCGAACAACCTTCTGTGTTTTCCGTGTATTCCGTGGTTAACATTCCCCATGGCCCACTCATCGATCATCTGTCCCGTCTGCAAGAAAGAGCTGTTGCTAAACAACCGCACCTTTCTGTGTGAAAACAACCACTCATTCGATCTGGCGAAGGAGGGATACCTCAATCTATTACTGAGCCATCAGCGAAAATCAAAAAATCCCGGCGACGATAAAGCCATGATCCAGGCCCGCCGCCGCTTCTTCGACTCCGGCGCGTTCGATCCAGTCACAAAAGCAATCCAACATTCCACATCCCACCTTCCACATCCTACACACGAAGTGAGGCTGGAGCCTGCGACAGCAACGAAGCAAAGCGAAGTGGCAATTCTCGATTGCGGCTGCGGCGAAGGCCATTTTCTCGGCGCGCTGAGTGGCCGGCGGTTCGGAGTGGATGTGTCGAAAGAGGCCATCCGCTGCGCGGCCAAACGCTATAAGGATGTCACATGGATCGTCGCCAACGGGATGCGCGAACTGCCCTTTGCCGACCAATCGTTTGGCTGTATTCTGAGCATTCTCGCCCCGCGTAACACCGAAGAGTTCGCCCGTATCCTGAAACCCGACGGCCAGCTCATCCTTGGCATTCCCGGCCCGAACCATTTGATCGAGCTGCGAACCCTGCTGAATCCGGAAGCCGGTGACTTTGAAGAAAAAGCCGATGAGGCCACCGCCAAGTGCGCACCGCTGTTCGAAGAGAGTGCGCGCGACAGCGTGTCGTATGAAATCACTCTCAATCAGAAACAAATTACCGATCTGATTCAGATGACACCGATCTTCTGGAACTCGAGTCCGGAAGCAAAAGAAGAGGTTCGGCAACTCAACGAGCTGAACATCACGATCAGTTTTGTCCTGCAAACGTTTAGAGTGCGGCGATAAAGACATGGCTCGCCGCTTTTTCCTGGACCGCTGGGATTTCGCGCACTGATCCGTGGAATCACTTTGTCATCCGTGGGAACTTTTCCAAATGATCGGTTCATGTGAGGGGATTTGTCCCACGGATAGCAGGGCCGCCCCACGGGTCATTTCAAATGCGATGGTGCGGAACAAAAACTATCACCGCACTCCAAAAGGTTGCGTTCCGCAGACAATCCGGTCGAGTCCCGCATAGTCTTTGATGATCCGGACGTTTTTGAAACCGCACTTTTCCAACCATTGGAAAACCGCCTCGCCCTGATCAAAGCCGATCTCGAGAAAAAGACCGCCACCGGGTTTCAAAACCCTTGAGGCCTGTTCAACCAGCGGGCGGATAAGGTCCATGCCGTCCGCGCCGCCATCAAGCGCCAGCTGCGGTTCATACTCTTTAACTGAACGATCCAACTCCTTACAAATTCCCGACAGAATATAGGGCGGATTAGAAACCACGACGGCGAATGAGTGTTCCGCAAAGAGCGTAGACGCGGTGTCCTCACCGCATTCTTTGCGGTTGCAACGCGACGAGGACGTCGCGTCTACGTTGAGAAGATTTCCCTGCACAGTAGTAAAACGATCCAATAGTCCGAGCCGCTCCGCGTTCTCTTTTGCCAGCGCCAGCGCGTCCGGCGAAATATCGATGGCGGTCACTTTAGCGTTCGGGAGCTCATGAGCCAAGGCCAGACCAATACAACCCGTTCCAGTGCAGACATCCGCAATGCGGATGAAATCTGAAACTTGAAAATTGAAACTTGAAACCGACTTTAAGACCTCTTCTACAAGAAGCTCCGTTTCCGGGCGGGGAATGAGCGCGCGCAAATCGCAGGTGATTTCTACTCCCCGGAAATCGACGTGGCCGATGATATACTGGATCGGCTCGCCGAGCTCCGCGCGGGTGATCAGGGTTTCGAGCTCGGCTTCCTGCTCCGAGGTCATTTCACGGAAGTAGATTTCGAGCGGTTTGCAACCGAGCACGTGCGCCGCCAGTTCCTCAACCGATCGCTTTGGGTTGCCGTTCCCCTTTGCCGTCAGTCTTGCTTCCAATGGTTGAAGCCAGGTTGAGCTTGGACCCTTGCTTTTTTCAGTCATCCGTATTCGCTTTCTGCTTCATCTTAACAGGCGGGGGAAAGCAAACTCGCCCTGCAAATCATGAGTTTAACAGCAGTTTTTCGAACACCTCTTTTTCGCCGAAGCGGGTGAGCATGGTGCCCGTGCGCTCTTTTTTACGCCTGCTCGAACAACCAGGTGGAGAGATAGCGCTCGCCGCTATCGCAGACGATGGTGACGATCGTTTTGCCCGCATTCTCCGACCGTTTGGCCAGCTCCAGCGCGGACCAGACGTTGCCTCCGGCGGAGATTCCGCAGAGGATGCCCTCCTCTTTGGCCAAGCGGCGGGATGTATCTCCCGCATCGGCCGAGTTGATCTGGATCACCTCGTCGATCAGCCCCGTGTCTAGGTTGATCGGGATAAATCCCGCGCCAATGCCCTGAATTTTGTGCGGTCCGGGTTCGCCGCCGGAAATAACGGGCGAGTCGACCGGCTCAACGGCAACCACTTTGACTTCCGGCTTGCGTTCTTTGAGCGCGGAGCCGACGCCGCTGAGGGTTCCGCCGGTTCCGACACCGGCCACGAAGATATCGACCGTGCCGTCCGTGTCGTCCCAAATTTCAACTGCGGTGGTTGTGCGGTGAATCTCAGGATTCGCGGCGTTGTCGAACTGCTGCGGCATGAACGCTCCGGGCAGCTGCCCAGCCAGTTCCTCGGCTTTTTTAATTGCGCCGGGCATGCCGGCGGAGCCGGGCGTGAGAATCAGTTCCGCACCAAGCGCGGCCAGCAACTTGCGCCGTTCCATACTCATGGTTTCAGGCATGGTGAGGATCAACTTGTAGCCTTTGGCGGCCGCGGTGAACGCGAGCGCGATCCCGGTGTTGCCGCTGGTCGGCTCCACAATGGTGTCGCCGGGTTTCAAATCCCCGTTTTTTTCAGCGGATTCAATCATGGCAACACCAATGCGGTCTTTGACACTGCCAAGCGGATTGCGTGATTCCATTTTCACGAGCACCGTGGCTTTCAGCCCGTCCGCCAGACGATTCAGTCGAACAAGCGGAGTCCCACCCACGGTCTGCGTTACACTGTCATAAATTTTCATTCCTCAACTCCCCCTATTAAACTAGATGCTGTAACTGGCGGCGCCGGGTTTGTCATATTCGGCAGCCCGTTCAACCAGGTCTTGGAGTGTGATTTTTTCGAAGTACGCTTTAAGGACGTTGGAAGCGCCTTCCCATGCCGGACGAGTGGCGCATTTGTTTTTATCGCGACCGGCGCAATCCATCTGTTCGCAGTCGACTAATTTCATCACGCCTTCAGATGCGACGAGAATATCATACACTGTGATGTCCTTCGGCTCTTTAGACAGTTTGAACCCGCCCTTGACCCCGCGGATACCAACACACAGACCGTCATTCTTAAGCGGAACAATAATCTGCTCAATATAATCGGCGGAGATGCCCTCATCGGCTGCAATAATTTTTTTCGGAACCGGCCCGTTATGCTGCCGGCGAGCGATGCTTAAAAGAATTCGAACCGCGTAGCGGCCTTTAGTAGACATTTTCATAAACCTCATCCTTTCCATAGTGAAAACCTGCTATTCCTTATCAGTTTTATAAGGTTATTACTATATGTGGGCAAAGCGGTCAACTTTTAATGTGAACCTATTCCCCCAATATTTCGCACAAAAGATTGCCATCCCGCACAAAATCGGGCAGAAAAACCCCTACTTTTTGGGAGAAATCAGTATGAGCGCACCAGCTGGAAATTTTATTCATGACATTATCGATGGGGATCTGGCATCCGGCAAACGGAGCGAGGTGGTCACCCGCTTTCCGCCGGAGCCCAACGGCTATCTGCACATCGGCCACGCCAAAGCAATCTGCCTCGACTTCGGCACCGCGCTCAAATACGGCGGCCGCTGCCACCTACGCTTCGACGACACCAATCCCACCGCCGAAGACGTCGAATATGTCGACGCCATCAAAGACGACGTTCGCTGGCTCGGCTTCGACTGGGGCGAGCACCTCTACTGGGCTTCCGACTATTTTGAAAAAATGGCTGAGTACGCGGTTCAGCTGATCCAACTCGGCAAAGCCTACGTCTGCGACCTGAGCGTCGACGCCTTCAAAGAATACCGCGGCGTGCCGACCGAACCGGGCAAAGAGCCGGAAGGCCGCCAACGCTCCATTGAAGAAAACCTTGAGCTGTTCGAAAAAATGAAAGCCGGCGAATTCGAAGACGGCGCCTATGTTCTGCGCGCGCGCATCGACATGGCCTCGCCCAACCTGCACCTGCGCGACCCAGCTATCTACCGCATCAAACATGTCGAACACCACAACACCGGCAACACTTGGTGCATCTACCCGATGTACGACTTCGCCCACTGCATCGAAGACTCCATCGAAGGCATCACCCACTCGCTGTGCACCCTCGAATTCGAAGTGCACCGCCCGCTCTACGACTGGATCCTTGAAACCCTCGGCACAACTCAGCCGCAGCAGATCGAATTTGCCCGCCTCAATCTCACCTACACCGTCATGAGCAAGCGCAAGTTGCTCGAACTGGTCAAAGAAGGCCTCGTTAACGGCTGGGACGATCCGCGCATGCCAACGCTGTGCGGCATGCGCCGCCGTGGCTATCCCGCTGAATCCATCCGCAACTTCTGCACCGAAATCGGCGTCACCAAAACCGAAAGCCTCTCCGACGTCGCCCTGCTCGAACACCACGTGCGCGAC